>CABOHA010000018.1 GCA_902399975.1 Coriobacteriaceae bacterium | reverse complement strand
TCAAGAGCCTTTTCGACGGCTTCTACCACCTCTACCCCAGCCTCGAGCAGCAATGGGCCTACTACGCGCGATACATCGACTTCATGCTGCGCGAGCTGGCCTCGCAGCCCTATCTCGACCTACGGTCCCTCATCGGCCATAAGGACTACTTCATCCTGAGCACCAATGTAGACACCCAAGTCGAGAAGACGTTTCCCACCGAGAGGATCTGCAACTATCAGGGAAGCTTCGCGCACCTTCAGTGCAAGCAGCCATGCTGCGACGAGCTCTTCGATGCGAGCCCCTACGTCGAGCGCATGCTCGCGGGCATGGCGGGGTTCGAGGTCCGCAGCGAGGATGTCCCCCGATGCCCGCATTGCGGCTGGCAGCTTGTGCCGTGGGTGCGCGACGACACGTTTCTGCAAGGTGCGGCATGGCGCGAGAGCCTCGGACGATACGAGCGCTTCGTGCGCGAGCGCAGCGATCGCCGCGTGCTGTTGCTGGAGCTCGGCGTGGGCGAGATGACCCCCGGCATCATCACGCTCCCGTTCTGGAGCATGACCGCGAAGCTGCCGGATGCG
>CABOHA010000017.1 GCA_902399975.1 Coriobacteriaceae bacterium | reverse complement strand
GTCCGACCGGGCCGCGCGGCAAGGAGATATATTGCCAGACCCGAGGGGCGCCGGGGGCGGGAATCGCGCACTCCATATTTTGTTCACAAATCAACTAACTGGGCTCCGAGATGCTCAGAGTCACGCGTATGGTCATAAAACTTGGACAGACCGTATGACCTCGGGAATCTTGCTGTCCACTGTAGACATAGTATCTTTATACCCTCATCGATCTCCGCTAGTTAGCCCGTAATAAATTGAAGGACAACGTTAACAAACCTATATAAACGCCAGTGGGGGCTCTATCACTAATTAGATAGAGTCCCCACTGGCGGAGTGTATTTGATTAAAACAATGCCCCTTAATTAATGTACTGGAAATAAGGAGCAAAAAATCCGTCCGGATATACGTGGCGACAGAACTCTGGAGCCGACTGAGCGCCACCAGAAAGCGACATGAGTAAAAAGATCGGCTCTGCCTCACCGCGAACGACTACGATGCCCTCGACTAAAGCCAATCCGAACACACCTAAAACAGATAGGGCAAATGTCGGTTTATATAACGCAAAAAAGGGGGAGGCCGCGAGGCCTCCCCCCTTCTAAGTTCG
>CABOHA010000016.1 GCA_902399975.1 Coriobacteriaceae bacterium | reverse complement strand
TGCCCGCGGGGCGCGCCCCGCGGGCGGCGGCGTGGCCGCCGCCCTCCTTCCCGGCACCCGCCCGGCCGCCCCCGGGGACCTCACGCCACGGAACCGGGCCATCTACTACGTTTGGCCCACATCCCCCGACCATGACGTCTCGGGCAAAAATAAATCCGCAGGTAGACGGCCTGCGGTTTTCGCGAAATACGGGGTATGGTCGAGGGGTCGGGGCTAAACGTAGTAGATGGGCCGGTTCCGTGCGGCAGCGTCGCGCGCAGCCGACCGAGGGCGCCCGGAAGTGAGTAGGCAGGCTATTTGTAAGTGAAAACCACTGCGATGAAAAAGAAAACAGACCAGACATATTGCCTGGTCTGTTGAAAAACCTGGTGGGCCCTCCGGGATTCGAACCCAGAACCCAGGGATTATGAGTCCCCTGCGCTAACCGTTGCGCCAAGAGCCCTTATGATTAGTGGTTGCAAAGGTAATGGAGGACTTCCGTGTAGAGAAGCGTTGCACCACGTCGTGAAATACTACCATGCTCGCGGCACCCGTTCAACGCACGATCTTGTCGACCAGGAGGATCATGGTGCCGCCTTTGACCTTGTG
>CABOHA010000014.1 GCA_902399975.1 Coriobacteriaceae bacterium | reverse complement strand
GTGTCGCATCCGGGCAGACATCGAACCATTTGAAATGGTCTAACTTGGATTTGTTTTTCGCAAGGCCGCCGAGAGGCGGCCCCGAGAAATTCCTTTTCCTATACAGAACCATATGAATCGAACGGAACCGATCAGCGTAACAGTTGTGAGGACCGGACGGGCTCGAAGCCCATATATTTTGGACGGAGAGTTCGATCCTGGCTCAGGATGAACGCTGGCGGCGCGCCTAACACATGCAAGTCGAACGGCACCCCTCTCCGGAGGGAAGCGAGTGGCGAACGGCTGAGTAACACGTGGAGAACCTGCCCCCTCCCCCGGGATAGCCGCCCGAAAGGACGGGTAATACCGGATACCCCGGGGTGCCGCATGGCACCCCGGCTAAAGCCCCGACGGGAGGGGATGGCTCCGCGGCCCATCAGGTAGACGGCGGGGTGACGGCCCACCGTGCCGACAACGGGTAGCCGGGTTGAGAGACCGACCGGCCAGATTGGGACTGAGACACGGCCCAGACTCCTACGGGAGGCAGCAGTGGGGAATCTTGCGCAATGGGGGGAACCCTGACGCAGCGACGCCGCGTGCGGGACGGAGGCCTTCGGGTCGTAAACCGCTTTCAGCAGGGAAGAGTCAAGACTGTACCTGCAGAAGAAGCCCCGGCTAACTACGTGCCAGCAGCCGCGGTAATACGTAGGGGGCGAGCGTTATCCGGATTCATTGGGCGTAAAGCGCGCGTAGGCGGCCCGGCAGGCCGGGGGTCGAAGCGGGGGGCTCAACCCCCCGAAGCCCCCGGAACCTCCGCGGCTTGGGTCCGGTAGGGGAGGGTGGAACACCCGGTGTAGCGGTGGAATGCGCAGATATCGGGTGGAACACCGGTGGCGAAGGCGGCCCTCTGGGCCGAGACCGACGCTGAGGCGCGAAAGCTGGGGGAGCGAACAGGATTAGATACCCTGGTAGTCCCAGCCGTAAACGATGGACGCTAGGTGTGGGGGGG
>CABOHA010000013.1 GCA_902399975.1 Coriobacteriaceae bacterium | reverse complement strand
GGCCCGAAAGAAAGGTAGGAGGCCATGACGAAAGGTCTGCACGTGCCTTCCGAGATCGGCAAGCTCAGGAAGGTCTGCCTGCACCGTCCCGGCGACGAGCTCCTCAACCTGCCGCCCGACGAGCTCGAGCGACTCCTGTTCGACGACGTCCCGTTCCTTGAGGTCGCGCAGCAGGAGCACGACACCTTCGCCCAGATCCTGAGGGACCAGGGCGTGGAGGTGCTCTACCTCGAGAACCTCGTCGCAGAGGTGTTCGACCAGGTCCCCGGCGCCCGCGCCGAGTTCACCGACCAGTACATCGCCGAGGCGGGCATCCGCGGCCAGCAGATGCCGCAGATCGTCCGCGAGAAGCTGGACTCCATCGAGGACAACCTCGAGTTCGTCAAGAAGACCATGGCCGGCATGACCAAGGCCGAGATCGACATGCCCCTCACGGCGTCCACGACCCTCGACTCCCTGGTCAACTCCGAGTCCGAGTCCGACCTGATCATCGACCCGATGCCCAACCTCTACTTCACCCGCGACCCGTTCGCGGTCGTCGGCGAGGGCGTCAACCTCAACCGCATGTACTCGGTCACCCGCAACCGCGAGACCCTGTACGGCAAGTACGTCTTCAAGTACCACCCCGACTACAAGGACGTCTCCCTGTACTTCCGCCGCGACTGCCAGTTCCACACCGAGGGCGGCGACGTGCTGAACATCAACGAGAAGACCCTCGCCGTCGGCATCTCCCAGCGCACCCAGGCCGCCGCGATCGACGTCATGGCCCAGAACATCTTCTGGAACTCCGACTCCAAGGTCGAGCGCATCCTGGCCTTCGACATCCCCGTCTCGCGCGCCTTCATGCACCTCGACACGGTCTTCACCCAGATCGACGTCGATAAGTTCACGATCCACCCCGCCATCATGGGCACCCTGCGCGTCTACGAGCTGACCGCCGGCAAGAACCCGGGCGACGTGAACATCCGCCTGATCGAGGACACCCTCGAGCACGTCCTGGAGGACGCCACCGGCGTCGACCAGGTCAAGCTGATCCCCTGCGGCGGCGGCGACCCGATCGCGGCCTCCCGCGAGCAGTGGAACGACGGCTCCAACACCCTGTGCGTCGAGCCCGGCAAGATCTGCGTCTACGCCCGCAACACCGTCACCAACGACGTGCTGTACAAGGAGGGCCTGGACCTTCTCGTCGTGCCCTCCGCCGAGCTCTCCCGCGGCCGTGGCGGCCCGCGCTGCATGAGCATGCCCTTCTGGCGCGAGGACCTCTAAGGTTTTC
>CABOHA010000012.1 GCA_902399975.1 Coriobacteriaceae bacterium | reverse complement strand
CCAGACCGGAGGGGCGCCGTGGGCGGGAATCTGGGCGTACATATTTCCTACATATCTTGTGATCCGACTAACGTTTGCCAGCCGTTAACTACCACTCGCCGAGCATCTCTTTATATAAGGCAGTCTCATGGTTAAAGCGGATACGTCCCCCTAGCTAAAGCACAGCCAGCATCGAGCAACTCATCGCGTTCTTCCACCGAGAACCCCTCGGCGTAGACGCGCACCACTGGTTCGGTCCCGCTAGGACGGACCAGCAGCCACGTGTCATCCTCGAATGACAGACGCAAGCCGTCCATATGACTAACGTTTTGCGGCACCTTGCCACAAATCGACTTGGGGTTTACGCCCGGCAGCAGGGTTCGTAACGTTTCGGCATCTTCGGCCTCAAGGCGCAAATCACGTCGACCGTAACTCGTCTTACCAAAACTGTCCTCGAGTTGGTCGACCAGAACGCCCAAAGGCGCGTCCGTCTTTGCCATAAGCTCGCACAGAATCAGACAGGCGAGGATTCCATCGCGCTCGGGCATATGCGCGGCGATGCCGATACCACCGGCTTCTTCGCCGCCCATGAGGACGCCGCCCTTCTTCATCTCCGCCGCTATATATTTGAAACCGACTGGTTTGACGGTCACGCGGCAGCCAAGCGCCTCGGCAATGCGACGCACGAGCGTCGAGCATGAAAGATTGACAACGACGCGCCCCTCCAAATTACGAAATTGAACCAAGTCGCCCAAAACGAGCGCCATGATCTGATGCGGATGTATATATCTGCCGCGCTCGTCAACCGCGCCGATACGGTCGGCGTCGCCGTCGGTCACCAGGCCAGCGCAAGCTCCGTCCTCGATAACCGTGCGCTCGCAAGCGTCCACCCACGGCTCAACGGGGTCGGGGCAGATATCTTCTTGGTCAGGTGCCTGCCCGGCATGAATCTCGTGCACCTCAACGCCAAGCTCGCGCAGCAAGTCGGCTAGATAGCCCTGAGCTGCGCCGCCCATGGGATCAACAACCACGCGCAGGTGCGCGGCGCGGATGGCTTCGGCATCGACAAACGATGCCACCGCCTGCATATAGTCAGGAATGATATCCGCGGTGCGATATTGCCCCTCGATCCCCATTGGCTCGGGAGCCATGGTCTCTTCGAGCTCTTCGATGACATCCTGGTTGGCGGTCGAGCCGTCACCCATGCGAATCTTGAGACACAGATAACCCTGCGGATGATGGGACCCCGTCACCATGAGCGCGCCGCACGCCTCACCGTCATAAGCCGCCGCCCACGTAAGGGCAGGGGTCGGAACAGGTCGCGAAGCGAGCACGGCGTCTAGCCTGTGCGCTGCTAGCACACCCGCCGCAAGCTCAGCGAACTCGCGCGCCAGGGGCCGAGTGTCGAACCCTATATATACCGTTTTGCCCGGATTGGTCTTTTGCCACAACTCGCCGACGGCATCGGCGATACGGGCAACGTTATCGGCAGTGAAGTCCTCATCGACGCGAGCGCGCCAACCGTCAGTTCCAAAATGAATTATCGCGCACACGCGCAGACACCTCACAGTGTTTGGATCATGGTACGCATGAGGTATACCCGCGATACACGCTCGGCAACCTGCCGGCACCAGCATTCACCATTTGGGCAAATGCTGCCGAGGACATGCAGGCAATCAGAACCACCCTTAAAAAGGGTGGTTCGCTCTTAGGG
>CABOHA010000011.1 GCA_902399975.1 Coriobacteriaceae bacterium | reverse complement strand
TGCAGACCTTTCGTCATGGCCTCCTACCTTTCTTTCGGGCCCTTGTCAGGGCCGATTCGTTAGCGCCCCTCCGTGTGAGGCGTTATTGCTGACGACATATTTATATCCAAAATCAGCCCATACTTCCACCTTGCCCCCGAACGGTTTTTTATAGGGGGTGAACGGCATACACATATACTTCACGCATGGCACACTTTGATATAATAAAGTGTATTTACGTGCTAAAACGCGTTTTCAGTCCAAATAGCAAATGGAACTTAACTTTATTGAACCACCCTCAAATTGCATATTTCTAATAAAGCTATGAATAGAATTAGCGATTCATACCGCGTCTCAACCATTTTCATTTTTATTCAGAAAAAAGTTTGTCCTATTCATTTCTGGTATGCATATTACCGTTTACCAGACGCTTGGTACCGTTCACCGGAAGTTCAGTATAAGGCCCAGCGGATACCGGCTCGCTTTACGGCCCCATTTGTAACAACTTGACTTCTCGGTATAGAAAAACGGACCCGCTTCCCCTAGGGAAACGGGTCCGTTTTCGATTATCTTCGGCCAATTTGGATAAGGCCCTCGAAAATCGTCGGAATCCTAGCGATCGAACTCCGCCAGTGCCTCGCCCAAAAGCCTCAGGCCCTCGCGAAGAACGTCTTCGCTCGCGCAGTAGCCCAGGCGTGCGCCGCAGGGAAGCTCAAAGCGGCTGCCGGGGACCAGCAGCACTCCCCTCTCGGCCAACAGGCGCTTACAGAATTCCTCGTCATCCTCGGGAATATCCAGCTGGATAAACGAGGTGGATATTCCCTGCGGGGCCGTCCAGGAAACGCGATGCTGCGTATCGATCCAAGCCTGCGCGATATCGCGGTTGCCAAACACGATCTTACGGTTGCGCTCGAGAATCTTGTCCTTGTGCTCGAGCACGTAGGTCGCCAGGGCGTCGTTGAACACGCCGCCGCAGATCATGGTGTAGTCACGATAGGTGCGGATGCGGTTGGACACCTCTTCGTTGGCCACGACCCAGCCCACGCGGGCCGCAGGCGTCGAATAGGTCTTGGACACCGAGTTGGTGACAATGGCCTTCTCGTACACGTCGGCCATCGACATAAAGGACTCGGTGTTCCCGAGCGGCAGATACACCTCGTCGCACAGCACGTAGGCGCCCACCGAACGGGCAATCTCGGCAATCTGCCCGAGCATATCGGCATCGAGCACCGTACCGATGGGGTTCGATGCGTTATTGATGCAGATGAGCTTGGTGTTGGGGCGCACCAAGCGCTTGAGCTCATCGATATCGGGCTTCCAGCCGAGCTCCTCGCGGAGCTCCCAATACTCGACCTCGGCACCCAGCGTACGCGGAATCTCGTAGAGCGGCGCATAGGTAGGCCACTCGGCAATCACGTGATCGCCGGGCTCCACAACGGCCATGATGGCGTTGAGGTTGGCGCCCGTGCAGCCATTGGTCTGCAGAATGTGATCGGGATTGACATCGCGACGATACAGCTTGGCGACCTCGGCCTTAAATTCCGGCGATCCCTCGATCCAGCCGTAGTTCATCTTCTCGCGATCCAGGCGCTCGTAGAACGTGGCGCCGTCCTGCTCGTCCAGTGCGCGAAGCTCGCCCATGGTCAGCGACGAGATCGTCGACTGAGCGATATCCCAGGTAGCACTCTTCTCCCAAACGTTGAGCCATTCCTCAACACCGATTGTCTTGATATCCATGGCCACCTTATCTGATCTTCATTTAGCGTCATTAAACATGAATGGGGCGGTGCGAAAGATCCGCACCGCCCCAATGGGAGACATCTAATGGCAGCTAGATGTTTGTAGTAAGACCTGTACGGGTCTTTGAAAACCTTAGAGGTCCTCGCGCCAGAAGGGCATGCTCATG
>CABOHA010000010.1 GCA_902399975.1 Coriobacteriaceae bacterium | reverse complement strand
CCAGACCGGAGGGGCGCCGTGGGCGGGAATCTGGGCGTACACATTTCCTTCACATATAAGGACTCTCGGCTGACTGGATAATATAAGAGGGGGCCTCGTTTCCGAGACCCCCTCTTTCGTCTATCTATAGAAATAGGCTTTCAAAGCCTTAGGCCAACAGCTTGCGACCGGACTCCTCAATCGCGTCAAGTGCTGCATCAGCCTCGGCGACATCCGCGCCCTTGGCAAAGATATACAGCTTGATCTTGGGCTCGGTGCCAGAAGGACGGACGATACCCTTGTTGCCACCCTCGAGATCGAACTCAATGACATTAGCCTTCGGCAGGCCGTTCACGCAGGTGTTGTAATCCACGACGGCCTCAATCTTAGAACCGGCGAGCTCCGCAGGCGGGTTCTCGCGCAGACCGGCCATGATGCCGGCCATCTTTGCCGCACCCTCAGCACCCGGATAGCTCAGCGAAATCGTCTTATTGTGATAGTAGCCATACTTCTCGTACAGCTCGTGCATCGCATCGGCGAGGTTCTTACCTTGCAGCTTGTAATACTGAGCCATCTGGCAAATCAGCAACGAAGTGCTCACGGCGTCCTTGTCGCGCACATGGTCGCCAGCCAGATAGCCGTAGCTCTCCTCAAAACCGAAGATAAAGCGATCGACTTCACCAGCATCGGAAAGTGAGGTAATGATGTCACCGATGTACTTGAAGCCCGTCAGGCAGCGACGAAGCTCAAAGCCATACTCCTCGGCCAGAGCATCGACCATGGCGGAAGAAACGATAGTAGTAACGGCAACCTTCTTAGTGAGGTCCTCACCGCGGGCAGCACGGGTCTTGCAGATATAGTCGAGCAGCAGAACGCCCATCTCATTGCCGGTCAGCAGCAGATAGTCGTCGCCATTCTTAACGGCAACGCCAACACGGTCGGCGTCAGGATCGGTTGCAAGCAGCAAATCAGGGTGAACCAGCTCACAGAGATCGATGCCTTTCTGCATGGCCTGACGGATCTCGGGGTTAGGATACGGGCAGGTCGGGAAATCGCCGTTAGGTTCCTTCTGCTCGGGAACAACCGTGACATCAGTGATGCCAGCGCGTTCGAGCACCGTGGTGACGGGAATGAGGCCGGTACCATTCAGCGGCGTATAGACAAGCTTGAGCGGTGCGCCAGCAATCTCCTCGGCAGAAAGATTCGTAACACCGCGGGCGAGAACGGCGTCGTAATAACGCTCGAGGCACGAGTCATCGATCCATTTGACCAGACCCTGCTCAAGAGCCTCATCGAAGTCCATGGACTTCACGCCGGTGAACGTATCCGTCTCGGCGATAGCCTTAGAAATTGCATCGGCGGCCTCGCTGGTGATCTGGCAGCCGTCGGGGCCATAGGCCTTATAGCCGTTATACGGCGCCGGGTTATGACTAGCGGTCATGCAAATGCCACCGGAGCACTTAAGATCACGGACGGCCCAGGAGAGCGTCGGCACAGGAGAAATCTTGGGATACACGAGGGCAGTCACGCCGTTTGCTGCAAGAATGGCAGCCGTCGTCTTAACGAACAGTTCACCCTTATTGCGGCTATCGCGAGCGATGGCAACCGTCGGATGCTCAAAGGTCGCATTGAGATAGTCAGCAAAACCCTGCGTCGCGCGACCGACCGTATAGATATTCATACGGTTAGTGCCCGCACCGATAGTGCCGCGAAGACCGGCAGTACCGAAGGCGAGATCCTGGAAAAAAGCGTCGGTGATGGCGTCCTCATCACCCTGCTCCTTCATCGTGTTGAGCTCTGCGAGGAGCTCCTCGTCCTTGACATTGGCAATCCAAGTATCAAGCAGCTCATGAACATCTGCCATGTGAGTCCTTCCGTCACAATCAATAAAACGACCCGTGTAAAACAGGACAAGCGCATCAGCGCGCTAAAGCAAATATTAGTCCATTGAGAACAGAGAACCGGCCACAGAACGGTGAACGTTTATATTCACCGGTGGATGATTGGATTGATTTAATTACATAGAGAATGTCGCCTTTTAACGCAAAAAGGGGGAGGCCGCGAGGCCTCCCCCCTTCT
>CABOHA010000009.1 GCA_902399975.1 Coriobacteriaceae bacterium | reverse complement strand
GCTGGGGTAGAGGTGGTAGAAGCCGTCGAAAAGGCTCTTGACTACTTTCGATTGATGCTCAGTGCCCATTGTGTTCGCTACGATTAAACTCGGCACAGGGGATACTGGTTTTCCGTGCGAAAACGCTCATGCCGCTAAATTGAGCGACCGCCTGTACTGCAGCGGGATCATCCGCCCGAGCGATCCCTTAATCCGTCGCCCGTTGCGCCAATCGGCAGAAGCCACGCGTGGACGCTAATCGCTCGAGCGAATCGTCGTCGGTTTCCGTTTAACGATTTCTTTTTCCGCTATTATCCGACCCTCGGACTTCCTCGTGATAGAAGTAGTCCACGATCACCGGATGCCCCTGGGGGACTCTGCCATAAGGCATTTCGTTGTCCACAAAGGGGCAATCGTACTTCTTGGCCATTTCCTCGGCTTTTACTTCAAGCGCTTCAAAATAGCTACGGTTGCGCTTGTTATAGATCTCATCGTAAAGCGGTACGAGATCGGGATGTTTCTCGGCGATATAATCCAGGATCGCTTTTTTGAAACCACCCCGAAGATTGAGATTTTCGAGCCAAAACAAATCGCACCGATCCTTTACTCGCTCAAAAATCATCTCAAAATCCGTGATGCCGGGAAATACCGGGGACACGAAGCAGACCGTACGGATACCTTCGTCATACACCTGCTTCATAGCGGCGATACGACGCTCGATGCTCGACGCGGAGTCCATATCGTTCTTGAAGTTCTCATCCAGCGTGTTGATCGACCATGAAACGGTCACTCGTCCAAGCCTCTTCAGCAGATCGATATCCCGTACCACAAGATCGGACTTTGTGCAGATCAGAATATCTGCATCGCTGCCAATCAGCTGCTCCAGGAGTTTCCTGGTATTCCCGAATCGCTCCTCCTGTGGATTGTAGCCATCCGTCACAGAACCGATAACCACCCGCTGTCCAGCGTATTTCTTCGGATTCTTGATTTCCGGCCAATGCTTCACATCAAGAAAGGTGCCCCATTCCTCCTTGTGTCCGGTAAAGCGCTTCATAAAGGAGGCATAGCAATACTTGCAGGCATGCGTGCAGCCTACATAGGGATTGACCGAGTAGCCGCCTACCGGCAGGCTGGACTTGGTCATGATGTTCTTTGCTTCCACCTCATTGATGAGGATTCCATCGATCACTTCCGCCATGTTCTCTGCACCTCCAGCACTCTTTCGAATTCTTCCGGCAATTCCTGAATCATGTTTTCGTCCCCTATGACAGAGACGAGGTCTTCCTTCATAAACATTGGAATGCCAAGCGCGTGCGCCTGGTCCGTCAAAGACCATGCCCACTCCGGTTCCGTATGAACCTTCCTGCTCTGCGCCCCGGTCATGGTACCGACGACGATCCAGTTGATTCCGGAAAGGTCGACCGTACCGGGATCGTCGAATAGCGGCTCAAAAGTAACGAAGAAGTGATTTGCTTTGACGTTTTTCCGAAGGGCGTCGATACGCCACAGCTCCGCTTTCCTCGTCACCGTAACGCCGAACCATGCGTTTTCCAGGTCGGTATCTAAATCCAGCAAATCGGGTCTCTTGGTCAGGAACAGGAACTGATGCTGTGGATTCTCATGGATCTTTGCAAATACCTCGTCTCGCCATTCCAGCTTCCACCCGGAGAGATCGCTCATGCCGGTAAGGAGAAAGTTCTGCGGCCGTTTCTTTTCCATCATCTTGAGCTTGCTCGGGAAGAACGCAGGATCAGCGAAGTCGTCAATCATATGCCAACGTTTCACATTGTTACGGGCATAGCAATATGGACACCCCACCGTGCAGCCGATGACGATATTCATATTCTGAATCTGATTTTTGATGCAGATGCTCATAACGCCTGCCTACCTGCCTCTCCCGTAAACACGCAATCAGCCTCCCCCGCCTTGCGGGCAAAAGCCTCGATATCTTGCTTGCAAGCAGCAGGCTCGCAATCGCTCAAATCGTATGACGTGCCGCCGTTTCGATAGACGGCCCGATGGGAAAACGATCGGCTGACAAGCCCGATGCCGAGCTTCTCGCACAGGGTCATCCGTGCTCCCTTTCAGCTATAATAAACAGGTGTCTATAAACAGTATCCTTGTTGATTTTCGCAGGGGCAATGAACAAACGCGTGCACCTGTCGATAAACGAACAGCTACTGGACATTGTCAAACGACTCAGATTGGAGAGGCGATGGGAGAAACCAAGATCGACCGCCGGCGGCGCTACACCCTCTCGGTCATACAGGAGGCGTTCTTCGCGCTGCCGGCCGAGGTCGGCTTCGCGAAGATGACGGTGGCGGACATCTGCCGCCGCGCCGAGATCAACCGGGGAACGTTCTATCTGCATTACGAGGATAAGTACGCGCTGCTCGATGCGCTTATCGACGAGGCCCCGAGTTCGCCCATGCCCAGGAGCTGCTCAACGCCTATTCCGAAGGGGGCTTACTGGCGGTATCCGCTCTTCGCGATTCCGATAACCCATCGTGACCTGCGATTCAGGAATACCAGCCTCCGAGCCCTCTCGTTCGGAGGCTGCGGCTAAAACCTCATTGCGCGTCTACCGCTCCGCGTTACTCGCCACCTGCCCGCGCCGCCGAGAGCAGCGTGCTCAAATCGGCCTGGATCGCCTCTGCCTTGCTTCCAAGCTGCAACGGAGCCGAGTCGCCCGAGATGTTTACGCTCAAAAGGTGCGCATCCGGCAGCTTCGCGGTCATGCTCCAGAACGGGAGCG
>CABOHA010000008.1 GCA_902399975.1 Coriobacteriaceae bacterium | reverse complement strand
GGGCCACATTAAGTGGCCCCCTTTGCGTGCGGAACTCGCGACAGACCTTTCCCGCGCCTCCGCCTGCCGCCGCCCCTCACCCGTTGCGAGTTGAGTGGGCTGATGAGAAGCTGCGCTCGCCTCGTAGCAGAAGCGTAGCCTGGCATGCGCATCGCGGAAAGCTTGTCCCGGAATTCACGTCCGGAGTGGGATGCGGTTTCCGCTTGTGGCTCCGTTGGGAAACTGCATCCCACTCTGATCGCAAATTCCGGGTCGCATTTTCCGCCAGAGCCCTCAACCGGAAACTGCATCCCACTCCAAAGGCAAATTCTGGGACGCACTTTCCGAATCCCCATCCATCCGGAAAGTCCGTCCCACTCTGAATACATCCAGCGAACGCATGCGAGCGTGTCGTCCAGGACGGTCTCGTCATCGGGGTGATGGAAAATGTCACCCCCAAACGCTTGCCACGGTTGCGCCCACAAGTGTCAAGAAAAAGCCTCGAGAATCTCGAGGCTTTCACGTTTGTACGATTGAACGCGCGGCACCGCGAACGGCGAAGTTACTCGCCCAGCACGGCCTTCTTGGCCGCCGCCGCCATGTTGTCCAGATCTTCCTTGGTGGGATGGTCCTTCGCGGCAACCCAGTTGTCGAGCAGCATCTTAAAGCGGGCGTTGTCGGGATCTTGCTCGAGCATGGCCTCGTAGCGCTGCTTGACCGCAGGGCCCATCTTACCCTGGCACATCGCCCAGCCCGCAAGCTCGGCATCCCCAGCCAAATTGGAAGTTACGCGGTCGATAATCTGCTGGTAATAGCTCTGGTCGGCGCCAAAGCCGCAGGTGCCAAACAGGAACACGCGCTTGCCGTGCAAGGCGGAGAGCAACGCCGCGACCGAAGGCGTGCACGCGCCCTTGTCGCACCAAAAACCGACGAGCACTGTGTCGGCCGCGCAGGCGCCCTGCGCCTCGAGCGCAACCTGGTCTGCATCTGCATCGTCACTCAACGCCGCGGCATGGACAAACTCAACGCCCGCAGCCTGCAGAGTGCGCTTGATCGCGCCCGAAACCATCCTGGTATTACCGCTCTTGCTGTTAACCACCATTGAGCACGTCATAGTCACGTTGCCTCGTTTCCCCCAAAACTAAAGCCACTAATGCAATTTATTAGATGAATATCTTAGTACTAACGTGACAGATGTAAACCACCGTCTGTCGATTGGCGACGCAGACGACATCTTTGGACAGATTTCGAACATGTATGTACTTCGGACTGAAACCGCCGCAGAACGTTTCACGAATGGCCGAAAAACTGTTTCACAAAACGCCGTCAAATTGTTTCACGAAATACCGTCAAATTGTTTCACGCGCTGGTAGAACGCTATATAACACGATCGCTCTATGGGACAAACAAACCTGATTAATTTGCCCCACGGGCTTGCTCACTGAGCAAACTGGCTGCGGTAGAGTTCGGCGTAGAAGCCGCCTGCCGCTAGCAGCTCGTCGTGCGTGCCGCGCTCGATAATCTCGCCGTCGCGCATCACCAGAATGCAGTCGGCGTTGCGGATGGTGCTCAGGCGGTGCGCCACCACAAAGCTTGTGCGGCCAGCCATAAGCTCGTCGAATGCTGCCTGCACCTGCAGCTCGGTGCGGGTATCGATGCTCGACGTTGCCTCGTCCAGCAGCAAGATCGCCGGGTCGGTAAGCATGACGCGCGCGATGCACAGCAGCTGTTTTTGACCCTGGCTAAACGTGCCGCCGTCCTCGCCAATCACCGTGTCGTAGCCGCCTGGCAGCTGCACGATAAACTTGTGCGCATGCGCGCGCTTGGCCGCCTCGATAACCTGTTCGCGTGTGGCATCGGGACAACCGTAGGCAATGTTGTCCGCCACTGTGCCCTCGAACAGCCACGTATCCTGCAGCACCATGCCAAAGGCACGGCGCAGGCTCGAGCGCGTGTAGTCGCGCGACGAACGCCCGTCTACCGAGATGCGGCCGGCGTCGATATCGTAGAACCGCAGCAGCAAATTGATGAGCGTTGTCTTGCCACAGCCCGTAGGACCGACCAGGGCAAAGCGCATGCCGGGCTTAGCCTCGATGCAGATATCCTGCAGCAGCTTGCGGTCGGGCACATAGCTAAAGTCCACGTGTTCAAAGGTCACCTCGCCCTGCGGGGCGACAAGCTCCACGGCATCCGCCGCGTCGGGCTCCTGCTCGCGCGCATCAAGCAACGCAAACATGCGGCGCGCCGAGGCGTACGCGGTCTGGATCTGCGTGATGACGTTCGTGACCTCGTTGAACGGCTTAGTGTACTGGTTGGCGTAGGACAGGAAAATCTGCACGCCGCCCACCGTAAGCGCCGCTGGCACGGCCGTGATCACGCCCACGCAGCCGATCACAGCGACCACGGCATAGATGATGTTATTGATAAAGCGCGTGCCGGGGTTGGAGAGCGAACCCATAAACTGCGCGCGTTCACCTGCTGTATAGAGCTCGGCGTTAAGGGCATCGAAGCGCTGCTGAGCGTGCGGGCCGTAGGCGAAGGCGTCCACCAGCTTTTGCTCACCCACATACTCCTCGATATGACCGCCGAGCTGCCCTTGAATACGCTGCTGAGCCGTAAAGCTTTTGTTGGAGAGCTTGGCGATGGCGCCAGCTGCAAAGATGGAAAGCGGCGTGACGAGCACCACCACGAGCGTCATGGCCAGGTTAATGGAGAGCATAAACGCGAGCGTGCCCACGATGGTGATGACGCCGGTAAAGAGCTGGGTAAAGCCCTGCAGCAGACCGTCGCCCACCTGATCGACGTCGTTGACCACGCGGCTCATAAGGTCGCCGTGGGCATGGCTGTCGACAAAGCCGAGCGGCATGCGGCTGAGCTTGTCGCTCGCCTCCACGCGCATGTCGCGCACCGTCTCGTAGGACAGACGGTTGACGCAGTAGCCCTGCAGCCACTGAAAGGCCGCAGCACCCATCACGACAATCGCGAGTTTGGTAACGAGCGGCAGCAGCGCATCGAAGTCCACCTGCCCGGTGGCGACGATCAGGTCGATGCCCTCACCAATGAGGATGGGCGTGTAGAGCTGCAGAATCACCGAGATGGCGGCGCTCACAAACGACGCCGTAAACGAAATACGGTGCGGGCGAACATAGCCCAGCAGGCGGCGCGTCACCGCGCCCACGGGATAGCGCTCAGGGTCGCCGGGCTGGCGTGGGCCGTCACCCAGGTCGTTGAGGTTATCGTTGCCGGACACATTAGCGGTCATCGTGGCGACCGAACCGGAAGAAGTATACGGGTTCATCTAGCAACCCTCCTTTGAGCAAGTAGGCGCAGGGGCAGTCGGGGCGGACGCGGGCACCGTGCTCCCCTGCTGGCCCTCGAGCTCCTCGCGGCGCAGCTGCGACTGGCAAATCTCGCGATAGAGCTGGCAGCTTGCATACAGCTCGTCATGCGTGCCCAGGCCCGCAACCGATCCGTGGTCGAGCACGCAGATCATGTCGGCATCGCGCACGGTCGAGACGCGCTGGCTCACGATGACCGTCGTGAGCGGCAGCCCGCCCTCGGCGGCACCGCGCACGATGCGCTCGCGGATGGCATGGCGAAGCGCCGCGTCGGTCTTAAAATCGAGCGCCGAGGCGGAGTCGTCCATGATCAATATCTGAGGCGAGCCCACCAGGGCGCGCGCGATGGTCAGGCGCTGGCGTTGGCCACCGCTGAAGTTCTTACCGCCCGCCTCGACCGGGGCATCGAGCCCCTGCGGCTTGTTGCGCACGAATTCGCTGGCCTGCGCCATATCGAGCGCCGCCCAGAGCTCATCGTCGGTCGCTGACTCGTCACGCCAGGTCAGGTTGCTGCGGATGGTGCCGCTCACCAGCGACGCGCGCTGCGGGACGGTCGCGACCACATGGCGCAGCTGGTCGAGCGGCCAGGCGCGCACGTCGGAGCCCATCACGCTCACACTGCCGGTGCCTGCATCGTACAGGCGCGGGATGAGCGAGACGAGCGTGGACTTACCACTGCCCGTACCGCCGATAATGCCGAGCGTCTTGCCCAGCGGGAGTTCCAGCGTCACATCGTTGACAGCATTGGCCGCGCCGGCGCCAAACGAGAAGCTCGCATGGCTCAAGCTCAGCGCAGGAACGGGAGCGACATTGCCCGGCTTGGGCAGCGCGACCGGCTGGTTGCCCTCGTCGGTGATGCTCGGCACGCAATTGAGCACCTCGTTGATACGTGACGCACTGGCGCTCGCCTTGGTAAAGACCACGACCAGGTTGGCGACGTACACGATGGAGGTCAGGGTCTGCGTCATGTAGTTCACAAACGCCATGACCTGGCCCTGCGTGAGCTCGCCCACGTCGACCTGGATGCCGCCCACCCACAGGATGGCGCACACGCCCAGGTTCATCACCAAAAACGTGACGGGATTAAGGATTGACGAGAGCTTGCCCACCGCGATGGCGGTATTGGCCTGGTCATCGGCGGCTTGGGCAAAACGCTCGCGCTCGTGGTCCTCACGCACAAAGGCGCGAACAACGCGGGCGCCCGAAAGCCCCTCGCGGCAGATAAGCGCGATGCGGTCGAGCTTTGCCTGCAGCTGCTTGTAGTAGGGAATGCAGCGCGCCATGACAAACCAAAACACCAGGCCGATGGCGGGCGTGCAAATCAAAAAGATCATGCCGAGCTTAAGGTCGATGGCAAGGGCCGCGCACATAGAGCCCACCGCCAAGAAGGGCCAGCGGATGAGCATGCGCACGCCCAGCGCCACGGCAAGCTGCACCTGGTTGACGTCGTTGGTGATGCGGGTGATAAGCGACGGCGTGCCAAAACGGTCGAGCTCGGCATAGCTCAGCTTATTAATGCGCTCGTAGAGCGCACCACGGATATCGGTGCCCATGCCCTGCGAGGTGAGCGCCGCCATCTTTTGGCAGACGAGCGTAAACGAGATGCCGATCACAGCCATGGCGGCAAGCACCATGCCGTAGTGGACGACGGCGTTGACATCGTGTGCGCCGATGCCCTTATCGATCATCTGGGCAATCACCAGCGGCGTAAGCAAGTCAAAGATCACTTCGATCAACTTGCACGCAGGGCCGATCACCATATACCTGCGAAACTTACCACCAAAACGCCTGAGCAACTCAATCATAAAAAGGCGCTCCCTATCATCATCTCTCTTCAATCTGATTCATGATAGTACGGCGAACCCTGAAGATGCGTAAGCAACTCGTTACAGAAGAGTCTTGAGCGGTGGTAAAAAACGTCACAGTTTTGGCGCAGTCAGCGAGCGACATAACGCCAGGGATTCAATTATCAGATAAATGTGACCCTTCAGGCAGTTTTGGTCGGCTACCCGCGAGTGCCGGCAGGGCGCTTGGTAGTCGAGCGATCCCGCAGGCAAAGCCGAGGACCAGCGAGACACCAAACAGCCCGCCGGCACCGGGACCGCATCGCGGCACCAAAAAAAGCGCCCGTGCGCTCGATGGATTCGGATGCCCGACAGAGGCTCCTTATGGCTGCTTCCTTCCGGACCTGACCAGATTCGGAACATGTCGTCATCCGAACCCATCGAACGCGCTAGGCGCTCGGTATATCTTACCTGCTCCCGCCCGATGGGGCAAGACAGCTAATTTGGGACGGGGCTTTTTTGACTACTTTTTGACTGGTGGGGCATCAGGGTGGCGAAAGTAGTCAAGGAGGCCCCGTCCTAAATAGACTGATCTGGTGCTGTGCCACGAAAAGGGCCCATCTACTACGTTTAGGTCGCAGGGGTCGACCATAGCCGACTTTTTCGGAAATCGGCAAGCTCTCTACCTGCGGTTTTAATTTCACAAAATCCGGGATGGTCGAGGTAGCTCGGTCAAACGTAGTAGATGGCCGCATTTCGTGGCAAACGGTCCGACCCAAAGCACAAGGCGACCAGCCTCGGATGGCCATTCACGAAGTTGCGGTGGAATACGGACTGAATTGGCGCCTTAAAGGCAAAAACACTCCGTATTTCACCGCAAGTTATTGGGGAGGGATTGGTTTTAGAGGCGGCCAAGGTCGTAGGCTCGCGCGGCAGACTCGCCGGCGCAGATGAGGTTGGTTGCGGCTTCTTGCGGATCGAGCGCCCGCTCCAGGTCCATGGGCTTGCGACAGATCGGCAGGACAAGGTCGATGCCCTGCTCGTACACCGCATCCAGGTTGTCGGCGCGACCGCCCACGACAGCGGCCACCGGCTTGCCATATCGCTTGGCACGGCGGGCCACACCCACCGGCGCTTTGCCGGCGGCAGATTGCTCGTCCATATTGCCCTCGCCCGTTATGACCAGGTCGACATCGCGCACATGTTCGTCAAACCCAATCAGATCGAGCACCGTCTCCACGCCCGAGCGTAGCTCCGCACCGAGCGCCAGTAACGCCGCGCCCAAGCCACCGGCAGCGCCCGCTCCGGGCACGCCGAGCACCGAGCCAAATGTCCGTGCGCCCTCGGGTGTGCGCAACAACCCCAGGGCCCGAGCCTCGACAATTGCCGTATCGAGCAGACGACCGTAGCCGACCATCCAGCTGTCGCACCTGCTCAGCGCCTCGGCGTCACCCGTCGGCAAGCCTTTCTGCCCGCCAAACACCGCCAATGCGCCCCGACGCCCTACGAGCGGATTCTCGACATCCGAAAGCACAACGATACGAGCACCATCCAAAGCCTGCAGCGCTGGCGCCAAATCAACGCTCGCCACCTGCTCAAGGCCGGCAAGACCGGGGGCGACATCGCAGCCCCGATCATCGACCACACGCGCGCCCAGCGTCTGCAGCATGCCGGCGCCGCCGTCGTTGGTGGCGCTGCCGCCCAAGCCAATATAGATAGTCTTTGCACCCGCGCGAACCGCATGAAGCATCAGTTCGCCCACGCCATAGGTCGAAGCCGCAAGCGCCGACGACTCCGTGCAAGGCGAATACCCAATGCCGGCCGCCTCGGCCATCTCGATGACCGCGGACTCGCGCTCGACATCAACCAGCATCCGGGCAGGCACACGCTCGCCCAAGGGACCTGCAACCTCGCAGGTCACAACCTCACCGCCGCACGCGGCAATGGCGTCGAGCGTTCCCTCGCCGCCGTCTGCCAGCAGCAATGTGCACACCTCGGCATCGGGCCAAACGCGGCGCACGCCTTCGGCAACGACCCCCTCTGCCTGCGCACTCGAAACGCTGCCCTTAAAGGAATCAATCGCCAGCAGCACACGGCGAGGCCGGCGCTGCACGGGACCAAAGTCGAGCGTCTCGCCGGCAAGATCCTCGCCGTCAGCAAGGGCCTCGGCATGAGCGGCATGTGCCTCAAGATCGGCCCCACAACCGCAGCCAGTACCATCGGTGCCACGCAGCCCACTAAAATAGCCGCTCAACACCTCACGACACTCATCCGCCAGGACCCCAGTCGCCACATTAAACCGATGATTCAGGCGCGAGTCGGCATTCAAATCGTATAGGGATCCCAACGCGCCCGCCTTGGCGTCGCTCGCGCCATACACGCAGCGCCCCACGCGCGCGTTAACCATAAGGCCTGCGCACATGCAGCAGGGCTCGAGCGTTACGTAGACCGTACAGTCGGAAAGGCGCCAGCGGCCAAGCGCCTGGGCGGCGGCGCACAGGGCCGCGAACTCTGCATGCGCCGAAGGGTCCTGGTCGAGCTCGCGCCGATTGTGCGCCCTCGCGACGATCTCGCCGTCGCGCACCACTACGGCTCCGATGGGCACCTCGCCCACCGCCGCGGCGGCTCGCGCCTCCGCCAACGCCTCGCGCATGAACTTCTCGTCGATTTCGGTGATCGTCATCGTTCGCCTTCCCTGTTGCAAATTCAAAACGATGCTATCATTACGACTCACGGAGAGATGGCAGAGCGGTTGAATGCGGCGGTCTTGAAAACCGTTGAGCGCGAGAGCGTTCCGGGGGTTCGAATCCCCCTCTCTCCGCCACTTTTAGTGATGCACCGGTGTCATGGTCCGCTCAAACAGCGCATCGACCACGTCGGCCATCTCGGGTCGACGCTCAAGATCGTGGCCCGATTCCCACCATATCGTGAAAAGTCGAATAATACCGCCGGCGACAAACTCAGACGTCGTCTCGAGTGACACGGGGGCCAGGGCATCCTCGGCAAGCACGTTCATCACACGCTCGCGGATGGAGCGGGCAATGCGGTCGCAAATAACGTTGGTCAGCATTCCCGACATGCTGCTCGCCAAAATGTTGTCCATGAGCTGCTCATGGGCCAGAATCAGGTCCATGGCATCGTCCAAAATCGCGTGCCGAAGCGCGCGCACGTCCTCGGCAGACACTGTGCCGGCCTCATCGGGCTGTTTTTGCGGCAAGCCGGACATGAGCTCATCGATATAAAAGGCAAAGTAATCGTTCTTGTCGCGAAAGTGCTTGTAGAACGTCGTGCGGCGAATCATGGCGCGGTCGCACAGCATGGCAACCGTCAGGTCCTCAAAACGATGCTCCTCGAGAAGCTCGGTGAAGGCATCGAACAGGGCACGGTAGGTTTTCTTAATGCGAAGGTCCACTGGTATCGCCATCCTCAGGGCAAAGACAACACTCGTCAATCTGTCGCATATCTTACACCTGTACCTCGCGCGTTTTACCCCGGTGCCGACCCCGCCGAAAACATAACGCTTACCGGAAAGTTCGGCACGACAAAACGTTGCGGGTATACTAGTAGCGTTATACCAACGGCAGCTGGCGCATGCCGCCGCGGCCATTCGAAACGGAGACATCATGATTACCGTCATCATCGGCATCGTTGTTGTCATTGTGATTGTCTGCGCCATCGCCGGCATCTACAACAACATGGTCACCAAGCGTAACCGCATCGATAACGCCTGGCAGAACATCGACACGCAGCTGCAGCGCCGCAACGACCTGATCCCCAACCTGGTCGAGACCGTCAAGGGCTACGCCAAGCACGAGCAGGAGACGCTCTCCGCCGTGATCAGTGCGCGTAACACCGCCGTCAAGGCCACCACGCCCGAGGCCAAGATGGAAGCCGACAACGTGCTGACCGGTGCGCTGCGCCAGCTCTTCGCCGTAGCCGAGGCCTACCCCGACCTTAAGGCAAACACTAACTTTACGCAGCTGCAGGCATCGCTCGAGGATACCGAGAACAAGATTAGCTATGCACGCCAGAGCTACAACGACTGCGTGCTCAGCTACAACAACGCCATTCAGACGTTCCCGGCTGTCATCTTTGCCGGCATCTTCCAGTTTAAGGAGCGCCAGGGCTTCGAGGCCGCCGAAGCAGCCCGCCAGGCCCCGACCGTCAAGTTCTAGTAGTTTGGCAGCGCATCCTTAATCGGCCAAATGTATAAACCGCCCCGTCGAACGCATACTTCGACGGGGCGGTTTCCTTTTTCGCGAAGGTCCCCCTCTAAGCGCCGTGCATTTTTAGGAGTATTCAACATAACCAAGAGCTTCGGGCGCTACGATAAATGCCAAAGACCGCGAATGTCCCTGCAAATCAAAACGCTGTCAGCCCATAACCCCGCCCATCATTCGTAGAAAACATCGAGAAATCCCGATTTTTGCCCGAGGTCGGTATGCAGGGGCCTTCGATTGCAGAATACTCGCAAAAATGCACGTCGCCACCACCCCCACATGGCGCGAACCAAAACAAAAGCACGGCCTTCCTTTCCGGCGCACTCCGCAGGACGAAAGAACCTCCGCCGCACGAAGTGCGCAGCGGAGGTTCTTTCATGTCCGAGGACGCGCCGGAAAGGTAGGTTGCCCTCGGGCCGAACAGCTATGGCAGCTTACGCCACGGTATAGACCCAGTCGTGCTTGTCCTCAACAGCACCAGACTGGATACCAGTCAGGGTCTCGCGGAGCTTCTTCATCACAGGGCCGATCTCGGTGTAACCAGCCGGGAAGGTCACGGTCTCGTCGGCGCCGTAAACCTTGTTGTCGATCTCGCCCACCGGGGAGATGACGGCAGCGGTGCCGCACAGACCGCACTCGACGAAGGTGCCGGCCTTAACCTCGGCCCACTCGACGGGGCGCTGGTCGACGGTTATGCCCAGGTCCTGAGCAACCTGAACGAGCGAACGGCGGGTGATGGAGGGCAGGATGGAGTCGGTGTGCGACTGAGGAACGACGAGCGTGCCGTCCTCCTTCACGAACAGGACGTTGGCGCCACCGGTCTCCTCGACATAGGTGCGGGACTCGGAGTCGAGATACAGGTTCTCGGCATAGCCCTCGCGATGGGCCTCCATCGTGGGCTTGAGGGACATGGCGTAGTTGAGGCCGGCCTTGATGTTGCCGGTGCCGTGCGGCGCCGCACGGTCATACTCGGAAACGCGCAGCTTGACGGGCTTAAGGCCACCCTTAAAGTACGGACCGACCGGGGTCACGAGAATGCGGAACGTGTACTCAGGAGCGGGAGCCACGCCGATCACGTCACCGGAGCCGATCATAAACGGACGCACGTACAGGGTCGCACCGGAACCGAAGGGCGGAACCCAGGCGGCGTTGGCAGAAACGACCTGCTTGACGGCCTCAACGAACTTGTCCTTGGGGAACGGGGGCATCTCGAGGCGCTGGGCAGAGTTATACATACGCTCAGCGTTCATGTCGGGACGGAAGCAGACGATGCTGCCGTCCTCGGCGGTGTAGGCCTTCAGGCCCTCAAAGACCTCCTGGCAGTAATGGAAGATGCCCCCGCACTCGGAAACATGCAGGGTGTGGTCGGTGGTCAGGCCGCCCTCGTCCCACTCGCCATCCTTCCAATGAGCCTCGTAGCTGTAATCGGTTTTCATGTAGCCAAAGCCGAGGCTACCCCAATCGATATCCTTCTTCTCGACAGTCATATGTCGCTCCTTACATACACAGTTGCATACTCGCGAACCCGCACGCAAAGACCGAAGCCGACCGCGTCGCAACGTCGCACGCCCGGAGCGTAGAGCCGGACGGGACACGCGAACGGCATCAAAGCCGATGGCACGTCGATTCGCATGCACGAGATTGTACTCCCCGTACGCGTCTGATAAAACGCTTTTCTTTAACTAAGTAAAGTATTTTCATTTGACCGAAGTAGAAAGGCCCGCCACCGTAAAGGGTGACGGGCCTCAACGGCACGGTTTGCGCGCCGGCTCGAGCTACGCGTTCTTTTTGCCCAGCTTAGCCTTAACCAGACCGACCACGGTCGGGATGATCGACACGGCGACGATGCCGATAATCAGCAGCTCAAAGTGCTCCTGCACAAAGGGAATGCCGCCAAAGAAGTAGCCCAACAGCGTAAAGACCGTCGACCAGGTAATGCCGCCCAGCACGTTAAAGATGACAAAGTTGCGCCAGTGCATGCCGCCCATGCCGGCGATGAAAGGCACAAAGGTGCGGATAAACGGGAAGAAGCGACCCAGGAAGATGGCCAGGTGGCCCCACTTGTCCAGGAAGTCCTCGGACTTTTTGATACGCTCGGGCGTCATGGCCTTCACCTTGCCCGAGGCGATGATCTTTTGGCCAAAGAAATGACCGATCATAAAGTTGCACTGATCGCCCAAGATAGCAGCCGTCCATGCGACGGCCAGCAGAGCCACGATGTTAAAGCCGCCGTTGTGGGCAAAGAAACCTGAGGCAAACAGCAGCGAATCGCCGGGAAGGAACGGGAAGAACACCACGCCCGTCTCGATAAAGATGATCAGGAACACGCAGCCATAGGCCATAAGCGGGCCGGCAGCAATCCAGCTGGCGATCGCGGTGCGCGGATCCTTAAGCAGCTCGGCGATAAAATTGATGAAACCCATGAAGTAAAACCTCTCAGTTGTGGGCGCGGACACGTCCAAGTTGACCAGTATACGGTTGTGACGCGGCAACGCACACGACCTTACAAAAGCGTGACTTCATTACCAGCAAGTTTGCATAATTGACACCTGTCGCGCAAAGCCGAGCAAGATTGCTCTTCCTAATCCCTAGCGAATCGCTATACTTTATTGAATTGCATTGTCGCGGCGCTAAGGGAGGGCGGCCGGTGAGCTTTATCAATACCATTCGCGAGGACATCAAGACCGTCCAGGCACAGGACCCCGCCGCGCAAAACGGCCTAGTCATCTTCCTTTCTTACCCCGGCCTGCACGCCAAGTGGAACCACGTGCCCGAGCACTGGCTGTGGGAACATGGACATCGCTCGCTCGCCCGCGTGCTCTCGCAAATCACCCGCCATATCACTGGCGTCGAGATTCATCCTGCCGCACAGATCGGCAAGCATTTCTTTATCGACCACGCCATGGGCGTTGTCATCGGCGAAACCGCCATTGTGGGCGACAACTGCGTGCTCTATCAGGGCGTCACACTTGGCGGCACCGGCAACGAGACCGGCAAGCGCCACCCCACCCTGGGCAACAACGTCACCGTGGGCACAGGCGCCAAGGTGCTCGGCAACATTCGCATTGGCAACAACGTCAAAATCGGCGGCAACTCGGTTGTCGTCAAAGACGTGCCCGACAACTGCACCGTCGTGGGCGTGCCCGGCCGCATTATCAAACGCAACGGCTGCCGCGTGTTCGAGGAGACCTTCGACGCCAAGCAGCATCGCGAGTACATGCCCGACGACGCAGCCGAGCAAAGCGCCCTCAACCGCCAAGGCATCACCGAGAACGCACGCCGGGTCAAAGAGCTCGAGCAAGAGGTGGCCGAGCTTAAGGCCCTCGTCGCCAAACTCGTGGACGAACGCTAAAAGCGGACGGCCGCCGACAACATCGACGCCAACGCAAAGGCGCGCCAGGGAATCCATCCCCGGCGCGCCTTATTCCTGATGTGACAAAGGGACTATTCCTTTGTCACATTATGCGAACTGGCTCAGGTAGAGGTCGGCATAGGCGCCCTCGGCAGCCAGCAGCTCCTCGTGCGTTCCCTGCTCGATAATGTTGCCGTGATCCATGACCAAAATCAGGTCGGCATCCACGATCGTCGACAGGCGATGCGCAATCACAAAGCTGGTGCGCCCGCGCATGAGCGCGTCCATGGCGCGGCCGATGGCAAGCTCGGTGCGCGTGTCCACGCTTGAGGTCGCCTCGTCCAGGATGAGAATCGCCGGGTTGTTGAGCAGCACGCGCGCGATGGTCAGCAGCTGGCGCTGACCCTGGCTAATGCTCTCGGCATCGTTGGCCACCCGCGTGTCGTAGCCCTGCGGCATGGTACGCACAAAGAAGTCGACCTGCGCGGCGCGCGCAGCCGCCACGATCTCGTCGCGCGTCGCCTCGGGACAGCCGTAGGCGATGTTCTGCGCAATCGTGCCATCAAATAGCCAGGCGTCCTGCAGCACCATGCCAAACTGCTGCCGTAGCTCGCCGCGGTCCATGCGGCTCGTATCCACGCCGTCGAGCGTAATGCGCCCGCCGTCAATCTCGTAGAAGCGCATGAGCAGGTTGATGAGCGTCGTCTTGCCTGCGCCCGTGGTTCCCACCACGGCAATCTTCTGGCCCGGCTCGGCGGTAAACGACACGTCGCGCATAAGCGGCTTGTCAGGCGAATAACCAAAGCGCACGTGCTCAAAGGAGACGCGGCCCTCTACGCGACCCGGCAGCTTGGCGGCCTCGTCCGGCAGCGGATCGGCTTCCATCTCGGGCTCATCGAGCAGGTCGAACACGCGCTCCGCACTCGCCAGCGCGCTCTGCAGCGAGTTAAAGGTAAACGACAGCTGCGTCATGGGTTCGGACGCCTCGTAGATAAACTGGAAGAACGCCTGGAACACGCCGACGGTCATGTGACCGGCAACCAGCATGCTGCAGCCCACCAGTGCGATCACGATCTGCGCCAAACGGCCGATAAAGCGTACCGCAGGGCCGACGGCATTGATCATAAAGTCGGCCTTGGCACTCACGCGCGCCAGCTCGCCCGAGGCCTCGTGCACCTCAGCAGAGCTCTGGTGCTCGCGGTTGAATGCGCGAATCACCAGACGGCCCGAGTAACCCTCCTCAACCGCGCTCGTAATCTTGGAGACCCATTCCTGGCGCTCACCGGTTACGTCATGCGTGCGGCGCGAGACCACCTTGGTCACCAGCAGCGATACCACCGTAAAACCCAAAAAGATCAACGTGAGCCTAACGCTATAGACGAACATCATGATGATGGCGCCCGTCACGGTGCCGATCGACACCAGCAGCTGCAGCAATCCGCGCTGCATGCTCTCAGACATCTTGTCCAGGTCGTTGGTCGCGCGGCTGACTACCTCACCGGGGCGATGCGCATCAAAGTAAGCGAGCGGCAGACGGCTGAGCTTTTGCGCGATGCGGTTGCGCAGGCGCAGGTTGAGGCGCTCAGCAACACTCGACATCAAAAAACTCTGGAGCGCATAGAACGAGGCAGCGGCCGTCCAGATCATAAAGTAGACGAAGATGGTCTTGCCGCAGTTCTCCCAAGTGATGTTGAAGGTGGTTCCGTTGGCAAACGCCACCTGAATGTGGCCCCACAGCTCATCGATCACGCGGGCGCTGTATGCCGGCGCGGCGGTGTTAAAGATGACGTAGAACACGATGCTCGCGAACACGATGTAGAAGCGCCAATGGTCGCCGACGGCCTCGCTCCACAGGCGGCGCACCGTCGTCCAGGTATCCCGGGGCGTCTCGCCCTCTTCTTCGTCGTCCACGTCGCGCATACGCTCTGCCTCGGCGCGGGCACGCTCGTCCTCGGCACGCTCGTTTTCCTCGTAGAGCGCTTGGCGGCGAGCCTCGCGCTCGACTGCAGCCTTGGCGGCGTCATCCAGCTCGGTCGACGTGACAGCCGTTTCCTCGACCAGCCCCGCGGCAACGGCGTCATCAACGCCGCCCTGCTTCTCGAGCTCCTCGGTCATGCTACTCACCTCCCTTCATCTGCGATTCCGCGATGGCGCGGTACACCTCGCAGGTTTCCATAAGCTCGCCATGCGTGCCCAGGCCCACGACCTCGCCATCCTTGAGCACGACAATCTGGTCGGCGTGCAGAATCGTCGAGATGCGCTGCGCGATGATGAGCACCGCGGCGTCGCGCGTCTCGTCCTGCAGCGCATGGCGCAGGGCCGCATCGGTCTTAAAGTCCAGGGCCGAAAAACTATCGTCGAAGATATACAGATCGGCATGCTTCATGAGCGCACGGGCGATGGCCAGACGTTGGCGCTGGCCGCCCGAAAAGTTCGTACCGCCCTGCACCACCGGGGTATCGAGCCCCTGCGGCTGATCGAGCACAAAGGTGCTCTGGGCAACCTGCAGCGCATGAAGCATGTCCGCCTCGGTCGCGTCTTCGTTGCCAAAGCGCAGGTTGCTTGCCACGGTGCCCGAGAACAGCCACGCCTTCTGTGGCACGTAGGCGATGCGCCCGCGAATCTCACCTTGCGAAAGCTCGCGCAAATCGACGCCGCTCAAGCGAATGGCACCCTTCGTGGCATCGTGGAAGCGCAACAGAAGCTTTGCCACCGTCGACTTGCCCGAGCCCGTCGAGCCCACAATCGCTGTCGTCTGACCGCGACGACAGGTAAAGTTCAGATCGCACAGCGTGTCCTCGTCGGCGTCGTCAAAGCGAAACGACATATGATCGAACACGGCAACCGCATCAGCCCCGTCCTTTGAGTCGGACGCGGCCGCATCAAGCGTACGCTGGCCATCGACGATGCTCGGCTCAATCTCCAGCACTTGCTGTGCACGGCTTAGACATGCCGCGGCGCGTGGCAGCGTTAGCACCACCATCTGCGCCATCATCACAAAGAACAGGATCAGAAGCGCGTACTCCAGCACCGCCGAGATGCTCGCGATCTGCATGGCGTGGGCGCCCACGCGGTTGCCGCCAACCCACAGCACCGCCACCTCGGCGATGTTCATCAAAAAGAAGCTTGAGCTGTCGAGGCCCACAAACAGGTGGTTGACTTTGATGGCGTTGGCGGCGTAGTCGCTGAACACCTCGTCCAGGCGCCGCTCCTCGTGACGCTCCTTGTTAAACGCACGGATGACGCGCACGCCCACGATGTTCTCGCGCAGCACCACGTTCATGCGGTCGATAAAGCTCTGAAGGCGCATAAAAATCGGCGCGGCGTTAGCCACCGTAAAGACCGCCGCCACCAGCACGATCGCAACGACCACGCCCAGCAGCGTGCCCATGGCGGGATCGACAAACCAGGCGAAGATGATGCCCGCCACAGCCAAAAACGGCACGGGCAGCACCAGCTGAATCGTCTGCAGAATCGCCTGCTGAATCACGTTGATGTCGTTGAGCGAGCGCGTGATCATCGATCCGGTGCCAAAGCGCTCAAAGTCGCTGGCCGCGAGCTCGAGCGACTTGTCGTACACGGCATTGCGGATATCGCAGGCCACGTTGGCGGCCAAGCGCGCCGAAAGATAGCAGCCCAGCACCGCGCCGCCGCTGGCCATGCCGGTCGCGATAAGCATGTAGAGGCCATTGCGCAAAATGTAGTCGACATCACCCGTGGTGATACCGGTGTTGACCATGTTCGCCAGCATCGTGGGAACCAACAGCGTGCCGACGTTATCAACCAGCAGCACCAGCAGCGTCACTGCGATAAGCCCTCGATAGGGCTTCAGAAACCTCATTAACAGTCGCACGACTCCCCCTCACCTTGATTCTCGGCTTGGCTCTCGGCAGCGATATGCTGCTTAAATGCCTCGCACTCCTCACCGAGCACCTGAGAGAATTTTCCGATCAAGCGCATAATCTCGCGCTGCTCACACGGCTCAAGCGCGCCAAAGGCTCGCTGCTCGGCCTTGAGTGCCGGCAGCGCATAACGCTCGGCAAATCGCCTGCCCTCTTCGGTCAGGCTCACAACCTTGTTCTTACGACTGCCTTCGGCAAACTCCAACGTTGCGAAGCCCCGCGCCGTCAAGGTTTTAATGGCCGAGTTGATGGTCTGCTTGCTGTAGAACCATTCGCTTGTCAGACGGCTTACGGCAATACTGCCGCCCGCCGTGCTGGTATCGACGAGCATCCAGTAAGCGCAGTCCGAAAGGCCGCAGGCGCGCGAGAACTCCGAATAGATATGGTCGAGTCCATTGAGCAACCGGTCGAAGTCGACCAGCGTAACCGCACTATTCATCTATCCCACCATTCGATTGTCCGATTTTTGACCAATTTTATATCTCTAGATTAGTCCGAGTTTTGACTATCGTCAACAGGCTCTCCGCAAACGCGTGCACTTTTATGGCCTATCGGCAGAAAAAGACCGCCGGCGCGGGGGCGGCGCCAGCGGTCACGTGAAAATCGGGTTTTATTGCCTGTTAGGCAGCGACGGCCTCGTAGACCGTAGCGCCCGCAAAGCTGTCATGCAGGCTCTTGCCGCAAATCCAAGGCAGCTCAACAACCTCGCAGACCGTATTGACCAGCTCGGAGCAGTCAGTAAAGTGGCCCTTGTCGTTGAGGGCCTCGCAATCCTGAACACGCCAATAGCCATCGGTGTGCGTGATGTAGTACTCGTGATCGTCAATCATCACAAAAGCGCGCGTCTTGGAACGCAGCAGCTTCAGAAATCCTTCGAAGTCGGTCTCGACGACATCTCCAGCCTGGAACATGATAGTTACCTCCTGGCCCGGCGCCACCACGGCGCATTGATAAACGTTGGTACTCCTTTAGTAAAACCTTTATCAGAGGTTATACGTTCGTCATTTAGGCAAGTGGTAAAAAACCGCAGGGTAGACGGGATAAAACGTTTAACCATCCCATTTGTTTGTCACATTCTGAAGGTACTTTTATGCAAACCTACTTTCCCAATTGGAATCTATCCTTTTGGCCGGGCAATTGACCGTCTATCGTTTGAGCCCGACGGGTATGAACGGGGCATCTGCAACGCCACTACAAGGAGGCACCATGGAGACTATCGAAGCGCTCATTCACCGCCGCAGCTGCCGCAAATACAGCGATCGTCCCGTCGAGGCCGAAAAGCTTGCACGTATTATCGAAGCCGGCCAATATGCACCGAGCGGCATGGGCCGCCAGCCGGTGACGTTTGTCGCCGTCACCGATCCCGCGACCGTCGAGCGTCTCTCGCAGCTTAACGCCCAAGTCATGGGTAGCAACGGCGACCCCTTCTACGGAGCCAAAACGGTTGTGGTGGTACTGGTCGACCGCAACGTGCCCACGCATCTGGAAGACGGCTCGCTCGCCATGGGCAACTTGCTCAACGCCGCCTATGCACTGGGTGTCGATTCATGCTGGATTCACCGCGCGCATGAGGTCTTTGACTCGCCCGAGGGCCTGGAGCTGCTGGCCAGCTGGAGCCTGCCCGCCGACGGCAGCCTGCGCGGTGTCGGTCACTGCATTCTGGGCTATGCCGAGGACACGCTACCCGAGCCCAAACCCCGCCGCGACAACGTCGTCTACGTAAGGTAACCCAAGAGCGTCATAGGGGTAGCTAATTTGGGACGAGGCTATTTTAGCCACCCCACTCGCAACTTATCTTGCCGATGGAGTTGTCGTCGTTTCGTTCGTGTGGGTCGTTTCGGCGCCGTCGCCCTGTTCGCCCTCGTCCTTTTGAGCGTCGGCGATGGTGGAGGCTGCCGCGACCATGCCGCGCTGGGGCGCGACGCCCGTCTGGGTCTGAGCGCCCTCGACAACTTCTGTGCCTGCATGCGCGAGCTCGGGCGATTTAAACACCGCGTCCAAGTTGGCGCCACCGCCGGCGTAGCCAAGCGCAGCGAGTGCGATGACGATCACTGCAACGACGACCGCGATCGGAACATAACGATGCCAACCAGCCGGATTGAGTCCGCTGCGACGAGCCGCCCCGCGGCTGATGTAACCGAGCGTGCCGTCGTGCTTGAGCTTTGAGCCCACCACGCACTTGCGGCCCCACAACGAGGACTCTGCCTGCATGGCCAAGCGGGCGCTTGCCGAAGGATAGCCGTATTTAGTGCGCTTGAACGAACCATCAAACCCCGAGGCGTGTTTGCCCCACGTCACCGATGTCGTGCGTCGGTTGACCGGCGCGGCGCTCCGCCTTCTGCGGCTCGGTTTTGTAGTCTCAGCCATACGCCCCCGCACGCCGTAACCAAATCGAAACAATAACGCTTTGGACTGTAGCACACGCGTCGCGCGCGGTCACGGGCGCCTCGCTCAACGGTCATCGTCCTTCAGTAAGCGCCACAGCGTTGTTCGGCTTATGCCCAGCACCTCCGCCGCACGGGTTCGGTTGCCGTGGAGATGATCTACAACCAGATGCGCGATATCTCGCTCGGTATCGGCCAGCGGTCGCAGGATATACAGGTCGCTTTCGAGTGTCGGGGCGCCAAAGGTTGCGGTCTTAATCACGTCCTCTTGGGCGAGCACTTCCTCCGCCACAGCGCGATCCACCGTGCCCGCCCCCACCAATATATACAGTCGTTCCGAGACCTCGCGGAGCTGCAGATAATTGCGCGGCCAGCGGTAAGCATCGAGTGCCTTCGTCGCCGCGGCAGACAGCGTGGGCGCTGCCGTCCCAAATGCACCAGCGAGATATTCCAAATAGCGCGCAACCTTCGTCGACGCGGCTCCCTGCTCGACGATTGCCGGCGCCACGCTCACCGCACAGGCGAAGCGCTCGGTCACAAAGGCGGCTTGATCACTTTCGCTGCCGCCCGGCATGTCATTCGCCGTCAGCACCACATGGCAGCGCGTCGCCAACGCAGTGTCGGCCATCGTGGAAACGAGCTCGCGAAGGCGCTGGGGGCCAACCGCATTCCAGCCCGCAATGCAAAGTGTCAGCCCCGTTTGGAACAACGGCGATTCGGCGCTTTTGAGCACGTGGCGCCAACCGCGATCGGTAAGCTCATCGAGCGCAACGGCAACAAAGGGTTGATCGGCAAAAGGACCGTCCAGATAGAGGCGCTTGGCGATCTCGACCTGACCCGCTCCCAGCTCGCCCTCGAGCATAAGGGGCACGCCGCGCGCGTAGCTCTCGGCGACCGGCGCAGCTACCGAGGCCGCCCCCTCAACGATGCCGTACGCGCTCGATTCGTAGCGGGCCTCAACTTCGTCGGCGTTGAGCCACTCGATGCCCGCATGTGCCGCGGCGCCGCGCACCTCGCGGACCACGATGACCCAAAGGCCCCCGCCTTCTTTGTCGGCGGGGCGAACGGTCAGGCTCAGGCGCGTACCCGCGCGCCCCATAATCAGACGCGCGCCGTCTCCTATACGGTCGAGACGATCAGCGACAAAAGCCGCCACATCCCGCTCAAGCGCCGCGTCATTCATGGTCGAAATCGCGACGTCCCCACGCGCATCGATTGCCAATGCCGAGGCCCCGGCAGCAGCCAGGGCCTCGGTCAAGATGTTCAGCTTGGCATCGCTATTCATGATTTGCCCCTGTCCGCGGCGACGTACAACCGCCGACGGTCGCACGACCGAGTGTTTCAAAATTGAACGATATTGCTCACCAAACACTATAGAGCAGAAAGCGCCGTCCTGCGAGTATAGGTGTTGCCCCGCATCGCCATCCTGGCGGGGCGATAAGAGCTCTTCGGGACTTATAAACCTGCGGACAAGCCATACCCGCAAGAGCTCCTATCGCTCCACCGCAGGCATGCGCTCACCAGCAACCAGCACGCGAATAAGCTACTTCTCTACCAGATTCCCAGCACGTGCTGCATTCCCAAACTCATGCACGCAATGCCAATCCAGCAGCAAAAGCCCAGCGCGATGGGCTTGCCGCCCTTTTTGACCAGTTCGACGATATCGGTATTAAAGCCAATAGCCGCCATGGCCATCACGATAAAGAACTTCGAAAGCTCCTTGATGGGCGCCGTGATGGACACGGGAAGCTGAAGCACCGTGGTGATTACGCTCGCCAGCACAAAGAACAGCACAAACATGGGAAACGCGCGTTTAAGCGAGAACGTGCTTTTGGCGTCGCCGCCGGCCTTGCGCGCCAGATGCATCTGCCAGCATGCGAGGACCAACGTGATGGGAATAATGGCCAGCGTCCTGGTGAGCTTGACCACTGTGGCACTCTCGAGCACATTGGCACCGGGATGCATACTGTCCCAAGCACTCGCCGCAGCCGTTACGGACGAGGTGTCGTTGATGGCGGTGCCGGCAAACAGGCCAAAGCCCTCGTTGGTCAGCCCGAGCATACCACCGAGCGTCGGAAACACGAGCGCCGCGATAACGTTAAACAGGAAGATGACCGAAATAGCCTGGGCAATCTCGCGATCGTCGGCATCGATGACGGGTGCTGTCGCGGCGATGGCAGAACCGCCGCAAATCGATGAACCCACACCTACAAGCGTCGCGATCTTGCCCGGCACGTTCATAACGCGGCAGAGTACAAAGGCAATGACAAGCGAGGTCGAGATCGTCGCCACGATAATCGGTAGCGACTGGGCGCCCTTGGACAGAATCTGCGAGAGGTTCATGCCAAAGCCAAGCAGGATAACCGCGTACTGCAAGACTTTTTTGGACGTATAGGTGACGCCGGCGGCGAGCTGTTCGCGGCGATTCTTGGGAAAGACGAGCGCCAGGACCATGCCAAAGAGGATGGCAAATACCGGCCCACCGACCACCTCAATTTGTTTGCCGAGCAACGTTGCGGGAATGGCGATGATCAGGCAGAACAAGACACCCTTCCAGCGCTCGCGTACGATATTCGCCAGTTGCATATGGGATTCCTTCTTTCTATTTCACGTTTGCGACGGCTTATGATACGGCAACGTTGAGCGCAATCCCGTACAAACGCAGGCAAAAATGTCGCAAAAGTTATCGGGCGGCGATTGAATTTCCACCGCAGAGAACTGATTCGCGGCATAATAAACAACTGGCATATGAGTGTGGAAGAACGTTTGTGAGGCGCTATGGAAGAATCGATGCACATCGGCGAGCAAGAAACGAGCCTACAGGACCAGTCCTACCACACCATTCGACGCAAGATCGTCTATCTGGACTACAAACCGGGCGAAAAGCTGGGCGTCAAGCAGCTGTGCGACGACCTGGATATGGGGCGCACCCCTGTGCGCGAGGCACTGGTGCGTCTGGCGCAAGAGGGCCTGGTGCGCACCGTGCCCCAAAGCGGCACCTATGTCTCGCCCATCAACCTCACCCTTGCCGAGAGTGCCTGCTACATTCGCGAGCACCTGGAAAAACAGGTGATTGTAGAGTGCTGCGCGCGCGCCACCTCGGCAGGCGTCGAGCAGCTCGACCGGGCCATCGCGTTGCAGGAAAAGGCCATGGCCGAAGAGGATCGCATCGGATTCTTTTTAAGCGACAACCTCATGCACCGCATGATCTTTAGCATCGCATGCCGTAGCACCGTGTGGTCGTGGCTCGAAGAGACCAATGCCGACCTGGAGCGCTTCCGCTGGCTGCGTGCCGCCACGCAGGTTCTCGACAATCAGGACATCGTGAACGAGCACAAGCAGATTCGCCGCGCTATCGCCGGTCGCGACCCTATCGAAGCGAGCTTTTTAGTCAGCAAGCACCTGCACATGATGTTCCGCAACCAAACCGAGGTTCTGGACCAGTTCCCCGAGTACTTCGAGACCAGCAAGCTCCGCTAACCCGCCAAAACCACCACAAAGGGGACAGGCACCTTTGTGGTGGTTTCTCCGTACAAAAAGGCCCGGCTCCGTCTGATGACGCGGAGCCGGGCCTTGGCCGTTAGAACGGCGGAACCAACTACTCGACCGTGACGCTTTTCGCCAGGTTGCGGGGCTGGTCAACGTCGCAGCCGCGCAGGATGGCTACCTCGCGGGCGAGCAGCTGCAGCGGGACGCTCGCCGTGATGGGGCTGAACACGTCGCGGACGGCCGGCACGCGGATGATGCAGTCGGCGATCTTGTTGATCTCCTCGTCGCCCTCGGTGGCAACGACGATGACCTTGGCACCGCGCGCCTTGCACTCCATAAGGTTCGACACGGTCTTGTCGTAGGTGGCACTCTTGGTGGCCACGGCGATGACGGGGAAGCCCGGATCGATCAGCGCGATGGGGCCGTGCTTCATCTCGCCGGCAGCATACGCCTCGGCGTGCAGGTAGCTGACCTCCTTGAGCTTGAGCGCGCCCTCGTAGGAGATGGCAGCGCCCATACCGCGGCCCACAAACAGTGCCGACTGCGCGTCCCTGCACAGCAGGGCGGCCTCGTGCACGGCCTCGGTCTGCGTGTCCAAAATCCACTGGATCTGCTCGGCCGTATCGGAAAGCTCGCGGAACATCATGCGTGCCTGTTTGGTGGTCAGGCGGTACTTGACCTGCGCCAGCAGCAGGGCCAAAAGCGTGAGGCTAACGACCTGACCGATGAAGCTCTTGGTCGAGGCAACCGCAATCTCCTTGTTGGCCTTGGTATAGATGACGCCATCGCTTTCGCGCGCCACCGGGCTGCCCACCACGTTAGTGATGCCAAAGACCTTGGCGCCCTTGATGCGCGCATCGCGAATGGCGGCAAGGGTGTCGGCCGTCTCGCCCGACTGGGACACAGCCACGACAAGCGTCGTCGGCGTGATGATGGGATTGCGATAGCGGAACTCGCTGGCCGCCTCAACCTCGGTGGGGATGCGAGCCCAGCCCTCAATAAGGTTCTTGGCGATGAGGCCAGCGTGATAGCTAGTGCCGCAAGCGATCACGTAGACGCGGTCGATGTCGTTGAGTTCCTCGAGGGACAGGCCCAGCTCGTCGATATCGAGCTCGCCGGCGGGGGTCATACGGCCCACCAGCGTATCGCGCACGACGCGCGGCTGCTCGTGGATTTCCTTGAGCATAAAGTCGGGATAACCGCCCTTTTCTGCCATGTCCAGGTCCCAGTCGATGTGGGTGACCTTGGGCTCGATGACGTTGCCGGCCTCGTCGGTGTACTCGACGCCCGCGGGCGTGAGCTTGGCAAACTGACCGTCCTCGAGCACCACGACATCGCGAGTGGCATCGATAAGCGCGATCACGTCGGAGGCAACGTAGGAGCCGGTCTCGCCCACGCCGACCACAATCGGGGAGTCCTTGCGCGCCACGGCGATCACGCCGGGCTCGTCAGCGCACACGGCGGCCAGACCATAGGCACCGACCACGTGGGTGCAAGCCTCGCGCACGGAGGCCATCAGGTCGTGCGTCTCGGCATAAGCCTCTTCGATCAGATGCGCGAAGACCTCGGTATCGGTCTCGCTCTTAAAGTGGTGGCCGCGGCCCTCCAGCTCTTCGCGCAGCTCGGCGAAGTTCTCGATGATGCCGTTGTGGACGATGGCGATACGACCGTCGCAGCTGGTGTGGGGATGGGCGTTAACGACGGAGGGCTTGCCGTGGGTGGCCCAACGGGTGTGGCCGATACCGCAGGTAGCGTCACTGTCGATGTTGGAAAGCTCGCTCTCCAGGCCCGCGACCTTGCCCACGAGGCGGATGACGTCGAGGTGCGCCGCGGCGCCCTCACCCACCTCGAGCGCGACGCCCGAGGAGTCATAGCCGCGATACTCCATACGCTTGAGGCCCGTGACCAGGATGTTCTTTGCAATATCAGAGCCGGTGTAGCCGACAATTCCGCACATAGGATAAATCCCTTCGTTCGCGTGACTGCAAGACGTCCACGCACAAGGGGCGCTGAGACGCATAACGTTCGAGTATTGTACTCACGCAGGCGCAAGCTGATATACCAGAAGTGGTATCTCAACTTAGATACCACCCGATGCACACATGCCCAGCCGGTCCAAACCACCACAATGGGGACAGGCACCTTTGTGGTGGCCTGATCGGGCCGGCGCTCTGTCCCGGCGAAAGATCTCGATCTGTAACATCTGGGGCTCCGGAAGCCGGCTTAGTGTTACAGATCGAGACATTACGGTTCGGCCCCAGCACTATGTCTCGATCTGTAACAGGTAGAGCCGGTTTTGCCGCCCAGATGTTACAGATCGAGACAATTGAAGGCCCGGGCAGCTCAAGCCACCACAAAGGTGCCTGTCCCCTTCGTGGTGGTCGCGCTGGCAACGGCGTTTTCGCAGATAAAACCTACCAAAATAAACCTGTCCCTAATTGGCAGGTTTTGACACCCCAGGGGCGGGCGATGCTACAATCTGGCTTGTACTTGAAACGCATCAAAGGGGCCGCTATGGCAAAGGTAAAAATCAGCGACGTCGCGCGCGAGGCAGGGGTCTCGCTGGGCACGGTATCCAACGCGCTCAACCACCCCGAAAAGTTGCGCCCCGAAACCCTTAAGCTCATCAACGAGACCATTAATCGCCTTGGCTACCTGCCCAACCAAAGCGCCCGTCAGCTCGCGGGCGGCGCCACCAAGTCCTTTGGCCTGGTCCTCCCCCGTCTCGACCACGGCTTTTCGCTCCAGATTGCCAGCGGTGCCCACAACGAGGCACGCAAGCACGGCTATGACTTGCTCATCGCCAATGCCGATAACGACGACATTCTCGAGGATCATTACCTGCGCTATTTTATGGGCACGCAGATGTCCGGCGTCATGGTTCAGCCCATGGCGTCCCCCGATTGGCACCCCGCCATGACCAAGATTCCCGTCCCCATCGTCCATCTGGACGTCCATTGTTCAGAACCCGGTTACTACGTGGCCGCCGACAACGAGGCACAGGGGCGCATTATCGCCGAGCTAGCCATCGCCCGCGGCGCACACCGCATCGTCGTTGTAGGCCGAGCGGCATTTATGCAGCTCACCCTGCGCGTCCTTGGCATCCACAAGGCACTTGCCCTGCATCCCGATATCAAAATTGAGGTCATCGATGCCGGAGAGTGGAATACCGCAGCCGACGGCTACAGCATCGGTACCCAGATTGCCGAACGCCCTGCTGACGAGCGCCCCGATTTTGTCATCGGCCTGACCGACGTATTGGCCTCGGGCGTTATCTCGGCGCTGACCGACAAAGGCATTTCCGTCCCCGGCCAGATTCTTGTTGCCGGCTGCGATGGCAACCCGCTTGCCTGGAGCGGATCGGTCCCCCTCACCACGGTAGCACCACCGGGCTACGAGATCGGCCGCAAGGGCGTGCAGCTGCTCATGGAACAAATCGAGGATAAACCTGCCGCCAAGACCAAACGAGTCCGCATCGGCTCCGCCGCGCGCACCGTCACCACGGTCACGGCCACCGAGGACATTAACCGTCAGGAGCTCGTACGCCCCTTCTTGCTCGAGCGTGTGAGCACCCAAAAGGCCGAGCAGCACCCGACGGGCCCATCCGCGGCCCCAATAACCGACATCAACCTGGGCGCCTACCTTTAGCACACGACCTTGACCGCGGCCGTCAGATCGAACAGCGTATCGAGCACAGCCTCGCAGCCGTCCACCACGTCCTGCGGCAGCGGCACGATGTCGGGAACGGCAAACACATGGCAACCGGCCGTGATGCCCGAGACGCAGCCGTTGCGGGAATCCTCGACCACGGCGCACTCCTCGGGGGCAAAGCCCGCGCGCTCGCAGGCGAGCAGGTACATCTCGGGGTCGGGCTTGCCGTGCACGACGTCCTCGCCGCAGGTCACCGTCTCAAACTTGTCAAAGAGGCCGACCGTCTTAAGGTTGCGCTCGGCGGTAACGTGGCGCGACGACGTCGCGAGGCCCACGTGATAGCCCGCAGCCAGCAGCTCGTCCAGGCACTCGGCAGCGCCAGCCTTAAGCTCCAGATCGGTCTTGACCATCTCGTCGCGAATCTCCTTATGGCGACGATAGATTGCCTCAGCGGTTTCGCTGCTGTCGTAATGCTCCTCAAGGATGCCCATGACATCGGGCAGCGTACGACCGATAAACTGATGGATCAGCGCATCATCAATCGCGAATCCCAGCTCGGCCGCGCCCGCCTTCCACGCCTTGATACCCAAACGCTCGGTGTCGACCAGCGTTCCGTCCATGTCAAAAATAACGGCCTTGATCATATCGGTCCCCCATCTCTTCGCGCTGCTGTACTCCCGCAACTTTACCGCACCTGTAAACTTGTATATAACGTATATAGCATATTGCACTTTCGTTACATAGATAGAAGTCTTATGACAAGCGGCTCGGTAGGATTATAGTTTTCGACCGAGTACTCAACGGCAAGGATCGATTCATGCTTTCAGACACCACCGCACCTGCAGAGGGGCTTCAGGACAAACTCACAGCGCTCGAGCAGCTGCTTTTGGCATACGGACGCGTCGCCATCGGCTTTTCCGGTGGCGTCGACAGCAGCTTTTTGACCGCAGTCTGCGCCCGCATCATGCCCGCCAGCACGCTTCTCGTTCACCTCACCACGCCGCTCATCGGCACGCCCGAGCAGGCTTCGTTTGAGCGGGCGGTTGACGGGCAGGCCGATGAGGGGCCGCATTTCAAGCTCCCCGTGCTCAACCTCTCGGTCGATCAGCTGCAGCTCCCCCAGGTAGCCTGCAACGACGCCGACCGCTGTTACCACTGCAAGCGCGCCGGCTTTACCACCATCGTCAACCACGCCAGGTCGCTGGGTTTTCCCACCGTCATCGACGGCAGCAACGCAAGCGACCGCGGCGACTACCGCCCCGGCATGCGCGCCGCCCAGGAGCTCGGCGTGCGCTCGCCGCTTATGGAGGTCGGCTTTACCAAGGACGAGGAGCGCGAGCTGCTACGCGCCTGGGGATACCCCGTCTGGAACCTGCCGGCAGGAGCCTGCCTGGCCACGCGAGTCCCCACGGGCGAGGAGCTCACGCGCGAGAAGGTCGATGTAATCCGCACCTGTGAGGACTACCTGCACGACCTTGGCCTGGACCAGGTCCGCGCACGCCTCGTCGGCGGCTGCATGCATATCGAGGCCGCGCCGGCAGACGTCGCCAAGATCGCCGCCCTCGGCAGCACCGCGGTCAACGACGAGGGCAAGGCCCCGCTTCCCGCCGCCATCGAATCTGCCCTGCGCAACCTAGGCTGCGGCCATATCTCCCCCGAGGTCACCCCCTACATCCACGGCAACATGAACCAGTAACCTACCAAAAAGGGACAGGTTTATTTTGGCAGGTTTTATCTGGGGAAACGCAAGCGGGGCCACGCCGAAGCTACCGCCATCAACCTCGGCGCATACCTTTAGCGCACGGCCTTGACCGCCGCTGTCAGATCGAACAGCGTATCGAGCACGGCCTCGCAGCCATCCGCCACGTCCTGCGGCAGCGGCACGATATCGGGGACGGCAAACACATGGCAGCCGGCCGTGATGCCCGAGACGCAGCCGTTGCGAGAATCCTCGACCACGGCGCATTCCTCGGGAGCAAAGCCCGCGCGCTCGCAGGCGAGCAGGTAGATCTCGGGATCGGGCTTGCCGTTCAGGGTATCCTCGTTACAGGTCACCGTCTCAAACTTGTCAAAGAGGCCGACCGTCTTTAGGTTGCGCTCGGCCGCAACGCGGCGCGACGACGTCGCAAGACCCACGTGATAGCCCGCAGCCAGCAGTTCGTCCAGGCACTCGGCGGCGCCGGCCTTAAGCTCCAGATCGGTCTTGACCATCTCGTCGAGAGCATCCCTGTAGTGGGCTTCGACCGTCTCGACGATTTCGCGGCTGCCGTAATGCTCCTCAAGGATGTCCCTGACATCAGGCATCGAGCGACCGATAAACTGATGGACCAGCGCATCATCAATCGCAATCCCCAGCTCGGCAGCGCCCACCTTCCATGCGCTCATGTCCAAACGCTCGGTATCGACCAGCGTTCCGTCCATGTCAAAAATGACAGCCTTGATCATATCGGTCCCCTTCGCCGGCTTGTATTGCCGCCACTCTACCACACTTTCCAACTTGTATATAACGTATATATCATATCGCGCCAACCTGCTGAAAAGGGACAGGTTTATTTTGGCAGGTTTTATCTGGGGAAACGCAGACAGGGCCGCGACGCCTATAGCGTCGCGGCCCTTTTCCTTGGAGAAGGATCGATTAATGGAACGGAGAGCCCGTTCTAGCCCTCGAGCCCGGCGTTGATGAGCTCGGCAATCTCGACAGGATCGGTGCTTTCGCGCACCCTGTCACGGAAGCCAGCATCCATCAGCATCACGGCGGCCTTGGAGAGCAGACGCAGGTGCGTGGTTCCCGCTTCGCCGGCGGGCACGTACAGCGCGAGCGCCACATCGACGGGCACGCCATCAAAGCTCGGCCACTCAACAGGCTCGGACAGCTTGAGCACGGCCACGCCCGGCGTATGGATCGCATCGCTCTTGGCATGCGGAACGGCAAAACCGGCGACGAGGCCAGTCTCGGCCTCGTTTTCGCGAGCAATAAAAGCCGCCTCTACAGCAGACGCGTCATCGGCAAAACCAAGCTCAACAGCCTGCTCGGACAGATAATGCAGCGCGTCCTCGCGCGAGGCGGCGGCGTAGCCAATCGTCACTTGGTTGGCAGATACAAACCCCATGGAAAGCCTTCCTTACAACACGGACCTGACCGCAGCTTCGATGCCGTCGGCGTCCAAACCGTACTTATGCAGCAAATCGACCGCAGGGCCGGACTCGCCGTACACATCGCGCACGCCGACGCGACGCATCGGCACTGGATGCTGCTCCGCGAGCACCGAGGCAACGGCCTCGCCAAGACCACCGATAATCGAATGCTCCTCGGCGGTGACCACGCGACCGGTCTTCTTGGCGCTGGCAACCACCAAACGCTCATCGAGCGGTTTGATCGTATGCATGTTGATGACCTCAGCATCGATGCCGTCGGCAGCGAGCGCCTCGGCAGCAGCGAGTGCCTCAGCGACCATGAGACCGCACGCGACGATCGTGACATCAGAGCCCTCCCGTACAACAACACCGCGGCCGATCTTGAACTCGTAGTCCTCGTGATCGTTGATGACCGGTGTTGCCAGGCGGCCGAAGCGCATGTAGACCGGCCCCTCAAACTCATAGGCGGCGCGCACACAGGCGCGGGCCTCGACATCGTCGGCGGGAACGACCACCGTCATACCCGGAATCGTACGCATGAGTGCGATATCCTCGCAGCACTGGTGCGTGGCGCCGTCCTCGCCCACCGAAATGCCGGCATGGGTGGCGCCAATCTTGACGTTGAGGTGCGGGTAGCCAATGGAATTGCGGACCTGCTCGTAGGCGCGACCGGCGGCAAACATCGCAAAGGTGCTCGCAAAAGCAACGCGGCCCGTGGTCGCGATGCCGGCGGCAAGACCCATCAGGTTGCTCTCGGCGATGCCGGCATCGTAAAAGCGCTCAGGATGGGCAGTCTTAAACTTACCCGTCTGCGTAGCGGCAGCCAGGTCGGCATCGAGCACTACAAAGTCATCGTGCTCATTGCCCAGCTCGACGAGTGCCTCGCCGTAGCTTACGCGCGTGGCGACTTTTTTGACCTCTGCCATTAGAGTTCCTCTCCTGCTGCCGCGAGCTCGGCCATGGCCTGCTCAAACTGCTCGTCATTGGGCGCCTTGCCATGCCAGCCAACCTGGTTCTCCATAAAGGAGACGCCTTTGCCCTTCACCGTCTCGGCGATGATAGCGACGGGCGCGCCGGTCACCTCGCGAGCTTCGGCGAAAGCCGCCTCAATCTGCGCCATGTCGTTGCCATCGGCTAGCTCTATCACATGCCACTTAAAGGCGCGGAACTTGTCGGCAAGCGGCATGGCCGAGTTGACTTCATCGATCGTGCCGTCAATCTGCAAGCCGTTGTGGTCGACGACGGCAACAAGATTGTCGAGCGCATGGTTGCCGGCAAACATAGCCGCCTCCCACACCTGGCCTTCCTCGCACTCACCGTCGCCCAGCAACGTGTAGACACGGTAGCTGTCGCCCCAGTGCTTAGCGGCAAGCGCCATTCCAACTGCAGCAGAGATGCCCTGACCGAGCGAGCCGGTGGACATATCGATGCCTGGGGTATCGTTCATGTTGGGATGGCCCTGCAGTCGGCTGCCAATATGGCGGAGCGTCTCGAGCTCTTCGACGGGAAAATAGCCGCGATTTGCCAACACCGAATACAGGCCCGGCGCCGCGTGACCCTTGGAGAGCACAAAGCGGTCGCGATCGGCCTTGTGAGGGTCGGCAGGATCGATATTCATTTCCTCAAAGTACAGATACGTCATGATGTCGGCTGCACCGAGCGATCCACCCGGATGTCCCGACTTGGCCGCGTGAACCGCAGTCACGACACCCTTCCTGACCTCATTGGCGACCTTCGCCAGCTCCTGGTTGGTCATACGAATTCCTCTCTTGAGAACAACCCCGGCACCGGATGGCGCGATGCCGAGGGCAACCCAGTCGTTAAGCCTGAGCGACGACCTTCTGCCAGTCAGCCTCAAAAGAGGCGAGGCCCTGGTCGGTCAGCGGGTGATGCAGGCACTTCTTGAGAGCGGCCATGGGCACGGTCGCGATGTCGGCACCAAGAAGAGCCGCCTGGGTCACGTGGTTGGGCGTGCGGACCGAAGCGGTGATGATCTCGACGGTGTCGTCGACGTTCTTGCCGGTCCAGTCATAGTTCTTGATGCATGTCACGACATTGTCGAGCTGCGAGATGCCGTCCTCGGCGATGTCGTCAAAGCGGCCGACAAACGGGCTGATGTAGCGGGCACCGGCGTTGGCGGCCATGAGGGCCTGCGTCGGCGAGAAAACAAGCGTCATGTTGACGCGCACGCCCGCATCGGCCAGGGTGCGGCAGGCGGCGAGGCCGGCCTCGCACACGGGAAGCTTGACCACGATGTTGGGAGCCAGGGCGGCAAGACGCTTGCCCTCCTCGATCATGCCCTCGGCAGTGGTCGCGGTGGACTCAGCAGACACGGGCAGGCCCTCGCAGAGCTCGGCAATCTTGAGCATATGGGGCTCAAAGTCGGCGAGCTTGCCGCCGGTCTTGGCGTACAGGGACGGGTTGGTGGTGACGCCGGCAAGGCAGCCCCAGCTCTTGGCCTCGGCGATCTCGTCAAGGTTGGCGGTATCGATAAAGAACTTCATGGTGCAAACTCCTTCTAAGGAATCCAAAACTCAAAAAATAGGACAAAGGGGATGTCCCTTTGTCCTATGTGCCGGGCCTGCAGCTGGGACATGCCCCAGGCCCGGCGTCGTGTAGGAAAAGCTACTTAGAGAGCCTTCTCGATGCGGCTCGTGACGCCCTTGAGGTTAAGACCGACGACGTACTGCTTGATCGGGCGCTTGATGTGCTCGATCACAAAGCGCTTGCCGTCAATGTCCTGGGCAGCGAGGTTGCGATAGAGCTTCTCGACCTGCTCCTTGACCTCGGGATCGTTGAACGCGTAGTGGCCGGAGACATCCAGAATCTTCAGGCTGAGCTCGTCGTCGGCCAGAATGTCGTCAACCTGCAGGTTGACATCGTCGCCGGTCATCCACTTGCGCCAGCGCTCGGTCTTGATGGCCTTGACCAGCAGCGTGTGATACAGATCGGAGGGATCGTCGCACAGGCCGTTGTCGACCAGAATCTGCTCGGTAGCGCAGAGCTTGAGGTAAGCGCGGGTCTCCTCGGTGCCGTACTGAGGGGCGACATTGGAAGCGGTCACGTGTGCCGGGATGTGCTCGAGCAGCGTCGCGTCGTCCAGGTAGTCGGCGTTGTGCTCCTTCAGGCCCACGCCGTAGCGCTTGGCCATGTCGGCGAGCTCGCGGGCATTCTTAAAGTTGTAATGACCGACCTGCTCGGTCCAACGGGTGAGCGTACCGGTCTGGCCGACGATAAAGGTGGGCATGGGGCAGCCGCGCTTCTCGAGCTCGGGCTGCAGCTGAGAAATGAACTCCTCGTACTTGTCGGTGGAGGTCAGGCCGCCATTGGTCTCCTCGGTACCGACCTCATAGGCAACCTCGGGCAGGTTATGCTCGCGACGGTACTGCTCAAGATAGTCGATAAGATCGATCGTGCGGCGAAGCACCACGTCGAGCGGAATAACCTTGCCGATCTGATAGGGGTCCTTGGTGGGGTCGACCATCAGCAGGTCAAAGCCTGCCTCCATGTCGGCGACAAAGGACTTGCGGGCGAGCTCCATGGCCTCGTCCTCGGGCAGGTGGGCGTTACGCTCCTCGTCGCGCTGCCACGGACCGCCGTGATCGCGGCACAGGTAGTACGGACCGGTATAGCCCACCTCGTCGGCAACCTTCTTAATGTCGGCGGCAAAGCGCGTCTGGTCCCAACCGTTGACGTAGCCGGCGCCCATCTCGTCCATATCGACCTGGTTGCGGCTAGCGATAAACATGGGCGGGAAATCCTCGTCCTTGGCAAGCTCGAACACGGCCTGAATCAGGTTGGGGCTCATGGGGCCAATGCCGACCATGGTTGCGTGATCGCCGCTGTCCTGCAGCTTGAGCATGCCCTGAACGGCCTGGCGGATGGTGAGGTTGGACATTTTGTTCTCCTTCTCCAGAGGATTTTTGACAAAAGTTCCCTGGGACCCAGATGTGGGCCCTATCAGTGCGGATGGATTTTGTTGTGTAGGGGCGGTTGTGCGGAGTCAAATCCATCCCTCCGCACAACCGGAGTCCTTAAAGGTTTACTTGGCCTGCTTATCGAGCGTGGGCTTCATGGCAATCAGGATTGCAGCGGCGACCAAGGAGCCAATCACGATGTCCAGGCAGAACAGCGCGACGTTGTTGGTGGCCAGGGCGACAATAAAGCCACCATGCGGAACATAGCAGTCGATGCCCTGGAAGGCGGCAAGCGCCGCGCCCACGGCAGAGCCGATGCAAATGCCGGGCAGGGTGTGGCCAAGATCCTTGACCGCGAAGGGAATAGCGCCCTCGGTAATACCGATGCAGCCCATGAACAGCGCAGAGATGCCCATCTGACGGTCAGCGTCATCGAACTTGTTCTTGGCGATGAGCGCAGCGAGGCCGCAAGCAATCGGGGGAATGGCGACGGCGACGCGGAACATACCGTTGGGGCCGTAGATGCCGGAGGCCATGATGGCCATGGTAAAGGTCGAAGCGGTCTTGTTGATGGGGCCACCCATATCGAAAGCGGTCATAACGCCAATGACCAGGCCCAGGACGACGGCGGAGCCGCCCTGCAGGCTGCCGAGCACGCTGGTGAGCCAATCCATCACAAAGCCAAGCGGCGTGGCCAGGATGTAGATGTAAGCCATGCCCAGGACGAGCGAGGTCAGAATCGGGATGATCAGAATGGGCATGATGGTCTGGATGGTGTTGTTGACCTTCCAGGTCTTCATCCAGCGGACAAAGTAACCGCAGATGACAGCCATGATCATGGCGCCCAAGAAGCCGGTCGAAACGCTGTTGCCGCTCGGGGTGACGACGGCGTTGTTAACCAAGTAGCCCAAGACGAAGCCGGGGGCAAGTGCGGGCTTACCGGCCATCGAGTAGGCGATGTATGCCGCAAGCACCGGAATCATCATAGAGATGCCGGCCATGCCGATAGTGTTAAGACTCACCATCAACGGGTTGGTGACCTCCATACCGCTAGCACCGGCAGTACCGGATGCCAACGAGAAGGCGAGGAACACGCCACCGATAACGACGATGGGGATAAAATAGGAAACACCGGTATTGAATGCATTGAGCAGCGTCTTGCCAGGATCGGCAAAGATGGACTGCTTGGACGCCGGTGTCGGGGCCTGCGGGGCAGCGGAGACGGCCTTCTTCTCTGCCTTGGCCTCGGCCTTGGACGCGTCAACGGCACCGCCCGTCGCCTTGATGATCTCGACAGCCTGGTCGATAATCTTTACCGGATCGGCGATTACATCCGAGGTGCCGACCTTGAGGAACTTGCCCTCAGCCATCTTTTGCTCAAAACGGTCCTCGTTCTCGACACCCACGTCGACGGACTCGAGCACCAGGTCGGCGGAATCAACGTCTTCCTGCGTGAGCTCATTCTCGATACCCAGACCACCCTGAGCCTCGACTTTGCACTCGATGCCACGAGCGGCGCATTCATCCTGAATCGCCTTCTGGGCCATATACGTGTGGGCGATACCCACGGTACAGGCGGCAACGCCTACGATCTTCATTGCTTCCCTCTTTTCATAGAGTTGCGTGCGCAAGACACCGTTTGCGGAGGCCTCCGGAGCATCCCCTGCCGTTTGGACTTGCTGTCTTTTCGACAAGACCAATATAGGTGCTCGTTTTTCTTAATGCCAGTTTATTTCGGTAAACGCGCAGGTCAGAGCGTTGGTTACGCTATTTAGTTATGCGTTTAACTAAAAATGAATCCTGCGATTTTACCCTCGATTTCAAAAGTCAAGAAGTATTTGATTTTCTCGGTAGACGGCAGATGCGCATGCCGGTCACAAATTTCGACCCCACCCATATACCGCATTTGTTGCATACTCATATGAAAGGAAAAAGTCGCTCACCAAAGCGCATCCCTCACCAAGACTCAAAGTCATCATGTTGGAAAATGCTCATCTGTCGGAAGGAGTCGCTGTGGCAAAACAGCGCGTTACGATCGCAGACGTCGCTCGAGAGGCGGGAACCTCGACGGCAAGCGTCTCGTATTACCTCAACGACAAACGAGAAAAGCTTAGCGAGAAGACGCAGGCAAAGATTGCGCGCGTCATCAAGGAACTCGGATACGTTCCCAACGCCCAAGCGCAAACGCTCACCGGCAAGCAGACCCACGTCATCGCCATCATCATCTTGGATAACACCAACAAATGGGCGGGCCTCGTCCTCAACGGCATGGAGCAGGTCATGCTCCCCGCGGGCTACCAGACGGTCGTTTGTACGAGCAACTTTAACCCCGAGACCGAGCTCATGTATGTCGACAAAATGCTCTCACTGGGCGTCGATGGTTTTATCATCCAGCCCACGGCAAATTTCAAGGCAGTCCACGACCGCATCAAGCGCGCCGACAAGCCCGTCGTCTTTTTTGACGCGGCCATCTACAGCCCAGGCACCAGCTGGATCAAAACCAACCTCTACGACGGCGTGTACAATGCCACGCAGGCGCTTCTCGACGCCGGCTACGAAGACTTCTTTTCCATCGCCGCCAACATGACCGAAATGCGCACTCGCATGGAACGTTTTCAGGGATATGCCGAGGCATTGGCCGCGAATGGGCAGCTCTACAAAGCCATCCCCATCGATCACAACAAGCCGTCGATCAACGAGCTCACCGAATACTTTAAATACAAGTTCAACCCCGCCAAGCGCACGCTCATCTTCGTACAAAACCAATGGGCGCTTCCCCGTGTCTACAAGGCCCTCCAACCCATGGCCCATCTACTTCCGCAGCAAATAGGTCTTTTGGGACTCAACTGCGAAGACTGGACCAACCTCACCACGCCGACCGTCTCCACGATCATCGAGCCCGTCGACCAGGAAGGCAGGGAGGCGGCCGAGATGCTGCTCGCCTTGCTTGATGGCAGCAGCCAACCCGGCGAGCAGCGCATTCTCGAGTGCAAGCTCAACTGGCTCGACTCCACCTCGATCTAGCCATACGTCAAATATGAAGCAAATGAACCAGTAGCGTTTGTCCCAAATCTTAAGTATTTGTTCGACAGAACGGCCTCTGCCGGCTCCTGCTAGACTGGTAGATTCCCAACCGTCCATCCAGGAGCCTCAATGTCGCGCAAGTCCGCCTACAAGCAAGCACTTTCCATCGGCACCGCCGTGGTGCTGGGGTTTGCGCTGTTCACAGGGTCGCTCGACGGAGCGCCCAAGCTGTTATCACCGCAAAGCGATGAGCAGGCAGCGGCTCTGGCCGAGAAGCAAAACGAGAGTCCCAGCCGTACCGACGACGAAGCGGACTTGGTCGCCCGGCTCGAATCGGGAACAGCGAGCTCCGAGGACTCTCAAAATAGCCAAGACTCTGGCGATGGCCCCGATTCCGCCGCAAGCGACACCGATGACGCTTCCGCGGACAGCGTCGCCACCCCCATCGACGAGGTCGAAAACCCCGACCTCAACCGCGCCCGCGGTGTATATCTCAGCAGCATTCCCGACTACGCCGGCAACCCCTACGTTGCCCTCCGCGCCGACGGCACGCATCCGCTCGGCACGCCGTCATTCACACTCGATGAATACGATCGTGCCACCGAAGAGGGCTGCTTTAAGAAATTCTCCAAGCTCGACAGCCTGGGCCGCACTCGCAAGGCGCTCGCCTGCGTGGGCCCCGAATCGCTCGGTCAGGGCAAGCGCGGCGATATCTCGCGTATCCATCCTACCGGTTGGCACCAGCAGCGCTACGACTTTATTCCAGGCCAGAGCCTCTACAACCGCTGCCACCTCATCGCCTGGTCACTCTGCGGCGAAAACGCCAACCGCAAGAATCTCCTCACCGGCACGCGCTATCTCAACGAGACGGGCATGCTGCCGTTTGAAGAGCAGATCCTCGACTACGTCCGCGACACGGGCAACCACGTGCTCTATCGCGTCACGCCTATGTACAACGAGGAGGAGCTCGTCTGTCGTGGCATTCGTCTGGAAGCACAATCGATCGAAGACCACGGCAAAACCCTGTGCTTCCACGTGTACTGCTACAACCTGCAGCCGCACGTGCAGATCGACTACGCCACCGGCCGCAACCAGGCATCCGGAGACTAGTGCCGACCGCGCCGCCCGTAACCCAAAAAATGATCCGTTTTCCTCCGTCCCCAAGGGATCAAATAAGGCCGCCCCGGTTACCCAGGGCGGCCTTTTCGTCAGCACCTACATTGCAGACAAAGCCACACGCTACTTAGCGCGGCCCTCCTCATAGCGCTCGACCAGCTTGGCCTGCACGTCATAAGGCACCTGCTCATAGCCTGCGGGCTCCATGGTAAAGTCGCCCGTGCCGCGCGTAATAGAGCGCAGACGCGTCGAGTAATCCGTCAGCTCGGCCAGCGGGGCCTGGGCAATGACCACGGTATCGCCGCGCTCGTCGGTCTCCATACCCGTCACGCGACCGCGCGAGGCCGAGATGTCGCCCATCACGGCGCCGGCATAGCTCTCGGGGATAGTCACCGTAATTTCCTCGATGGGCTCCAGCACCACCGGGTCGGCATCGGCACACGCCTTGCGCAGGCCGATGCGAGCCGCCGCGCGGAACGCCATCTCGTTGGAGTCGACGCTGTGATACGAGCCGTCGTACACAGCCACGCGAATGCCCGTGAGCGGGTAGCCAGCGATGATGCCGTCCTTCATGGTCTCCTGGACACCCTTGTCCACGGCGGGGATGAGCGAGCGCGGGATGCGGCCGCCCACGACCTCGTCAACAAACTCATAGCCGTCGCTCGTGCCGTCGGGCCCAATGAGCGGCTCCACGCGCAGCCAGCAGTCGCCGTACTGACCGGCGCCGCCGGTCTGCTTCTTGTGGCGACCCTGGGCGCTTGCCGTGCGGCGGATGGTCTCGCGATACGGAATGCGGATCGGCACGCTCTTTGCCACAACCTTGGTACGGTCCTCCAAACGGTTGAGCAGCACCGAAACCTGCGCCTCGCCCACCGCCGAGATGATGGTCTGCCCGGTCTCCTCGTCGCGGTCGATACTCATGGTCGGATCGGCCTTGCAGGCCTTCTCGATAAACGTGTAGAGCTTCTCTTCGTCGCCGCGATTCTCGGCCTCGATGGCAATACGGTACTGCGAGTTGGGGAACTTAAACGCCGCAGCCTCGACCTTACCGGTAATCGAGAGCGTGTCGCCCGTATCGGCAGCCAGTTTGGGCGCCACGATGATATCGCCGGCATAGGCGTGGCCGACCTCAGTCATGTCACGACCGCACATCACATACAGGTGAGCCAGACGCTCGCCCTTGCGCGTGCGCGCATTGATCAGCTCAAGGCCCGGCTCAAGCGTGCCCGTCAGCACCTTGATAAAGCTGATGCGACCCTGTTGCGGATCGGCCAGGGTCTTAAACACAAATGCCACCGGACGGTCATCGTCACTCGAGATCTTGAGCGAGTCGCCGTCGATGAGCGGCATCTCGCCGTAGTCGGTCGGCGCCGGGAAGTACGTGGCGATGTCGTCCATCAGCGAGTTGACGCCCTGCTCCTTAATGCAATCGCCCGCAAAGACCGGCACAAAAATGCGCTCGGCAATCGCCTTCGACAGCAGGCCCTCGAGCTCTTCCTGCGTCAGTGTCTCCTCGCCTTCCAGGTATTTCATCATCAGTTCGTCGTCGGCCTCGGCCACCAACTCGCACAGATGGTCATGGGCCTCCTCGGCCTGGGCACGATACTCCTCGGGGATCTCCGACTCAACGGCTTCAGCGCCGTTGCAATGGCGCGCCTTCATGCGCACCAGGTCGATAATGCCGTCAAAGTCCTCGCCCTCGCCCCAGGGAAGGGTCACGGCGCCCAGACGCGTACCAAAGCGCTCCTGCAGCAGGTCCATCGTGGTCGCAAAGCTGGCCTCGGAACGCGACAGACGGTTTACGAACACCGCGCGCGCCAGGCGCAGGTCCTCGGCGGCATACCAGAGCTTAACCGTCGTAGGCTGCGGGCCGGCCTCGGCGTCGACAACAAACAGAGCCGTCTCGCAGACGCTCATCGCGGCATAGGCGTCGCCGATAAAATCGGGATAGCACGGGGCATCGAGCACGTTGATGCGGGCGCCCTTCCAGTCGATCGGCGCGATGGTCGTCGAGATGGAGAATGAACGCTTGACCTCTTCAGGGTCATAGTCGAGCGTGGGCTTGGTGCCGTCGTGGCCGCCCAGGCGGGCGGTCTTGCCGGAAAGGTGGAGCATGGCCTCGGCGAGTGAAGTCTTGCCCACCCCGCCTTGGCCTACGAGCACCACGTTCCTTACGTTACCGGTCTTGGGAGCACCCATGATGACCTCCTTGCAGGGCCGCGCGCAATGCGCGACGCCAACGGGGAGGGTTCGCGGTCGGTGCCGTCCCGGGAGCAGCATGGTCGGCAGCCGAGCCGACTCACCCTCCAAATGTCCTATGCCACCACCCTACCCTCACGGGCGGCTGTCCATGCATACCTTTCGGCGCACGTATGAATACAGGCGGCGAGAGGAAGAGACAAGCATGTGAGGCGTTTATTGAACCCCGTCGATGCAAACAAAAAGCCGCCACAGACCGTAAGACCTGCGGCGGCTTCGCCTCAATTAATGGTTGAGTAAATACCTGAGCCTATCCCTCGATACGGCTCAAGAACTCACGGGTGCGCTGCTCGCGTGGATGGTCGATGACCTGCTCGGCAGAACCCTCTTCGACAATGCGGCCGCCGTCCATAAAGACCACGCGGTCGGCAACGTCGCGGGCAAACTGCATCGCGTGTGTCACGATCACCATCGTCATATTCTGCGCAGCGAGGTCCTTAATGACGCGCAGCACCTCGGCCGTTAGCTCGGGATCGAGCGCCGAGGTCGGCTCGTCAAAGAACAAGATTTCCGGGTCGAGTGCCAAGGCGCGGGCAATACTCACGCGCTGCTGCTGACCGCCCGAAAGCTCGCAGGGCACCTTGTTCTCGTTACCCGTAAGTCCCATCTGTGCAATAAGCTCGTGTGCGCGGGCCTCCACCTGCTCACGCGGGCGCTTAAGCACGCGGATCGGTGCATCGGTGATGTTTTTCATCACGGTATAGTGTGGGAACAGATTGTAGTTCTGAAACACCAGACCAAACCGCGAGCGCGCCTGTTTAGGTACATCGCCCTTTGCGTACACCGCGCCCGAACCCGCATCCGTCGCGACGGCAAGGTCGCCAAACGAGAGCGAGCCACCATCGAGCGTCTCGAGCAGCGTGGCACAGCGCAGAAGCGTGGACTTACCGCCGCCCGAAGGCCCGATAATCGCCACGACCTCGCCACGCTTTACCTCGAGCGAGATATCCTTGAGCACCTCATTGCCGCCAAACGCCTTGCGTGCGTTCGCTATATTCATTACCGTTCCGGACACGGGAACCTCCATGTGTTTGAAAAGCACGACGGAACAGGCTAGTCGTGGTAGTAGTCAAGTCGCTTTTCGGCAGCGCCCAGCAGCATCTCGACGACGAAGTTAAAGACCCAGTAAATCAGCGCCGCAATTGCAAACGGCACCATGCTCACCTGCGAGGCGACCAGCGCCTTGGCCGTCGAGAACATCTCGCCCACGCCAATGGCAAATGCCAGCGACGTATCCTTGACCAGCGTGATAATCTCGTTGCCCATCGCCGGCAAAATGCGCTTGGCGACCTGCGGCATCACGATATACAGAAACGTCTGCATGCGCGAGTAGCCCAGCACCTCGGCAGCCTCGTATTGACCGCGCGGAATGGACTGCAGGCCCGAGCGATAGATCTCGGCAAAGTAGCCGGCATAGTTGATGATGAACGCCACGACGCACGCCGTCCACTTGGAATCGGGCGTGAGCGAAATGCCAAACACGTAGTACGGGGCAAAGTAGATGGCAAACATCTGCAACATGAGCGGCGTACCGCGCATCACCGAAATGTAGATGCGCGCAATCCAGCGGAGCGGCGCAATTTTGCTCATGCGCATAAACGCCACGGGGATTCCCAGCGGAATCGACCCCAGCAGCGTCAGCACAAACAGCTGCAAACTGACCAAGAATCCCTGGCCAAGCATCTGCATCATGACCTGAATAGACAACCCAAGCTCTCTTTCACAGTAACGGAACAGCGAACCCAATGCTAAAGCGGGTTTTTCAGGTGCCCGAGTTTGCCGTGAAAGAGGAGTGCCGCGTACTAAATGTACGCAAGCGACGGTTTGAACGGCAAAATCGGGTGCCTGGGAAAGCCGCTATTTGAGAACCCAGTTGTCGAAGGATAGACCATAGCTTGCGTACTTATCGCACAGGTCCTTGACCGTGCCGTCCTCATAGAGCGCCTTGAGCGACTCGGTCACGGCATCGGCGGACTTGGTGTCGCCCTTCTTAAAGCCAACGGCGTAGTGCTCGCTGGACAACGGCTTGTCGAGCTGCGTATAGGCATCGGGCTTGGCGGCAAGCTGATACTGAGCGATCGAGAGGTCACAGGCAACGGCATCGACTGCACCACTCTCGAGCTGCATAAACGCCGTGTTGTACTCACCGATGGTATCGAGCGTGGCAAACGTCGCGGCCAGATCCTTCTGGTCGCCCTCGAGCACGTCCTGTGCGGCGGAATCAGTCTGGGTAATCACGGTCTTGCCGGCAAGATCGTCCCAGCTCTTGATACCCGCGTCCTTCTTGACCACGAGCACCTGCTCGTTGAGCATGTAAGACTCGGAGAACGTGTAGTCGTCCTCGCGGCCCTCCATGGTAAAGCCGTTCCAGATGCAGTTGATGGCACCCGAGTTGAGCAGCGTGTCCTTGGCATCCCAGTCGATAGCCTCGTATTTGACCTCCCAGCCTTGCTTATCGGCAACGGCCTTGGCAAGGTCGAGGTCAAAGCCGGTGTACTCGCCATCGTCGCCCACAAAGCCATACGGAGGATAGGACTTGTCAAAGCCCACGACGAGCTTCTTGGACTCCGCAGCGCCCTTCACATCCTTGCCCGCGGCAGAGCCAGCAGCGGAGCCCTTGCCGGCACCACCGCCGCAGCCGACGAGACCAAGGCCAAGCACCGTGGCAAGCGAGCCGGCTAGACCAACAAACTGACGACGAGACATATCGGTATTCATGGTATTCCCCCTTGATGGCACTTTAGTTAAGTAAAGTGAATCATGTAACGTTCAGCATCATACACTTTACCTTGATAGAGTACAAGGGAGGATTTGCCCGCCGGGTGCCGGGGCAGGGGTTAAGTTTGCTGCTCTACAGTCCTGCTCACGACGGAGAGCACATTAAGTGCTCTCCTGTTCGTGCGGAACTCGCGACAAACTTAACCCCAGCCCCGGCACCCGGCGGGCAAACGTCGTTGGGCTTATCACTAACATGAAATGGGTGCTTGCATATCGTCCGCTAGCTTGGCACGGTACAATGCTTTCAGATTTCAATTTGTAAATTAGTGGGGTTAATTCATGGCAGAATCTCGTGCGGAGCGTAGGGCTCGTCGTGCTTTGATCGAAGCGACTGAAGGGTCGGAGGAGAAAAAATCTTCTAAGAAATCCAAGTCGTCTCAGGATGCGAAGGGTAAGGCTAAGGCCAAGCGTCCCGGCTCTCGTCGGAGCGAGGACAAGGCATCTCAGACTCGCACCAAGCGCCCACATAAAGATTCGGTTTCGCCTGCGCGAAAGGCCGTGGATCCCAAGTCGCCTTGTTCCATCATGCGGGCTTGTGGTGGATGCACGGCGATCAATCGTCCTTATAAGAAGCAGCTGGCGGCCAAGCAGGCTGCTATGGAAGAGCTGTTTGCCGAGCTCTGCGAGCGCGAGGGTATTGCTGTCGATCCCATTCGTGGTATGGGTGTCACCTTGGGCGACCCGGGTAAATATCCTGCGCCGCGTGGCTTTCGTCATAAGGCTGCCACTCCCTTTGCTCCCGGCAAGGAGGGCGCTGTCCGTTGCGGTTTCTTTGAGCGCGGCACGCACAAGATCGTTGCCGTACCCGAGTGTCCTGTCGAGGCGCCAGGTGCCCGTCAGATTCTCAACGGCATCGCGCGCGAAGCTGAGCGGCTGCATATTCCCGCCTTTAATGAGGACAAGCATCTTGGTTTGCTTCGCTATGCCGTCGTCCGCTGCGGTTGGCGTACCGACCAGGTCATGGTTACGCTCGTGACCGCCCAGCGTGACTTACCGCATGCACAGGAGTTCTTTGAGACCGTCGCGGCACTCGATCCGCATATCGTCACCGTTGCCCAAAATATCAATGGCCGTCCCGGTAACGCCATCTTGGGTGAGGAGACTCGTATCGTCTATGGCGCCGAGTGCATGCGCGACCAGCTGCTCGGCTGCGAGTTCGACATCTCCCCCACCGCGTTCTACCAGACCAACCCGCAGCAGACCGAACTGCTCTACCGGCTCGCCATCGAAGGCATGGACCTGCGCCAGGGCGATGTGCTTATGGATGCCTACTGCGGCAGCGGCACCATCGGTCTGTGCGCCGCGAAGGATGCTCAGGACAGGGGCGTCGGCATTATGCTGCTCGGCGTGGAGCGCAACCCGGCGGGCATTGCCGACGCACGTCGCAATGCCGAGCTCAACGGCCTCACCCGCAGCGCTTGGTTTATGGCCGACGACGCCACCGATTACATCCTGGACGCCGCCGATAACAACGAGCGCGTTGACGTTCTCTCCATCGACCCGCCACGCGCCGGCTCCACACCAGAGTTTCTCGAAGCCGCTTGCGCACTCAAGCCGCGCCGCATCACCTATATCAGCTGCAACCCCGTGACCCAAGAGCGCGACCTACACCAGCTCCTCGACGGAGGTTATCGCCTGCTCAAGATCACGCCGGTCGACATGTTCCCTCACACCGACCACACCGAGACCGTCGCGGTCCTCGAGCGCCGCTAACCAACACCGGTAGATTTTTGGGACAAGAAGGGGACGGCCCGTCTGGACCGCCCCCTCTCGTTGGGCAGATGAGCCCGTTACATGCTCTTGCGCAGGTCACACACGCCGGCTGCCGCCATCTCGCGCAGCAGCGTCTCGCGATCGCGCGTCACGATCAGGTCCAGCGGGAAGTGAATCTCATCGAGCATCTTGCGCGCCTGGTCGAGCTTGCCAATTGCCATACCAATGTGCGCGTCGGTCGAGACGCCAATCCCCACGCCCAGTTCGGCGCAGCGCTCGGCAATCTTGCGGCAAGCGCCCCAATGCTCGGCATCGGTACCATGCTCAAGACTATGGTTGTTAATCTCGATAATCTTGTGTTTGGCCTTTGCCGCCAACAACACCTCATCGATATCAAAGGAAACACCCGAGCGACCCGTGTGACCCAGCATAAACACTTTGGGGTGCTCCAGAGCATTGATATACATCTCGGTCGTCTGGGCGAGCGTCGCGCCTTCAGCGAGCTGCGGATTATGCACACTCGCAACCAAATAATCCAAATTGCGCGTAACCAAATCGAACAGCGAATGCTCACGACTATACGAATCGCCGGCGATATCGAGCGAAACGGGAATGTCCTCGCCAAACAAGCTGCCGTCCAGCGAAACGATATCGGCCTCGGCGCCGCGAAGCACCAGTACGCCGCTCCAAATGCGCGGCCAGATATCCTGGTTAATAAAGAACTGGTAACTGCGCAGGTCATTGGGGCAAGGTGAAACCATAGAGCTCAGATGGTCGGCAGATCCGAGCACCTGCAGGCCACGCTCTGCCGCCCAGTACACATTCTCCTCAATGGTCGAATATGCATGCGCAGAGAACATCGTATGAGTATGGATATCACAGGAAAGCAGGTAGGGCATCGGATCTCCTTATCCGGCATGGCCGTCGCGTATATTCATTGTACGCATAGCCTCCGATAGTCGTAAAACCGCTCCATCCCAACGACACAACGTACATGACAACGGGGTTCGGTTTAACACCAAACCCCGTTTCACGTAAAACATTACAGGCAGAGCGCTTTGCTTTTAACGATACTCGTCTGCCAGCTGCTTCCAGGCAGGTAGCGAATTGATAATCGTCTCGTAACTCACACAATAGCCAAGGCGGAACCAGCCCGGCATACCAAAGCTGTCCGAGGGAACCGCGAGCAGCTCGTACTTCTTCGCGCGCTCGCAAAATGCATTTGCATCGGGCTCGAGCGCCTTCACCCACAGGTAGAAAGCACCGTCCGGCTCAACATAGGTGTAGCCGTACTCCGCCAATGCATCGGTGAGCGCCGTGCGGTTCCGTGCATAGGCCTCGACATCGCTCGGTTCATCGATGCAATCGATAATCACGCGCTGGAAGAGCGCCGGAGCGCACACGAAGCCCAGCGTACGGGCGGCACCGGCAACGGCGGGCATTAGACGAGCTGCCTGAGGATTCGTATTGGGAACCAGGATCCACCCGACGCGCTCGCCCGGTAGCGAAAGCGACTTGGAATACGAGTAACACACGATGGTGTGCTCGTAGATCGAAGGCACCCAAGGCACCTCGGCGCCATAGACAATCTCGCGATACGGCTCATCCGAGATAAGCATGATCGGATTCTCGGGATCGCGCTTGGCGTTGACCTCGCGTAAAACATTGGCCAGTCGCGTCAGGGTATCGCGCGTATACACGGCGCCCGTCGGGTTATTCGGTGAGTCGATAATGACGGCAGCTGTCTTGTCGGTAATCGCCTTGAGCACGTTATCCACGCTCAGCTGGAACGTATCTTCATCGGCGAGCGCCTCGACACACGTACAGCCGGCCTTCTCAATCCACACGCGATACTCCGGGAAGTACGGGGCGATAACAATGACCTCGCCACCCGGGTTCGTAACGGCATTGAGCGTGCAGGTGAGCGAAGCCGCCGCGCCCACGGTCATAAAGACATCTTTGCCCTCATAGCTCGTACCGAATCGACGGTTAAGCGACTCAGCCACGGCGGCTCGACATTGCGGCAGGCCCGGAGCGGGCGTATAACCGTGCAGCTGGTCACTCGGCAGTTCAAGCGCCTTTTTGATGGACTCCGCGACGGCAGCGGGAGCAGGAACGCTCGGGTTGCCCAGCGAAAAATCGAACACGTTTTCCGCGCCGATTTGCGCCTTGCGCTCAAGGCCATAGCTAAAAATCTCACGGATGATGGAGCTTTCCGCACCGCGAGCATACATAGTTTCGTTGATCATCTGTTCCCCTTTCGCATAGGCGCTATTGTACGCTTTAGTCGGGCAAAGCGCCGCAGCAATGTTGATTGGGGACAGACTTAAATGCGTGAAAACGCTCATTTAAGTCTGTCCCCAATCAATGAAGAAAAAGCCTCCGCAGGTTTCCCCGCAGAGGCTTTCGCCACAAAGACTATTTGTCGTCGTCGGTGTCGGCACCGGCATTGACGGCATCGCCATCGCCAGCATCATCGGATGCGGCTTCGGCATCCTCCTGCATGGCCGCCTGCGCAAAAGCCGCGGCATCGGCCGCCAGCTCCTCCTCGCTCATGCGAGGCGTGCGCTTCTTGGTCGGCATGCCGGCCGCCTTGGCATTGCGCTCCTCCTTGGCAGCCAGGATATCGCCCTCGCGCTCAAGGTAGGCGTCCCACTCGTTGTCGAGCAGGGCGTTCACGGCGTCGCCCTCGACGGTCTCGCGCTCAAGCAGCACCTTCGCCATCAGATCGAGCTGATCGCAGCGGGCATCCAGGATCTCGACCGCACGGCGATGGGCCTCGCGCATAATGCGCTGAACCTCGATATCGATGCGGCGCGCCGTCTCCTCGGAGTAATCCTGGTGATCGGCGTAATCGCGGCCCAGGAATACTTGATGCTGCGCCTCACCAAACACCTGCGTTCCAAGCTCCTCGCTCATGCCCAGGCGCGTGACCATCTCGCGCGCCATCTTGGTCGCGCGCTCCAGATCGTTGCTCGCGCCCGACGTGATGTCGTCGCACATGAGTTCCTCGGCAACGCGACCGCCCAAGAACACGGCGAGCTCGTCGAGCATCTCGTTCTTGGTCTTAAGGAAGTGATCCTCCTGCGGAAGCTGCAGCGTGTAGCCCAGAGCCTGGCCGCGGCTGACAATCGAAATCTTATGAACCGGATCGGAATGCTCCAGGATGTGGCCCACCAGGGCGTGACCGCTCTCGTGGTAGGCAATCGTGGTGCGCTCGGCTTCGGTCATCACACGACCCTTGCGCTGCGGACCGGCAATCACGCGCTCCATCGACTCCTCGACCTCGTCCATCGAGATCACGGAACGATGGCGGCGGGCAGCCAGCAGCGCAGACTCGTTGAGCAGATTTGCCAGATCGGCGCCGGTGAAGCCAACGGTCATCTGGGCGAGCTTCTCAAACTTCACGTCCTCGTCCATCGGCTTGTTCTCGGCATGCACGCGCAAGATCTGCTCGCGGCCCTTCACATCCGGACGGTCGACCGTAACCTGACGGTCAAAACGACCGGGACGCAGCAATGCCGGATCCAGGATATCAGGACGGTTGGTCGCGGCGATCAGGATGACCGACTCGCTTTCCTCAAAACCGTCCATCTCGACCAGCAGCTGGTTGAGCGTCTGCTCGCGCTCGTCGTGACCGCCGCCCAGACCGGCTCCGCGCTGACGTCCCACGGCATCGATCTCGTCGATAAAGATGATCGACGGGGCCTGGGACTTGGCCTCCTTAAAGAGGTCACGCACGCGGCTGGCGCCGACACCCACGAACATCTCGACAAAGTCGGAACCCGAGATGCTAAAGAACGGCACGCCCGCCTCGCCGGCAACGGCCTTGGCCAGCAGCGTTTTACCGGTGCCCGGAGGGCCCACCAGCAACACGCCACGCGGGATCTTGGCGCCCAGCTTGCGATAGCGATCCGGATCGCTCAAAAAGTCACGGATCTCCTCGAGCTCCTCGACCGCCTCGTCCACGCCGGCAACGTCCTCGAACTTAACCTTGGGGCGCGTGGCCTCGTTGGTCTTGGCGTTGGTCTTGCCAAACTGCATGTTCCTGTTGTTGGCACCCATCATCTGGCGCATAAAGTAGAACATGATGGCAATCAGGGCAATCGTCGGTAGCACGCTCATCGCCAGGTCGCCCCAAAAATCGGGATCGTTGGTGTTGACGATGTACTTGGTATCGGGGTGCTCCGCCATAAGCTCGGCAAGCGAATCGGAGCCGACATAGGTCGAGGAGAAGCTTTTGAGCTCGCTCGTATCGCCCTTGTCCTTTTTTGTCTTCCAGTAATGACCCGCCACGCTTCCGTCTTGAACCGTATAGGTCAAATCTTCGACGCGATCCTGCTTAATGGCGTTGACCATCTCGCTCGTCGCGAGCTTTACGGTATTGCTGGAATTGGCAAAGCCGGAGCCCATGTTAAAGAAGGCATAGCCCAGAAGCGCGCAAGCCAAAATAAAATACAGCCAGCCCGTACGCGTGGGCTTCTTGCCTCCGGGCATCCCCGGGATCTTAGGTTCCCGGGGAGTCTGGGAATTGTTATCGTTACGGTCGTCGGGCATCTTACGAATAAACCTCCGGTTTCAAAATGCCCAGATACGGAAGGTTGCGATAGCGCTCGGCATAGTCGAGGCCGTAGCCCACCACAAAGGCATCGGGGCAATGGGTTCCAACATACTTGGGCGTGACGGCCGAGGTACGGTCCTCAACGTCCTTCCACAGGAAGGCGGCAACCTCCAGAGAAGCGGGCTTGCGGCTCTCGAGGTTCTTCATCAGGTACTTGAGCGTCAGGCCCGAGTCCAGAATGTCCTCGACGATCAGCACGTCGCGACCGCGGATGTCGATATCCAGGTCCTTAATGATACGCACGATACCCGAGGACTTCACACCGTCGCCATAGCTCGAAACAGCCATGAAATCGATGTTGGTCGGCAGCTCGATCTTGCGCATCAGGTCGCCCATAAAGACCACGGCGCCGCGCAGGACCGCAATCAGCACCAGATCCTTACCCGCGTAGTCGCGAGTAATCTGCTCGCCTAGGCGAGAGACGATACCGTCGATATCCTCCTGCGTAAACAGAACCTTCTCGATATCCGGATGTTGAGAAGCCATGACAACCCTTTCTTGTGCTTATCGCCCACACACCGCCGTATGGACGCGAACTTCACATTCTAGCAGCGCACGGGGTATATTTTCCAGCCCGTACGCCATCAGCGCGGGAATACCGTCAACGTCGCACAGAATAGCTGGCGTGGGACGCTACTCCGCATCGACCACACGAAGCAGATATGCCACGCGCGTTGCGGCCGTGCATTTAAAACGCTCGTCCGTGCGAACGCCTGCGACCCATACCACGGCACCTCCCGGAGCCGTTCTCACCACAGGAACGCCTGCGCGCTCAGAAACGGGAATACGAGCCTCGTTGAGCAGGTCGGATACCTTCTTACTTCGCCCACTCATGCCCAACGGACACATCACATCCCCCGGCGCGGGACCGTCTACCCACAGACGCGCCAAACGCGCCTCGGCGGGAATCTCCCCGCACGAGCCGGCGAGCATCCGTTCGCTATCGCGATCGGCAAAGCCCAGCGTCGCAGCATCCACCATCGCGGCCGCCCCTCCGGCACCCGCGAGTTCGCGGGCACGGCGCACAATATCACACCCCGGCTCGACGGCCATCGGCTCTGCCACCAGAACGCGGCCCGCCCCCAGCGGCAATCGACCGGGAATGGTGACCCAATCGGCAACTAACCCCTCGCGCGCCGCCGGAGCCTTGAATGACAGCATGCCAAACTCCACGCGCGCATCGATTCCCGCCGGCAGCGTGACCGAACCCGAGCCTTCGGCGACACAGGCGAGCACGCGCTCCACATGCCGCATCTCCGGGCGAGCGTCGGGGTCGATACGCTTAATTGCCAGTCGCACCATGCGCCGAGCAATCACCACCTCGGCCGCGGCCAGTCGGCGAGCGTCAAGAACCAGTGCACCCGCCGCCTCCTTACGCAGGCAGCTTCGAAACGCCTGTGCGGAAAGCTGGGAAAGAAAGGCGTCCTCATCGCCCAAGATCTCGCAGGCGGCGCCAATCGTCTTACAGACACTCGCGTTGCGCTGCGCCACCACCGGCATCACTCGATGGCGCACATAGTTACGCAAGTACGACACGTCCTCGTTGCTCTCGTCCTCTCGCCACGGCTGACCATGCACCTGCAAATAGCCCACGAGCTCATCATGAGTCAGGTCGAGCAGGGGACGCACCACGATATTCCTCCGGCGAGGAATGCTCGATAGGCCAGCGGGCCCCGAACCCTTAATCGCGTTCATCAAAAACGTTTCAGCGCGATCCGAAGACGTGTGCGCAGTGCAGATACGAGCCGCCGTTCGCGGTGCCCCCGTCTGGGCGCAGAGCTCGCGAACATACCTCCGCGCCGCGGCATAGCGCACCTCGCGGGCAGCCGCCTCGATATTGCCCGATTCATCATCAAAATAGGCATGCTCAACACACAGCGGCAAGCCATATTGTGCGCATAGGCCGCGCACAAAGGCCTCGTCGCCATCGGATGCCTCGCCGCGCAGATGATGGTTCACATGCAGCACGTACAGTCGCTCGCGCGCGATGGGGGCCACACCACGCCCATCCAGAATATCCAACTTTGATGTGCATGCCATAAGGAGCAATGCCGTCGAGTCCGCACCACCTGATACCATGAGCACCACGGGGGCAGCCGTCTGCCGCGTTGCCAGGGCCCTATCATCAGCCCACGATGCAGCATGGTGTCCATAATGCTGAGATACCGTTGGCATTTGCTTCCTCCTCTATTCGTTCGCACCCATTGTATCCTTTGGAATATTATGTCTCTTCTGCACCTTCATATCCTTGGCAGCGGCTCAAAAGGCAACTGCGCGCTCATCGAAGGCCCCCGAGGGCTCATCATGATTGACGACGGTCTTTCTCGCCGCGAGACATTAAAGCGCATGGCAGAACTGGGGCTCTCGGCAGTCAACGTCTCGGCTCTTCTCATCACTCATGAGCACAGCGACCACATCAAAGGTCTCGATGTCTGGTGCAAGCACTGGCACGGCCCCCTCTATGCCAGCAGGGGCACACTTTCGAGCAAAGAAAATCTTTCGTATCTGTCTGTCGAGGAGTTCGATCCCGGTGACACCCTATCCATTGCCGGCATCCACGTGCAAACCTACTCAACATCACACGATGTCATCAATCCAGTCGGCTATCGATTCGACACCCTCGATGATTCTATCGGCTTTGCCACCGACACCGGAGAGCTATCGAGCCAAGCCATGAACACCCTCAAAGATTGTCGAGTCCTCGCGCTCGAAAGCAACCACGATGTGACCATGCTGCGCGAGGGAGAATATCCCCGCTTTCTTCAGGAGCGCATCCTGTCTGCAAGGGGGCACCTCTCCAACGACCAAGCCGCCGAAGCCGCGCGCGAACTCGTTACCGATCGCACCGAACAGCTCATTGCCATGCATATCAGCCAAGATAACAATCGCCCGAGCCTTACCGTCAAAAGCTATGCCAAAGCTCTAGCCGCAACCTTGGATGACGAGGTTGACAGCTCCGCCACCCTTCTCCAAGGATCGCGAAAACTCTCGATACGCCCCGCAAGCCAGCATCGGCCAGCAACCATTCAATAGACTGTTCTAGACAGCAAAAGGGGCCGGGAATCGCTTCCCAGTCCCTTTTGTTGTCTTTTAATAGCGAAGAACACCAACGAAGTTAGTCGATGGAAATCTTCGTAACGTTCTTCTTCTCGACGATCTTGGGAACCGTAACGGTAAGGATGCCGTCAGCGTACTTAGCCGAGAGGCCCTCGCTCGAAGCGTCCTTTAGATACACGCCACGCGTTGCGCTGTACGAACTGAACTCCTTCTGCAGGAAGTTCTTGCCCTCGTTCTCCTCGTCTTCCTCGACATTCACGCTAATGGACAGGCGGCCCTCGTTAAGCTCGACATCGATATCGTCCTTGGCAACGCCGGTCAGATAAGCCTTGACCTCATAGCCATCGCCCTTATCCTCAACGTCAACGGGGAACGCCTTTGAGGCAATCGAGCTGTTCGCTAGGTCACTCATATCATCAAACAGATCGAACAGCGAGCTAGCAGAGGGACGAACGCCAAAAACCGAACGATAAGGAACCATGCTTGCCATGTTTACCACTCCTTTATAGGACTGCCGAGTCATCTTCTAGGTGACTGGGACTTCTTTTGACGCTCTTATATATGCCCACCCGGTGCTCATATATACACCGACTATAAAGTTTTTTGAGTCAGGCACCATAAGCATATCTAAGTGTATATGACTCAGGTTTTTGGAAGGTTAAGGTTCTTTGAACCAGAGCTTAAATAACGAGTATGTCCACAGCTACAAATAGCAAGGGGCTTACAATGAGCGCGTACACGTTGTTGGTAACGAGCTAAAGGGCATCATGGACGACCAAAACCAAAACAATATGTTTATGCCGACACAGGGGGAAGATACTTCCACGCAGCCGCCACGGTTCCATCGCCCTCACATCTCGCAAGAGCCCATTAATGATCCAGAGCCCGAGTATGTGACGAGAAATCGATATCAAACGCTCGAGGATACCCAAACGGGACGTAAGCATATGGGCGTCGCATCGGGCGATCCCGTATATCTGAAAGATGCACCGTTATCAAAAAACAGCGCAATCAATGACGACCCGACGGAAACGCGCATAACTCGGCAGCAAAGAGGTCCTCGACCCAAGCAAACCTTAACGCATTCGGCTCGTTATCTCGAAACGCCAAAACAAGGGAAAACGATCTTCGTTTCATCAAGTAAACGACGCAAACAGCATCGACTCCAATTCCTGCTTTTGATCATTGTGGTCATAGCGGTTGCCCTTGTGATTCGATGTATTGTCTTTAAATAAAAGCTCATCACCCGTAAGTCCAACCGGGTTACAGGTGAAATGAGACTATATTTTGAAGTGTTAACGCAAAAAGGGGGAGGCCGCGAGGCCTCCCCCCTTCTAAGTTCGATGACGGCTCGGTGCCGTCCACCGGTCAGCGGCGCCCTGGCCTCCCACGGGCTGGCCCCGCAGTACTCTCGGCGCGATGGGGCTTAGCTTCCGGGTTCGGAACGGGACCGGGCGTGCCCCCCATGCTCTGGCCGCTGACCGGTGGGCGGCGCCCACCGTTACGGTGTCCTGGGTCTCATCTACGTGCCCTGGGGGCCGCATGGCGCATAGGAGGAGTCGACTCGGGGGCATCCTCGTGCCCGGACCGCGCATGAGCGCTGGGTCCCGCGGGCCGCGAGGTGCGGTTCCGGAAGAG
>CABOHA010000007.1 GCA_902399975.1 Coriobacteriaceae bacterium | reverse complement strand
CGCAAAGGGGGCCACTTAATGTGGCCCCCGTCTTGCGCAGGACTGTTTGAGCAGCAGACCTTTCCCGCGCCTCCGCCTGCCGCCGATTCGGGCCCCCGACCCTGTTACTTGATCTTCGTCGTACCCGGCGCCAGGTTGGGGTCGGTCTCGTTGGCCTCGGTCTGGAAGTGCTCGGTGTACACGTTCTTGCCGTCGCGGAACATCTCGTAATACTGCATCTTGGCGTAATCCTCGCGCGCCTTGGTGGCGGCTGCGGCAGCGGCGTCGTCACCGGTGACGTTGGAGGAGAGCGCCCAGCGCAGGCTGGCGTCCTCGTAGCCCACGGAGTTGATGGCGGGCAGCGACTCGCGCAGCGTCATATGCGCCTTCTGGTAGTCGGTCAGCGGTGCGCCGATCAGCTGCATCAGCTGGGTGGACAGGTAGTTGGTGGACAGGTCGTCGACCTCACTCGTCTGGTCGCAACCGGCAACGTCGTAGTTAGCCCAGATGATGTAGTCAGTCTGCCACAAGCGCTCCTGATGCGTGGCGTCGTCCTCGTCGGTAAACCACTTATCGTTGAACTTGGACGGGAAGAACGGCTGATGGTCGCCCCAGAACACCACGACCACCTTGCGGTCAAGCCTGCTCAAGGCGTTGAGGAAGTAGCGCAGCGCCTGGTCGGACTGCTCGATGCACGAGACGTACTCGTCGACATCGGACAGCGTGCCGTCCTCGACGGTCTTGGCATCCAGATCGGTCGTGTCGATGTTGAGGTGCATCTGCTTATCTGCCGGCAGCAGGCCCGTGTCGTAGCCCGAGTGGTTCTGCATGGTCACATCGAAGATGAACTGCGGGTCGGCGTTCTGGTCGAGCAGCTCCAGAATCTTGTCGTAGGTAGCCTGGTCGGTCACCATGCCGCGCAGGGTATCGGCGCCCTGGAAATCGTTGATGGACAGGAACTGGTCAAAGCCAAAGTCCTTATAGACGTTCTCGCGGTTCCAGTTGGTGGCGTGGTTGGGGTGCATGGCCGTGGTGGAATAGCCGAGCGATTTGAACTGCTCTGCCAGGTTCCCGGTCGTCTCCATGTTGTAGATGGTGTAGGGGTACACGCCCGAACCCAGGTTGGCCATGGAGTTGCCGGTCATAAACTCAAACTCGGTATTGGCGGTGCCGCCGCCGTAGGCACTCACGTAGAGCTTGCCACGGCTGAGGCAGTTGGACAGGCTCTTAAAGTACTGCGGGCCCTCGTAGCCGGCGCGCATGTTCTGGTAGATTGACAGATCCGAGAAGGTCTCGTTCATGATGGCGATGACCGTGGGCTTCTCGCTGTCGAACTGCTCCTTTGCGGCGGCGCGCTCGTCGCTCTTGGCCGCGTCGGACTTGTCGTAGGCCTTGGCGTACTTTTTGAGCGTGGCCTTGGCATCGTCGACGGAGTAGCCGGCGGGTTTGGGCGGCTTGATGGACTGCGCCGCACTAATAAAGGCAGGCAGGTAGCCCTCGCGCCAGTAGCTCTCGAGCGGACGCCAGGTGTAGACGGTGATGCCGAGAGTGTTGTAGTAGTCGATGAGCGTGACATGTGCGGTCACGCCGCCCAGACACAGCACAGCGACGAGCAGGTTGGTGAGCAGCATACGCTTGGCATTGAGGGCGCCCTTCTGGCGATGCGGCGCCACGATGCCGGCGTACTCGCATAGCAGCATGGCGATGGCGGCAAAGCCCATGGACAGCACGCAGAACAGCGAGATGGAGAAGGTGTAGCCGTTGCCGGCGACCGCGGCGGCGGTGGAGATGGCCGAAAGGTCGCCCGGCTGGATGGGCATGGATTTAAACGTGATGACGAAGAACTCGGCAATGCCCAGGACAAAGAGGGCAAAGGCCAGGACCGCGGGAGCTGCGCCGTGGCGCTGGAATAGGAAGAACAAGCCGGTCATGAGCACGGTGATAATGGCCCACTCGAGCAGGATGCACAGGGGGTAGACCCAGGTAAAGTCGTGGTTGGACGAGACCTCCATGCCCAGCAGCGCAAAGACGCCGGCGAGCAGCAGGCACAGCACGGCGGCGACGAGGGGCTTGCCTACAAAGGCGCCGCGCAGGCGGGCGAGCTTGCCGGTGGGTGCGGGGGCGTCGGCGGAGGCAAACGCAAAGACGCGCGGGGCGATACGGTCGCGGGCGATGCTGGCCCAAGCGCAGCCGGTGAGGATGGCATTGGTCAGGATGAGCATCACAAAGGCGAGCGGCTCGTTTTGGGCGACGAGGCCAATGGCGCCCCAAATGGTCAAAAAGAGCTGGAACAGGCCGAAGGCGACGCTCCATCCAAGAGCGCTTTTGGCAACGGTGCCCGACTGAGCGCGAATGGCCTTGGCCTCGCGCAAGACAAGGTAGACGGTCGCCGCAAGACCGACGAGCGAGATGGCGGCAGCGAACATGCTGAGACTCCTCACAAACTAAAACCTACGAAAGCGGGGGTTTACCCGATTGTTACCAAGATATGCGCTGCATTTGGTGACTGCGCACAACAACCAGCCATAATAACGCGCGTGCGTGGCGGTGTTGCGCAATGTAGCGGCGACCTGCGCGATAATGGACGGGAATTACACGGAAACGTAAAGGCTTCTTAAAGAAATGGCGAGGGTAGGGCGATGAGCGAGCAGGTTTGCAAGGCGGACATGGGCAGCGACGGAGCTGCGGTCGTGGATACATACGGCTATCCGGTCGAGACTACGGGCAACGCGGTGCTGGACATCTTGGAGCATCGCTCGTCTACGCGTGCCTTCGCGCGTGATGACGATGACCGTCCCGTGGCGGTGACCGACGAACAGCGGGCGGCGATTCTGCATGCGGCGAGCCGTGCGCCGTCGGCAGGCGCCATGATGATGTATTCCATCGTGAGCATTCGTGAGCAGGCCACATTGGACCGCCTGGCCGACCTGTGCGATCATCAGCCCATGATCGCCAAGGCGCCCTGGGCACTCATATTTGTAGTCGACTATGCCAAGTGGATCGATCTGTTTGAGCATGTGGGTTGCTTTGAGCCCGAGTTTGTCGAGCGCACGGGCAAGTCGCCCCGTCGTGCGCCGGGTTTGGGCGACTTTGCCATCGCGGCCCAGGACGCCGTGATCGCCGCCCAAAACGCCGTGGTTGCCGCCGAGGCCCTGGGGCTGGGGAGCTGCTATATCGGCGATATCGTCGAGAACGCCGAGGAAGTTGCCGCACTGCTGGACTTGCCTGCCTATACCATGCCGCTGTCGATGCTCATCATCGGCACGCCCCGTAAGGAGCGCCCGGCAATCGCGCATCCCGTGGTGAACCTGGTGCACGAGGAGCGTTATTGTCGCGCCGACGCCGCGACGATGGATGCGCAGGTGGCCGAGATGGATGCGATGTTTCGCCCGCACGCCCGCGAGGTGGGCGAGCGCGTGGTGGATATCTACACACGCAAGCACACCAGTCCCTTTATGACCGAGATGAGCCGCTCCATGGAGTGGTGGTTCAAAAACTGGCTCGGAAAATGACGAATGTGACAAAGGGGCGTCCCTTTGTCACATTCCATATCGCCGCGGTGGCCTAAAGGCCGCATAAATGTTTATCTAGCTGGGAAAACGGTGCCATTAAAATATGGGCTGATTACCTATAATCCCGTCGAACGTTAAAATTGGGAGGAAACCGGCTTATGGAACAAAAGGCAAAGGAAGTAGCCTCGCACGCTGCGATTCCTGTGAGCATCTCGGCGATGCTCGTCACGCTGGGCGTGGTGTATGGCGATATCGGCACCAGCCCCATGTATGTAACCAAGGCGCTCGTTGCTGGCAACGGCGGCATCGGAAGCGTCACGCAGGAGTTCGTGCTCGGCGCGCTCTCCCTTGTCGTGTGGACGGTCACGTTGCTGACGACCGTCAAGTACGTGCTGATCTCGCTGCGCGCCGACAACCACGGCGAGGGCGGCATCTTTGCCCTGTACAGCCTGGTCAAGCGCTGCGGCAAGTGGCTCATCATCCCCGCCATGCTGGGCGGCGCGGCGCTCCTCGCCGACGGCATCCTGACGCCTGCCGTTACCGTCACCACGGCCATCGAGGGCCTGCGCACCATCCCGGCGGTCCATGCCGTGCTCGGTGACGACCAGGGTCGTGTCGTCGCCATCACGCTTGCCATCATCATCGCGCTCTTCTTGGTGCAGCGCATCGGCACGGCCAAGATCGGTCACGCCTTCGGCCCCATCATGACGCTGTGGTTTTTGTTCCTGGGCGGCACGGGCCTGTTCTTTGTCTGCCAGTATCCCGCGGTGCTGCTGTGCCTCAACCCGTTGCGTGGCATCGCTTTTCTGCTGAGCCCCAACAACCACGCGGGCATCATGATTCTGGGCAGCTGCTTCCTTGCCACCACCGGTGCCGAGGCGCTCTACTCCGACATGGGCCATGTGGGCCGCGGCAACATCTACGCCACCTGGCCGTTCGTTAAGTGCTGCCTGCTGCTGTCCTACATGGGCCAGGGCGCGTGGCTTATCAACAACGCCGGCAACCCGGAGCTCATGGGTATCGCCGACCTCAACCCCTTCTACCAGATGCTCGCCCCGGGTCTGCGCCCCTTTGCCGTCGGCCTTTCCACCGTCGCGGCCATCATCGCCTCGCAGGCGCTCATCACCGGCGCATTCTCGCTGGTGTCCGAGGCCAGCCGCCTGGACCTCATGCCGCATATGCAGGTCTTCTATCCTGCCGAGACCAAGGGCCAGCTCTACATCCCCATGGTCAACAACGTCATGCTCGTGGGCTGCGTCGTCGTGGTGCTGCTGTTCCAGAACTCGGCGCACATGGAGGCCGCGTACGGCCTGGCCATTACCCTGACCATGATGTGCACGACAATGCTGCTCTTCTTCTATCTGCACGTGGAGCGCAATCTCAAGGTCGCGCCGTGGATCTTTGCCGCCTTCTTCCTTATGCTCGAGGGCTTCTTCTTTGTGAGCTCGCTCACCAAGTTCTTCCACGGCGGCTATTTCACCATCCTTATGGCCGCGCTCATCATGGGCATCATGGTGTGCTGGTACAACGGCACGGCGGTTGAGCAGCGCCAGTTTACGCTGCTGCCGCTGCGCAGCTATCTGCCGCAGCTCAAGCGCCTGCGCGACGACGATCGCTACGAGCTCGTGAGCGACAACATCGTGTACCTGACCAAGGACACCAACACCGACTATATCGACCGCGATATCGTCTACTCGATTTTGGACAAGCACCCCAAGCGCGCTCGTGCCTGGTGGTTCGTGAACGTCGAGACCATGGACGAGCCGCATACCTTTGCCTACTCGGTCGAGACGTTCGGCACCGACTACGTATTCCGCGTGCATCTGTACCTGGGCTATAAGATCAACCAGCGCGTCAATGCTTACCTGCGCCAGGTTGTTCAGGACCTGGCTGCCAGCGGCGAGCTGCCGGCGCAGACGCACGACTACTCGGTCTACAAGGATCCGGGCAACATCGGTACGTTTAAGTTCGTCATGATCCGCAAGCTGCTGGCGCCCGAAAGCGACGTGGAGCCCAGCGAGCGTACGGCCATCACGCTCAAGTACATCATCCGCCGCGCTGCCGGCACCCCCGCGCGCTGGTACGGCCTGGAGAACTCCAACGTGAGCTTTGAGTACGTGCCGCTGTTCACCAAGTTTAAGGCCGTGAGCAAGATGCAGCGCCTGGCTCCCGACGAGCGCCCGTAGTCGACGTCTGCTGTTTGTCTAGCGACTGCGGGCTGCAAAGGCTATACACTTGAAACCACCACAAGGAGGCCACCACCACAAAGGTGCCTGTCCCCTTTGTGGTGGTTTTTGTTTTTGAGAGAGGGGCGGGGCGCTGATGGACGTCCATGCGGACGGCGATATTGCCGAGAACTTTTGGTGGCGGCGCACAACGCTGACGCGTCGCAGCCCTCTGTATGACGCCTGCGTATCGGCGGGGCTGCTGGCCGCGGCGACGATTGTGGGCGCGCTGCTCGACCATCCGGGACTCGCGCCGAGCATCATGATCGTCTATGTGTTCGCCGTGCAGCTGTGCGCATTCTTTACCTGGAGCCGCCTGTATTGCCTGCTGAGCTCGGCTGCTGCCGTGGCGCTCTACAACTATTTGTTTGTCGACCCGCGCTACTCGTTGTCGCTCATCGACCGCGTCTATCCCGGCATGTTCTTTATCATGTTTGTGGTCTCGCTCGTGTCGAGCTCGATTGCGCTGGCCCTGCGCCGCGCCTTGGCGCAGGCTGCCGCCAGCGACCGTCGCACGCAGATGGTGCTCGAGACCAACCGCATGCTGCAGCGGTGCGGCGATCAGCAACAGATTGTGCATGCTATGGCAACGCAACTGGCGCGTCTTTCGGACTGTCCGGTCGTGTGGTATAGCGCCGATCCGGAAGACGATGACCTGCTGCCGCGCACGATGTACACGGCCGTGGGCGATGCCGCGCCGGTGCACCAGCTAGCGCCCCAGATGCCGCCACGGCTCTCGGCATCCGCCTATGTGGGAACGCCGCTCGATGCCACCTATGGCGGCTCGGCGTTCTTTGGCATATACCTGACCGTGCACTCGGGCGACACCATGGTGCGCGCGGGTGATCCCGACTCGGTGGTGGGGGTGCTCGCCATTGTCGCCGAGCCCGATGCGCTGACGCCCGAGGAGCGGACGCTTGCCGATGCCATCGTGAGCGAAGGCGAGCTGGCGCTCGATCGCGCCCGCGCCATGGAGGCCCGCGAGGAAGCGGCGGTGCTCGCTAAAAACGAGCAGCTGCGTGCCAACTTGCTGCGCTCCATCTCGCACGATCTGCGCACGCCGCTTACCAGCATTTCGGGTAATGCCGACGTGCTGCTCGACCAGGGCTCGACCGGCACGGCCGTGCTTGACGACCAGACGCGCCGCGGCATGCTCCTATCCATTCGCTCGGACGCGCAATGGCTCAACGCTACCGTCGAGAATCTGCTCGCCATCACCAAGCTCGAGGGCGGCGGCATGCATCTGTCGACTACGCTCGAGCTTATGGACGATATCGTCGAGGAGGCGCTGCGCCACGTAAACCCGGCCGTGCGCGAGCACGACCTTAAGGTGGTGGCGTGCGATGAGCCGGCGCTCGTCAACGTCGATGCGCGCCTGATGGTGCAGCTGGTGGTAAACCTGGTGAACAACGCCATTACCTACACGCCCGCGGGCTCGCATATCGTGATTTCGATTAGCGTCGACGGCGGGTGCGTGAGGTGTTCGGTCGCCGACGACGGCCCGGGCATTGCGCCCGAGGACCGCGAGCGCATCTTTGAGTCGTTCTACACCGCCAACCATGGCCTGGCCGACAGCTGCCGCAGTGTGGGCTTGGGACTATCCCTGTGCCGCTCCATTATGTTGGCACATGGCGGTAGCATAGAGGTTGCCGCGGCGGATCCACACGGTTCGGTCTTTACGATTGAGCTTCCCGCCGCCGATGTTTCGTTTGATAAGGAGTAGCGCCGTGCCGAACTCTGCCGCAAAACCGCTCATCTTGGTCGTTGAGGACGATCCCGCCGTCCGCAACCTTATCGTTGCCGCGCTCGAGGCACACGGCTTGCGCCATATGGCCGTGGAGACCGCCCATGCCGCCATTGCCGCCGCCTCGTCGCAGGCGCCGAGCATTGTGCTGCTCGATCTGGGCCTGCCCGATATGGACGGCGTCAAGGTGGTGGAGTCGGTGCGCGCGTGGTCGGGCATGCCGATCATCGTGGTCTCGGCACGCAGCGAGGACGCGGACAAGATCCGCGCGCTCGATGCCGGCGCCGACGACTACCTGACCAAGCCGTTTTCGGTCGAGGAGCTGCTCGCGCGCATTCGCACGACGCTCAGGCGCCTTTCGTATGCGCAAACGGGCGGCGTTGCCTCTGCGGGATCGTTCGATACCGGCGAGCTGCATATCGATTTTGATGCCGGCATCGCCACGATGGATGGCGAGGAGCTGCATCTGACGCCGATCGAGTACAAACTCCTATGCCTGCTGGCACACAACGCCGACAAGGTGCTGACGCACCAGTTTATCCTGCACGAGATTTGGGGCACGGCGACTAAGAGCGACCTGGCGAGCCTACGCGTCTTTATGGGCACGCTGCGCAAGAAGATCGAGTCCGACCCCGCGCATCCGCGTTACATCCAAACCCATGTAGGCATTGGCTACCGCCTAGTCACCCAAGGCTAGATCGCCAACCACCATCCCAATATGAGTTGCGGTGAAATACGGTCTAAATTTGCCTAATTCCAGGCAAAACAGTCCGTATTCCACCGCAACTTTGTTATCTGCCCTTAGGCTTGCTGGCGTAGAACTTCTTCTTTTTGGGCTTGCCGGCGGGGGAGGGTTTGCCGGCAAAGTTGGACTTGCCGTTGCCGGCCTGCGCGTGCGCGGGTACTGCCGCACGGGGCTTGCGGGCCTCGGGGTTGCGCAGCTCCTCGGTTCGCTCGGCAATTTCCTCGGCGCTAAAGCCGACCTCGGCCATGGCGTCCTCGATGGGCAGGCGGCGCACGATATAGCAATGGTGCACCTTCTGGTTGCGTGCGAAGTCCTCGGGGATGGTCTGCGCCGTTATGTCCTGTAGCACCACGCCCGCGCGTGCGAGCTTGCGTGTCTCGGGGCGGAAGCCTCGCAGGTTGCAGCTAAAGATGGCATGGCCGCCCTGTGCGAGCAGGCGCGATACGCCGGCCAAAAGCTCAACATGGTCGCGCTGAACATCCCAGGTGCGGCGGCCCATCTTGGACGAGTTCGAAAACGTGGGCGGATCGACAAAGATCAGGTCCCAGCGGTTGCGCGTCTGGCGCTGGTCGCGAATCCAGGCGAGCACGTCGTCGCGCACAAAGTGGTGTTGCGATCCCACAAAGCCGTTCTGGCGCATGTTGCGCTCGGCCCAGTCCAGGTAGGTGTTGGAGAGGTCGACCGTCACGGTTTCCTCGACGCCGCCGTCGGCCGCATAGCAGGTAGCGGTGCCGGTGTAGGCGAACAGGTTGAGGAAGCGGCGTGCCTGCTTGGCGTGCTCGCGCACCAGATCGCGCGTGACGCGGTGGTCCAAGAAGATGCCCACGTCCAGGTAGTCGTCAAAGTTGACGGCAAAGGTAAGACCGCCTTCCTCGATGAGCGGCAGGCGACGGCGCGCGATGTTGGCGCGCTCGCCCGAGCCGCCCTTGCCGGCGCCCTGCTTGCCGTACTGCGAGCCGCCGCGCGAACGCATGCGTGCCTTGGCGTGCACGTGCTCGGCCGGAACATCCAGGATGCGCGGCGCGATGGCCAAGATATCGAGCATGCGGGCCTGGGCCAGCGCCGGGTCGATGGTCTTGGGTGCGGCGTATTCGGCGATGACGAGCCAACGGCCCGGTGTCTGCGGGCAGCCCTCGTACAGGTCGATGGCGGCGGAGTAATCGGGCAGGTCGGCATCGTAGACGCGGTAGCAGCTCACGCCCTCGCGCTTGGCCCACTTGCGGCGCAGACGGGCATTCTTGCGCAGGCGGTTGGCGAACTGCCCGGACTCGGGGATGAGCACGGGCAGCGGCTTGCCGTCGCCCAGGTCGAGCGTGGCGGCAGGTTCGGGCATGGCGGAAGCGGCAGCTTTGTCGTTGACTTCGTTGGCATCCGCAACCTCGGCCTCGGTATCCGCACTGGTCGCAGCCTCAAACGCTGCGGCGGCGTGGTCGAGCGAAGGCCAGACTTCGACGGTCGCCTCTTCGTTGTTGGGCATGACGGCGATGGAGCGCGCGGGCTCGGCGTGGAGCGCGCGGGCCAGCAAGCCGTCGCGAGTGAGCGCGGCGACCGGTGCGGTAGCGAGCTCGGGCGCGCGGCGCAGCTCGCCGACCAGCGTCATGGCGTCGTGCATGAGCGAAAGCGGCGTCTCGGTGGTGTCTGCGACCACGGCAACGCCGGCGACAGCACCCGCATGGTCCAGCACGGTGGCGGGCTTAGCGGCGCAAAAATCGACAAAGCGCTTGTAGCCGGCGCACTTGACCATGCGCTCGGCGGTCTTGCGGGCGGCGGGGTCGATGTCCACGGCCACGATGCGCGCCTGGCGCTCGCGCGCCGCCGCCTCGCGTTCGCGTGCCTCGGCGAGCAGCTGCTCCCACAGAGCGGCGTCGTGCAGCTGCCAGCCCTCAAAGCCCCAGCGCCCGCGTGCGGCGCCCGGGGCGCGGTCGGTCAGAATGTTCACGGCCTCCAGCAGCAGACCGCCGCCGGCGCACGAGGCGTCGACCAGCGTGGGCAGAGCCTCGTTCTCGTAATCGTCGGCCGTCAGCTCGCGCTCGCATAGCGCGGTCCAGCCGACCTGCGAAAGCACCAGGGCGGCGTAGTCGGGGCGCAGCACGTGCGCGCCCTCGCCGGCTCGAGTCGCGGCGGGCGGCAGGCGCTTGAATAGCGGGTCGCCCGAAAGGTCCAGGCTTATACTCGCGCGGCGCTGACGCAACGAAAGCAGCAGGTGGACATCGGGGTCGGCGGCATCGACATCGGCGCGACGGCCCGTGGTCTCGGCGAGGCGGTCGCACAATGCGTCCTTGGCGCGCAGGGCCGAGAAGCGCGTGTTGCGCAGCTGCTCGGTCACACCACGGGCAGTGATGGCAATGGTGGCGCCGGCGCGGACGATGTTTTCCCAGGCAATGTCGTAAACGCCGTCGTACAACTCATCGGCATCCTGCGCCTCAAAGCGCCCAAGCACCACAAACACGCGGCTGGCCAGGCGCGACCACAGGCAGGCACGGTAGCCTTCTTCGAGCTCGCCCTCAAACGTAGCGCGGCCCTTCAGGCGGCGGACATGCGAAAGCCCGAGCCACTTGAGCTCGTCGGCGAGTGCGGATTCAAAGCCCTCGGGGCAGCTTGCGTAAAATTCCATGGGTGACCTCTCTGGTTGCGTCGCTCCATTATATGATGGATGCTTCGTTTGCTCTCGCCCCCGAAAGGAACCCATATGATTGATGCGTGCCCCGAATCCGCCGTGCTCTTTTTTGACGTGGACGGCACGCTGACGTCGTTCGATCCCGACGATATGACCGATAAGGACTTTTCGGCGGTTCGCCCTTCGCAGACGGCGATCGAGGCGTTTCATCGTCTGCGCGACGCAGGGCACAAGGCGTTTATCTGCACGGGTCGTCCCCTGTGGCTCATCGCGGACAGCTTGCGTGCGCTCGACCCCGCGGGCGTCGTTGCCATGGCGGGCGCCACGCTCGAGGTCGAGGGGCGTGTGGTGCACGAGGATTGCATTGACGAGGGTATTGTCGAGGAGCTTGCGCGTCGCATTGTTGCGGCAGGATTCGAGGCCTTTTTCGAGGCCAATGCTGCGACCTTTGCGCTGGAGCCCGCGGGCGTTGAACAGTCGTCTTTGATCGGCACCTCTGTGGTGCATAGCGCCGAGGAAATGCGGATCGATGGCCGCTTGCGCGTAGGCAAGGTGTGCATTAACGCGAGCGACCTGGCTCGCGTAGCCAACGACGATGGCTTTATCGATCGCAACTTTGAGCTGTGCAATACCGGCGGCCAGAACCGCGAGCTGAGCCCCAAGGGTATCGACAAGGGCGTGGGTGTGGCGCGAGCGCTGGAGTATCTGGGCCGCGAGGGAAATGCGCGCACCTTTGGCTTTGGCGATTCGGGCAACGACCTGGGCATGCTCACTGCCGTCGAGACGGCCGTGGCCATGGGCAACGCCATGCCCGAGGTCAAGGCGCTCGCCGACTACGTGACCGACGATGTCGCACACGATGGCACCGTCACAGCGATGCAGCATTTCGGCCTCATCTAATAAATCTCGCCTTCTGACGTTTGCTCAAACTGTGACTCTTTGCTTTTGCATGCTCAATCGATTTATCAATCCAAACACTGAGGTGTTTATACCGTTCGCCGAGAAGATAAAAACCCGCAGCTCACGCCTTGATAAACATAGGTAAAGTGTTTAGCAGTTTATCGGCCGTATGCTAACGAAAGGAATCAGGCAGATGGCAATCAAGGTGTTCGCTGACGGTGCAAACCTCGAGGGCATGCTCGACATGTACGAGAACGGCAACGTTCAGGGTTTCACGACCAACCCGTCCCTTATGAAGAAGGGCGGCGTGACGGATTACCGCGCGTTTGCCAAGGAGGTCCTGGCCCACATCACCGATGTATCCGTGTCGTTTGAGGTCTTTGCCGACGACGTCGAGACCATGGAGGTCGAGGCGCGCGAGATCGCCACCTGGGCCGAGAACGTCTACGTCAAGATTCCATGCGTGACCACCAAGGGCGAGTCCACCGCCGAGCTGGTCCGCAAGCTTTCGGCCGACGGCATCAAGGCCAACGTCACCACCATTTTTACGCCCGAGCAGGTCGATGAGATGGTCGAGGCCGTTGACGCCGAGACGCCGTCCATCATCTCGCTCTTTGCCGGCCGTATCGCCGACACCGGCGTCGATCCTATTCCATTTATGACGGAGTCGGTCAAGAAGGCCGCCGTCAAGCCCAACTGCGAGGTCCTGTGGGCGTCCACGCGTGAGCTTATCAATATTTACCAGGCGGAAGGATGCGGTTGCCAGATCATCACGGTGCCCAACAGCATCCTGGCCAAGCGCAAGAACATCGGCCGCGATCCGTACGAGGTTTCGCTCGACACCGTTCGCGGCTTTGCCAAGGATATCGCCGCGCTCGGTTTCCATATCCTGCCGTAACGCGAACACTGGCTGCGCCGCGGGTTGTTCGCCCCGGCCTTTCCTTTCCCTATCGCTCACGCGCTTTGCGAGGGTCGCGCTAGGCAAAGGAAAGGCCGGGGCTGCCGACACGATCTTGCCGGTAGGTTGGTGATTGGCTTCCATATTCTGCCGTGGACAAAGGTACCCCCGCCTGCGCCGTGCAAAATTGAGAGTATTCAGCAAGGTAAAGGCTTTTACCAGCTAGCTGAAGCACGGAACAGCCCCCGTTTTGGCTCTGACGACGCTAAAACGGGGGCTGTTTTTGACGTTATTGTCTCTGTGGGGCGTTCAGAGCGGCGGAAATTGCAGAATACTCGCGATTTTGCACGTCGCGAGAGGGGGGGGCCCTTGCTTTGGGCGGTTTACTCGCACCGCACGAGCCCAGATCGGTGCTGTCTCTTTGATGGGGCGGTGCCTTTTTGCTGCCGACGTGGGCGAGTGGACGACGACAGCGGGGCCGTGCCTCCGCTCGCGCAGGACTTTTCGCCTTCGGGACATGTTGCGCAACAAGTTTGGTTGCCTTGGGCCTAGCCTTAACGTGTGAAAAGCGAAAGGAAGGAGATTCCATGTTCTGCCCCAAGTGCGGTACCAAGAACATTGACGAGGCCAGGTTCTGCGGCGCATGCGGCACGCCGCTCGCCGCGAACGCCGGCATGCCCGCGCCGCGGGCGGCGAACGCCTATACGCCCGCGCCACGGGTCGCCCGGGTACAGCAACCTGCCGCGACCGGCGGCAAGAATGCCCTGCCCCTCCTCATTGCCGGCGCCGCCGCCACCTTCATCGTCGTTGTGCTGATCGCCGTCTTCGTCGTCGTCCCCGCGTTCAACAAGAACCCCTTCAAGGGCTGCCAGGTGGGCGACGTGGTTGAGTTCGGCTCCTACGAGCAAGACGGCAACACCTCGAACGGCAAGGAACCCATTGAGTGGCGCGTCCTGGCGGTCGAGGGCAACCGTGCCTTTGTCGTAAGCCAGAAGGCCCTTGATGTCCATGCGTTCAATGCGGATGAGGATGACGTCAACGACTGGAACTCCTCAGACCTCAAGAAATGGCTCGAGAACGTTTTCGCTTCCCAGGCCTTTACGGGCGATGAGATGAAAGAGATTAACGGCGCTCCTACGCTGCTTTCTGTCGACGAGGCAAATAAATATTTCAAGTCCGACAACGATCGCATCTGCATGCCGACCCAGCAGGCCGTGAGCAACGGTGCTTGGACATTGGATGATAACGGCCCGTGTATCTGGTGGCTTCGCTCGCCGGGTGACGGCTCGTACCTCGCGGCCGGCGTCAATGCGGACGGCCACGTGGTCTCCAGCGGCTACCACCTGTCCTTCCTCGACCTCGCCGTTCGCCCCGCTTTATGGGTTAATCTGTAATCTAATAATCTTCTAACCTATATCTAAAAGAGGGCCCGGACGTCCGTTGAGACGTTCGGGCCCTCTGCTCGTGGCATGTTTTGTGCGCTCTACTTCCCCTGCACCATGGTGAGGGAGATCTTTTTGCGGTCGCGATCGACCTTTTCTACCCATACCTTCACCGTGTCGCCGACGCGCACCACGTCGCTGGGGTGCTTGACGAAGCGGCTGGCCAGCTTGGAGATGTGCACGAGGCCGTCCTGGTGCACGCCCACGTCGACGAAGGCGCCAAAGTCGACGACGTTGCGCACCGTGCCCTTGAGCTCCATGCCGGGCTCCAGGTCGTCAATAGAAAGTGCCGAGCGGCTAAAGACCACCTCGGGCGCGTCGTCGCGCGGGTCGCGACCGGGCTTCTTGAGCTCGTTGACAATGTCGATGAGCGTCAGGGTGCCACAGTCCAGGTCGCTTGCCAGTGCCGAAATGCTGCCCAGACGGCGCTCGATGTCGGGCACGCCGCCGCGGCTGAGCTCGCTTGCCGCAACGCCGGCCCGCTCCAGGACGGCCGTGGCCACCTCGTAGCTCTCGGGGTGGACGCTTGTCGCGTCGAGCGGGTTCTTACCGCCGCTGATGCGCAAAAAGCCCGCGGCGTTGAGATATGCCTTGGGTCCAAGTTTGGGGACCTTCTTAAGCTGGCGGCGATCGGTAAAGGCGCCGTTTTCCTCGCGGTACGCCACGATGTTCTTTGCCACGCTCGGCGTGATGCCCGATACGTATCCCAGCAGGCTTGCGCTCGCGGTGTTGACGTCGACGCCCACGCGGTTGACGACGTCCTCCACCACGTGGCCCAGGGTGCGCGAGAGCTCGGCCTGGTCAAGGTCGTGTTGGTACTGGCCCACGCCGATGGACTGGGGCGGAATCTTGACGAGCTCTGCCAGCGGGTCCTGCAGGCGACGGCCCAAGCTCATGGCGCCACGTACGGTGACGTCCAGGTCAGGATATTCCTGGCTGGCGAGCTCGGAGGCGGAGTACACCGACGCGCCGGCCTCGTTAACGATGGTGTAGCGAAGGCTGGACGCCTGCTCGGCAATGAACTCCGAGACGACTTCCTCGGTCTCGCGGCTGGCGGTGCCGTTGCCGATGACGATGGTGTTGACGCCGTCCTTTTTGACGAGGCGGGCGAGCTCGCGCTTGGTGCCGGCGACGTCGTGGCGCGGCTTGGTGGGGTAGACCACGCCGTGGTCGAGCAGCTTGCCGGTCTCGTCCATGACGGCGACCTTGCAGCCGGTGCGGTAGCCCGGGTCGAGCGCGAGTACGCGGGCGCCGCGCACGGGGCGCGCCGAGAGCAGGCCCTCGAGATTCTTGGCAAAGACGTTGATGGCCTCGGTCTGGGCGCGAACGGTGAGTTTGGCGCGGGCCTCGCGCTCCAGCGAGGGAGCCATGAGGCGTTTGTAGCCGTCGGCGATGGCGGCATCGAAGATGGGAGCAAACACGCCCTGGCGTCGGGGCCAACGGCTGCTGAGGCGCGCCGTGGCGGCAACGCCGTCGACGTTCACGCGCACGCGGAGCTTGCCCTCGCGCTCACCGCGGTCGATAGCCAGCACGCGGTGGTTGGGTATACGGCGCAACGGCTCGTCATAGCTGTAGTAGGGCTCGTAGGGGGTCTTCTCGGCGGGGTCGGTTGCCTCGACGACGATGTCGGCGGTGTTTTGCGTAAAGGCGCGCACGTCGGCGACGTTCTCGGGGTCCTCGGCTACCGTCTCGGCCACGATGTCAGCGGCGCCAGCGAGCGCCTTCTCGGGCGTGTCGAAGCCGGCCTCCTCGTTGACGTATGCCGCGGCGGCGTCGAGCGCGCTGCCCTTGGCCGAGGCCTGCATGATGACCATGTTGGCAAGCGGCTCCAGACCTGCCTCGCGGGCCTTCTGCGCGCGGGTCATGCGCTTTTTACGGTAGGGCTTGTAGAGGTCTTCGACGCGCTGGAGCTGTGTGGCCTCGCGAATCTGCTGCTCGAGCTCGGGCGTGAGTTTGCCCTGGGCGTCGATGAGCAGGATGACGTCCTCTTTACGCTGTTCAAGATTGCGCAGGTAGGACAGGCGCTCGTCGAGCGCGCGCAGGGCAACGTCGTCCATGCCGCCCGTTGCTTCCTTGCGGTAGCGCGAGATAAAGGGGATGGTGTTGCCCTCGTCGATGAGCTTGACGGCTGCCTCGACGTTGGCGGCCTTAAGGTTGAGCTCGCGCGCGAGCTGGGCGATAAGATCCATGGGACTCCTTGCGTTTGAGGTGCGTTTGCAGCGCGGAGCTACCAAGGATACCACCTGCCACTTCGCTCAAAAAAGACCGTTTTGGCGCGGAACCACGAAAGCGGCCTATCTACTACGTTTGAACCGTGTGGGTCGACCATCCCCTGGTTTTCCGAAAATGCGCAACCCGTCTACCTGCGGTTTTTATTTCGCGAAATTCGGTATGGATGAGGGTGATTGGTTAAACGTAGTAGATGGGCACATTTCGTGGCGAACGAATCAAGCTGAGGTGCAAAAAGTCCCCCGTCCCAGAAAAATCATTGGCAACGTAGCAAAATGCCCCGCGGGCAGGAGGCTGCTCGCGGGGCAAAGAAGAGGGGCTTATTTGTGGCGGACCGAGGGACTCGGCATGGGGTTTCTGCCGCGGCCGCTCTCAAGGCATTACAGCTCGACGAGCTGGCCGGTCTCGGCGGCCTCCTTGATGGCGTTGAGAAGCGTGAGCGTCTTGACGTTGTCGGCGGGGGTCACGACGGGCTTGACCTCGCGGCGGACGACCTTCACAAAGTGCTTGAGCTGCATCTTGTGCGGCAGCGCCGGGTCCACAGCCGGGACCTCCATCTGCAGCGGCTTGTGCCAGTTGGAGGCACCGTCGTAGGAGAACTGGTGCAGGCGGGGTAGCGAAAGGGCGCCCTTGGTACCGCCAATAAAGTAGGCATCGGCGTCGAAGGGGCGATACTGCGGATCCTCGCGAGCGGTTGCCTCCCAGTTCCAGGGGCTGGCGGTGGCGTCGGAGATGGTCATGCTTGCGAGCGCGCCATCGGCAAAACGGACGTTGACCACGGCGGAGTCCTCGGTCTCAAAACCGCGGGCGGCGCTGGACTGCATGCCCTGGACGGCAACGGGCTCGCCCAGCAGGTAGCGGAGCAGGTCGACGTCGTGCACCAGGTTGACCAGGATCGGGCCGGCACCCTTCTTGCGGCGCCACTCGACGTCAAAGTACTCGTCATTCTTATAGATCATGTAGTGGAAGCTCGACACGGTGAGCTTGCCCAGCTCGCCGGACTCGATGATTTCCTTGGCCTTGTTGACGAAGGGGTTGTGACGACGGTGCTGACCCACGAGCACGGGCACGCCGGCGGTCTCGGCCTCGGCGGCGAAGGCCTGGGCATCCTCCAGGTCGTTGGAGATCGGCTTTTCGACCAGCGGTACGATGTTGCGCTTGATGGCCTCGCGGGCAACGCCCAGGTGCAAGTCGTTGGGGGTGGCGATGATGACGGCCTCGGGCTTGACCTCGTCCATCATCTGGGCGGGATCGGTAAAGAACGGCACGCCGGCGGCCTCGGCCGTGGCACGGGCGCCCTCAAAGGCGTCGGCGATGGCGACGAGCTCGGCCTCGGGCTCCTCGGTGACAAAGCGGATGTGGTTGCGGCCCATGGCGCCGGCGCCGATGACGGCAATGCGGACGGGGTTGAGCTCAGACATTTCGACTCCTTAATACTGGTGGCTGGTGGAATGTGACAAAGGGGCTGTCCCTTTGTCACATCGATAAAACTAGGCGGACTTTTTCTTGCTGTCGGAGACCATCATGTAGACGGTGAGCACGACGGCGATGGCGGCGATCACGATGGCGCCATAGAAGGACTGCTGGTAGGCGGCGCTGCCGGCTTCGGCGTGATACAGCACGGCGGTGATGGGCTGGCTGATCCAGGTAGAAGCGGCGTAGCCCAAGAACATGATGCCGTAGTTGACGCCGATGTTGCTGGTACCAAAGGCGCCACCGGTGAGCGGCGGGTAGATGACGAGCAGGGCGCCAAAGCTAAAGCCGAGCAGGGCGAGCGCCACAAAGAACATGCTCTGCGTAAAGCTCATCGACATGATGACGAGCGCGACGATGGTGACGACAAGGCTGATGAGCAGCGACTTGTAGGCGCCGAGCTTGTCGATGATCTGGCCAAAGGACAGACGGCCGACCAGGTTGGCGCAGGTGTTGACGGAGACCACCACGCCACCGAGGGCGACGGCCGCGGCGCTCGTGGGGTCGGCGAAGAGCTGGACGGCGGCGATGGAGGCAACCTTGCCCACAAGCAGGGTGCCTGCAGTGGCAGCAAAGGCGAAGGTGACGATGAGGACCCAGAAGCGCGGGGTCTTGACCATCTCGCCCGGGGTGAGGTCACCGAAGGTGCCGGCGTGCGCGCCGCCCTTGGGGGCCTCGAAGCCCTCGGGCAGCCAGCCGGCCTCGGGGGCCTTCAGGAACAGGGCGGAGGCAGCGATCATCACAAAGAAGATGACGCCGAGTGCCTTGAGGGCGCCAAAGATGCCCAGACTCGGGATGAGCAGCGAGGCGAGCACCGGGGACAGCACGGCGGGGCCGGCGGTCGAAGCGGCCAGGGTGATGCCGGAGGCGAGGCCCTTCTTGTCGATGAACCACTTTTGGCCGGTGGTGAGCGCCGGGTTGTAGCCCAGGCCATTGCCGATGGCGGCGACGAGCGAGAACCACAGGTAGAACTGCCACGGCTCGGTAACGGTGCCGGACATGAACCAGCCCAGGCCGTAGCACACGGCGGCGGCGATCACGACGTTGCGCGGGCCGATCTTATCGGAGATGCGGCCGGCGAAGATGCCCGTCACGGCCATGATGGTCTGAAAGACCGGGAAGGCCCAGGTAAGAGCGCTGGACCACTCGGGATAGACGGCGAGCAGGTTCTTGGACACGACGGAGTACAGCGCGATGGAGCTGATGAAGAACATGGTGACGCACGCGGCGGAAAGCACGACGGCGCGACCCTTGTTGGAGTTGGTGGAAGCCATTGGACTCTTTCTAATCGATGCGGGGAGGAGCGGGCGTCACCGCGAGCCTCCCTGTTGGGCTGGTTTACTGGTCAGTCGGCTTTGCGACGCCGGACTCATCGGACCAAAGCTCGACACCCTTGTTCTTGAGGTAGTTGTCGGCAAAGGCTCGGCGACCGCCGGGCTTGGCGGTGAGGTCGCCCATCATATTGGAGAAGCCGCCATCGACCTTGATGGCGTCGCCGGTGGTAAAGTCCGAGCGCTTGGACGCCAGGAACATGACTGCGTTGGCGATATCGCTGACCTCGCCGATGCGGCGCGTGGCGATGAGGCGGCTGCGGCTCTTCTCGACCTCGGGGTCGGCGTAAAAGCTCGCCGACATGGGGGTCTTGACGAAGCAGGGCTCGACGCAGTTGGAGCGCACGCCGTAGGGACCCCACTCGGCAGCCAGCATCTTGGACATCATGTTGACGCCCGCCTTGGTGGAGCTGTACACGCCCGAGAACGTTTCGGGGGAGTGACTGGCGACGGTGGAGATGTGAACCAGGCGGCCCTGGCCGGCCTTGATCATCTCGCGACCAAAGCGCTGCGAGGTGATGAAGTAGCCGGTGAGGTTGACGTTGAGCACCTGCTCCCAGTCGCTCAGCGGCAGGTCCTCCATGGCGGCGAAGCGCAGGATGCCGGCGGTGTTGACGAGGACGTCGACACGGCCGAAGTCGGCGATGGTGGCGTCGACGGCAGCCTGAACCTCGGCCTCGTCGGTGGCGTTCATCTTGTAACCCTCGGCGTGGATGCCAAACTCGGCAGCAAGGTCGGCGGCAGCGGCCTTGACCTTCTCCTCGTCCAGGTCGAGCATGACGACGTTGGCGCCGTTGCGGGCGAACTCGCGGCAAATCTCGACGCCCATACCGCCGAGCGCGCCGGTCACGGCGCAAACATCGCCCTCGAGCTTAAGCCAATTGCTCATAGGAACTTCCCTTCTTGTGCCTCCCGGTGGGTCGCTCCCATTAACCGACCCACGTGGTTTTCGCTGGTTATCGTATGCTTTGCATTTGCGCAGGTGAATTGCATATTTGTTAGAATGGCGTTAATCATAGGTTTACACTGTGCGATGCAGTTTATGCTTAATTGAGCGCATGACCTGCGAAAACGACCCCCTGCGGCGCTGTGGGCCCGCGCGTGCGAAAACGGGAGATTGACGTGTACGATCGACGACTTGACGCTATTTCGGCCGCCGCGGAGCTGGGAAGTTTCTCGCGTGCGGCGGCAAAATTGCGCGTGTCGACCCCGGCGCTCGTCAAGCAGGTTTCGGGCTTCGAGGCCGAGTTCGGCATCACGCTGTTCGAACGCTCGCACTCGGGCGTCAAAGTGACGCCGGCCGGCGCACTGCTGGTGGACGACGCGCGTTCGATCATGCGGCAGTCCGAGGACGCGTTGCGCCGTGCCCGACGCGCGGCGGGCGATGGCGGTGCCGTGCGCCTGGGCGTGTCGATGATGTGCCCGGGGCGCCAAACGCTCGCGCTGTGGCCGCAGGTGCACGACATGGAGCCGCGCTTGCGTTTTGAGATTGTGCCGGTGGGGGACCTTTACGATGAGCGCGAGACCGTCATGCGCAGTCTGGGGCGCGAGGTGGATGTGGTGCAGTCGAGTTTTTCTACCCCACGCTGGGGTGATGCCTGCCAAAAGCTCCGCATTGTCAACGTGCCGTTTTATATCGACCTGCCGCGCACGAGCCCGCTGGCACGCAAGAACCGTATTTCGATCGCCGACTTGGAGGGTATGCGTCTGCGCGTACTGCGCCACGGCAACGACGCCATGGACAGCCTGCGCATCGACCTTTTGGCCGACGGCGGCGTGGACGTGATCGACGTGGATAGCTTCGACTTTGCGCTCTTTAACGAAGCCGAGGAAAAGGGCGACGCGGTGCTCACCTGCGGCGCATGGTCGGGTGTGCACCCGGCCTTTGTGGGCGTGCCGTTCCTATGCGGCCGCGAGGTGCCGGTCTTCTTGCACTACCCGCTCGAGCCCACCCTCCAAGTCCAAAAATTCGTCAACGCCATGGCCCAACTCCTCAACTAGCTTACACAAAACGAGGCCCTGGCCAAACGGCCAGGGCCTCACTAACCTTTATTCCGTTTTAAACAACGGGCTGATTGCGCGCAGGAGGGTGCCCCGGGGCGGCGGGGTATTTCCTCCGCGCGCAGTTTCGCAGCGCAGCGAGAATGTTTGAGCACGGAGGAAATACCCCGCCCGTCCCCGGGGCACCCTCCGTCAGTAATCGGTCCTACTCCAGCTCAAACGCTCCGGTGTAGAGCTGGTAGTAATACCCGCGCTTGGCGATCAGTTCGTCGTGGTTGCCGCGCTCGATGATACGGCCGTGGTCCAGACAGATGATCGCGTCGGAGTTACGCACGGTGGACAGGCGGTGTGCGATGACAAACGTCGTGCGGCCCTCCATGAGCTTATCCATGCCCGCCTGCACGATGGCCTCGGTGCGGGTGTCGATGGAGCTCGTGGCCTCGTCTAGAATCATCGCCGGCGGATCGGCGACGGCGGCGCGGGCGATCGAAATTAGCTGACGCTGGCCCTGCGACAGCTGTGCGCCGTTGCCGGTGAGCATGGTGTCATAGCCGTCGGGCAGGCGTGTGATAAAGTCGTCCGCGCCGGCAAGCTTGGCCGCCGCGATGCACTCCTCGTCGGTGGCATCCAGGTTGCCGTAGCGGATGTTATCCATCACGCTGCCGGTGAACAGGTTCACGTCCTGCAGCACCACGCCCAGCGAGCGGCGCAGATCGGCCTTGCGGATCTTGTTGACGTTGATGCCGTCGTAGCGGATCTTGCCGTCGGCGATGTCATAGAAACGGTTGATGAGGTTGGTGATGGTCGTCTTACCGGCACCGGTGGCGCCGACAAACGCGACTTTCTGGCCCGGCTTGGCAAACACGGACACGCCGTGCAGTACCTCGTGGTCGGGCGTGTAGCCAAAGTCGACGTTGTCCATGACCAGGTCGCCGCGCAGCGGTACGTACTCGATCTCGCCGGTTGCGCGGTGCGGGTGTTTCCATGCCCACATGCCGGTGTGGTGGTCGGCCTCCTCGAACTCCCAAGTCTCGGGGTTCACCTGCGCGTTGACGAGCGTCACGTAGCCTTCGTCGGCCTCGGGCTTCTCGTCGATGAGCTCAAAGATGCGGTCGGCGCCGGCGAGGCCCATGACCACGGCGTTGATCTGCTGCGAGATCTGGCCGATCTGTCCGCAGAACTGCTTGGTCATGTTGAGGAACGGCACCACGACGGCGATGGACAGCGCCATGCCCGAGATGCTCAGGTTGGGCACGCCCAGCGCCAGGAAAATGCCGCCGGCAAGGGCCACCAGCACGTAGAGCAGGTTGCCCAGGTTCATAAGGATGGGCATGAGGATGTTGGCGTACATGTTGGCCTTCTGGGAGACCTCGAAGAGCTTTTCGTTGCGCTCGTCAAAATCGGCCTCGGCGGCAGACTCGTGGCAGAACGCCTTGACGACCTTCTGGCCGTTCATGACCTCCTCGATATGGCCCTCGACCACGCCAAGCTCGGTCTGCTGCGCAATGAAGAAGCGCGCGGAGTTGGATCCGAGCAGCTTGGTCATAAAGGTCATAAAGGCGACGCCGGCGATGATGACCAAGCACATCCACACGCTGTAGTACAGCATGATAAAGAACACCGTGACGATGATGATGATCGTCATGAGCAGGTTGGGCAGCGACTGGCTGATCATCTGACGCAGCGTGTCGATGTCGTTGGTGTAGTGGCTCATGATATCGCCGCGCTGGTGCGTGTCGAAGTAGCGGATCGGCAGGTCCTGCATGCGGTTGAACATCATCTCGCGCAGCTTCTCGAGCGAGCCCTGCGTGACGATAGCCATGGCGCGGTTCCAGAAGAGCGAGGACAGGACGCCGACGCCGTAGATGCAGGCGAGGGTGGTCACGAGCTGTGCGATCTTGGGCTGTGCGGCTTCCCAATCGCCCGACTGCCACGATTCGCTAATAATCTGCAGGGCGCTCTGCAGGAAGGTCGCGCCGATGGAGTTGATGATGGCGCAGAGCACCACGCCGGCGACGACGAGGGGCAAAAGCACGGGATAGAAGCCAAAGAGCGTCTTGATGAGGCGCGACATGGTGCCGCCCTTGCGGTTGAGCGCGCGCTCGGCGGTCGTTGCCTTACTCATGTGCCTCGCCTCCTTCCTGGGTCTGAGCTTGCGTTGCGGATGCCTCGGTGTCGGCCTCGACGGCCCCTTCGCCCTCGGCGCTCATCTTGTTCTGCGAGGTAAAGGTCTCGCGGTAGATCTCGCTCGTCTTGAGCAGCTCATCATGGTTGCCGATCTGCGCGATACGGCCGCCCTCCATGACGATGATGCGGTCTGCGTCCTGCACGGAGCTGATGCGCTGGGCGATGATGATCTTGGTCGTGTTGGGCAGATAGCTTGCCAGACCTGCGCGAATCTTTGCGTCGGTCTTGGTGTCGACGGCGCTGGTGGAGTCGTCCAGGATCAAGATCTTGGGGCGACGCAGCAGGGCGCGTGCAATGCACAGGCGCTGCTTCTGACCGCCCGAAACATTAGAGCCGCCCTGTTCGATCCAGGTGTCGTAGCCCTTGGGGAAACCGTCGACAAACTCGTCGGCGCAGGCCAGATGCGCTGCCTCGCGGACTTCCTCGTCGGTGGCGTTCGGGTCGCCCCAACGCAGGTTCTCGGCGATGGTGCCGCTAAACAGCACGTTTTTCTGCAGCACCATGGCGACCTGGTGACGCAGCGCGTCCAGGTCGTAGTCGCGCACGTCCACGCCGCCCACGCGCACAGCGCCTTCGGTGGTGTCGTACAGGCGGGCGATGAGGTTAACGAGCGTGGACTTGGCCGAGCCGGTGCCGCCGATGATGCCGATGGTCTCGCCGCTCGTAATGTGCAGGTCGATATCGTCGAGCGCCTGGCGCTTCGCATGCTTGGAATACTTAAAGCTCACGTGGTCAAAGTCGATGGAACCGTCGGCAACCTCGAGCACGGGCTCGGCGGGATCGGCGATCGTGGGCTCGGCGGCCAGCACCTCGGCAATGCGGTGTGCCGATTCGTCGGCCATGGTCACCATGACAAAGATCATCGACAGCTGCATCAGGCTCATGAGAATCTGGAAACCATAGGTAAAGGTCGAGGAGAGCTGGCCCACGTCGAACAGCGTGCCCTGGCTCGTGATGATGAGCTTGGAGCCCAGGTAGATGATGACGACAAACGCGCCGTTGACGCAGATGTTCATCATGGGGTTGTTAGAGGCGAGCAGTTTCTCGGCGCGGGTGAAGTCCATCTGGACGTCGCGTGCGGCGGTCGCGAACTTCTCCTTCTCAAAGTCTTCGCGCACATAGCTCTTGACCACGCGCATGCCGGTGACGTTTTCCTCAACGGACTCGTTAAGGGCGTCGTACTTGTGGAACACACGCGAGAAGATGGGGCGCACCTTAAAGATGATAAAGAACAGTCCAAAGCCCAGCAGCGGAATGATGACCAGGTAGACCATGGCGACGCTGCCGCCCATGATAAATGCCATGGTAAAGGCGAAGATCAAGACCAGCGGCGCGCGCACGGCGATACGGATGATCATCATAAAGGCCTGCTGCACGTTGTTGATATCGGTGGTCAGGCGCGTGACGAGCGAGGAGCTCGAGAACTCATCGATGTTGGCAAAGCTGAACGTCTGGATCTTGTAGAACAGGTCGTGACGCAGGTTCTTGGCGAACCCGCAGCTCGCATGGCTGCAGGTGACGCCGGCCGCGGCGCCAAAAGCAAGCGACGTCAGCGCGATGAGCACCAAAAAGCCCGCGGTGGGAAGCATCTCGGCTACGGTGGCGCCGTCTTTGATGGTGTCGATCAGGTTGGCGGTGATAAATGGAATCAGCATCTCGCAGAGCACCTCGCCAAGCACGAGCAACGGCGTGGCAACGGTGACTTTCATATAGTCGCGGATGCTTCCCATGAGGGTTTTAATCATCCAGTTCCTCCCAGGTTACGCGGATTTTATCGAGCATTTCGGCGAGGTCCTCGCGCTCGTCGTGGGTGAGCGCGCTAAAGGCCCGTTCTCTAAAGCGGATGCGGGCCGCCTGGTCGATGCGGGCGTTTTCCCGGCCGGTTTCGGTCAGGCGAATGGTGAGTTGCCGTCGATCCTTGGGGTTACGGCTGCGCTCGATGAGGCCGTTGAGCTCGAGCTTGGACAGGATCTCGGAAAGCGATCCCGGCTTGAGGTCAAAGTGCATGCCGAGCTCCTGCTGCGACATCTCGCCGCCGGGTTGCTTGGCCAGCAGGCAGATGATGGGCGCCTTGCCGGACACGCCTCCGCCATGAAAATGCATGTAATGGCCGCAAAAGCCCAGATTATTGAGGATGCGCTTGGCAAGTTTGTCTTCGGCGCTGACCGCTTCGGGTACATCCGCCGGCTGTGACGGGTCGCCGCCGGGCTCATGCGAACAAAGGTTAAGAGGTTCATCGCACATGAATTAGTGCCGCTCCTTTCTTTAGTTAGGTAGAGGAATTGTTTTGTGCCTAACCAATTTAGGAGCGTGAGAAATCAATGTCAAGGTACCAAACTTATTAAGTTACGGCGTTTTACCAAACGCCGTAACCGCTCGACGCTGCAAGCGTTCCTAAGCGGCAATCTGACGTTCAATCATCGGGCATGGCCACAAGGCCTATGCCCTCCTCTTTCACGTCACCTTGCTCGCTTAGGAACGCTTTCGCTGTCCGTCCTCAACCTGTGATTCCGCCACGGTCTGCTTCGGTGCATGTGATCCCTTGGGGATGGAGGAAAAAAGGGATCATTTTCCGAAACCTTTCCGCAACAATTTGCCCTTCGTACCGCTCGACTCCGCTCACAACGTCCCCTGCGCTACACTTAGTCGCACTGTGGCGCTGCCGCGCCGCGCCCGAAACAAGGGAGACCCTCATGAAGAATACTCAGCTGCTGCTGATTAACGATATGTGCGGCTACGGCAAGGTCGCGCTTTCCGCCATGCTGCCGGTGCTGTCGCACATGGGTTACCGTATCCACAATCTGCCGACGGCACTTGTGTCCGACACGCTCAACTACCCCAAGTTCTACATCCACGACACCACCGAGTACGTGCGTCAAAGCCTCGCTATCTGGGAGGAGCTCGGCTTTGAGTTCGACGCCATCTCGACCGGCTTTATCGTGACCGAGGAAGAGACGCGCATCATCTCGGACTTTTGCCACCGCCGTGCGCAAAAGGGCACCAAGGTGTTCGTCGATCCCATCATGGGTGACAACGGCAAGCTCTATGCCGGCGTGCCCGAGTCCACGATTGGCCTCATGCGGCACCTGCTGGAGTGCGCAGACTACGCGGTGCCCAACTACACCGAGGCCTGTCTGCTCGCCGATGCGCCTATTGCAGAGCAGATCACGCCCGATGAGGCCCGCGCCCTTGTGGACGCCGTGCGCGAGTTGGGTGCCAAGTCGGTGGTCATTACGAGCGCCGTGGTCAATGGCACGAACGCGGTTATCGGTTACGACCATGTAGCGGGGGAGTACTTCACGATTCCCTTTGAGCTCATTCCGGTCTATTTCCCGGGTACGGGCGACACGTTCTCGGCAGTGCTCGTCGGCCGCGTTATGGCAGGTTGGAGTCTGCAGCGCGCGACGTCCGATGCCATGCGCGTGGTGGCTGAGCTTATCGAGCGCAATGCCGATCAAGAGGACAAGTCGGCCGGCCTGCCCATCGAGGCCTGCTTGGACGTGATCGACCATGAGTAATGCTGGCGAGGGCGGCGTCAAGCCTGCGGGCGAGAACAAGCCGCTCGGCGCGCCGCGTGGCAAGCGTCCGCGTATCCGCGTGAGCTGCGTGGACCAGCTAGGTGCGTGCCGCTGCCACCATGGTCACAAGCCGGGCGACGTTTTTGACTTCGACCGAGACCGCGGCAAGATGTGCGCCATGGCCTGCCATGTGGGCTTTCCCTATATCGATATCCTGCGCTATGGCGGAACCGTGCCTGGCAACGAGCCTGGTACGGCAAAGTTCTGCTGCCCCGAGGTCGACACCCTCAACGTCTGGCTTGCCGAGATCGTCGACGAATAGCCGGATGTGACAAAGGGGCGGGCCCTTTGTCGCATCCGCCGATGGTGCCCCTTCTTTTTTGCCTATAATCCTAAATCTCTGCATTTCATCCGATATTAGGTTCTAAAAACTCTGCATTTCATCGATAATCAAGCATATAAACCTTGCATTTCATTTGATGACACTGAGGGGAGAGCCTATGCTGCGTAGGAAAATAGCGGCAGAGCTGGAGCGTTGGCTGAAGTCTGCCGAGCAAAAGGCCTTATTCATTACGGGTTCTCGCCAGATCGGCAAAAGTTATTCGATTCGCGCATTTGGCAAAGCCAGCCATGCAATCTACATCGAACTCAACCTCATGGAAAATCGCCAGGCAAAAGATGCTCTTCTCGAGGCACGGGATGCCGACGATTTCATCAGCAGGGTGACGCTTCTCTCGGGAAAGCCGATAGCACCGGGCAAAACGCTCGTGTTTATCGATGAGGTCCAAGAGGCCCCCGACATCATGACGATGGCAAAGTTCCTTGTTGAGGACGGGAGGTGCCGCTGGGCGTTTTCGGGGTCAATGCTCGGGACCCAGTTCAAGGTCGTTAGGTCCTATCCCGTGGGATATGTTCACGAGCTTAGGATGTTCCCGCTCGATTTCGAGGAGTTTTGCTGGGCGATCGGGGTGAGCGAGGGAGCTCGCCAAACGATACGCGACGCGTGTATCAGCGAGAAGCCCATTCCTGATTACATTCACGACGCGATGATGGCAAACTTCAGGACCTATACCGTTGTCGGTGGAATGCCAGAGGTCGTGCAGCGTTTCCTTGACACGCGGGGCGACCTTGCCTCTGTTCGTCAGCTACAGTCAGAGCTCAACGAACAGTACCGGCGGGATATCTCCATGTATGCAAGCGGGCGAGCCCTTCAGGTGCAGAGCATTTACGATCAGCTCCCTATTATGCTCGAGGGCGAAAACAAACGCTTCGTGCTCAATTCCATTGACCTCAAGGCGCATTACGACAAGTACCAGCGAGATTTTGTCTGGCTTGTCGATGCCGGCGTTGCTCTCAAGGCGGATATCGTAACCGAGCCAAAGTCGCCCCTGCTCAAGACGGCACGGCCATCGCAGTTCAAGCTATACCAATCGGATACGGGCATGTTGATGGCGCGCTACCCCGTTGGCGTCGCCCAGGCGGCGTATCTTGATAGCAAGGAACCCAATCTGGGCGGTATTTACGAAAACGTGGTGGCCCAGCAGCTGACTGCCCAAAATCGCCAGCTTTACTACTATCAGACAAAGAAGCGCGGCGAAGTGGACTTTGTGGTCGACGGACCGGATGGAACGGCTGTTCCGATCGAGGTTAAATCGGGTTCCTATTACCACGCGCACGCCGCGCTCGGTCATGTGCTTGATACGGCCGAATATGGCGTAAGGCTTGGGATTGTTTTCTCGAGAGGCAACGTTGAACGCAGCGGAGCTGTTCTTTATTTGCCGCTATATGCGACCTGGGCCCTTTCGGATGTTTTGGGTGACTCCTGTGCCGAGGGGATAAAGCTGGAGGTCAAGCCGGTCTAGGGACAGTCCCCGATGCGACAAAGGGATAGTGCCTTTGTCGCATCCGCTATCCGAGATAATGAGCGTGGATTTTCTCCCGTCTAGAGCGCACTTGAATGCTCAAAGTGGGAGAAAATCCACGCTCGATCTGTATGCCGATGACGCGGCTCGCGAGGTTCGTGCGCCCGCGAACCTACATCTGCTCGAGCATGGCAGTGCAGCCGGCGAGCACATCGCGGTAGGTGGCATCGAAGTTGCCGGTGTACCAGGGATCGGCCACGTCGCCGGGGCGCTCGGTCCAATCGAGCAAGCGCGTAATCTTGCCGTCGGGGTCGTCGCCAAAGATGCGACGCAGACCGCGCGCGTTCTCAGCATCCATATAAACAATGCGATCCCAGTTGCCATACTCTGCGCGCCGCACCTGACGTGCGCGATGTGCGACGACGGGAATCCCAACCTCGCGTAGCTTGGCAACGGTACCGTGATGTGGCGGGTTGCCGATCTCCTCGGTCGAGGTCGCGGCGGAATCGATGACAAACTCGTCCGCGCGTCCGGCGCGGTGCACCAGCTCGGTAAACACCGACTCAGCCATCGTCGAGCGGCAGATATTTCCATAGCAGATAAAAAGAATGCGTTGCATAGAACGATACCTTTCATATAGAAGGCTGCTAAAGAGTCGAAGCCGGGCGCATGCAGAGTTTTATTTCTTGGCCAGTTTGAAGTAACGCTCAAATATCAATTCGAAAACGTAATAGAACATCAATCGACTGTCGAGGTCCATGCTGCCCAAGCGGATTTCTTTTTGCACGGTGTAGATAGGGTAGTCGGCTAGTTTCGAGAGAGAATTTCGAGAAAAGCCGGTGAGTGTGACGACCTTGCATCCGCGCGTTTTGGCTATCGATGTAGCGTCAATAGACACCTGCGTCTCGCCGCTTACGGAAACGCTGAAGACCAGGTCGTTTTTGCCGAGGAGTTCTGCGTAATGCCTCATGACGTGGCGTTCACTAAGCGTGTCGGTATTCTTGCCCATTATTTTGAGCTTTTCAGCCATCTCGAGGCACGGGTATTTCGAAAAGCCCGAGCAGAAGAACACGATATGCGAGGCGTCCTGGATAAGGCTTACAACCGAGTCGATGACCCGGTCGTTAATCAGGTCTTTTGTTTGTACGAGCTGGGTGTCGAGCGGAAGTGTCTCGATTGTGAATCGATTGCGGTCGAGCGAGGCGGAATACGATTGTTTGAGCTCCGTAAACCCCGAGAAGCCAAGCTTATGAGCAAGCCTGACGATTGTATTGGGAGCGACGAAGAACCGTTCAGCAACGCTCTTAAGCGTGACATCGTCAATATCATCACGCAGCTCGATGATGTAGCGCATGATCTCGCTTTCGAGATCGTTGAGCTTGCTCTCGCCAGCCCGCACATGATCATAAAAAGATGCTTGATCTTTCATAAGATGTTCCAGCCCCTCGCACCTCGTCGTACATATGGTACCGCTTTGTGTAGCCAGGTGAGAAATCGGTAATCGGTCAAGATCGCCAATTGCCCATGAACTGGGTAAACGTGCGTGTCTGCCTACACATATCTGTGTCGTGAGCGAAATCATGTGTCCCCGTTTCGCATTGGCTCACACGGGGACTCGCAAATGACCTTATGTCGCAAAATATCAATCGAAACGAAGCAAGCCGAGGACAACCGCGGAGCCCAAGGTCTTCGAGAACACCGATCAGCCAACCCTGGAGGGACGGAACATGAAGGATAAGCTCAATATTGTGATCGTTGGCGGCGGCTCCACGTGGTGCCCTGGCATTCTTAAAGCCCTGACCAAGCACATGGACATTCTGCCGCTGAACCGCGTGATGCTCTATGACATCGATGCCGAGCGTCAGCGTCCGATCGGCGAGTTTGGCAAGATCCTCTTCGCCGAGGAGGAGCCCGGTGTGGAGTTTGGTTACACCACCGATAAGGACGAGGCTTACACCGACGTCGACTTTGTGCTCTGCCAGATTCGTACCGGCGGCTACGAGATGCGTAGCAAGGACGAGAAGATTCCGCTGCATATGGGAATCATCGGCCAGGAAACGGTGGGCCCTGGCGGCATGGCTTACGGTATGCGCTCCATGCATGACATGGTTGAGATCGTCAACGACGTTCGCGCTCATAGCCCGGAGGCGTGGATTATCAACTACACCAACCCGGCTGCTATTGTGGCATATGGTCTCGAGCGCGTCCTGCCCGATGAGCATCGCGTCCTCAACATCTGCGATCAGCCCGTCAACCTCATGCGCTCTTACGGTCGCCTGCTCGGTCGCGATATGAGCAAGACGGAGCCCGTGTACTTCGGCCTCAATCACTTCGGTTGGTTCAAGCACATCTACGATGAAGAGGGCCATGACCTCGTCCCGCAGATTAAGGAGTACACGGAGAAGAACGGCTTCCTTCCTGCCGATGCCGAGCAGCGTGACCAGTCCTGGCTTGATACCTACGCCATGGTCAAGGACATGCTCGAGGACTTCCCCGACTATCTGCCCAACACTTATCTGCAGTACTATCTGTATCCCGAGTACAAGGTCGTTCACCTCGACCCCGACTACACTCGCTCCGACGAGGTTATCAACGGTCGTGAGAAGCGCGTGTTCGCCGAGTGCGAGCGTGTTGCCAAAGTCGGCACCGCAAAGAACTCCTCGGTTGTGCAAAACGACGCTCATGGCGATATGATCGTGGAAATCACGTCGGCCATTTATCGCAACACCAACAAGACTTTCATTGTCATTGTGCCCAACAACGGCATTATCGAGGGTATGCCCGATGACGCCATGGTCGAGGTTGCGGCAAGCGTGGGCGCCAATGGCCCGCAGCCCTATGCTGTTGGCAAGATCGGTACCTTCTATCGCGGCCTTATGGAGAACCAGTACGCCTATGAGCGCCTGACTGTTGAGGCTTGGATGGAGGGCTCCTACGAGAAGGCTCTGCAGGCACTCACGCTTAATCGTCTGGTCGGTGACGCCAAGAAGGCTCGCAAAGTGCTCGACAAGCTCATCGAGGCCAATAAGGATTACTGGCCGGAGCTTAAGTAGTTAGTTCCATAGCGCTTGATAACTGTTATGGGGCGTGTGGGCTGTAGAGCTGCACGCCCCGTTTCTTTAAGAGGGGTATCCCATGAACAAAGATGAGCTGCTGGCAAAGTTCCAGCGCCTGGGCAAAGTCCTCATGACGCCTGTCTTGATCCTGCCAATCGCCGGCATCCTTCAGGGCTTTGGCAATGCCTTTACCAGCCCCACCCTTACGGCAGCTGTTCCCTGGCTTGCTGCTCCGGGCTTTGCGATCTTCTTTTCGATTCTCAAGGCCGCTGCCAGCATCGTTATGAACAACATCCCGGTTATCTTCTCGATTTGTCTCGCCTATGGCTTCGCCAAGTCCGAGAAGGCTACCGCGGCGCTTTGTGGCTTTTTGGGCTACATGTGCATGAATTCCGTGATGGGCACGTTCCTTACGGCGACTGGCGTTATCGATCCCGCGAATCTTACGACGGGCCAGAGCACGATCCTCGGCATCACCACGCTCGACACGGGCGTTATCGGCGGTCTTCTGGTGGGCGCAATCGTCGCATGGTTGCATAACCGTTACTACAAGATTGAGCTGCCTGCCGTGTTCTCCATCTTCAACGGCACGCGCTTTATCCCGGCGGTGACGCTGCTCTCATGCAGCATCCTCGCATTGGTCATGTCCTTTGTTTTCCCGTTTATTCAGAACGCTCTCGGCGCGCTGTCCGAGTTCATCAAGACTACGGGTGCCTTTGGTGCATTTGTCTACGGCGCCGGCGAGCGCATGCTCCTGCCTTTTGGCCTGCATCACTTTGTCTATTTGCCGTTCTTCTTCACGTCGCTTGGTGGCGTCGAGACCATCGACGGCCAGACTGTTCAGGGCGCTATCAATATCTACAACGCGATCCTGGGCTCTCCCAGCACGCCGTTTAACATCGAGGTCAGCCGTTTTGTCATGAACGGCAAGGTTATCTTCGCCATGTTCGGCCTGCCCGGCGCTGCACTCGCCTTCTACAAGACGGCGCTTCCCAAGAACAAGAAGAAGACCGCAGCGCTCATGATTGCCATCGTGGTGCCTTGCATCCTCTCCGGCATTACCGAGCCGCTCGAGTACTCCTTCCTGTTCATCGCGCCCATCCTCTACGTATTCCACGCTCTCATGGCTGGTCTTGCTTATGCGCTGACCTATATCCTGCAGTTCAACGTGGCCGGTTCCGCATCCTTTGGCGGCCCGCTCTTGTCGTTGATCTTTAACGGCATTATGGGTGCAGCCAAGGGCTCCAACTGGCAGGTTATCCTGTTCCTCGGCCCCATCTACTTCGTGGTGTACTACTTCGTCTTCAAGTTCATCATCCTTAAGAAGGACCTTAAGACCCCCGGCCGCGAGGAAGAGTCCGACGATGAGGCCGAAAAGGCTCCCAAGACCGTGATCAGCGACCTCATTCCCGCCATCGTTGAGGCAGTGGGCGGCGACAACAATATTAAGTCTGTCGAGGCCTGCTTCACCCGTCTGCGCATCCAGCTCAATGACTGTGACAAGGTGGTTGATGACGCCGAGTTTACCGAAAAGCTCGAAGCGCGTGGCATCGTGCATGTTAACGGCGGCGTGCAGATTGTCTACGGTAACATGGCATCTAACTACGCAACTCAGATGCGCGAGCTGCTGGGTATGGAGTAAACGCCCCACATATCTATAAAATCCGGTATAAAAGGCGGCGACAGACAATGCGTCTTCCGCCGCCTTTGAGTTGCCCCGCGCGCATTTCGTGTACTTCATATACACGAAAACTGGAAAATCGTGCATTCGAAGTACATGAGATCGAACCACAGCTAAAGGAGCTGGCCTAGCCTGTCGTCAGGTAAGCGTCGCGACCGGAACGATAGGCGTTTTAGAGGGAACCTCGCTCTACGCCCTCGCCCGCCTGCGCTCCCAGCGAGCCAACTTAATCGTCGCCAGCGTGAGCGCCCAGGCCACAAGTGAGAACGCGGCGCCCACGGCACCCACGTACGCAATGCCAATTCCGTTTACCACGGCGCCGCCCACTGCGGTGCCAAACGAGATGCCGACGTTAAACGCCATGGGCTCAACCGAACTTGCGAGTACCATCGACTTGGGATGGCGGCTGCGAGCCACGTCCATAAAGTGCGTGATGCATGACACCGAGAACAGGTACATGAGCAGCGCCAAGCTAAAGACAAAGACCAGCGCGAGCGGCATGGTGCCGCCCACGGCAAACAGCCCGAGTAACGCCGCGGCCTGCAGCACAAACGTCACAAGCAGTGCCTTCATGCCAAAACGCGCGTCGATCCATCCGCCCAGGATGTTCGAGATCAGGCAGAACACGCCGTAGGCCATAAGCGTGGTACTGGCTTCGACCGTGCCCATACCCAGCACCTGCTCAAGATAAGGCGTAACGTAGCCGTAGAATACATAGACCGAGCCCACGCCAAACAAAAAGATAAGCATGCCGGTGATGATGCTCGGTTCGCGTAGCAGACCCGCCTGCTCGCGGAAGGTAGCGGGTTCGTCGGTCTGTCCGGCGCGCGGCATAAACGCCACGAGCGCTCCGCAGATCAAAACGGCAAAGGTCAGCGTACCGTACATGGCCACGTGCCAATCGAGCGTGTCGGCCACAAACTTGCCGATCGAAGTGACAAAGACCATCGCCACGGAAAACGCGCCGTACACGACCGAGATGGCAAGCGAAGTTTGCTGCGGGGACAGCAGCTCTGGGATGTACGTCACGCCCACGGCGAGCAGCGCGCCCGAGACGGATCCCAGGACAATGCGCGAGATAAAGAGCACCTGGAAGTTGGGCGCCAACGCCATGACCAGGTTGCCGAGCACAAAGACGATGCTGTAGTACACGAGCAACTGGTAGCGGCGGAATCGCCCCGTGCTGAGCGCAAGCACCGGCGTGGCGATGGCGTAGACGAGCGCGAACACGCTGATGAGCTGGCCCGCAGTGGCAAGTGATACGCCGAGTTCCGTTGCCAAGTCGCTTTCGATGCCGATGACCACGAACTCTGAGCAGCCGAGCGAGAATCCCAACAGCACGAGCAGCGCCAGGCAGAGCTTGGTGCGCGCGGGGGAGAGCGCGGCGGCGGTTGACTTACTTTTAGACGTGGTTGCGGCGGTCAAGGTTGTCACTCCAATGTCGCATGAATAAGCGGGATTCAATCCCTGCAACTCTAACAGAATGCGACAAAGGGGCAGTCCCTTTGTCGCATTGCGCTGCCAGCCAGTCGCCCAAACCGTCACAACATTCGATGAAAATCTCGAAAACGAGGAAAAGCGTCGAATGTTGTGACGGTTTTCCTGTCTGTGCCGGCGAGCTCCAGCACCGTCTGGGGGTATAAGGCTAGCAAGTGTTTATTTGCGAGGCTTAAGGGGCGCCCCGTATGGATATCGATAACTTTGAATGGTGGTATAGCGAGGGCGAGGCTCCGGACGAAGAGTGGGACGAGCCCGCGCCGTGTGACGTGTCGAGCGACGAGGACGAGTCCGGCAATGATACCGGTGTCGAGCCTGAAGCCGCCTCCGATGCCGCCGAGCCCCTGACCTTTGAGCAGGCCTGGGCCCAGGCTGAGGCTGACGAGGCAAAGGCCGATGCCACGGCCACGCTGGGTGAGCCGGCCGATATGTCCATCTCGCCGGCAAAGACCCCGCAGCCGCGTCACACTATCGACCCCGATAGCACGGCATCCTTCAGCATTCTCGACGTGCCCTCGCAGGGCGCTCAAGCGCCCGCGCCCACGCATCGTCCCGACTTGGCTCGCGAGGAAGACGCGGGCCGCCGCTCGCCGCTCGGCCCCATCCTCATCGCCTTCATGGCCGGCGTCATCGCTTGCGCGGCGATCGGAAATGTCTGGAGCCACGTGGAGCAACAGCGCAAAGACGCCGCCAAGGTCGAGATGTCTGTCGAGCAATCGCTCAGCCGCACGCGCTCAGTGCATGTGTCGGTCGAGGTTAAGGACGGCGCGACGTGGGATACCGCGCGCGGCGATAGCCAAATGCTCATCCATATCGTGGGCCGCACGCTCAAGGGACAAGCAATCGACGAGTATCAATACGTTAATTCCGAAGGTGACGGCATCGAGCTCAAGCCCGGCGACTACGAGCTCACGGTCGATGAGCCGCCCGTCGCCACCGACGGCACGCGTTACCGTGCCTCAAAGCGCATGGTTCCGGTGAGTTTTAATTCACAGGCGCCCGATACGGTCGACAGCACGCCGCAGGGCGGGTTCGACCTTTACGCAATCGTTCAATAACTGTGCCTGTCGCTTCTCCTTGCCGCCAAGAGTGGGACAATAGCCCTCGACACCGTTGTTTACTATTGGAGGAAGTAGCATGTCCACCGTCACTACCATCAAGCGCGGCGGCCTCACCGCGGCCATCGATTCCATGGGCGCCCAGCTCACGAGCCTTGCCCTCAACGGCAACGAGTATCTGTGGCAGGGCGACCCGGCCTTTTGGGGCAAGCATGCGCCTATCCTGTTCCCCATCGTGGGATCGCTGCGCAACAACATGGCGACATCTGCGGCCGGCACCTGCGAGATGCCGCGCCACGGACTCGCTCGCATCGTCGAGCACAAGTTGGTCGAGGTTTCGGAGGACGGCTCCTCGGTAACGTACGAGATCACTGACACGCCCGAGTCGCTCAAGGCGTTCCCGTTCCACTTTAAGCTCAACATGACCTATGCCCTGACCGGCGACGCCACGCTCACGCAGACCTTTGCCGTCACCAACACCGGCGACGTGGCCCTGCCGTTCTCGGTGGGCGGTCATCCTGCATTCAACGTGCCCGCCCCCGGTGCCGAAGACGAGGCGTTCGAGGATTACGAGCTGGCGTTTACCGAGGCTTGGACTAACGAGGCCCCCATCATCACGCCCGACGGTCTTATGACGTTCGAGGGCAGCTACAAGGCTCCCGATAACTCGGACGTGCTGCCCATCACGCACCGCAGCTTCGATAACGACGCCATCATGTTCACCGATGTCCCGGGTTCCACGCTCACGCTGCGCGGCCGCAAGTCGGCCCACGGCGTCAAGATCGACTTTGAGGGCTTTAAGTACATCGGCGTGTGGTCTGCCGCCAACGACGCCCCGTTTGTGGCGCTCGAGCCCTGGACCGGCCACACCACCATGGACACCGAGGACGACGTCTTTGAGCACAAGGTCAACACCATTACCTTGGCACCGGGTGAGACGGACGTTCGCAGCTTTAGCGTTACCCTGCTCTAGAGGTTCCGCCGTTCTAACGAACGACGGACCGGTCGACGCTGCGCGCCACCCAGAGCGACAATTTGTCATTCAAAAGGCAAGGCATGACCAGAAGGTCTATGCCTTGCCTTTTTCATGCTAACTTGTTCGCTCTGGGTGGCGCCCGCTGGCATTGCCAAAACATCGACGCTCCCAATGACTACCGTGTGTCTATTAATTTTTCGAGCTTGTGCTGCGCTGCTGGTCGCTGGCGTATATCCTGTTAAGTCGTCAGCATACGATTCAACAGGGAAGGCAGATTATGCATTCTCCCCATCAACGCGACGCGCATCCACAGCCGGTGTGCAGCCGTCGCATCTTTTTGGGTAGCGCCCTCGCTGCGAGCGCAACCGTTGTCGCCGGCGCGCTCGCCGGCTGCCAGCGCCCGTCCACGCTCAAGGTGGTCCAGCCCACGACGGGCGGCGGTCGCGACGACCTGTCCGATTCCGTTATCGGCAAGGACAAGATCCGCATTGGCATGGAAGCGGCCTACGCTCCATACAACTGGCAGGTCTCCGAGGCCAGCGAGTTCACGATCCCCATCGACAACGTGCAGGGCGCCTATGCCGATGGCTACGACGTGCAGATCGCCAAGATCGTCTGCAAGGCTCTCGGCGGCGAGCCCGTCGCCGTCAAGCAGAGCTTTTCGGGCCTTATCGATTCGCTCAACAACGGCCAGATCGACCTCATCATTGCCGGTATGAGCGCCACGCCCGAGCGCGAGGAGTCCGTCGGCTTTTCCGACCCGTACTTCATTGGCTACTTTGGCCTGTTCGTAAAAGAGGGCTCGCCCTACCAAAACGCCACCAAGCTCAGCGACTTTAGCGGTGCCACGGTGCTCGGCCAAAAGGACACCATGCTCGATACCGTCATCGACGAAATCCCGGGCGTTGTGCACAAAAACCCGGTCGATTCGGTTCCCACGGTGTTTTCGAACCTGCTGCAGGGCACGTGCGACGCCGTGACCTACAACACCGAGAATGAGAAGGGCTATATGGCCCAAAACCCGGGTATTGTGCCGATTCAATTTGCCGAGGGCGAGGGCTTTAAGCAGGAGGTTACGGCAAACGTCGGCTGCCGCAAGGGCTCGGACAAGCTGCTTAAGCTCATCGACAAGACACTCAAGGGCATTAGCCAAGAGGAGCGCGACCAAATGTGGGACGCGTGCCTCGACCGTCAGCCGGCATAGGGAGGCAGCATGAAAACTATCAATCGCCTGGTCTCCTTTATCAAGGCCGACCACCGTTATGTATACCTGGGCACGAGCGTTATCGCGGCGCTCGGCCTGGCGTTTAGCCAGCGCAACCCCACGCCGCTGAGCTTCCTGGCTCCCACGGGCGTGTTCCAAGATTGCCTTTGGGCGATTCTTTGGGCCTGGCTCGTCGTGTCGGCGGCGGCGCTGGTCACCAAGCTCATGCACTGGAGCGACTATCGCGAAAAGTCGCCGTTCGCCTCCGAGCGTTGCCGCCGTGGCGCACGCCTGGGCAGCTACGTCGTGGTCGCCATCGCGGTGATCTTTTTCGTGGACCGCTGCGTCATGTCGTTTATCGACCTGGTGCAGGTGAGCATTGTCTCGGACTCCAACCCCAGCGACTTTTTGTCGAGCCTGGTCTACATGACCTACAAGAGCGGCGACTTCTTCATCCGTGGCATCGAGATCACCATCGCGCTTGCCACCTTCGGCACCGTCATCGCATTCTTCCTGGCGCTGCTCTTTGTGTTCCTGCGTATTCAGACCTTCGACCGCGTAGACAACGACCTGGTGCGCTTCTTTAAGAGCATCGGCCGCGGCTTTGCGACCGTCTACTCCACCATCGTGCGCGGCACGCCCATGATGGTCCAGGGCCTGCTCATCTATTACGCGGGCTTCACCGTTTTGCGCGGCATGGGCTTCGAGACTGCCCAGGCCAACCAGATTTGGAGCACCTTCACCGCCGGCCTTGTCACCATCTCGCTCAACTCTACCGCCTACATGATGGAGGTCCTGCGCGGCGGCATCGAGTCGATCGACCCCGGCCAGGCCGAGGCGGCGCGCTCGCTGGGCTTGTCGCAGTGGCAGGCCATGCGCAAGGTCGTGTTCCCCCAGGGCATTAAAAACGCGATCCCGGCGCTCACCAACGAGCTCATCATCAACATCAAGGATTCGTCGGTGCTCTCGGTCATCGGCGTGTTCGACCTCATGTATGCCACCACCACCGTCGCCGGCGTGTACTACCGCCAGATGGAGGTCTACTGCGTGGCGCTCGTGGTCTATCTGATCCTGACGCTCGTGGCGAGCCGCCTGCTCGAGGCCTTTGGCAAAAAGCTCGGCGCCGAGGCTCCTGCCACGCTGCCCAGCTCTAACTAGGCTTAAGACGAGGAGAATCATCATGGCAGATACCGCCATTACCGGCGTTGCGGCCGCCGCACAGACCAATGAGCCGCTCATCCGCGTTGAGGGCCTGCGCAAGAGCTTTGGCTCGCTTGAGGTGCTTAAGGGCATCGACCTCGCTGTCAATCCCGGTGAGGTCGTCACCATCATCGGCGCCTCGGGCTCGGGCAAATCGACCTTCCTGCGCTGCCTCAACCTGCTCGAGACCCCGGACGCGGGCCACATCTGGTTCCACGGCCAGGACCTCACGGCCGAGCGCTGCAATATCAATAAACTGCGCGAGGACATCGGCATGGTGTTCCAGGGCTTTAACCTGTTCAACAACATGGATGTGCTCGACAACTGCACGCTCGCGCCCGTCACGCTCAAAAAGATGGGCAAAGATCAGGCCGAACAGGTCGCGATGGAGCATCTGGCGAGCGTGGGACTCGAAAAATTCGCCCATGCCGCGGTTGGTCGCCTGTCCGGTGGCCAAAAGCAGCGCGTTGCCATCGCCCGCGCCCTGTGCATGAACCCGCAGATCATGCTGTTTGACGAGCCGACCTCTGCGCTCGATCCCGAGATCGTGGGCGAGGTGCTCGACGTTATGCGCAAGCTCGCCGCCGACGGCATGACCATGGTCGTCGTTACCCACGAGATGGCCTTCGCGCGTACCGTGTCCGACCGCGTGGTCTTTATGGACCAGGGCGTGGTGCTCGAGGACGCCGCGCCGGCTGAGCTCTTTGGCAATCCTAAGCACCAGCGCACCCGCGAGTTCCTCTCGCGTTATCTCAACGACAAATAATGCAAGCGAACGTGGCAAAGGGACCGCCTCTTTGCCACGTTGTTTTTGGAGGAAGGCATGGCCGAGGTTTGGCGCTTCTTTGCGCACGAGGATGATTTTGCCGATATCGACGAGGTCGGCGCGTGCGAGCGCCTGGGCCGCGTGCTGTCGTTTCCGACGATTTCGAGCATGGATGCCCAGACGGTGGACTGGCAGGCGTTTGCCGACCTGCGCGCCTATATGCAGCAGGCCTGGCCGCGCGTGTTTGCGGCGGGCGAGGTCGAGCTCATCGACCATTCGCTGCTCGTGACGCTTGCCGGCATCGACCCCGCCCTCAAGCCGGTCATGCTCATGGGCCACATGGACGTGGTTCCCGTGGTGCCGGGCACCGAGACAGACTGGACGCACAATCCCTTTAGCGGGCACGTGGACGACACCTATATTTGGGGTCGCGGCGCCATCGATATGAAAGACCAGGTCGCAGGCATCCTGGAGGCCGTTGAGTATGCGCTGGCGCACGGCTGGCAACACGAACGAACCCTGCTGCTGGCCTTTGGCCAGGATGAGGAGACCACGCAGTGCGGCGCGGGTGCCATTGGCCGCGTGCTCGAGGAGCGCGGCATTGAGCTTGAGTACCTGATCGACGAGGGCGATTACCGCATCGCTCCGGCTGCCGAGTACAGCGCGGGCGAGGGTTGGCTCATGCACGCCGACCTGGCTGAGAAAGGTTATGCCGACATTGTGCTCAAGACAAAGAGTGCGGGCGGGCATTCCTCCAACCCCTACGGTGGCACGTCGCTCGAGGTGCTCAGCCGTGCCATCACCGCAATCTGCGATATCGAGTGGCCGACGCGTGTGACCGACTTGCTTGCCGCCCAGCTTGTCGAGTTGGGGCTCTACACGGCCGACGAGATCGCCTCCAACAAGGACGTCATTGTCCGCGACTGCCTCGCCAGCAAGAAGCTCTATCCGCTCGTGACCACCACTTGTGCACCGACCCAAATTGAGGGCGGTAGCACCGGTGCTAACGTGATGCCACAGGATATGTGGGCCAACATTAACTTTCGCATGCTCGAGGGCACGAGCGTGGCCGACGTTGTGGCGCGCTGCCGTGAGGCGGTTGCCGGGGCGGACCTTGCCGGTCGTGTCGAAGTGGAGCTGGGCCCCGGCAGCTCCGAGCCCTCGCCGTCCCCGCGCATCGGTGGTCCCGGCCTCGAGGCGGTTCGCTCCATCGCCGCCCGCTATTTCCGCGATCCAAAGGGGACGGAGGAAAACGGATCATCCGAGCCGTTGGCGATTGTCCCCTCGACCGTGATCGGCGCGACCGACGCTGCCAACTACCAGCACATTTGCTCCGAATGCATTCGTTTTTCGGCGTTTGTGCTCGACGATGACGAGTGCGACCGCGGCGTCCACGGCACCAACGAGCGCATCACCCGCCGCGCCTACCTCCAGGGTGTTCGCTTCCTCATCGCCCTGCTTCAAACGCTCTAGAATGTGACAAAGCGACAGTCTCTTTGTTAGCCGTTGGGGACGCTCTTAAACGACTAGCCGTTAAGGAACGTCCCCAACGGCTACGTCCACTCATTCCGTGCGGGTTATATGCAGGTTTGCCTGCGCACGCTATCATGTATGGGTTAGACCGCAACTATGTACCCCATACGCGAAGGGATGCGCATGTATCTGAAGATCGACATGTTCTAGCCGGGCTTACCCCCGCAGCGGCGCCGCGCGCCCCATCAACTCTGCCGATTTTCACCTTCACGCATATAAAGGAGTCCCGCCATGCGCGACAAGCTCGAAAAGATCATCAAGGCCTATGAGGAGCTCGAGAAGAAGCTTTCCGACCCGGCCGTTGCCTCCGACATCAAGGAGTTCACGCGTCTCAACAAGGAGTACGCGCACCAGTCCGACCTCATCGCCGCCTCGCGCGAGTACATCGGCGCGCTCGATGACATCGAGGCTGCCAAGGAAATGCTCCACGATACGACCGATGCCGATGAGAAGGAGATGCTCCAGATGGACATCTCCGAAAACGAGGCCAAGCTTCCCCAGCTCGAGGAAGACATTAAGTACATGCTCATCCCGAGCGACCCCAACGACGACAAGAACACCATCGTCGAGATTCGCTCCGCCGCCGGTGGCGACGAGGCGGCTATCTTTGCCGGCGATCTGTACAAGATGTATCAGCGCTTCTGCGAGTCGCGCGGCTGGAAGACCACCGTGCTCGACTCCAGCCCCAGCGAGGCCGGCGGCTTTAAGTCCATCGAGTTCAAGGTCGAGGGCGACCGCGTCTACTCCGTCATGAAGTTTGAGTCCGGCGTACACCGTGTCCAGCGCGTTCCCAAGACCGAGTCCCAGGGCCGTATCCAGACCTCCACGGCAACCGTCGCCGTGCTTCCCGAGGCCGAGGAGATCGACGTCCAGATCAACCAGTCTGACCTGCGCATCGACACTTACTGCGCTTCGGGCCCTGGCGGTCAGTGCGTTAACACCACCTACTCCGCCGTGCGCATCACCCACCTGCCCACCAACACCGTGGTGCAGTCGCAGGAGCAGCGCTCCCAGATCCAGAATCGCGAGGTCTGCATGCAGATGCTGCGCGCCCGTCTGTACGAGATGGAGCTCGAGAAGCAGCAGGCAGAGCTCGGTGCCGAGCGCCAGAGCCAGATCGGCCACGGCAACCGTTCCGAGAAGATCCGTACCTACAACCAGCCCCAGGACCGCGTGACCGATCACCGCATCGGTTTCAACTCCACCTACAATGGCGTCCTCCTGGGCGACCAGCTCGGCACCGTCATCGAGGCGCTCGCCGCCGCCGAGCGAGCCGAGAAGCTGGCACAGGCAGTCTAAGTTCCGCCGTTCTACCGAACGGCGGACCAGCCGACGCTGCGCGCCGTCCAGAGCGACAATTTGTCATTCAAAAGGCAAGGCATGACCAGAAGGTCTATGCCTTGCCTTTTTCATGCCAACTTGTTCGCTCTGGACGTCGCTCGCTGACATTGCCAAATCATTGGCGTTTCCTTGGTTGTCAAATGATCCGTAGGGAGTCATTGGTGACATTGCCTTGATATTTTATTCAGTCGGCTGTGATGTCATTTGAGCTGCTTACCTGCTTAAGGTAATTGACGGCATAAGTCCGCTATCGAAAATATTGCTCAAAATATCGTTCAAGAAGTCGCGGAGCGATTTTTGATGGGTCGTGCGTCAAGCGATGTGGCAAGTTCTTGGTTAGATATTGGTCAGTTTTGGGGCAACCTTGCCAAAAGCTTGACGGATGCAGATTTAGACGTCGACGAATGAACACTCTAGGCAGGCTCCAAGCAAAAATCTGGGCTGATTCTCGATAATCGCCTTCAATCGTCCCTTGCCAAGCGCTGGCCTCGCTTACAATCTGCTCCGACATTCGCGCGCCGCCCGGCGCTTAAGAGGGGAGGACCCCATGGCAAACGAGATCTGGACCATCAAGCGTTGTCTCGAGTGGACCAAGGAGTACCTGGCCGAGCGCGGCGAGGAGCACCCCCGTCTTTCTGCCGAGTGGCTGCTGTGCGCCGCCACGGGCCTGGCGCGCATTGACCTATATATGCGTATGGACGAGACGCTTAACGCGGCCCAGCTCGAGACCATGCATGCGGCCGTCGTTCGTCGCGCCAAAGGCGAGCCGCTGCAATACATCACGGGCAGCACGCAGTTTCGCATGATCGACGTCGCGTGCGCCCCCGGTGTGCTCATTCCGCGCCCCGAGACCGAGATGCTCGTCGAGGAAGTCCTCAATTATCTGGATGCCGAGGTACTGAGCCCCGAGGCCGCTGCCCGTCAGCGTGTTGAGCTGCCTTGGAACGATGAGGTCGAGCAGGCACGCAAGGCCGAGGCCGCATTGGCCGACGAACGCGCGACCGCCGAGCGCCGTGCTGCCAACCTGACGGCCGCCGATGAGGCTGCGCTGGGTAGCGACGTGCTCGGTAGCCGCGCCTATGCCGAGGAGCTTGCCGATCGCGAGGCCGAGGAAGCCGCCGCGCAAGCAGCAGAAGCCGAAGCCGCAAAAGCCGCCGAGCCCGAGCTCGACGAATACGACATCGCCATCGAGGGCGCCGACCAGGAGACGGTTTCAGCTCAGGATGCCGCTGCGCCTGCCCCAGCCGAGCCCCGCACTGCCCGCGTTCTCGAGGTCGGCTGCGGCACGGGCTGTATCTCGCTCTCGATCGCCTGGGAGCGTCGCGGCCACGTCACCTGCACTGCTACCGATATCGAGCCGCGCGCCATCGACCTTGCTACCAAAAACCGCGATGCGCTTGGCCTCACGTCCGACGAGGTCGCCTTCAGCCTCACGAACCTGGTGAGCTCCATTCCCCGTGAAGAGTGGGGCACCTTTGACGTACTCGTCTCCAACCCGCCCTACATCCCCACCGATGTCATGCGCTCGCTGCCGCACGAGGTCAAGGACTTTGAGCCCGACCTGGCGCTCGAGGGCGGTGCCGACGGCCTGGACATCTTCCGCCGCCTGCTCAATGCGGCACCCTATATGCTGCGCGCCGGCGGCCTGTTTGCCTGCGAGCTCTACGAGGGCGCGCTCGACGCCGCGGCCGAGCTCTGTCGTCAAGCGGGTCTGTCGGACGTGCGCATCGTCCACGACCTCACCGATCGCCCCCGCATCGTCCGAGCCATCGTCACCGAGCCCAAGCAACGCCAGTAATATTTATTAACTGGTTAGCAAAAATTATAAAGTAGTTTATAATTAGGACGGCTGAAAGAGGTCGGCCCATGCAACCTCCTACCTTTCGGGAAATCATTGCCCTACTCAAGCACGATGGATTCGTGAAGGTCGCGCAAGTCGGTAGTCATGCTAAGTATGTTTCTGGTGACCGCGTTGTCACCGTGAACGGCTCTGGTGGTGATCGACCAAAGAAGGGCACGTGGGCAAGTATTCGTCGCCAAGCTGGATGGTAGTTGGAGGCAAAATGAGGCAGCGATTTACCTATGACTGCGTTCTCATAAAAGAAGACGATGGTTACTGCGCTAGCTTCCCGCAGATTCCCGGCGCCTTTGCCGATGGCGATACGCGCGAAGAAGCGATTGCCCATGCCACCGAGGCACTGATGGCGTTTTTGGCCGACGACCTCAACAACGGTTTGACTCCGGCAGGGTACGAACGCTCGGCCGAGGTCGTGGCCCTTTCAGTCGAAATCGACCACGAGGACGCTCGGGAAGCGGCGTGCCGAACATTTAAAGACGCAGCGCTGGACCTCAAAGTCTCCGCTCCGCGGATTACCGCGCTGGTCAAAGCCGGAAAGCTCGATGTTGAACTCGTCGACGGCCGTCGGATGATAACGATAGACAGTATCGAGCGCTACGCCGCCCAAGAACGTCACGCCGGCAGGCCAAAGAAGTTCGTCGCAGTCCAATAACCCCCTCACTTTCACCGACTACTAGAGCCGCTCACCAAACCAACATGCGCTCTGGGCAAATAGGTTGAACGTTTCGTGCGAGAATGCCCCACAGTAAACAAACTTGCACCAGAACGTAAGGGGCTGGCATACACATGCAGACGGTCTATCGGGTATACGAGGGAACGCGCGAGCCGCATCGGCTTGCCGTCGAGCGCACGGCCGAGGTGCTCGGCCGCGGCGGCCTGGCTTTGATCCCGACCGAGACCGTCTACGGTGTCGCCGTGGCAGTCAACGCCTTCTCGGACGCCGTGCCCCAAGATACAAGCGAATTCCCATCGTGGCCGCGCGATCCGCAGGCTGCCGTCAATGGCGCCGCAGTTCCTGCGCTCGGCACCGGCTATCGCCGTATCTTCACTCTCAAGCAACGTGAACTCACGCAAACCGTCGCTTGGCTGGTCGATGGCGTCGAAGCACTCGACCGCTATGGCGTGGATATCCCGGAAGATGCCCGCATACTCGCGCGACGATGCTGGCCGGGAGCCCTGACTATCGTGGTCAAGGCAGCCCCCTGCGTGCCGACCTTTATGCGCGCTGCCGACGACACGGTGGCACTTCGCGCTTCGGCCTCGCCCGTGGTGCAGGCGCTCATTCGCGCCTGTGGCAGCCCCCTTGCCTGCACCAGCGCCAACACGCATGGCGCGCCCGCGCCGGCAAGTTTTATCACGGTGGAGGGTCGCATCCTGGAGGGGGTCGATGTTGCCGTCGACGCCGGTGAGACCCCGTGTCGCGACGCCTCGACCATCGTGTCGTTTCAGCACGGCGAGCTCCAGATCCTGCGCCAAGGCGCACTTCCCGCATCAGAGATCGAACGGGTCCTGTCCGACCCGATGCAATAGAAAGGTTTAAGCGATGTCGTTGAATCTGGGCAGCCTGGGCATGGAAGATGCCTCGTTTGACTTTGGCGGTTCCTACATCATGGCGCTCGACTGCGGCACCACCTCGGTACTTGCGACCATCGTCGACGAGTACGGATGCATCGTCGCGCAGGCACGTCGCAGCGTCAAAACCAGCTTCCCGCGTCCCGGCTGGGTGGAGCAAGACCCCATGGCGGTCCTTGCTAGCCAGATCGCCGTCATGATGGAAGTCCAGTTTAAGAGCGGTATCCACTCCGACCGCATTGCTGCCATCGGCATCTCCAACCAGCGCGAGACCACGGTGGTCTGGGATCGCGTGAGCGGTCAGCCGATCTATAACGCTATCGTATGGCAGTGCCGCCGTACCGCACCTCTGATCGACGAGCTTGTCGAGCAGGGCGCAGAAGGGCTGGTGCGCTCCCGCACGGGACTCACGCTCGACCCGTATTTCTCGGCCTCCAAGGTGCAGTGGATTCTCGACAACGTCGACGGCGCACGCGAAAGCGCGGCGGCGGGCGACCTCATGTTTGGCACCATCGACACCTGGCTCATCTACAACCTCACCGGCGGCCAGGTCTTTGCCACCGACTACACCAATGCCAGCCGCACGGCACTCTTTAATATCCATACGCTCGATTGGGACGACGACCTGCTGGCACTCTTTGACGTTCCACGTTCCATGATGCCCGAGGTTCGCTGGAGCTCGGGCGACTACGGCCGCGTCGCGAGCGACATCATGACCAACATGCCGCCCATCATGGGCGTGGCGGGTGACCAACAGGCGTCGCTGTTCGGCCACTGCTGTTTCCGTCCCGGCCAGACCAAAAACACCTATGGCACGGGTTGCTTTATGCTCATGAACACCGGCGACGAGATCGTCGAATCCAAGAATGGCCTGGTCTCCACCATCGGTATCGCTGCGGACGGCAAAGTCAGCTATGCGCTCGAGGGCTCTATTTTTGCCGCCGGCTCAACGATGAACTGGCTTCGCAACAACATGGGCATCATCTCGAGCGTGAGCGAGTCGGCACAACTCGCCGCTTCGATTAGCGACAACGAGGGCTGCTACTTCGTTCCCGCCTTTGCGGGTTTGGGTGCTCCCTGGTGGGACCCGCATGCTCGCGGTATCGTGTGCGGTCTGGCCGGCGCCTCGAGCCGTGCGACCATCGTACGTGCCGCCTGCGAATCCATGGCATATCAGAGCTACGACGTGCTGCGCGCCATGGAGCAGGACGTGGGGCTTTCGATTGAGCGCCTGTCTGTCGATGGCGGTGCCTCGCGCAACGAGTTCATCATGCAATTCCAGGCCGACCTGCTGGATATCCCCGTGCTGCAATGCGAGACGGTGGAGACCACGGCAATCGGTGCCGCGTACTTGGCGGGTCTTGCCGTCGGCTATTGGGAAGACCTGGAAGAGCTGGAGCAAAATGCCCAGATCGTTAGGACCTTCCTTCCCCACATGTCCGCCGAGCGCCGCGAGCAAAACCTTGCGGGCTGGCGTGATGCAGTCAGGCGCTCGCTCAACACCTCACAGTAGGGCTGCGATGGGCTGCTCGATACAACAAACCGCTAAACTAATGCATGGCGTGCGGCGGCAACATTGCTGCACACCTTGTCAGCAAGGCCGTTTTGCGGCCGCAACGAAAGGGGCAATCAATCCATGACCGTCACCTACGATGCGTCCCGTGTGACGCTTGTCGATCACCCGCTCGTCCAGCACAAGCTGTCGATCCTGCGCGACAAAAACACCGGCACCAACCAGTTCCGTCAGCTCGTGCGCGAACTCGCGCTTTTTGACGGCTACGAGGCCATGCGCGACCTGCCTATGGAAGACGTCGAGGTCGAGACCCCCATCACTACCGCCACGTTCAAACAGCTTGCCGGCAAGAAACTCGCCATCGTGCCCATCCTGCGTGCGGGCCTTGGCATGGTCGACGGCATCCTCGACCTGGTGCCCTCCGCTCGCGTGGGCCACATCGGCATGGAACGCGACGAGGTCACCCACGAGCCGCACGAGTATTACTGCAAGATGCCCAAGGATATCGACCAGCGCATCTGCCTGGTCGTCGACCCCATGCTTGCCACGGGCGGTTCGGCCGAGATGGCCATCAGCTACCTGCGCGAGCGCGGTGTCAAGGACATCCGCATGCTGTGCATCGTCGCGGCCCCCGAGGGCCTCAAGTCGCTGACCGAGAAGGATCCCGATGTGCATATCTATACCTGCGCCATCGACGACCATCTCAACGAGGCTGCCTACATCGTTCCCGGCCTGGGCGACGCCGGCGACCGCATCTACGGCACGCTCTAGTCGTCGGGCTAAGACGGCCGCGGCTGCAAATACGAAGAAACGGTGCGCGCGGACGAACAAAAGGCGACCGCGCGCACTCCCGTTAACGGACGTTTTGCCCTGCAGGGTTCGAGAAAAACGTATTACCTACCTGCGGCATAAAGAAGGTCTTAAGAAAACGAACAGGTGCGTATTAACCGATGCTTTTTCGGTTGTACTTTAGCGATTGGCTCGTACAATAGTCACCAATGTTTGGCGGGAACTGTTCTGGGAAGCGTTAAAGAGGGAAAGTGAGGACGCCAGTGTTTCAGATAGCCGATCTGCTCGCTATCGTTGCAGGCGTCATCGCGGGCGCGGTCGCCTTTCTTCCCTTTGTTTTTACGCTCAAGCCGGTTCTTGACGATAAGCAGAATGCGGACATGCTCAAGGGCATGGTGAGTCTGGCGGTCTCGGCAATCGCCCTACTCGTCTTTACCTTGGTTGTGTTCGTGTTGTTCGGAGAGGCATTTCGCATGTTCCTCCTGGGCGAGGCGATCGGCTTCGTGGCCTTTATGGCTGCCTGCACGGTTCGTGTCGTCAAGGCGCTGCGAGATCCTCATGAGGTCGAAAGGTAAGTCGTGGAAATTTTTGAAAAGCTGCCTGATGAGATTAATCATCTGGTCAGCGAGTTCAGCTCCACCCCTGTCGTGGGCGATCTGAGCTGCGGCATCACGCAGTACTCGTTTTGGCTGATCGTCTCCACGATCGTGCTCCTGATCGTCCTGGCCGTGTTCAAGAAGAAGCAGACCCTGGTTCCCAAGGGCTTCTTCGTCAACGGTTTCGAGTACATCATCGAGTACGTCGAGAACGATATCGGCAAGGGCGTCGTGGGTGAGAACTGGAAGAAGCACTTCCCGTTCCTGTGCTCGCTTTTCCTGTTCATCCTGATCAATAACATGATCGGCCTGATCCCGGGAATGAAGCCCGGCACCGGTGCAATCGGCTCCACCGCCGCACTCGCCATTTTCGCCTTCGTGTACTTCATCTACTACGGATGCAAGGCTCACGGCGTGATCGGCTACATCAAGAGCCTCGCCCCGCAGGGCGTGAGCTTCCCGATGAACGTGCTCGTGTGGGTCGTCGAGCTTTTCTCGACCTTCCTGCGCCTCATCACGCTTGCCGTCCGTCTGTTCTGCAACATGTTCGCAGGACACGTGGTCATGGGCTCGTTCGCCATCATGGCGAGCATGTTCATGCAGCCGCTGCTTCAGCAGGTTTCCGCGGCCCACGCCGTCGGCGCCCTGCCTTCGCTAGCCTGGCTTGCCATCCTCATCCTGATCTATGCGATCGAGCTTGTGGTCGGCGCCATCCAGGCTTACGTCTTCACGGTCCTTACCGCCGTGTATGTCTCCGAGGCAGAGGAGGTCGCGGAGGAGGAGTAGTCTTCCGTTCGCGCCTTAAAGGTAAGGTAATTCGTTAAACCGCCGGTGCCCGTACCCATGGAGCCCGGCAGTTATAAAAAGGTTATCCTGCGTGAAATAAGACACGCACGACAAAGGAGGAATCGTGGGAGTTATCGGTTACGGTCTCGGTGTTATCGGCGCTGGTCTTGCTATCGGCCTGTCTGCTCTGGGTGCTACGGGCGCTATGGCCCGTCAGCCTGAGGTCCAGGGCCGCGTGTTCACCGTCTTCATTATGGGCTCCGCCTTCGGCGAGGCTCTGGCTCTGATCGGCTTCGTTGTCGCGCTGATCGTTAAATAGCACGGAGCGTCAAGTATGAATCTTTCATCCCAGAAGAGCGCGATCGCACTCTCCGCGTCCGCGGCCGCGCTGCTCATGCCGGTTTCCGCGTTCGCCGAGGACGGCGCTGCCGGTGCGGACATCCTCATCCCTAAGATGGCGGAGTTCATCCCGGCGCTTATCGCCTTCCTGATTATCTGGATCGTGCTGGCCAAGGTCGCCCTGCCGGGCATCATGAAAACCATGGAGGAGCGCGGCAAGAAGATCGAGGAGAGCCTCGACGAGGCCGAGAAGACCAAGCAGGAGGCTATCGCCAAGCGCGCTGAGTCCGACTCGATTGTCACCGACGCCCGTCGTCAGGCTGCCGACATCGTTCTCGAGGCCCGTAAGGACGCCGAGTCCGAGCGCGCCCGTATCATCGAGGCTGCTCACAAGGAGGCCGAGGAGATCATCGCCAAGGCCCATACGACCGTCGAGGACGAGCGCAAGTCCATTTACGCCGGTGCCGCGAGCTCCATCGCCGACCTGTCCGTTGCCGTCGCCACCAAGATCGTGGGCGAGGCACTCGAGGACGATGCCGAGCAGAAGAAGCTCATCGAGCGCTACATCCAGGAAGCAGGTAGCCTGAATGCCGACTAGCCGCTATCAGGACAAGGTGCTCGAGACCTACGCGCGCTCCCTTCTGGAAGCCGCTAAGGCCGAGAACCATGTGTTCGAGGACCTCGAGATGATCGAGCGCTTGGCTTCTGCCAGCCCCGAGATCATCGCCGTGCTCGACACCATGTCCAAGCGCGACCAGCTCGACCTTCTTCCCAAGGTGGCAGCTGCCTTTAAGTATGTTGCCGAGGAAGACGAGGATGTAGTGGGCGTGACCGTCACCACGGCGATCCCGCTCGACGACGAGCTGCGTCAAACCATCACTAAGAAATGCGAGCAGGACTTCGGCCGCAAGGTATTCCTTATCGAGCAGGTTGACCCGTCTATCGTGGGCGGCCTGGTGCTCGAGGCCCGCGGCGAGCGTCGTGACATTTCCGTCAAGACGCAGCTGCGCATCGCGCAGGAGACCCTCGCAAACTCTGCTAATTCGTACGGAGGTGAAGCCTAATGTCCGAAACCCTCAATGCCCAGGATATCGCCAAGAAACTGCAGGAGCAGCTCACGAGCCTCTCCGCGACGGTCGATACGCATGAGGTTTCAACGGTCGACGAGGTAGGCGACGGCATCGCGCGCGTCTCCGGCCTCAAGAGCGCCATGGCAGGCGAGCTTCTGGAGTTCAAGAGCTCCGATACCGGTGAGACCGTCTTCGGCCTTGCCCAGAACCTTGACCGTGACGAGGTCGGCGCCGTTCTGTTCGGTGCCGTCGACTCCATCAAGGAAGGCGACGAGTGCCGCACCACTGGCCGCATTATGGATATCCCCGTGAGCCGTGCCATGCTCGGCCGCGTCGTCAATCCGCTCGGCCAGCCCATCGACGGCCTGGGCGACATCGTCGCCACGCACCGTCGCCCCATCGAGTTCAAGGCTCCCGGCGTCATCGATCGTACCCCGGTGTGCGAGCCGGTTCAGACCGGTCTGCTCGCTATCGACTCCATGGTGCCTATTGGCCGCGGTCAGCGTGAGCTCATCATCGGCGACCGTAAGACCGGTAAGACCGCCATCGCCATCGACGCTATCCTCAACCAGCGCGGCAAGGGCATGGTCTGCATCTATGTCGCCATCGGCCAGAAGGCCTCCACGGTTGCCAACATCCGCGAGACCCTCGCTCAGCACGGTGCGCTCGACTACACCATCATCGTTTCGGCCACCGCTGCCGATTCCGCCCCTATGCAGTACATCGCGCCTATGGCCGGTGCCGCTATCGGCGAGTTCTTCATGTACAACGGCGAGGACGGCAAGCCCGCCAGCGAGACCAACCCCGGCGGCCACGTGCTCGTCATCTACGACGACCTGTCCAAGCAGGCTGTGGCCTACCGTCAGATGTCGCTGACGCTGCATCGTCCGCCCGGACGCGAGGCCTATCCTGGCGACATCTTCTACCTGCACTCTCGTCTGCTCGAGCGTGCCGTCAAGATGTCCAAGAAGAACGGTTACGGCTCCATGACGGCACTGCCGATCATCGAGACCCAGGACGGCGACGTCTCGGCCTACATTCCGACCAACGTCATTTCCATTACCGATGGTCAGATCTACCTGCAGTCCGAGCTCTTCTTCCAGGGTCAGCGCCCGGCAGTCGACGTGGGCATCTCCGTGTCCCGCGTCGGTGGCGATGCGCAGACCAAGGCTATGAAGCAGGTTGCCGGCAACCTTCGCCTGGACCTCGCTTCGTACCAGGAGCTCGCTGGCTTTACGCAGTTCGGCTCCGACCTCGACGAGGCTACTCAGAAGCAGCTGACCCATGGTGCTCGCATGACCGAGCTCCTGAAGCAGCCGCGTTACAAGCCGTTTGAGGTTGGCGAGCAGATCGTTACGCTGTTCGCTGGCAACGAGGGCTTCCTGGATGACCTGGAGATCGCCGACGTGCTGCCCTTCCGTGCCGAGCTCATCGAGTACATGGACAATGGCTTTGGTTCGCTGCTCGACAAGGTTCGCGTCAAGAAGATCGATGATGACACCAAGGCTGAGCTCTTGCGCGTCATCGGCGACTTCAAGCAGCAGTTCATGGCCAAGCACCATTCGGATGTTTCTGGATCAGAGGAGAACTAAGCCCCATGGCCAACCTTCGCGACATTAAGAAGCGAATCTCCTCGGTTACCACGACCAAGCAGATCACGCGCACGATGGAGATGGTCTCTACGGCCAAGATCCGTCGTGCCCTCGATCGCTCCAAGCAGGCCGAGCCCTATAAGGAGGCGCTGACCGACGTCATGTTGACGGTCGCCGGCGACGCCTCCTGTTCGGGCACCGATCCCATGCTGCAGAAGCATGAGAGCGTCAAGCATGGCCTGATTGTCGTTATTGCCTCGGACCGCGGCCTTGCCGGCGGTTTCAATACGACGGTGGAGCGCACGGCCGAAAAGCTCGCCGCTTCTTGGGCGAACGACGGCATCGAGTGCGAGATCATCGCGTGCGGGCGTAAGCCGGCCACGTATTTCCGTGACCGCGCAAACGTCGTCATGCACTTTGAGGGCAACTCCTCTGAGCCCGATTTCAATCAGGCCCGCATGATCTCCTCTCATATCTGCGATGCGTATCGTGCCGGTGAGCTTGACCGTGTCGAGCTTGTCTACCACCACGCCAAGAACCGCGTGGATCAGGAGCTTCGCGTCGAGCATCTGTTGCCGCTCGACCCCGAGATGATCGCTATGGCCCACGGTCCGCGTAAGAACGAGACCGACGCCCCTAAGCGCATCTCGTCCACGTTCGAGTTCGTGCCCTCTCCCGAGCATGTTCTCGGCAAGCTTGTGCCGTCTTATATCCTGACGGTCATCTACCAGGCCCTGATCGATTCGGCGGCTGCCGAGCAGGGTGCACGCCGCAAGGCCATGCACTCCGCGACGGAAAACGCCACCGCGATCATCTCGACCCTTACCCGCACGTATAGTCGCGTGCGCCAGGCTTCGATCACGACCGAGATTAACGAGATCGTCGGCGGAGCCTCAGCATTGGAGGAACAGTAATGGCTAATAACACCGTAAAGCTTGCGGTCGAGGAAGCCACCAAGAAGACGACTGCCGGTGATGGTCGCATCGTGCGAATCATCGGCCCTGTCGTTGACGTCAAGTTTGACGGCGCGGTGCCCCCGATCTACAACGCGCTCACGGTCGAGGCCGAGACCCCGATCGGTCATCTGAGCACGATCCTCGAGGTCGAGAGCCAGCTTCCGGGCGGCGTCGTCCGCACGGTCGCCATGTCCTCGACCGACGGCCTGCAGCGCGGCCTCATCGCCACCGATACCGGTGAGCCCATGAAGATGCCCGTTGGCCCCAAGACGCTCGGCCGAATTTGGAACGTCATGGGCAAGCCCGTCGACGGCAAGCCCATGCCCGAGGTGGAGGAGTTCTACCCCATCCACCATGCAGCGCCCCGCTTTGACGAGCTCACCACCAAGACCGAGATCTTCGAGACCGGCATCAAGGCCGTCGACCTGCTCGAGCCCTACATCCGTGGCGGCAAGACGGGCCTGTTCGGCGGCGCCGGCGTCGGCAAGACCGTTCTGATTCAGGAGCTCATCAACAACCTCGCCCAGGAGCACGGCGGCACCTCGGTGTTCACCGGCGTCGGCGAGCGTACCCGCGAGGGCACCGACCTGTTCCTCGAGATGAGCGAGTCTGGCGTTATCGACAAGACCTGCTTGGTCTATGGTCAGATGAACGAGCCGCCCGGAGCGCGTCTGCGCATCGGTCTGGCCGGCCTTACCACCGCTGAGTATTTCCGTGATCGTGGTCAGGACGTTCTGCTGTTCATCGACAACATCTTCCGCTTTTCCCAGGCAGGTTCCGAGGTTTCCGCACTGCTGGGCCGTATGCCGTCCGCCGTTGGTTACCAGCCCACGCTGGCAACCGAGATGGGCGACCTCCAGGAGCGCATTACCTCGACCAAGACGGGCTCCATTACCTCCGTCCAGGCTGTCTACGTCCCCGCAGACGACCTGACCGACCCTGCGCCTGCCACGACGTTTACGCACCTCGACGCCACCACGGTTCTTTCGCGTAGCATTTCGTCGCTCGGCCTATTCCCGGCTATCGACCCGCTCGCATCTTCCTCCGACGCTCTCGATCCCTCGATCGTCGGCGAGGAGCACTACCGTGTCGCCGTCAAGGTCCAGGAGCTCCTGCAGGAGTACTCCGACCTTCAGGACATCATCGCCATTCTGGGTATGGACGAGCTGTCCGAGGAGCAGCGCCTTACGGTCAACCGTGCCCGTAAGATTCAGCAGTTCCTCTCGCAGTCCTTCCACGTCGCCGAGAAGTTCACCGGCAACCCCGGTGTCTACGTCCGCGTCGAGGATACCGTCCGCTCTTTCGCCGAGATTGTCGACGGCAAGGCCGATGACCTGCCCGAGCAGGCTTTCCGCTATGCTTCCACGATTGAGGACGTGCGCGAGCGCGCCCGCAAGATGGGGGAGAAGTAGGTTATGCGTATCCGCATCGTGTGCCCCGTGAGCTGCGCCTATGAGGGCGACGCTGCGTTTGTGTCGATTCCGTCCACGGATGGCGAGTTTGGCGTCCTGCCTGCTCACTCCAGCGAGATTTGCACGATCGACCGCGGTTACGTTCGCGTTTCCGATAAGGCCATGGGCACTGTCGACCACACGTTTGCCGTGGCCGGCGGCTATGCCCAGGTTGCGGACGATGTCGTGACCGTTCTCGCCGAGCGCGCTTGCGATTTGGCGACCGTCGATGCCGACAAGCTTAAAGCTGATATTCAAGGTTTTGAAGAGAAGCTGGGTAATTTGTCGGAGGATGATGCACGCCGCGCCTACCTCTATAATGAAATCGCATGGTGTAAGCTCAAGCTTGCCCAATAGTCAAACGATTTAGCGTTCGACCATTTGCGAACACATCATGCCCGGGATGGCCCAGCCACCCCGGGCATGCTTTTTGAAAGGGTAGACCTTGGATATTATCCGCGTTGAGGGTGGCCACGCCATCGGAGGCTCCGTGCCCGTCTCGGGCGCCAAGAACTCCGCGCTCAAACTCATGGCGGCAACGCTTCTGGCGCCGGGCAAGACGACGCTGCAGAACGTGCCCGATATTTCCGATGTCCACGTGATGGGCAAGGTGCTCAAGGGCATGGGCGCTACGATCGATGTTCTCGACGAGCACACGCTCGAGATTGATACCTCTCAGGTCGATTCATGGGAGGCCCCCTACGAGCTCGTTGCCAAGATGCGCGCTTCCACCGCCGTCATGGGACCCCTGCTGGGCCGCTTCCATCGCGCCAAAATTGCCATGCCGGGCGGCTGCAACCTGGGTGCTCGCAAGATCGATATGCACATTCTTGGTCTTGAGGCCCTGGGCGTTGAGTTCGATACCGCCCACGGTTACATCAACGCTAATGCGCCCCAAGGTCTGCGCGGTACCACCGTCACGCTCGAGTTCGCCAGCGTCGGTGCGACCGAGAACCTCATCATGGCCTCTGTGCGCGCACAGGGCACCACGGTTATCGACAATGCCGCCCGCGAGCCCGAGATCGTCGATCTCGCTAACATGCTCAACGAGATGGGCGCCAAGATTGTTGGCGCCGGTACGCCCGTCGTGACGATCGAAGGCGTGGAAGAGCTCCATCCCGTTACCCATCGCGTGGTGGGCGACCGCATCGAGGCCGGTACCTTTATCGTTGCCGGTGCGTTGATGGCCGACGATCGCGGTGTCGATGTCACGGGCTTTTGCCCCATTCACTTGGGCATGGTGCTCAAGAAGATGGAGCTTATGGGTATCGACTGCGAGCGCGTCGAGGATGGCGTCCATGTGAACCGTGCCGAGCGTATCAAGCCGGTCGACATCCAGACGCTTCCGTTCCCCGGTTTCCCGACCGACATGCAGGCGCAGATTATGGTGCTCTCCGCCCTTGCCGACGGCAGTTCCGTTATTACCGAAAACATCTTCGAGAATCGCTTTATGTTTGCCTCTGAGCTGGTGCGCATGGGTGCCGACATTCGTATCGAGAGCCATCATGCCATGATTCATGGCGTCAAGGGCTTCTCGGGTGCACAGGTTACCTCGCCCGATTTGCGCGGCGGAGCGGCCCTCGTCGTAGCGGGCTTGATCGCCGACGGGACGACCGAGGTTTCGGCTATCCATCACATCAAGCGCGGCTACGAGCAGTTTGTCGAAAAGCTGCAGGCGCTTGGCGCGCATGTCGAGCATGCTACCGTCCCCGATCCCGTCATCTACTAATACAGGTTGCCTATGTTTAATAAAAAGCCCCTCGCGGATACCACCACCCGAAGACCCTCAACTGGTGCGCAGGCCAAGATCTACAGTCGCGATAACGTGGCTCGCTATTCCGAGTGCGCTCGTCAACGCCGCCGTAGCCACACGATTCGTCACGTCGCGCTCATTGTCGTGCTTGGCGTGCTGCTGAGTGCCACTACCGCTGCCGGCCTGTGGTTTGCCACCATTATGGGCAAGCTCGGCGATTCTAATGTCATTACTGACAATCTGCGTCGGGTTCTGGTTGACACCGATGAGGCAAAGGATCCGTTCTACGTGCTGCTTCTTGGCACCGACGGCCGTCCGGGCGAGGATACGTATCGTGCCGACTCGATTATCCTGGCTCGCATCGACCCCACGCAAAAGCAGGCGACGCTCATTTCCGTTCCGCGCGACACCAAGGTCGAGTACAAGGGCGAGACCATGAAGATCAACGCCTGCCATACCGTTGGCGGCGCCGAGGCCATGGTCGAGGCGGTCAACGAGCTGTGCGGTGTTCAGATCTCCCACTATGCCGAGGTCAGCTTCGACGGTATGCAGGCGCTGATTGATTCGGTTGGCGGTATCGACATTAACGCAACCGATGATGTTGACGACCCCGAGCACCTGGATATTAAGATTACCGCTGGCCAGCAGCATATGGACGGTGCCACCGCCCTTACCTATGCCCGCTGCCGCTACACCTATGCCGACGGCGATTACACGCGCATGCGCCACCAGCGTCAGGTGCTTGGCGCCCTTGCCAACCAGATTCTCAATAACTTCGATGCCACGAAGATCTTTGGCCTGGTTAATTCGCTGTCCGATATGCTTGTAACCGATATGAGCGTTCAGGATATCGTGGCTACGGTCAACGCCATGCGCGGTATGGATGTCGACGGTATCTACTCGGCCAACCTGCCCTCGTACGCCGACGACAGCACCATGATCGACGGTGTGAGCTACGTCTTTGTCTACGAGGACGAGCTCAAGGAAATGATGGAGCGCGTCGATGCCGGCAAGGATCCCAAGGGTCCCAACACCATGGGTCTTTCCGACGGTTCCAGCTCTACGATCGGTGACCTCAGCAACAACACGTCTGACGACTACGCAAACGGTACCGCAACCTCATCGGTCAGCTCTGACGATTCTGATGACTCAAGCGATTCGAGCGATTCGGACTACTACGAAGAGCCCACCGGTGACGGCAACGGCTACGAAGCCAACTACTAAGTTACGGCGTTTTACCAAACGCCGTAACGGCTCGACGCTGCGCGCCGCCCAAGGCGACAATTTGTCATTCAAAAGGCAGGGCATGACCAGAAGGTCAATGCCCTGCCTTTTTCATGCCAACTTGTTCGCCTTGGACGTCGCTCGCTGACGTTGGCTCAACCTGCGATGTTGACTACTCCCCTTGTATCAAAAACCGCCCCGTTCTCTGTAGAGGACGGGGCGGTTCGTCTTTTGGGCTTATGCAGCCAGGCTTATGCGAAACGGGCGACGAGCTCCTGCAGGACGTCGGTCATCTTGACGAGCGAACTGACCGGGACGAACTCGTTGACGCCGTGGTAGCAATAGCCGCCGGTGGAAAGGTTGGGGCAGGGCAGACCGCGGAACGACAGCTGCGCGCCATCGGTGCCGCCGCGAATCGGCAGCACTTGGGGCTCAACGCTGCAGGCAAGGTAGGCTTCCTTGGCAACATCAATAAGCTCGGGATAGTCACGAACGATCTCGGCCATATTTCGATACTGCTGCTTAATCTCGACCGTCACGCGCCTCTCACCCAGACGCTGGTTGAGCATCGAGGCAGCGGCATCAATAAGGTCGAGTTTCTGCTGGAACTTGGCGGCGTCATGGTCGCGGACGATATAGCGCGCTGTGGCGTGATCGACGGTTGCAGATACACCCTCAAGGTGATAAAAGCCCTCGTAGCCTTCCGTATACTCCGGGCGCTGCACGTAGGGGAGCAACGCGTTGAAGTCGCAGAACAGATTGCCTGCGTTGACCATACGGCCTTTGGCGTCGCCCGGGTGGATGGACTGGCCCTCAAAGCAGACGGTCGCCTCAGCGGCATTAAAGCACTCCCACTCCAGCTCGCCGATGGGGCCACCGTCGACCGTGTAGGCGTACTTGCAGCCAAAGGTATCGATATCCAACAGCTCGGCTCCGTGGCCGATCTCCTCGTCAGGGCAGAAGCAAATGCCGAGTGCGGGATGGGGCAGAGAGGGGTCCTGAGCGATACGCGCGACAAGCGACATGATCTCGGCGACGCCTGCCTTGTCGTCCGCGCCCAGCAGCGTGGTGCCATCGCTGCAGACCAGGTCCTCACCCGCGAGGTCATTCAGGGCGGGAAGCTTGGCGGTACTCATGGCAACGGGCTTACCGTCAACCGTGCCGCAGACCAGGTCGCCGCCTTCGTAGTGTACGATGTGCGGCTTCACGCCGGCGCCCGGTGCAACTTCGGTGGTGTCGAGATGGGCGATCAGGCCCAGGGCGGGCTTGTCCTCAGCGCCCGCACTTGCGGGGATATGCGCGCAGACATAGGCGTGCTCGGTCACGTGGGCATCTTCCGCACCAAGCTCGCGCAGCTCTTCAGCCAGCACGTTGGCAAGGTCAAACTGAACGGTGCTCGAAGGTACCTGGTCGCAGTTTGCATCCTCGGACTGCGTGTTGATCTGGACGTAGCGCAAAAAGCGTTCGAGGACATCGGGGTTCGTGGTGGTGTTTTCCATAAAGACCGCTCCAATCTTGGTCGTCGTGTGCAACAAGAACTCTAGCACGGTATGCCACGGCATACCGCGACGCTTGGATGGGGTAGAATCAGCCATTGAATGCAGAAGGGACGGAAGATCATGGATACGACAAATAGCTCGCGCGAACTACATCTGACGGTGGCGAACGAAGACTACTTGGAGTGCATGGTTCGCATTGAAAGCGAAGAGGGGGAAACCAACGGCGTGCGATCGGTCGACATCGCGCAGCGCCTTGGCGTCTCCAAGGCATCGGTCAATAAAGCGGTTTCGGCGCTCAAGGCATCCGAGCTTGTCGAGCAATCGCACTACGGCAAGGTAGTCCTGACCGATCGCGGCCGCGAGGTTGGCACGGCTATCTGGTACCGTCATCGTCTCGTCCGCACGTTTTTGGTTCAGGAGCTCGGTGTCGAATTTGAGCGAGCCGATTCCGAGGCCTGCATGATGGAGCATGCGCTATCCGAGGACACGATGAACCGCTGGCTCGCCTATCTCGAAAAGCAGGGAATCAGCGTCGAGGAATAGCGGGATATATATGGATACGAGTTATTACAATCGCTTTGGTGCCGAGGAACTTACGCGCCGCTTGTCGAGCGAGACCTTGTTGGCGCAGGGCCCCATGGGCAGTGTTCTGTTGAGTGAGTACGACGCCGCCGATATTCCACCGGCGTTTTGGAATCTGGCAGAGCCGCAGACCGTTTCTCGTATCCATCGCTTGTATGTCGCCGCCGGCGCGCAGGTACTCATTACCAATACCTTTCAGGCATCAAGCTATGCCCTCAAGCACGACCAGATTGCGCCGTCCGTGGCGGAGGTCAATCGCGGGGCCGTCGACGATGCCCGCCAGGCGCACCCTCAGCTGCTGCTGGGCTCGATGGGTCCGATCGGTATTGAGTGGTTTGCCGAGGACTCGGCCGAGTTTCGTGAGATCCGAGGCATTGCGCGCGAACAGGCGCACGCCTTGCTCAATGCTGGTGTTGACGGTCTGCTGATCGAGACGGTGACGTCTATCCGTAATTTGCAGCCCATGCTTGCCGGCGCCCGAGATGCCGCCGACGGCATGCCTGTTCTGGTGAGTTTTGTCGTTGACGATAAGGGCGACCTGTTGGGCGATGGCCTCAACATCGAGGCAGCCGTTTTGTACGCCGAAAAACACGGCGCAAACTCGGTTGGTGTTAATTGCTGTTCGCTTGCGGCCGCGAACGCGGCGGTGCCCAGGATGGTTGCATCGGCGACTACTCCCGTCACGGTGCGTCCCAACGTGGGCGATCCGGTCCAGACTCAGGATGGCCCCGTATGGCACGAGAACCCCGAAGCTTTCGCGCGCGCATGCATCGAATGGAGACATGCCGGTGCCGCAATGGTGGGCAGTTGCTGTGGAACCACGGCAATCACTACGGCAGCGATGGCCGAGGCGCTCGATATATAAAGGGCAAAACCGCTCCATACGGGGCGGTTTTTTTATTTTCAAGACTTTAGTCTGCTGGCCGCGCAGCGGCCAGCTTTAAACCACCCGCTACGCGGGTGGAGACAAACGGCTTTACAAAGCCACCCCTCCGACCGATATTGACGATTGTTCAGGCCGTCAAGAATTCGAGTCGAAGGGGTGGTCGCCATGGCCCAGAAGGCCTACAGCCTTTCCCACACGAAGTGGATGTGCAAGTACCACATCGTGTTCACGCCGAAGTATAGGCGCAAAGTGATCTACAACCAAATCAGGAGCGACATAGGGGAGATCCTCAGGAAGCTGTGCGAGTACAAGGGGATCGAGATAATCGAGGGGCACCTGATGCCCGACCACGTGCACGTGCTGCTGGCGATCCCGCCGAAGTACAGCGTCGCGAGCGTCATGGGCTACCTGAAGGGGAAGAGCTCGCTGATGATATTCGACAGGCACGCCAACCTCAAGTACAAGTTCGGCAACAGGAAGTTCTGGGCGGAGGGCTACTACGTGTCCACCGTCGGCCTGAACGAGGCGACGATCGCCAAGTACATCAGGGAGCAGGAGTCCCACGACATCGCGCTGGACAAGCTGAGCGTGAAGGAGTACGAGGACCCCTTCAAGAGGGGGTGATGCTGCCGGTTCGACCGGCGCGCCACGGGTCAAGATGCACTAGGCCTGGACGAAGTCCGGGCCCGCGCCTTTAGACGCGAGCCCGGGGCCCGTGGGTTATACCCTAAGAGCGAACCACCCTTTTTAAGGGTGGTTCTGATTG
>CABOHA010000006.1:18285-67656 GCA_902399975.1 Coriobacteriaceae bacterium | reverse complement strand
AAGCTGGCCGCTGCGCGGCCAGCAGACTAAAGTCTTGAAAAACGTGCCGCCCCAAAAGGGGCGGCACACAAACTTCTAATCAGCTTTTCAGTAACGAGCACGCGACGACCCGAAGCCGGAGCGCAGGGCGGGAGGCCGGATCGCCTTCCCTCAACGCGACCCTGCGGAGCCGTGAGCGGGGAGGGAAGGCGATCCGGCCTCCCGCCCTGCGCTCCGCAGCAGCCAGCGCCAAGCGCTAGTAGTTCACCACCTGCTCCTCAAAGTACGCCTTCGGGTGGTTACAAACCGGGCACACCTCAGGCGCCTCGGCACCAACGTGCAGGTGCCCGCAGTTCAGGCACTTCCACACCTTTACGCCCTCACGCTCAAACACCTCGCCCGACTCGATGCGCTCGACGAGCTTGTTGTAGCGCTCCTCGTGGGCCTTCTCGACGGCGGCGACACCCCGGAACTTTGCGGCAATCTCGGCAAAGCCCTCTTCCTCGGCGGTCTTGGCAAACTCGTCGTACATCGTGGTCCACTCGTAGTTCTCACCCGCGGCGGCATCGCGCAGATTGTCCAGGGTATCGGGGACGGCGCCATCGTGCAGATACTTAAACCACAGTTTGGCGTGCTCGGACTCGTTGCCAGCCGTCTCGGCAAAGATGTTCGAGATCTGAACGTAGCCGTCCTTCTTTGCCTTGGAGGCATAGTAGCGATACTTGGTGTGTGCCTGGGACTCACCGGCAAAAGCGGTCTCGAGGTTCTTCTTGGTTTGGGAATTCTCAAAATCCATAGGTGTACTTCCCTTCAACGCATGCCGCCCGTAGGCTTCGAGCGGCCTCGTCTTTAGGATGCCCTCATGTCGGAAATCTAAACCTTACAATCCTGTTCTTCAGATTTCCACGGGCTAAATGCTCAGCCAGCGATCGCCCTCGGCTCGGCAAAAGCCCTCACGCTCCAGGTCGGCCAGAATGCCCGCGACAAGCTCGCGCTCGACCGGCCCGCGCCCAGCCGCCGCTTCCATATCGTTAACGCCCACCACGGCATCAGCAAGCGTAATCCCCGCCGGTTGGCCATCGCGCGCTGCCAGCAACATGCGCACGATATGCGCGCGCTTTTGGCGACGTGAGCCCTCAAACTTTGATTGACGGCTATAGCCCGCCGAGCGCCTGGACGGATTGGGCAACGTCTTTTTTAGATATGCGCCGTAGTCCAGCAACGCGTAATACCACGCGCGCGGCGTGTCGGCATCATCGAGCGGCACGGCAAAGGGAGCGATCTCGTCGGTCGCCGCACCGGGGACCGCCGGACAGGCCGCCTGAATCAGCGGCACCAGCTCGCGGTCGGGAACAGCCGGTACATCGGGAAAGAAGTGATGCAGAAAGACCGTGCGCACGTTGGTCTCCAGATACACGCCTGGAAGGTCAAACGCGAACGACCGGATACCTTGCGCCGTTGCCGGGCCAATACCAGGCAGAGCGACCAAGTCACGCGTCTCGCGCGGAAACTCACCGTCCCAGTCCTCCACAACGCGCTGAGCGGCCTTGTGGAGCGCCAGAGCGCGTCGGTTGTAGCCCATGCCCTGCCAAGCGTCCAAAACATCGGAAGGCGCGGCTTGGGCAAGCGCCTGCACGGTCGGAAAGCGATCGAGCCACGCCGGCATACGCGTCTCCACGCGTGGCACCTGTGTTTGCTGCAACATGACCTCGGAAAGCCAAATGATGTACGGATCGCGCGTGCGGCGCCACGGAAGGTCGCGATAACGCAGGACCCCTTCCGAACGAATCATCGAACGAAAGGGGTCCTGAATCATATCTATGCTCCTTATGCGGCGCTATTCCTCCCGGCATGTATACGCACAGGTGGCGTACTCGGGAAACGCTTCGCGGTCGGCGAACTTGGGATCGACGGCCAGGAACTGGCGGTGAGCGACGATGTCGCCGAGCGAAACGGAATCGAGGTAGTCGCGCATCAATGCTTGAGCTCCGGCCCACAGGGGATGATAGCAGCACGTGCCCATGCGCGCACAGTCGCCATCGGGTGCGGTGCAATCATTCATAACCATAGGGCCCTGAACGGCCTCGACGACCTGACGAATGGTAACGTCGTCCGGACTGACCTTGAGACGCATGCCACCGTGGACGCCACGCAGGCTCTCCACAATACCGGCCTGGACCAAACCGTGCTGAATCGAGCGGGCAAACGAATACGGGACATTGACCTCTTCGGCAGCGGTGCGAACAGAAAGCAAACGCTCCGGATCCTCGGCAAGCATCGCCAACATACGAAGGGCGTAATCAGTCTTCCTCGATATGTCCATTTTTCCCCTTTCAAGGAATACGAACAGCTCGAACGAGCTCCGGGGCCGAGCTTGTGTCGAGACGCTAAATGACCGCAGGACATCCAAATGGTAAATCGGATATCCACTGAATGCCGCGCTTGGAGCGAAATGCATCAGATGCGGCCCACAGTGCAATTTAGTATAACCTAACCCCCTGCTTCGTTGAACAGGTGTTGCGCAACAAAGCTGTTGTTTAGACAGATATGCTTATTAGATTTTACTTGCGTTCCCGAAGGGGCGGGGATTCTGGGCGAAGATGCGCCAGGGCGATCGTTCTATCGAAACAAAGTGCATCAAACGCAAAAAGCCACGTCCGAAGACGTGGCTTTAATTGCGTTGGCGGGAAGTACGGGGCTCGAACCCGCGACCTCCGACGTGACAGGCCGGCGCTCTAACCAAACTGAGCTAACTCCCCAGGCAGGCGTTCGCGTTTGTTTCCGCTCGCGTGCGCTGCGGGGATTAGTATACACAGAAGTCTGTCCGGCGCGCAACAACTTTTTTGAAAAAATTTTTTGGAGCCATCCGGGAGGGTCTCCGGGGCTGGGGGCGGGGGTTAAGTTTGCTGCTCTACAGTCCTGCGCAAGACGGAAAGCACATTAAGTGCTTTCCTTTGCGTGCGGAACTCGCGACAAACTTAACCCCCCGCCCTCGGCCCCGGAGACCCTCCCTGCCGTCACATTGTTCGAGCCGTTGTTGTTGCTCGCCGCTTCGCGGCTCGGCGGCCCCGTTCTCCGCGGCGGGGTTGTCTAAGGTTTTTGTTGAAGCTCGGCCATTGGCTCAAATGGAAACGGGGAACGCATCTGCATCCCCCGTTTTTGTTGCGGTTACTCCAAGTCAATAAACTTGGTGCTTAGGATCTTGCCGTCTTTAACGAGCATTCTGGCCATGGTGGGGCCTCGGGTGCCTCTGGGGTAGCTGGCGCTGCCCGGGTTGAGGACTAGGCAGCGGCCCACCTGGGCTTCTTTGGTTACGTGGGTGTGGCCGTTGATGGCTACGTCTACGGATCCCACCGGAAGGTCTTCGCGGTAGTGGGCTACGGCAAATTTGAGGCCTTCGTAGGTAAAGAGCGCAAGACGGTCTACATCGGGGCCGTAGTCGCGGTAGTAATCGTTGTTGCCCAATACGGCCCGTACAGGGGCGATGGTGCACAGGTGCTCGTAGTCCATCTCTGACGTGAGGTCGCCGGCGTGGATGATCAGGTCTGCGCCCTCAAGCTCATCCAAGAGCGCAGGCGATAAATAGCCGTGGGTGTCCGAGATGATGTCGATACGCTTGGCGCTTGCACTGTTCATGGGATCCCTTCCGCAAAAAACGATTCGGCAGATACATACAAAAAAGGCCCCACGGCTCCGCAGACGATGGGTCTACAGGGCTGCGGGGCCAGTGCGCTAGAGACTCAAGGCCTTCTTGAGCGGCACGACGCGGCGGCGCGAAACCGGCACGCGTTCGTCGACGCCCGTAATGCCCAGCTGGATGGCGCCCGAGGGCACCGTCTCGACGTCCGTAACGCACGCCAAGTTGACGATATAGCGGCGGTGAACACGGAAGAAGCCAAAGTCGCAGAGCTTGGCCTCAAACTGCGCCAGCGAGGTCGTCGACAAAAAGCGATCATCGACGGTATAGATGCAGGAGTAATCGTCCTTTGCCATGATAAAGCGGATGTCATCCACGGGAATGAGCACCTTGCGGCCGCCCTTTTCCACCGGGATACGCTCGATGGTCACTTTGCTGTCCGTAACCGGCTTGGCGCGTTGCATGACCTTCTCGATCGCGCGATCCAAGCGAGCTTCCTCGACAGGCTTCATCAGATAATCGACGGCATCGACGTCGAATGCCTCGACCGCATGGTCGCTATACGCAGTCACAAACACGATCGCCGGCGGATTTTTGAGCTTATGCAGCGCCTCGGCAAGTTGCAGACCCGAGGCACCAGGCATCGAGATATCGAGAAACACGACATCCACGCGACTTTCCATAAGCATCTCGATGGCGGAGCGGACGCTCGACGCCTCCGTGATCGTGCCGATCTTGCCCGTTTGCTCGAGCAAGAAGCGAAGCTCCGAGCGAGCCGGCGCCTCATCATCCACAATCATCGCACGCAGCATAGGGATAAAACCTTTCGTCAACTAACTACGCCAGGCATCCGTCGCATGACGTTGAGCCCGTAGCCTTTTATTTTACTCTTGAATGTCAAAGATGCTCTCTGACAAATCAAGATGAAGAAGCACTTTGGTGCCCTTGCCCGGCGCCGATTCGACACGCGTATAGGAGTGCGGCCCAAAAAAGCGATGGATGCGCTCCGAAATATTGTGCATGGCCACACCGGCGCCGCCACCCTGGGGAGAGCTGGCGTCGGGACGGGCAGAGCGCTCGTCAAACAGTCTGGCGGCGGTACCCTCATCCATGCCCACGCCATTATCGGCCACGGCAATCAAGATTGCATCCTCGCCGTCTTGGTGAACGGTCACGTCGATCCTCAGGGCGTCGTCATCGCCCATACCATGACGCACGGCGTTCTCGACAATCGGCTGGATCACGAACGCCGGCACCAGCGTATCTTCCACGTCCTCGGACACATCGAACGTCGCAAGCACGCGGTCCTCGCCAAAGCGGGCCTTCTCAAAGGTAAGGTAGCGCTTGGTCTGTGCGACCTCGCGCGAGACCGGAATAAGCGATCCCGAGTTGTCGAGTGTAGCACGATAGAACGATGAGAACTCACGAAGCAGTTCGCGGGCCCGCAGCGGGTCGGTGCGCGTAAACGATGCAATGGTGTTCAGCGTGTTGAACAGGAAGTGCGGGTTAATCTGCGCCTGCAGCGCACGCACCTCGGCGCGCGCCGTGAGTTCCTTTTGCACCTCGAGCTCGTGGATGGCGAGCTGCGTGGACAAGATCTCGGCAAAGCCCGAGGCAAGCGCATACTGGGTACGGTCGACGGCGCGCGGGGTCTTGTAGTAGAACTTGAGCGTGCCGACGGTACGATCGCCCACCTTGATGGGGGCGATAATGCCGGCGGGAACTTGGTTGTGCGAGCCGTCCGAGCCCACGACATCCACCATACGGTTGAACGACTGCACGATGCCATGTTCGATAACGTAGCGTGTGGCAAGCGTGTGGATGGGAGTATCGGGCAGCAGTTTTTCCTCAAACTCGCCCGCGCAGGCAAGCACGTTGTCCTCGTCGGTGATGGCCACCGTCATGGCGCGCGTCTCGGGCAAAATGCGCCGGCACACCAAACGCGCCGACTCCTGCGTCAGACCGCCCTTAATGTCCTCGAGCATGGCCGAGGCCACCGAGAGCGTCTCCTCGGTGTACTGGGAGCGCACCGAATCGGGATTGAGCGTCAAAAAGATAAAGATGCACAGAAAGATGCACAGCAGCGCGCAGGCAATCACCGTGGCGATCGGCTCGATACCGGTCACCAAGGCAAAAATAAAGTACACCAGCACGCAAATGGCGCATGCAACGGCAATGATGCGAAAGATTGATATTGAACTATCGCGCTGGGCGCGGCGGTCGATCATTCGGCCCCCTCCAGGATACTGATCAGTTGTGCGTCACGCCAAAGCCCGTCCATGATCTTGGGCCAAAAGCTCTGGAAACGCAGGTAGCTTGCAGCGTTTTGGCGCGCATAGGCCTTTGCCTCGCCGATACCATGGCGCCAAATGCGCAGGTAGCCCTCATGCTCGCGGGTAAACACGCTGCGGACCATAGCGGTCTTGCGCACGCGGTCGTCGAGCTCGCGCGAAATCCACGGGCCCGGGTAGGGCATGAGCGATGCCGCCGTAACGGGGATGAGCTCCTTTTGATGCGCGGCGAACGTCAACTTGGCCCGTTCGTAGTACCAACGGTATACATCCTGCATAAAGCGCGGTGAGCGCTTTTCGGACTCCGGAGGCAGATGGCGCACGGTCCACTCGTTATCGAACCACACGTCGTAGCCAAACATGCGCATGTTAAAGAGGTAATCCAAGTCCTCGCCGCGGGTGATAAACGGGTCAAAGGCCACACGCGTAAAGGCGCGGGCGTGCAGGGCCATCAGGCCGCCGCACACGTAGTTGGAGCGCGAGATGCGGGTGCCCGAGAGCGCCTTTTTCATCCAACGGTTGAACTCGATGCGCTTGGTCCACCAACGATGGCAGATGCCCGCCTTGTCCGTGGGAGCCAGCGGCGAGCCGTCGCGATCGTAGAAATAGCCGCTCTTGACCAAGATCGGCAAGCCCTGACGCGTCTGCTGCCCCAACGCATAGGTCGCGCGCTTCATAAAGTCGGCGTCGATGACAGTCTCATCGTCATCCAAAAAGATAACCGCGTCATGCCCCAGCACAGCGGCACAGGCTAGCCCCATGTTGCGGATGGCACCGTAACCTCGCAGGCTCACGCACTCGCCCGAACCCTTGGGCGCGATCTGAGCAACCCGGTCTGCGATGCGCGAGGCCTGGGTGTTGGTAACAACGGTGACCTTGAGCGTGGGATGCGCGTCGACAATCTCGTGCACGCGCAGCGACACATCGGCTGTGGCAGAAACGGGACAGACCACCAAAAGGATGATGCGCGGGATGTCACGTACCTGCTCAAGCGAGGCCAGGCAGCGGTCGAGTTCGGGATTGTCGGCGTTGAGACGCGTCGAATGGTCATAGGTGCCAGGGGCGTTTGCGCAAGCGTCATCGCCCGCCCAATACGTTGGAATCACGACCGTGGCGTTCATGCCTTACCCTCCCTGCAACACAAAAACGGGACGCCGCCAAACACAGGCGACGCCCCGCGACCTAGCTGACTCCATCATACCCACTTGGGCTAATCATTGTTCGAAAGTCAGAATGTTTATTGCGGATAACCCCAAAAGAGTATCGCGGCGGACGCAATTACCGGCAAGTTCCTATGCGGCCTGCTCTGCCGTCTGAGACATGCGGGACAGACGGACCAGCAGCACAAAGCCCACCACCAGCAGCACGCCGATAGACAGGACGCCCAGCGACGGGTTGCCGGTCAGCGAGGTGACGACCGACACCAGGAAGGTGCCCATAACGCTTGCATAGCGGCCAAAGATATCAAAGAAGCCGTAGTACTCGTTGGACTTTTCCTTGGGAATAATGCGGCCAAAGTAGCTGCGGCTCAGCGCCTGCACGCCGCCTTGGAACAGGCCGACCAAAATGGCAAGCACCCAAAACTCAAAGGCGGTCTTGAGGAAGAACGCGGCAAAGAGCACGATGCCCATATAGGCGGCGACGGCCACCAAGATCATATTGAGCGTGCCCACGCGACCGGCAAGCTTGCCGTAGATGATGGCGGACGGGAAGGCCACAAACTGCGTAACGAGCAGAGCCAGCACCAGTTGGGTCGAGTCGATGCCCAAAGCCGATCCATAGCTGGTTGCCATGGAAATGACCGTGTGCACGCCGTCGATGTAGAAGAAGAACGCGATCATGTAGACCAGCACGGTCTTGTTGTGGGCGATCTCGCGCATGGTGTGTCCGACCTCGGAGAACACGCCGCCCACGATGTGGCCGATGGTGTCCTCGGGACCACGCTCGCGACCGTACTTCTGCTTATAGGTGCGAATGAGCGGCAGGGTAAAGATGAGCCACCAGGCGCCGGTGATGACAAACGACAGACGCGTTGCCAGCATGGTGGGGATACCAAGAGCGGAACCACCCATGATAAGCGCCAGGCAGATGATGAACGGCACGGTGGAACCGATGTAGCCCCAGGCATAGCCCGAGCTGGACACGGCGTCCATGCGCTCGTCGGTGGTAATGTCGGGCAGCATGGCGTCGTAGAACGTCATAGAAGAGTTAAGGCCGATGGTGCACAGCACGTACACGGTCAAAAATGCCATGGCGGACATTGGGATAGCCTGCGCCAGGCAAAGAACCAGGCCCGTGAGGAAGAAGCCCAAGAAGAACTTGATCTTGTTGCCGGCGTAATCGGCAAGCGCGCCCAGAATGGGCATGAGCATGGCAATGACCAGCGAGGCAATCGTCTGCGCGTTGCCCCAAGCGACCACCAGGTCTGCCGAGGAAGCACCGGTATTGATGGCGTTAAAGTAGATGGGCACCACCGAGGTATTGAGCAGCACGAGGGCCGAGTTTCCCACATCGTACATGACCCAGTTACGCTCGAGCTTGGTGTATTTCATGGACAGGGACCCTTCGTATTCGCCCGATATGCAGTTAGTTCATCGTACCCCAATTGTCCAGAAGCACCGGTAAGGATTCGGCAAAGGGGCACGCATGAGCCCTATTCCTCGCGGTCGAACTCCTCATCGGCATTGAGCACGCGACCGCTGTAATTGACATGGTTGGTCACGGCTTCCATATCGCCGGTCTCGATAAAGCGGGCAACCGTGCACTCGTAATCGAGCAGCGCGCGGTCAAAGACCTCGGGGAAGCTCTCGGTCGAGACTTCATCGGTAAAGGGGTTCTTCCATGCCAAGTGGCCCAGGTTGCCGGTACGCTCGGTCAGCTCGGTCGTCACGCGGTGCGCAAGGCCGTCGAGCAGCGAGTAGTCGTGCACCAAGCCCTCAACCAGCGAGATCGCGCGCGTCTTTGCGGAGCCGGCCGGCTCAATCGCGCGGTAAAGTCGCTGCATATTGGCAACGGCAGCACCGTACTCCCCCGCCGGAATGTCAATGCCGTACACGCGTCCGGCAACATAGCTCATCAGCACGCCGGCCACGCGATTGATGCGATCGGTGGTGACGATCTCGCCCGCCGGCGGGTAATCGTCGACCGTAGCGCCATCGCGTTTAAGCTGCAGCATCAGTACATCCAGGTCGCTCTCGATCACGGCATGGACCTGACTGCTCGAATCCTCAAGCTCTGAATCGGACTCCACGATGCCAAACTGCTGCTCATAGACAAAGGGGTGAGCGTTGCGGTCGAGCACGTAATGAGACAGCAGGCCCAGCGCAAAGGCACGACCCAAGCTGGCATCGCGCGGCAGCAGATGCGACACGCCGTCGCGCAGGCACGCGAACTGGCGAGACATGCGCGACCGATGCATGACCTGCGCCAGCAGCGTGCAGTCGGAAACACGCGGTGTCAGAATGTGAAAGAAAAACGGGTCGGGGCCTTGGTTGCCCAAGATAAAGGCAATGCGCTCTTCATCGGACGTGATGACGCACTGCGGAAGACGGTCGATGCTTTCCTCGCCAAACAGATGATGGGTGATAAGCGCGGGCATAATGATCCTTTCGATTTCATTCGATGCCACCCATTATGCCCACCGCGCGCCCGTGCCAAACCTGCGGCGGTAAACGGTGGCGTGCGGACCGCTTACGCAAGCCCCAGGTGCGTCTTAACCTCGGCGGCGCGACGGCGGGACACGGGCACCGTCGAGGTCACGCGATCGAGCCTGAGCTCCATCAGGCCCGTGGAGCCGATCTCGACATTGTGCACGTCTTCCAAATTGACCAGATAACTGCGGTGGACACGGATAAAGCCCTCGGAGGCCAGGCGCCGCTCGAGCGAGGAAATCGACTCATTGATCAGGTATGTTCCCTCGGCGCAGACGGCGTTGCAAAAATCGGCACGCGCCTCAAAGTAGCAGACATCCGCCACGGGGATGAACACCTTTTTACCCCCGCGGTCCACCGTCAGGCGAAGGGGCTGACGCGGGGTATGGACAGCGCGGCGAACACCCAGGGCGGTTTCGATCTTGTCGAGCGCCTTCGACAGGCGCGCGTCCTCGACCGGCTTGACGACATAGTCGACAGCATCGAGGTTATACGCGTCGGCCGCGAACTCTGCAAACGCCGTCACAAACACCACCACCGGCGGCGTCTTTAGGTTTTGCAGGGTCTCGGCTAGCTCAATTCCCGAGCGGCCGGGCATCGTGATATCCAAAAACAGCACGTCGGGCTTGTTCGACAGAATCGACTCCACGGCCTCGGTGACATTGCCCGCCTCGGCAATCTGTCCCACACGTGCATCCTTTTCCAGCAGATAACGTAGCTCAGCCCTAATAGGAGGCTCGTCATCAACCACCAAGATGTTCCAGCCTTCGGACATATGCGCTTCCCCTCTTTTTCTCTCAATCCAACCGCGTGCTACGCCGTCAACGGCGCCGGCTCATGCGGCTCGCCGTTCAGCTCGACGATGACCTGCGTCCCCACGCCCTCCTGGGACTTCACGCGCATGCCAGAATCTTCCCCGTAAAAGAAATGGATGCGCTGAAGCACGTTGAAGAGCGCCAGGCCGCAGCCTCGCTTGATGGAGCCGTCGGCGGTAATGCTCTCGGGCTCCTCTCGGCGATGCTGCTCAAACAGGTGCGCGCAGACTTCTTCGCTCATACCGATGCCGTCATCTTCGACGATGATCTCCAGACCGTCATCGGTCTCAAAAGCCCCAACACGAATAGAAAGCGGCTCGGTCTCGCGCTGGGCATGCTTGATGCAGTTTTCGAGCAGCGGCTGTAAGATAAACGGCGGCACCATGCTGTCGCGCACCTCAAAGTCGATGTCGACCGAAACGCGCAGACGGCCGTCGCCATACCGGGCCTGCATAAGATTGATATAACGAGTGCCCTGTTCCACCTCATGCTCGAGCGTGGTGAGCGTATCGGAGTCAGAAAGCGTCTGACGATAGTAATTGGAAAAGTCGATCAGCAGCGATCGCGCCTTGTCGGGCTCGGTTCGCACGAGCGACACGATAGTGCTGATGGTATTGAACAGAAAATGCGGGTCGACCTGCGACTGCAGGGCGCGCAGCTCCACGCGGGCCGTAAGCTCGTCCTGGCGCTCGAGCTCAAAGCTGGCGAGCTGCGTGGAAATGAGATCGGCAAAGCCCGAGGCCAACGCCGTCTGGCGCATATCGATGCTGCTCAGGCGGGGATAGTACAGCTCGAGCGTACCCACGCAATGCCCGCGCACGGTAAGCGGTGCGACAATACCGGCGCGCAGGCGGGGAAAATAGCCACCCGTCTCATTGGAGGTGTCACGCGAAAACACGCTCTGCTCGCCCGTCTCAATCACACTGAGCGTGGTCTTGAGCACGACCGGGGTGCCGGCGGGACACTTTGTCGAATCCTCGCCCCAACTTGCCAACACCTGCTTGCCGTCGGTGAAGCAGATGGCCGAGGCGATAGTTTCGGACAGAATGATTTTGGAGGCGCCCAGGGCAGCTTCGGGCGTAAGGCCGCGCGACGTGTAGGCGAATATTTTTGATGCGATGGCGAGCGTACGGTCGGTTGCGCTCGATGTGAGGTCGTCGGGGACCACAAAGACATACGAGAAAAAGAAGCACAGCATGACCAGGCCGGCAATAACGACAACGCCCGGAACGGGATTGGGATTATCGGTTAAATCCCAGATAAGCAGCAGGATAAGCGCCGGAACGACAACACCGAGCAGGATGGCCTGAACCACATGCTGGGCCGTACGAAAGACCTTGGTCGAGTTGTAGCTCTTGCCTAGAATCAGCCTGTTTAAGTCCACCGTCATCCCCTTTTATCTACCGCACCCATAGCAATGGAGAGGGCCGCAAGCGACCCTCTCCATTGCATTATGCAATCAAAAACTGTGTTTTACATCCAGCCATCGACAAACGGTATCTTAGGCGCTGTATTTGTTGGCCTCGCCAAAGGTGCCAGCCTCGACGATCCAGCCGTCCTTCATGATGACGTCCATGTTGTCGGTGTTGAGCACGTGGATGTCGGCGGCGACGTCACCGTTGACGACCAGCAGGTCGGCGCACTTGCCGGCCTCGATGGAACCGGTCTCGTCCTCGATGTGGCACATCTTGGCACCGTTGAGGGTGGCGCAGGTGATGGTCTCGACCGGGGTGAAGCCGATCTTGTCGACAAACTCGTACATCTCCTCGATGGAGCAGGTGCCGTACGGGGTGACGAAGGAGAAGGAGTCGGAGCCGATCGTCATGACGACGCCGCGCTTCTTGGCCTCGCGCAGGCAGTCGTAGTTGCGCTGCAGCTCCTTCTCGACCAGGGTGCCCTCGTACTTGTCGTGCAGCTCGGGGACGTAGACGGGCGGATAGGTGGCGTACCAGGTGGGCAGGAAGGCGATCGTCGGGGTGAAGAAGGTGCCCTGCTCAGCCATGAGGTCCATGGTGCGCTCATCGATATCGAAGCCGTGAATCAGCTGCTCGCAGCCAAAGCGAACGGAATCGTAGGCAGCGGCGTGGTTGTTGTAGCAGTGGCTCCACACGGGAATGCCGACCAACTTGGCCTCTTCGATCACGGCCTGGATCTCCTCGGAGCAGTAGTGCTGGTCGCGGCCGGAGTCCCAGCGCCAGATGCCGCCACCGGTAGCCCAGATCTTGATGGCATCGGGGTTCTCGCGCAGGCGACGACGGACGGCCTTGCGCAGATCCCAAGGACCGTCGACCTGGTCGCCCCAGGGATGCGATTCCTTGTTGAGCTCCTGGCTGCAGTGGTGGGAGTCACCGTGACCGGCAACACGGCAGAAGCCGAGTCCGGTGGCCAGAACGCGCGGACCCTTAAAGACGCCCTTGTCGATGCAGTCGCGGATCTGGATACCAAAGCGGCCGATCTCGCAGACGGTGGTGAGGCCGTGGGTGAGGCAGTCGTAGGCCTGCTTGACGGCGACGGCCTGCTTCTCGAGGAGCGGCTGCATAACCCAATCGGTGTCATCGTCGGTCAGGTTGCCCGAGAAGTGCAGGTGGGTGTCGATCAGGCCGGGAAGGACGGTCTTGCCGGCGGCGTCGATAACCTCAACGCCCTCGGGAAGGTCCTGCATAGCACCGGCATACTCGATCTTGCCGTTGTCGTCGACGAGAACGAGGGAGTTCTCGACCGGCTCGGCACCGGTACCGTCGATGAGCTTGCCGCCAACGATTGCGTACTTAGTAGACATGGTTCCTCCTTATGGATCCATATAGTGGGCGAGGCCATGTTGGGTTAAGGCCTCACAAAGCTACCCAAGTGGTGCCGGGTTCGGTGCGCGGGAGAGAGGGTTCCGCGCACCCGATCCGCCCCGGCTAGGCGTTATTTTTTGCGGGAATTGGTGAAGGCCATGAGGGCCAGGCCAATGGCCAGCCAGCCGATCACGATGCTCCACTCCACCATGTTGAGGGAGGCGGGAGAGAACGGAATCACGAGCAGCCCGATGATGACGGCGCAGGCAGCGACAGCGAGGCAGATGCCAAACTTGCCGCCGGGCACCTCGTAGGGACGAGGCAGGTCGGGCTCGGTGAAGCGCATGCGCAGGCAAGCGAGGGCGACCATGCCGCAGGAGAAGATGAAGGCGAGGGCCGACACGTTGGTCAGAGGAATGAGCATGTTCTTGCCCAGGAACGGACCGATGACGGTGATGACGCCCAGGACGACGCAGGCGAGCTTGGGAGCGCCGGACTTGGGATCGACCTCGGCGAACTTCTCGGGCAGCTGGCCCTTGCGGCCCATGGCGAGCATGATGCGGCTCGTGGCGCCGTAGAAGGAGTTCATCGGGCCCATGGGTCCAAGCGTGGCGATGACGAGCATGGCCAGGTACAGGAGCATGTTGATGCCCTTGAGGCAGGCAAGCGCGGGAACCGGGCTCTTAACAAACTCATGCCAGTCGAGGATGGTGCCGAACGAGTAGATGCAGACCATGTAGAAGCCGCCTGCGGCCAGCAGGGCTAGGGAGATGATCTTGCCGAACTTGTTCCAGTTGAGGCCCTCGGCTGCTTCCTCAGCCTGCTGAGGAATGGTGTCGAAACCGGCGTAGAAGAACGGGGTCAGAACCAGGACCGACACGATGCCGGCGAACAGGCTGGTGCCCTCGGTAGCGGGCTTGCCGCCACCAGCGCCGGTGACCTGGGAGAACACGGGCATGGCGTGTTCCGGCGAACCGGTGAACAGCGAGACGCCCATGGCGAGCAGCATGCCGCAGAGCAGGGCCTTGGTCAGGAAGGCCTGGAGCTTGGCGGCCGAGCTGGCACCGCGGAAGTTGAGGAAGATGACGTAGACTGCAAAGCCGAGCGCGATCAGCGTCGGGAACAGGTAAACGTCGGCGCCCAGGATGGTATAGAGCTTGACGGCACGCAGCCACTCAAGACCGGGCAGGCTGCCGAACATCTCGGACACGAGGGTCGAGATAGCGATTGCCTCCCACGGGCACAGGATGCCGTTGCCCAGGGCCAGGAGCCAACCGGTGATATAGCTCAGCGTACGGCCAAAGCTACGATCGACATACTCGACGATGCCGCCCGAGATGGGGATAGCAGCCGTGAGCTCACCGAAAACAGCTCCGACGGGCACGAGAAAGATTGCACCCAAGAGGAATGCGATCATAGCGGGAACGGGACCGCCGCCCACGACCATCCAGTCGCCGACCTGCAGAACCCAGCCAGTTCCGATGATGGCACCGAAACCGATGGTGAAGAAGTTCCAGAGCGAAAGCGTTTTCTTCATGCCACCGTTACCTTCGACTGCAACTTCTGCGTTCTTGTCCACCATTGTTCCCCTCCTTTCCTTATTGACGCCTCTTTGACGCCACCCTTTGCGCGGTCTGTTTTGCCGCGCGCTTTTATTTCGTGGCTTTACAATACGGCCTTGGCGCAGCATGGCCGCCCACGGCTCGACCGAAGGCCGAACTCGCATATGAGTGGCGCCGTTTTTGGGACGAACGGCACGGTTTGCCGCTCATTGTTGTCGCCCGTCCGACGGGCGTACGCTCATCGGACGCATATAGAGATGTTTTTGAGGCCGTGTGTTTTGCGCCTTTCGTACCGTTTACCGAGCTTTTGACGCGCGGACCCATTTGTTGCACATCTTTTTTGTAGGATAGACAGGTTATACATGAGACAAGGCGGTACGAATGGCATACGGATACAACGACGGTGATCAACGGCGACAAAGCGTTCGCCTTGCTGGCCGCACCACGCCGACGCCCAGAAGTGCCACGAGCAGCAATCCGCAACGCCCTCAAGAGCAACCCAAGCCTTCGTCTCGGCAGCAGACAAACAGAACACGGCAGAGTGGCCGTCCGAGCACGGGCACAAGCGCACAGCAAGATAGCCGCTTGGGCGCGCGCACTCGACAGCGCCAAGCCGAGGTTCCGCAACTGCGCCGCAACGGCGCACGTCAGCCCGGAAGCCATATCAACCGCTTCTTTTCGCATCCCCAAGGCGGACGCGACGGCAAGCCCTACCGCTCGACATCGTTCGTGAATGCCCCCGCCCTGCCGGCTCGTCGGCTTTGCCTCGCACTGTGCTCTATCCTCATCTGTCTGGTCTTTGTGCTTATGAGCTCCTGTATGTCCCACGGCTCGGCCGGTCTCGAGCCCACCGCCGAGGACAAGCTGCTCAAGGCCCCCGTCGCGCCCGGTTATTCTTTCGCCTTTTCGACCCCGCGCTCGCAATGGCAAGCCGGCACGATGCCCCATATCTATCAGATCGACCCTGCATGGTCGGAGCTGCCTTACGCCGGCGGTACCATCCGCCAAAATGCTTGCGGGCCTACGTGCCTCACCATGGTCTATATCTTTAAGACGGGACGCACCGATATGACTCCCGTCGATATGTGCGCGCTTTCCGAGGCGGGCAACTACGCCCCCACCGGTGCAACCGAATGGTCGTTTATGACGAGCGGCGCGTGGCAGTTGGGACTTAACGGAACGGAGCTCCATAACGATCGTGACTCGATGACTCAGGCACTGCGTTCGGGAGCGCCCGTCATCGCCGCCGTTCGGCCGGGCACCTTTACCAACGTCGGCCACTACATTGTGCTTTACGGTATTGACGACGCCGACCATATTGAAGTCTTCGATCCCAACTCGGCCAGCCGCAGCGCCCGCCGCTGGGGTGTCGTAGAGGTCCTTAACGAAGTCGAAGCCATGTGGGCCTACTACTAGTCATTGGGGACAGACTTAATTGAGTGGTCTCTGGATGCCCGGAACTGCTGGCACGGAAAGCGCACCCCGCTTTGAAGTTCGATAGCGGGATGCGCTTTCCGTTAGCGGCCTGTTTGGGAAACTGGGGGCCATTTTTCGGGCAACTTCAGGGATGATTTTTCCGGTTGAGGGCCCCGGGGAAACTGTACCCCATTTTGGACGCTCATTGTGGGATGCACTTTCCGCAGTTGATTGGTGCTACTCATTTAAGTCTGTCCCCAATGACTACCGATAGCAAAAGCCCCGCAGCCGGAGCGGACTGCGGGGCTCATGAAGAGAGGCTAGTTTGTGGGCGTCTTGCCTGGCGCCCACGGGAGAGGCAACGGAGTAGGGACTACTCGTGGATGCGGGTACCGGAGAGGCCGGCCATGGTCTCGGCGGCCTTGTCCAGGGCGCCGATGATGCAGGTGCGGCCCTTGCGGGAGCGGGCGAACTTGATGGCGGCGCGGACCTTGGGCTCCATGGAACCCTTGCCGAACTGGCCCTCGTCGGCCAGGCGCTCGGCCTCGTCGGCGGTGATGTCCTCGAGCTCCTCCTGGTTGGGCTTGCCAAAGTTGATGGCGACGTGCTCGACGGCGGTCAGCAGGAACAGGACGTCGGCGTCGCAGTCCTCGGCCAGCAGCTCGCCGCCCAGGTCCTTGTCGATGACGGCGGGAACGCCCTTGTAGCAGCCCTTGTTCTCGTAGTCGCGGACGACGGGGATGCCGCCGCCACCGCAGGCGATGACGATGAACTCGTTGTCGAGCAGGTTGAGGATGGAGTCGGCCTCGACGATCTTCTTGGGATCGGGGGAAGCGACGACGCGACGCCAGCCGCGGCCGGAATCCTCGACGAAGACCTTGGAAGGATCCTCGGCCATGAACTCCTTGGCCTGCTCCTCGGTGTAGAAGGGGCCGATCGGCTTGGTCGGGTTCTTGAACGCGGGATCGTCCGGGTCGCACTCGATCTGGGTGACGACGGTGGCGGCGTGCCAACGCTTATAGCGCTTGTGCATCTCGCGGCCGATGCCCTGTTGCAGGTGATAGCCAATGTAGCCCTGGGACATGGCGCCGCACTCGGGCAGCGGCATCTCGGGGGTGCCGATGGCGTCGTGGGCAGCGGCGAAGGCGTTCTGGATCATGCCGACCTGCGGGCCGTTGCCGTGGGTGATGATGATCTCGTTACCCTGCTCGATAAGACCAAGGAGAGCGTGGGCGGTGTTGCTCACGGCCTGGATCTGCTCGACGGGGTTGTTGCCGAGGGCGTTGCCGCCGAGGGCGACGACAATACGATCGGGCTTGCCAAGAGGCTTAGACATTGCTGGAATCCTTTCTGTAAAAGGCCTACAACCCATTAATAACCCGCGTCCGTGCAATACGCGAGTTTATTAAGGTTTATATTCTCTTTATCGCTCATTTTATTCATTTTGAAAATAGTTTAACGGTGAACGGTCGTTTTTACCCGCTCAGCGTAAAGAAGCCCAGCTCACACATGTTTACGTCATCTACGTGCGACTTTATTTAATTAGAGCAGAGATTAGGCTGGATTATGCAAACTATATCTTTGCTAAACACATAACGGACAGCGCAATATCTTACTCGCACTATACGAGATTCTATACATTTATTAGACGAGTATGCACCCCTGCAAAAACACGGGGCTTTTCATCCAACAAAAGGGATAGCCAATCGCGCTTCACCCCGCGGCAAGCGGCTGTGAGTTCGCAGTATGGAACTTTACCGTCGGCTTCTGCATGAACGCTGCCGACGCCCTTTCGCTCCTGCGCGCCCAAGCAGCCGAGAACGCTAACGGCGCCACTGCCAACCTGGCCACCCTCAACAACGGCGCCGCCAGCCTTTTCGCAAAGTACCGTGCTGGCTCGCTGGCTTTGAGGCCTAAGTGAGCTTTGCTATTTGCCAATTTTTGTATGATTTGGGTCAAATCTATTTGTCAATTTTTGTATGATTAGGGGCAAATCTATTTGCCAATTTTTGTCAATGAGGTGTTTTAATGCTACGCCGCAAGGTCACTGATAGGCTTTTGAGCTGGAAGAATAACTCCCATAAGGCCCTGCTTGTTACCGGTGCGCGTCAGATTGGCAAGAGCTATGCGATTCGCGCGTTTGGAAAGAGCAACTACGCTTCGTATTATGAGGTCAATCTGCTACTTGATGCCGAGGCAAGAGACGTACTTGTTGGCGCTAAGAACTCCATTGACTTCATCAACCGTGTGGCCCTTCTTGCGGATGCACCGCTTGTTGAAGGAGACACGCTTATCTTCGTCGATGAGATTCAGGAGTATCCGCAGATCGTTACACTTATGAAGGCGCTGGTCGAGGACGGACGCTTTAGCTATGTCTTCTCGGGGTCTATGCTTGGGACTGAGTTTAAGGGGATCTCTTCTTTTCCGGTAGGGTATGTCGAGCACATTGTTATGCGGCCGATGGATTTTGAAGAGTTTTGTTGGGCAAACAGCGTCAGCGAAAATGTGCTTGCAGATATTCGCAGCCGCCTTGTCGAGAGACGTCCCGTCGAAAACTATATTCATGAGGCGATGCTCAAAAACTTTAGAGCCTATATCGTTTGCGGCGGCATGCCGGAGGTCGTTCAGAACTATATCGATTCGGGCTATTCGCTCGTGAGAACGCGTGAGCTTCAAATTCAGCTAGTCGATCAGTACAAAAGCGATATCTCTAAATATGCATCGACTCGAGCGTTTAACGTTCGCGCGATTTTCGAACAAATTCCCGTTCAGCTTGAGGCGGAGTCCCATCGCTTTGTTGTTTCATCCCTGGGCGAGGGGGCTCGCCTTCAAAAATACGAGCAGGATTTCCTATGGCTGGTGAACGCGGGCGTCGGTTTGATGGTCGCCCAGGTGACGGAGGCCCGGAGTCCTCTTAAGAGGACAGAGAAGGCGACCGCCTTTAAACTATACGAGTCTGATACAGGCATGCTCGCATCACGGTATCCCGGCAGCACGGCACGCGCTGTCTACCTTGATATGAAAACCCCCAACCTCGGCGGTCTCTATGAGAACGTGGTCGCGCAGGAGCTTGTCGCCCTTGGAACTGATGCATGGTACTACCAGACACGCGAGGTCGGCGAAGTTGACTTTGTGATCGAAGGCACCCGCGGGCACGTTGTCCCAATCGAGGTCAAATCGGGCAAGAAGGTTCGAGCCCATGCGGCCCTCGACCGTCTGATGAGCGTGAGCGAGTACAAAATCCCCGAGGCCGTTGTGCTAAGCCACGAGAACCTCAGCAAAGAGGGCAAGGTCCTGTACGTTCCAATCTATATGACATTCTGCCTCGATGAGTTTATGGAAAAGGACGACCCCAACAACGATTTCTCGTTTGCACCCATATCCCTCTAGGCCATCTGGGTCCGCGACCAGGTCCCCCTCTATACCCAAAGCAGCGCGTGGTTTCGCGGCAAAGCCGCGAAACAGCGACCGGGACAAGGCACCCCATCAGCCACGTCCTTCATCCAGCCCCACAATCCGAGGACGTAGTCGTAGCAGGATCTGAGGGCTGACCTTCGCGGACACTCCGCAGGACGAAAGAACCCCCGCCGCACGTTGTGCGCAGCGGGGGTTCCTTCATGTCCGAGGACGTCCGCGAAGGTTAGCCCTCAGATCCTGCGGTGGGAGACCTAGGCCTCGTTGTACACCGTCTTGAGCTTTAGCAGGTGAGCGTAGCGGTCCATAGCGGCCTGCTCATTCTCCTTGAAGAGCTCCTCGGCGCGCTCAGGGAAGGAACGCGTCAGCGAAGCGTAACGGGCCTCGTTCATCAGGAACTCCTGATAACCGCCCGCGGGCTCCTTGGAATCGAGCGAGAACTTCTTGCCGGCAGCAGCCTCGGGGTTGAAGCGGAAGAGGTTCCAGTAACCGCACTCGACAGCCTTCTTCATCTCGGCCTGGCAGTTCTGCATGCCGCCCTTCTTGATGGAGTGCATCTCGCAGGGGCTGTAGCCGATGATGAGGGACGGGCCGTCGTAGGCCTCGGCCTCGTGGATGGCCTTGAGGGTCTGAGCCGGGTTGGCGCCCATGGCAACCTGTGCCACGTAGACGTAGCCGTAGCTCATGGCAATCTCGGCCAGAGACTTCTTCTTGGTCACCTTACCGGCAGCGGCGAACTGAGCGACCTGGCCCAGGTTCGAGGCCTTGGAGGCCTGACCACCGGTGTTGGAGTAGACCTCGGTGTCGAAGACGAAGACGTTGACGTTGTGGCCGGAAGCCAGGACGTGGTCCAGGCCACCGAAACCGATGTCGTAGGCCCAGCCGTCGCCGCCGAAGATCCAGAAGGACTTCTTGGTGAGGTAAGCCTTGTCGGCGAGGATCGCCTTGGAAGCGTCGCAGCCGCACTTCTCGAGCTCGGCAACGTAGGCAGCGGCAGCGGTCTTGGAGGCCTCGGCGTCATTGACGGAGTCGATCCAAGCCTGGCCGGCGGCCTTGAGCTCGTCGGACGGACCATCGGCAGCGATGATGTCCTGGGTAGCGGCGATCAGCTTGTGCTGAACGGCCTCATAGCCAACGGCCATGCCCAGACCATGCTCGGCATTGTCCTCGAACAGGGAGTTGTTCCACGCCGGGCCGTGACCGTCCTTGTCCTTGCAGTAAGGAGCGGTGGCAGCGGGGTTGCCCCAAATGGAGGAGCAGCCGGTGGCGTTGGAGATGAACATGCGGTCGCCGGCAACCTGGGTCACCAGACGTGCATAGGCGGTCTCGGCGCAGCCGGCGCAGGAGCCAGAGAACTCCAGGTAGGGCTGCTTAAACTGGCTGCCCTTGACGTTGGCCGCGATGAGCTCCTTCTTCTCGGAGACGTTCTCAACCATGTAGTCCCAAACAGGCTGCTGGTCCATCTCCTGCTCGGTGGGAACCATCTCGAGGGCACCCTTGGGGCAGACCTTGACGCAGTTGGTGCAGCCCATGCAGTCGAGCGGGGACACGGCCATGGTGAACTTCATGCCCTTGGCCTTGGGGCCCATGGCGTCGAGCGTACGGGTAGCCTCGGGCGCGGCGGCAGCCTCGTCCTCGGTCATCGCGAACGGACGGATGGTGGCATGCGGGCACACGTAGGCGCACTGGTTGCACTGGATGCACTTGGTCTCGTCCCAGTGGGGAACGACCACGGCGACGCCGCGCTTCTCGTATGCGGAGGCGCCCAGCTCAAACTGGCCGTCGGCGCAACCGACGAAGGCGGAAACAGGCAGGCTGTCGCCGTCCATGCGATCGATGGGCTCGAGCAGGTTCTTGACCTGCTGGGCGATGGCGGACTTGGTCTCCTCGGAGAGCTCGACGGGAGCGGCGTCCTCGGCGGTAGCCCAGTCGGCCGGAACCTCGAACTTACGGAAAGCGGTAGCGCCGGCATCGATGGCCTTGTGGTTGGCGTCGACGATAGCCTGGCCCTTCTTCATGTAGGACTTGGTAGCCGCGTCCTTCATGTACTGCAGGGCGTCCTCGGCGGGCAGGACCTTGGCCAGCGCGAAGAAGGCGGACTGGAGCACCGTGTTGGTGCGCTTGCCCATGCCGACCTTAGCGGCCAGGTCGATAGCGTCGATCAGGTAGACGTTGACGCTGTTGTTCGCGATGTAGCGCTTGGCCACGGCGGGCATGTGCTCGGCGAACTCCTCGTCGCTCCACTGGCAGTTGACCAGGAAGGTGCCGCCCGGCTTGACGTCGCAGACCATCTTGAAGCCCTTAACGATGTAGCTGGGGTTGTGGCAAGCGACAAAGTCGGCCTTGGTCACGTAGTACGGCGAACGGATCGGGGAATCACCAAAGCGCAGGTGCGAGACGGTGACGCCGCCGGTCTTCTTGGAGTCGTACTGGAAGTAGGCCTGGACGTACTTGTCGGTGTGGTCGCCGATGATCTTGATCGAGTTCTTGTTGGCGCCGACGGTACCGTCGCCACCCAGACCCCAGAACTTGCACTCGATGGTGCCGGGGGCTGCGGTATTGGGCGCATCCTCGGCCTCGGGCAGGCTCAGGTTGGTCACGTCATCGACAATGCCAATGGTGAACTCGCGCTTGGGCTCGTCCTTCTTAAGCTCCTCGAAGACAGCGAACGCGGACGCGGGAGGCGTGTCCTTGCTGCCCAGGCCATAACGGCCGCCGACGACCTTGATGCCCGTCTTGCCGGCCTCGTAGAGAGCGGAGACGACGTCCTGGTAGAGCGGCTCGCCGATGGAACCCGGCTCCTTGGTACGGTCCATGACGGCGATCTTCTGGACGGTCTCGGGGAGAACGTCGACGAAGTGCTTGATAGAGAACGGACGGAACAGACGAACCTTGACCAGGCCGACCTTCTCGCCGTGAGCGTTGAGGTAGTCGATGACTTCCTCGAGCACGTCACAGAAGGAGCCCATGCACACGACGACGCGATCAGCATCGGGAGCGCCGTAGTAGTTGAACAGGCCGTAATCGGTGCCGAGCTTCTCGTTGATCTTCTTCATGTAGCCCTCGACGACGGCGGGAAGCTCGTCGTAGACCTTGTTGCAGGCCTCACGGTTCTGGAAGAAGATATCGCCGTTCTCATGGCTGCCGCGGGTGTGCGGGTGCTCAGGGTTGAGCGCATGGTCGCGGAAAGCCTGGACAGCGTCCATGTCGCACATCTCGGCAAGATCCTTGTAGTCCCACATGGCGACCTTCTGGATCTCGTGGCTGGTGCGGAAGCCGTCGAAGAAGTTAAGGAACGGGGTCTTGCCCTCGATGGCGGCAAGGTGAGCCACCGGCGAGAGGTCCATGACCTCCTGGACGTTGCCCTCGGCGAGCATGGCGAAGCCGGTCTGACGACAGGCCATGACATCGGAGTGATCGCCAAAAATGTTCAGGGCGTGGGAAGCGACGCAACGCGCGGAGACGTGGAAGACGCCCGGGAGCTGCTCGCCCGCGATCTTGTACATGTTCGGGATCATCAGGAGCAGACCCTGAGAAGCCGTGTAGGTGGTGGTCAGAGCACCGGCGCCCAGCGAACCGTGAACGGTACCGGCTGCACCTGCCTCGGACTCCATCTCGACGACCTTGACCGGGGTGCCGAAGATATTCTTGCGACCCTGGGCCGCCCACTGGTCGACATGGTCGGCCATCGGGCTGGACGGCGTAATGGGATAGATTCCCGCTACCTCGGTGTACGCATACGAAACATATGCGGCCGCCTCGTTGCCGTCCATAGACTTAAACTTACGCGCCATATACCCCTCTCCTCTCATATAGGTATACAGGCCCCGGCGATCGCCGGGATGTTGGCGTGATGGGATTTACGCTGTTGCTTCCAATCATCTGGCAGGCAGGCTCAGCAGCAGGTACATGGCGTGGAGAGAAGACATGCCGAGGCGAGGGGCAGCTGATGCGCCCTACAGGCCCGACCGCCCGTCTTGCACATGACCGAGCGCCGCAAAGGCCGCATGCCGGATGCTCCCGGGCACGCCCCGGCGATGGGAAGCGCCCGCAACGGAAATCCGCATGCGGGTTTATTGTACCCCGCCGTCAAGTGTAATTTCGGCAAATATAGGCGGGCGGTAAAGGTTTACCTCGGGTGACTGCCGGGAGCAAAATGATCCCTTGGGGACGGAGGGACCATTTGGCGGGACTGGCTAGAGGGCACCGAAGAGGATGGCGTAGGTAGTGGATTCGCCGAGCTTGAGCTCGTCGCCGGGATTGAGTTGGGCGGAACGGCCGGGCTCGACCTGAATGCAGACGCGCGTGGCCCCGTTTACCACCACGGTTCCGTTGGTAGACGACAAGTCCTCGACGTGCCAGATATTTTGAGCATCGCACCAGATATGGGCATGGCGGGCCGAGACATCGTCGCCGACGTCGGTAATATCGCCCTCACCAGTGGCCAGCGCGCCAATCTCAACACCCTGCTCGCTCGGCTGAATCCAACGCGGGGCGCTCACGACAAAACTGTTTTGCACGCGCAGCAAGCCCAAGGGATGCGCCGGGGCGGGTTCGCGCTCGCCCGCGGTCATCGACATGCCAAGCGAACGCGGCGTGGAGGTGCCTCCGCCACAGGTCGCGTGCGCGTAGTCGATGGCATAGTTCACCGAGGACCGCACATCCGCCGAACAACCGACGGCGACAAACAGCACCAGCACGGCCTCGGCGCGCTCGGCGGGCATGAGTTCCGCCGCCTGGGACAGGCGATCGAGCGCGTTGCGATAGAGATTCGTGTCCTGGTGGCACTCGTCGAGCGCGCGTACCATCGGTTCACCTGCAGGGCCGCACACCATATTGATCACAGCCGTGGAGTCCATGGGATTGCGCTGGCGCAGGGCCAGTTGCGACATAATACGCGCAGCCGAGGTACCGTATTCGGCAAAGTAGCGCTGCTGAAGCGTGCCGACCGGCGCGCGAACGATAAAGCGGGAAACCCAAGAGCGATCGGCGGCTCGGCTCTGCGGGCTGCGGCCGTCGGCGAGCGGACGGGACGAAAGCACCAAGCCGCACAGCTCGATATGGCTCAAATGCGCCGCGCGCTTAAAGATGTCAAACATGGCCCCGCATGGGGTGAGCTCAACTTGAGGTGCCATGACCTAGGCCTCCTTGGTCGTAGAAATAGAATCGGACGATACTTCGACAGGTCCGCCAAAAGTACGGGCAGCTGCGGCTCCACCGGCAAGCGGAGTCGCCATCTGGACTTTTGTGCGTCGCGGTGCCGAAACGGGAAGTTCAAAGGCAAAGCCCATCGCAAGCAAAAACCACGTAAGCGTATAGGTTGCAACCAGAGCGGCAACAAGGCCGCCCATCACGGCGCGTTGGGAAAATACGCTACATGCAGCCACAACCAGCACCGGAACCTCGCAGGCAGAAAGCGCAAGCACACCCTGCAGGAAGCCCGAGCGCCGATTGCGCGCAAGTGCCCCCGCGACAACGCCGGCTATGCCTGGCAGCGCCAACGCCTGTGCGGCAATAATACCCGGTATCGACCCAGACCACACGAGCGATCCCAAAGTCGCCGTCACGCGAGCGCCCGACGCCAGCAGCGCGGCCGAAACCACGACCACAGCCCAAACCACGCCACAGACGACCGCCGCGCCGACCATCAGCGCGCGACGAACCGCGCGGCCAGACGCATCCATGGGGCACGGCGTGAGCGGCTCGCCGCGGAGCGAACGACCGACATTTTGCGCATAGTGGTCACAAAACGCCGAGAGCGCCGCCTCGACCGCCGCCGGCTCGGGACGATCTTTTTGATGGCTGGACAGACAGGCCATCACCACGTCGAACAGCTGGGCATCGACAAACGCCAGCGCATCGCGTAGCTCCTCGGAATCCGGCTCAAGCCCCAGCTGCTGGGCCTGCTCGGCCGCGGCGAGCGCCACATCGGGCTCACGACGAAGCAGCTGAGTCAAATCGCAACCGGGCGCATGGGCACCAATGGGATAGTCGGGCCGCGTGTCCATCTTGAGACGGTAGGGGCTGGCGATGTCGCGCGTCTTTTTGCGCGAACCCGAGGTGCCCGAAGCGCTCGGCGCGGCTTCGTATGGCGCGACGCCGGCAATGAGCTCGTAAACCGTGCTTGCCGCGGCATAGACGTCGATCGCCGGCGACATACGCAAAGCGCGCAGGTCGGGAATATCGTCGGTGAGCATCTCGGGCGGGGCGTAGGCAACCGTCGCGCGACGCAGCGTGGCATAGCGCTCCGTAAACGACGCCTTGCCGCCGGTACCGGCCACGGCCGACGCAGGCTCAAGCGCCAGCGACGAGCCAAAGTCGATCAGGCACAGGTCAAAGGTGCCCTCGGCAAGCTGCCGGTCAAGCGGTAGACGCGCCGTACGCACCATAATATTAGCGGGCGAGATATCGCGATGGACAAAGCCCTCGCCCACCAGGCTCATACGGCAGAGCAGATCGAACAGGTCGCGACCCAGACGCGCCGCCACAAGCGGCGACAGGCGTCCGGCATCATCCACGGCAAGTCGCGAACGCAAGCGGGCAAGCGTCTCGCCCTCGACCCATTCCATGACAATTGCAGGCACACCGTCGACCTCGCCCCAGCCATAGAGACGGGGAAAGCCCTTAAGGCCCGAAAGGGCGCGATGGCATTCATATTCCTCGCGAAATGCCGCTTTGAACTTGGCGACCAGCGCCTCATGGGCGGCATCGTCGTCAAACTCATCGCGCGTCGGCAAGATGAGCTGTTTGAGTGCTACGGCCTCGCCTTGGGCGTTGACGGCACGCGTCACGCGGCCGATACCGCCACGGCGCATGGTGGCATCGTCGGCAAACAGCATCGTAAAACGACGCAGATAGGCAGGCAGTTCGTCCTGACCGAGCGCAATGGCCGGCTCAAACCCGTCGACACGCGCCAGGCGCAAGCCGACCATGGGATCGCGACCGAGCGATTGTGGTGTGGTGGATGCAAGATCGGTCATCATAGGGCAAGCGCCGCCACGTTATTGTTGAAGTTACCGAGCGCGACGTCATCATCGCCGTAATGGCCGACCCATTGACATAGGTTGGTGTAACAGCCCCACAGATTGGCATACTGCTGATACCACTTTGACCGGGGCGAGAATGTCTGACGACCAAACTCGGCTCGAATGACAAACATCTCCCCGACCAGGCTGTCGCACGGCCTGGGATCTCCCGTAGAGTTATAGGTCGAAACCACGTCATTGGCGCGAGAAACATAGCCGTCGAGCATGTTGTACTTGGTTACAAGCCAACTGTGAATGCTCTCTTCCTCAGCAGCGGAAAGGCCACCGGAGTTTGCATCGTTGTCAGTGTTGCCGCCCGTCGAGCCGCCGTTTCCAGACCCTCCGGCAGAGGAACCCGACCCAGAGCCGCCGCCCGAACTCGACGAATCCGAGCCGGAGCCAGAAGTATCCGAGCTACCGGGCTTTCCGGACTGCTGGGCGTCCTGCTCCTTCTGCTGCTCGACCTTATTCACCGTTGCCGCCACGCTATTGTTGGACAACCGATCGATGATCTTGGTGTTGGTGAGCACGATGGTTTTGCCATTGGCAAGCGTGACTTCGTTGTCCGGGGCCTCGGCGCCGTCCGCGTCGCCGGTGCCAAACACAATATGCGCGACCACACTTGCCCAAGCATATCCAGTCGTGGTCCCCAGGTCACTTTTGACCTCATGCCCCACGCGCGGTTCGCGTGCGGCATGTGCCTGCATCATGGACGGCACGGTCATGCCATAGGCAGAAACGCCAGCTATGACCAGCACCAGCGAGCAAGACAGCAGTGCGTACGCCCGCGGCGCCAAGCCCAGTCGGCGTCGCATGCGCACCGCGGCGCCGCGCTTTGTCTGAGTGCCACCGGGCCGCATGCGTTCTCCTCCAACAAAAACACGCCGCTCGGGAGCGGCGCATTCATTCGAATCCATATTTGAGTGTATCAGCGAACCCAAAAGGTTGCGCAACGAATGGGCAAATTAAGGATGCGAGTGGAAGCATCCATGCGATAAGCGGATACAAAGCATCTTTGTTGCACAACAAACTTACAGTCGCACGGGGAAATTATGGCTACCCCGTGCGTCGCGATGAAGACATACGGCAGGAGCAGGCTCGCCACCTAAATCGTGCGACGGGCCTCGATGGCGCGCCCAAGCGTAAGCTCGTCGGCATACTCCAGGTCGCCGCCCACGGGAAGGCCGCTCGCCAGACGCGATACCTCAACGCCCAGCGGCTTGATAGTGCGGGCCAGGTAGCTCGCCGTGGTCTCGCCCTCGATATTGGGGTTGGTGGCGATGATGACCTCGTGGATGTCCTCGTGGCCCAAGCGTGCCAGCAGCTCACGAATGTGCAACTGCTCGGGACCAATCTTGTCCATGGGACTGATCACGCCGCCCAATACGTGGTAGAGACCGTGGTAGCTGCCCGTGCGCTCAATCGCCTGGACATCGCGCGGCTCGCCCACCACGCAAATGCGAGTGGTATCGCGCATCGAATCCTGGCAGATGGAGCACTCGTCGGCCGTGGCGTAGTTAAAGCAGCGGCTGCAAAAGTGAACCTCCTGCTTAACCTCCAGAATGGCCTCGGCCAGGCGGCGCGCTTCCTCGGCGTCAGCCTCCAACAGGTAATAGGCGATGCGCTGAGCCGACTTGGGGCCAATGCCCGGCAGGCGACCCAGCTCATCGAGCAATTTTTGCAGGCTATGGTTGGCACTCATATATATGCGCGTCTTAGAACGGCATGCCCGGGATGTTGAGGCCGCCGGTGATGGCGCCCATCTGCTTGTTGGCGAGCTCGTTGACGCCGCGAACGGCCTCGTTGACGGCAGCCATAATCATGTCCTGCAGCATATCGACGTCCTCGGGATCGAGGGCATCGGGATCGATGGTGAGGTTGACGAGCTCCATCTCGCCGTTAACGGTCACCTTGACCATACCGCCGCCGGCAGAGGCGTCGACGGTCTGGGACTTGAGGTTCTCATGCGCGGCGGCAAGCTGCTCCTGCATCTTGCGAGCCTGCTTCATCATCTGCTGCATGTTCATACCGGCCATGATGGCTCCTTTACGTGCGGCCGCACGCCGAGCTGCAAGGGCAGCCGGAGCACGGCGGGACTTTCAAACTCAAAAATCGTACCACGGCGCGAGGCCAGCGAGCGGGGCGGACACGCTACCTCAGTCGATATACATGTCCTTGAGCGTGACGCACGCCCAAGATTATGCAAGGTCGAATTATGCAAGGTTGCATAATTATCTCAAGCTACATCTAGCAGAGCTGGAACCAGGCAGTTTATGCGTAGGGCTACAAGGCTACATGGCAAAATGCCGAGCCGCTGCTCGAGGCGGCACGCATGGCGGCTGGGTATAATTTGATTGTCATAGATGACGATTTGGAGGTGCCCTCGTGAATGTCCCAGCCGTACTCCAAAACATCCGCTCAAAACACCCCGTTGCATATGTGGTTCTCTATCTCTTTGTCGTCTGGGTATTACTGGTTATCATCACCCATGCCATAGCTTTTGGAGCAGAACTGCTGATAGCCAGCTCGGACCAGCCCGTCGTCAAATGGGAGACGACCGATGAATGCACCGACGGAACCCGAACCATTTACTACAACAGCCCGTCCCTCTACCAAGAGTTCAAGGTCAAGATAAAGGACTCCAAGATTGTCGATGCCGAACTGGGCTCTTTATTTACAATCGGAGCAACCGTCAACGCCGAGCAAGTCGAGTACACGGACAGCCATGCGACGTATCGTATCGACCTCAGCATCCTAGGCCGACCGTCACGCATCTGCCTGCTCGAATGCGAGACACGCGGCACCACGCTACACATGTCCGAAATTCAAATGCGCCCGGATAAAGAGCCCCTAAAGGGCTAGGGGTCCTAAGCCCAGCAAGCGATTCTCAACAGTAAAACGACAGCCCACCGGTTGTTTCTTTCCAGCGTTTGCAAATCAGCGCATGGTTAGATGAAACAAACTGCATGATATCGCGTAAATCCCGAGCAGGAATATCGCCCTTGTTATGGGCCAGCTTGCATCCGCCGGAGCGGGTAAGCCATATCTTGGTCGCCTCGGCGGTGGGGCGCTTGACCGCGATATGAACATGGACGGGCTCGCCGTTCTCCCCTGTCCAGAAAAAGATGATGTACGGCCCGAGTCGGAAAAGACTAGGCATAGACCCGTCCGCCTTCGTAAGCAAAACGCAGGATGAGCGGGGCATTGTTGCGTACAAAATCATCGAGTTCTTTGAGGTCTGCTTCGCTAAAGCCCTCGTGCGACACCCAATTGAATGCCGGCAAGATGCACTCCGCCGTGTCAAAACCCCAATCGCGTGGGCGCTCCACAACGACCTTCACCGTATTGTCCTCACGGACTTCGGAATACGAAACTTGCGTATCGTCCTCAAGGCGGACATATTCCCACATCATAAGCTCGCTCCGTTCAAAGACGTCTCTTCTTGAGCAGTATACCCGCCTGTACAGCTACTCCACCGGCTTGAAGATGGTGGCCTGACCGAAGACGCTGCGGATGAGGTCTTTGGCCTCGTCCTCGGTCTGCGGGATGCTCGGGGCTGCGCCCTGGTGGCCGAAGGGGCTGCCGGCGCCGGGGTTGGACTCCCAGGGAGCTGCAGGAGCGTCCTCCTCTTTGGGGGCAGCTACAGCTGACTTGGGCGCGGGCGTCGCACCCGGCACGTCGAACGGAGGCAGATCGTCCCCGTTCGCATCGCCAGCGAAGCCGCCGACCATAGCGTCGTCGTAGGGCACCTGCTCGGATTCCCACGGCGCGGACTGCGCGACAGGCTGGGCCTTGGGGGCAGCCGAGCGCTCGGGCGCACGGGGTGCGGGCTCGGTCGGGAGCTTACCCGTGGCAGGAGCACCGGCGGGGTTGTCGGAGCGTAGCCAGGGGGCCTTAGCTAGGTCGGATGACTTGGGCGCAGGCGCGGCAGCGGGCTTGGGCGCGGGAGCCGGAGCAGCCGGTTTGGGCGCCGCGGGCTTAGGCGCCGACAGGGTCGGTGCCGCTACCGGTGCCGCTTTTGGCTGCGTCGCGCTGGCGCTCGAGGATACAGGGGCCGCCGAGGACACGGGTTGCGGGTCCGCAGATACCGCAGCCCGTGCAGATGGAGAATGCTCCTCATGTTGAGGAGCCGGCGTGCCACCCCCATCCAGGACATAGTCGACGGTACGACGACCGAAGACCGCGCAAACCGTCGGCAGGACCACCGACTGCGTATCGGCGCGACCGAGCATCTTAATGGCAAAAGTCGAACCCGCGGGGAACGAGACCGTGAGCTTGGAGCCGTCGTCGGCCGTGGCGCGAGCGTTGAGCAAAAGCCCTGCGTAGGAAGCCTGACGCGCCTTGACACGCTCGACAACCTCGGCCCATTTGCGCTGCAGCTCTCCGGCATCCTCGACCGCGGGCGTCTCGGCAGTACCGGCGGCGGCAACCTGGGCGGCATTGTTGGACTGGGGCTTAGGTGCCGGAGCGGTAGCAGGCGCGGGGGCCGCAACGGGCTGAGGCGTCGGAGTCGGCGCAGGCTGAGGTGCAGGCGCTGCAGGCTTGGAAGCTGACACGGACGCAGAACGGGACGCAGGCTGGGCAGCCGGAACAGCAGCACCACGGTCCCAAGGCATACCGCCCTGGCGCGCGGACGTAGCAGCGGGGGCAGCGGATGCCGCCGGAGCGGCAGCACGAGCGCCCGAAATTAGCGTCGGCTGTCGGGCAGCAGCGGGTACGGATGCTGCAGGCGCGGCGGCCTGAGCAGCAGCCACGCTCGCCGGCACGGCGCCGTTGGCAACCATGGCCTCCAAGCGGGCCACGCGCTCGGCCAATGCCTCAATCGTTAAATCGGCCTCGGGACGTGCCAGGCGCGTGCAGGCGATCTCGAGCACCAGGCGCACGTCGCTCGCGCCCCTCATCTCCAGTGCGGCATCGTCGAGCACCGTCAGCACACGGGCCAGGCGGTCGGCAGGATGCTCGCCAAAGGCAGCGGCCTCGGCAGCAAGCGCCTCGGCCTGCTCGGAGCCGCCCTCAAACAGCTCGGCACGGGCACCGGCAACGCAGGCAACGTACACGTCACGCACATGCGCCACCAGGTCGCGCGTCAGCTCCAGCAGGTCGTTTCCTTCCTCGACCTGCGCACGGATCAGTCCATAGAGCTCGGCAACATCGCGATCGGCAATGGCGCGGGAAAACTCGCCCAGAATCTGGTCCGAAACCTCGCCTAAAAGCGAGCGGGCGTCGTCCGCATGCACAGAACCGTTGCCAAAGACGCTCAGCTGCTCCAGCGTGGACAACGCGTCGCGCATACCGCCCTTGGCATGGCGCGCCACGATGGCCAGCGCCTCATCGTCGTAATCGAAGCCCTCCTGCTCGCACACGTATGCCAGGCGACGCTCGATATCCTCGTTGCCGATGCGATGGAAATCGAAACGCTGGCAGCGCGAGAGGATGGTCTCCAGAATCTTTTGCGGGTCGGTGGTGCACAGCACAAAGATCACGTGTGCCGGCGGCTCCTCGAGCGTCTTGAGCAGCGCGTTGAACGCCGCCGTCGTGAGCATGTGGACCTCGTCGATGATATAGATCTTGTACTTGCCGCGCACCGGGGCAAAGTTGACGGAGTTGATGATTTCCTCGCGCACATTGTCCACGCCCGTGCGGGAGGCGGCATCGAGCTCGTAGACATCGGGGTGGTTACCCTCGGCAATGAGCTCGCACTCCTCGCAAGTACCGTCGGGCATGCAGCCGCTTGCACCCTCGGCGCGCGCCGCCTCGGCATTGCGGCACAGCAGCGCCTTGGCCAGAATGCGCGCCATGGTGGTCTTGCCCGTGCCGCGCGGTCCGCAGAACAGGTAGGCGTGGGACAGGCGCCCCTCGGTGATGGCGTGCTCGAGCGTCGAGACGATATGCTGCTGGCCCACCACGGAGTCAAAGGTGAGCGGGCGATACTTTCGGTACAACGATTCCATGGGTGCTCCCCCGGGTATACTGAGTCTTGTTGCCGCGGCGGCCATGCGGTCGCACGGCATACTGCATTCCATAATAACCCGTACGGCGAGCCCGCCGCGATAGGAGTCCAAAGAGCATGGCAGACGCAGAGAGCAACCTCGTTCCCTCCGAAGCAGCCGACCAGGTCGAGGTCGCGCTCGAGGAGCAGGCCGCAGCCGACGACGGCATCCTGTACCTCAACGAGTACCAATACGAAAACGACCTCGTCACCGACTTCGCCCGCCTGGTCGCCTCGCCCAGGCGTCGCGGCTCGCTGTATGTCGCCGCGGCAATTGCCGCGCTCATCGGCATCGGCATGCTGGTGGCCGGCGGCAACTGGATCAAGTTTGGCGTCGTCTTGATCGTATTCGGCGCCTTTTTGGCCTGGTGGAGCAAAAACCTGCACCACACCCTCGCCCGCGACTTTATCGACGCCGTTGAGGCCGACGAGTCCATGGGTGGCCGCTATCGCCGCGTCGCCGCCAACGAGGACGGCCTGATGGTTTGGGGCACGAGCGGCAAGTCGCAGTTCTTCCCGTTTGAAAAGCTCGACCACGTGCTCGACGGCGAGCGCATCTTTGTGGCCATGTTCGCCGACCAGGGCGTGACGATCCCTAAGGACACCTTTGTCCGCGGCGATGCCGAGCAGTTCGGTCCCTTCCTTAAGGCGCGCATCAACAAAAAACTCCGCATCGAGACCAAACGCAAGAAGATGAAGGCAGAAAAGGCCGCTGCCGAAGCAAAACAGGGCGACAAGCCCCAGGAGACCAAGGGCAAGCAGCGCAAGCAGAAGAAGAGCAAGAAGAAGCGGTAGGCCGGCCGACACCGAAGGCGCCTCGTCCCGCGCCCGATTCCGGGCCGGGGCGCCTGGAATCGGGCGCGCGTACCGCCAATGGACCCGTTTTGCCTTGCTCTCGAGCTATTTCACTTCAAACCTTAAGAGCCTCCGCTCCGGCAGATCGGTCATCTTCATCGTGTAAGTCCCGGGAAATGCTTTCTCAAAACGGACGGTCTCGTAACCTTCGAAATAGTCGTTGGTGTTCTGCATCATAAATGGGACGAGCAACTCGTTTTCTGCCCCAACCTCCACGGCAAACGCAGCAGAGCCGCCAAGGACCGGCATGGCTTGCGTTATCAGATCGGTATTGACTACAAAATCATAGTTTGGCGCAGACTCCGGAACCAGATGCCAAACATACGCTTTGATTCCACCGTCGATATTATCCCTATTTCTGACACGCATCTTTACGGCGATAACGCACGTGATGTCGGCATCCTTCAGTCTCGTTTTCGTATCCACGGTGCCATATTTTGAATAATCGTCATGTGCTCGTTTGAGATACTCGCGCGGCGTGAGCAACTCTGCCCCGTCTATGCAAAACGAATACCCATCAGTCACCACATCCTTCGACCCCAGAAACGCTCCATCCATCGAGAGCCATTCGCCCTCCGCGTAATATTTCTCAGGAATGACCGTCCGGTTCCCGTTAACGACGCTCACCCTCATGCCCGCAAGGCCGGTAGCAGCACAGCAAAAAAGCGCGAGCGCCGATCTTCTCGTCCACAGGGTCTTCTTCATCGCGCTCACGACCTTTCCCGAACTTTCACAACGGCACCGTCGCGCATGCAGTAAACCCGATCGGCCAGTTCCTCGAGCACCTCTCCGTCATGGCTGGACAGAAGGACCTCACGACCCGTTGATGCCGCCATCGCCACAACGCGCTTGAGCATTTCAACGCCCGCTTCGTCGAGGGCATTCGTTGGCTCATCGAGAACAAGCAGCTTCGGCTTCTCCATAATTGCCGCAGCTATCCCCAGACGCTGCTTCATCCCAAGCGAGTATGCTCGGAACTTCTTTTTTTCGTCTGCATCGAGCCCCACGAGCCGCAGGGCAGAGCGAATGTCCTCGGGGGTGGCAACGCCCTTGATCTGAGCGATGAGCTTCAGATTGTCGTAGCCAGACAGATATCCCAAAAAGGAAGGCGCCTCGATCAACATCCCCAGACTCGGCGGGAACGAGATGTCCGCCCCAAGCCTTTGGCCATCGATAGAGATTTCGCCTTCGGTAGGCTTGATCAACCCGCAAACCGCTCGCATGAGCATGGTCTTACCCGAACCGTTTATCCCCTGAAGCCCGACCACAGTCCCAGGGTCAACCTCGATGGACACGTTGCGCAGGACATCGTTTTTACCCATGCGCTTCGATACGCCCCTTACGATCACACTCATATCTTGTCCCCCTTTTCTATAAGGTCGGCCCTTCGAAACCACAGTCCACCCAACGATAGGCATAACGACATAAGCCCAATTGATGACAAGACACTCGAGCCCGCCGCGATTCCCTCTTTGACAATTCCACCCCAGCGCAACAGCATCAAGGCGTTACCCAATAGCGCCCAATGTCGTGCATATGCCGAGCAGATCAGGTAGCTCATTAAAACCACAAACGAGACTGACGACCCAAGCACAAACCCAACCGCTGCCTGCGCAAACGCAAGCGCCTCAAAAGCAAATAAGAGACCTATGAAAAACGGCAGCGCATCTGCCTCGGCAGCTTTGAGAAACCACGGCGCCAAATTAGCCAGTTGAAGCGACTCACCATGAATGACCGCGCTGAACGAGGAGCTCACCACCAAGCTCCAAATCACAACAGAGCAAACCACCACGAGCAGTGAAAATGCCGTTACTGCCGCCACCAAGATAAAACGCGAGACCCACCAAAGGGTTCTTGCCCGGCATCGAACAAGCGCTTGCAAACCAAACCCGTGCAACGATTCGGTCGGATAGTCGAGTGTTGTATAGAGAATAAGCAGAATGAGAAATAGCCATCCTAGCGGAGGCACAAACATGACCCCGGGCCTAGGCTCAAACGGAGCAGATCCGGCAAACACGAGCGCAAGATTATCCGCAAACCCCAAGGTATCCGTTCTAACCCCATACACAGAAGACAATCCGTAGGCGTACACCAAGTTCGCAACGGTCACTGCCGCAATCGCAATAAAAGTAAGGATGTTCTTCTTCAAAACGGTCCTCAGGTCCGCGGCGACCAGCCTAAACAGCATCAGACCACCTCGCGTCTTTTTAAGAATCTCGCGAAAATCAAAGAAAAGACGAACAGCAAAATGATTTCTGCAAACCCTGCTCGAATGTCGGGCCAGTTATTTAGTGATTCCGACCTGATGCTGTTAAGAATGTTGCAGTTAAAGCCGACGCATGAAAGGACGCTAAAAATCCAGTCGTTAACAAAGTGCCATGCAACCATAATCAGATATGGAACGACCATCGCCTTGATTCTGCTGCGAAACACAACCGACAGACCGGTCACGGCCATGGATAGAGCCCCCAGCGTCACCGCATCGAACAGTGTATAAACCAGCACGTACAACAGAGGCCGGGAATAAAACAGGCCAGAAAAATAGCTATGCAGATAGAGCCCGACGTAAGTCGATTCGTCGACCCGGGGGGGATACGCGGGAAACAGCATTGAGACAATCAGGAAGTTCACGAGTAGCGGAATAGCCGTGACCGCAAACGCAGAGAGGAAAGCAGACAGCATCTTCACGTTCACGTATGCATTTCTAGAAACACGTGTGCAGATTTGCGCCTCGTAACCGCTCAAACGCTCGGACAGGCATGACCACGACCCGGCCAGCATGGCAAGCAACGGCAGCGCATAGAAAAACACTGATGCCGATAGCGGTGCATTTGCACTCACAACGATCCAGTTACCAAAGCTACTTTCACGCGTTTGGCCGAGGTATGCCTGGGCTTGCAAACCAACGCCATAGCCAAGCGATAACAGCTGCTTGCGCTCAGTCTCGAGCGTCCACCATGCCTCAATGGCAGCCGCCATCGAAATTGCAGTTGCAACCATAAGGGTCAACGCAAATATAGGATTGCCAAATATCTTGGATAACTCGTGCCGTAATAGATTTCCATTCAAGCGACATCACCCTCCTATTGGCCAGGCCGAGCAGCAACGCTCGACCCGGCCCTAATCACAAGCGGTTAATGATGCGTCGGCGCACGGCAACCTTTGCATGAATAGAGAATGATGTCTGTAAACACCCGCTATTGAGTTAATCGCTCAGGCGTTTACACGTTATCTACCTGCGATAACAATGAAACAAGCTCCGCTTTATTCTTGATCCTCAACTGGCGGTAAGATGCAGACCGCAGTGCTTGCACCGTAGATGCAGCGTAACCGACGTCCTCCGCAATAGCCTTTGTCGTTGCGCCCTCTGCCGTCATCAGCAAGATTTGCGACTGAACATCGGAAAGGGAGCGCGACGTAAGCAGAGCCAGCTGGCGCACGCGGGCCGTTTCGGTGGACCCGTTCGCGCGGTACTCCAAGACAGCCTTCTCGTCCTCAACCGAGCGGGTGAGCGCGATGTGCGTGACTAACATGGGCGCAGACCAGCAGACGATCACCGTTGCCACGACGACATTGACAGCCGAACTATGCCCCAACAACGACGCGAGGAACAACGGCTCGTAAACCGTCAGATCCTGCGCCATATTGAGCAAGACGACCCAAACAGGAGCCGTCGCCCCGAAGCAAAGCATCCATATCCCAAGCATTTTGCGCTGCGGACAGCTTCGCAGCACCTTATATGTGAGCAACATCCCCATCAGCACCGCAAGCCCGTGGATTCGCCCCCTAGCGGCCGCATAGATTAAGGCAACCATGCCCATTGACACCAACGGCACGATAGACCGGGTACGAGCACGCACCTTAAACGGACGCAGCTCAACGGCGAGCGAAGCCATAGACGCCACGCCGCAAACCAGGACTGGCACGGCCATCAACGGATCGCGTATGCACCTCCATGCCGCGATATAGATAAAAGACCATTCCACAGCAGATAGCATCGCCCATACGTACGGGCTTCCGAGCCAAATCGCTTCACCTGCTCTATCCAGCGCAGCGCCACGATTCGCTTTTCCACCCGCGTAGCATAGCGACAGAAGCAGTCCGAGGCCCAATGCGTAGCTTAAGAGGGAAAAGGCGACAGCCCGCGAAACACCGGACCCCCAATCGCTATCCGCCATTACCAAGGGCCCCGCCGCAAGGAGGATAAAAAATAATGTGAGCAGGTATCGAAACAGCCGGCGCGTTCGAGCTGATGCCGCCATATCGTCAGCATGCCGCTGCGGCAGCTCATGCCCTACAGTATCGCCCTCACCCGCAAACAACGCCACGAGCTCGCATGAGCCCGCAACCGATGCCTTCCCGTATGCTCGGTGAAGCGTTGTTCTCACCGTCGATGGCTTCGTATCCGTCTCCTTGGCAATTTCCGCCGGCGTTTTCCCTTTGAGCAGCAGTCGAACAAACTGCTCTTCTCTAGGCGACAGGGCAGGGGAAAACACCCCCGCATCGAATGTGTCGGACGCACAGGCGATATCCGAATTGTTGTCCCGTTTCCCCCTTAGCAACATGCATACGAAGGCAGCAGCGATAACGGACCCCATCGCCAGCAATGCAATGACCACGGCATCGCTTGCGAAGTATGCCGCCTCAACAGCCGGAACAAGGCCAATAGGGACTGCCACGAGCGCAGAACGGGCAAACACGTCGCGCCGCCCATGGCCAAAGGCACGAGGGCGGCAAAACAGCGGGGCCACAGTCAATGCGAGATAGACCAACGGAATTAAAAGCGCAAGGCCAATTGACGCAGCCGAAACAGAGGGTATCCCCCATGGCTCGGGGACAATTCTCCATGAAACTCGACAGCAAAACAGCAGGCAAGACATGACGGCTATTGTTTCTGTAAAAATCGCGTCCTGCGGGTGACGAGTTTCCCTTTCGTCAGTCCGTGTCGACCTCTGCGTCAAAGGAGAGTCCGCCGTGCCCCAAATAACATATGAGAGGAGCAGCGACCCAACAAAGCACGAGACACACGAAACGCCATGTAACAACCAAATCGGTGCAAACACGATTGGAATAGAGTCTCCGCGAGCATAGAAAGCCAGGTCGGCCCATTCGGGAACCGTTGCAATAACACCAAGAAAAACGCCGATGGCACCGAGATGCCTCGGCCTTCTCATTCCCCCCTTGCATAGCGCAGCACCATGAACAAACGCCGCGAGGCATGCGCCCAGGATAACGAGCCAGGGCATTGCACCTGACGCCAGGCCGATTGAAGATGAAAACCGGTGATAAGGGGTGACCGCCATTACGACAAGCGCAATGGCGCAGGCAGATGTAGCAGAACGGCGGGAAAAAAGCATATGGCCTCCATAGCGTGTCATTATATCGCCCGAGCCGCTCGTTTATCTCTGTTCCCACACCAGCCAGCATCAACGATTCAGGCGAACTCCAATCCGAACCAGAACACGGTCCAGCTTTTGTCCGCAGTCCCCGCTCCAAAGCGGGATGCGGTTTCCTTTTGGACGCCGGTTCGGAAAGCGCATCCCGTTCCAGGGCAATATTCTGGGATGCAGTTTCCGCAGCCCACCCCATTTGGAAGGCGCATCCCATTATTTGGCTGAAAACTGGGGTGCGCTTTCCGAACGAGCCGAAACGGCCCGAATCGATCGGACCACCTCATCCCCGTTTCCTCGCCATCTGCCCGAGCGTGCTACACTAGCAGCATCTATGCCACCGCGAACGGCTCGGCTCCGCGCCCGCCGCTCGCAAACGAACTTTAAACGCACGAGGGTTGGCCATGCCGCTTTTCTCGCAACATACCGCCCGGTTCTCGCCGGACGTTCCTTTGGAGGGCACCAGCTCTCGCGAGCTGCTCAAGCGGTACCAGCCGCTCGAGACACTTGCGACCGGCGGTTTTGGCTCCATCGAGATCTGCCGCGACACGCACCTGCGCCGCCGCGTCGCCATTAAGCGCATCCCCCTTATCAACGGCGCCGGCATGCCCGCCAGCGACATCATGGATGTCCTGCGCGAGGCGCACACTGCCGCCATGCTTCAACATCCCAATATCGTGCAGGTCATCGACTTTACGCATGACACCGCCTATGCCTACCTGGTCATGGAGTATGTCGACGGTATGTCGCTGGCCGAGTTTTTGCATCGCGTGGACGGCCACTCGCTCACCTTTGACGAGGCCGCGGCCATTGCCGATGCCCTGGGCCAGGCGCTCACCTTCGCCCATAGCAATGGCGTACTCCACCTGGACATTAAGCCCGCCAACGTGCTCATCGACCACTCGGGCAATGTAAAGCTCACCGACTTTGGCATGGCGCGACTGTCGTCCGCCGGTGGCTTTGGCGGCTCGCGCGGCGGCACCATCGGCTACATGCCGCCCGAGCAGCTCGATATCGAGACCGGCACGGTCGACGAACGCGCCGATGTCTTTGCCCTTGCCTGCGTTATCTATGAGGGCTTGTGCGGCAGCGCTCCCTTTATGGCGGCCACGCCCGCCGACTCGCTCGACCGCATCATCGGCGGCGCCACCTATCCCAGCGAGCTGATACCACACTTTCCCCCGGGAGCCGAGGCCGCGCTCATGAGCGCGCTCTCCCCCATGCCGCAGGACCGCCCCAACAGCATCGAGGCATTTTGCGACCAGCTCCTTGCCGGTCTGGGCAGTGTGCGCGAGGGCCGTCGCAGCCTGGAGCAAATGGTTGGCGAGCTTTCGGATGACGAGCAGGAGCTCGACGATATCGAGCCGTCGTACTACGAGGACGACGCCATCGAGGTCGACCCCGCGCTCGGCTGGGCGGGCACGCGCTGGAGCCATGCGCGCGACTACACCATGCACGCTATCTCGGCGCTAACGTGCGGCGCCTTTAGCTTTTTGCTGATGCAAACGGCCGGGGTCGCGGCGCTTCCCGGCCTAGTCATTGCGGCTATCGCGATCGGAGCGGCGGCTGGCCTGGCCCCCCAGATTGGCTCGGCCATCTCGGCTGTGGGCTTTTTGGTGCTCATGGCCAACGCCACCATGCAGGCGCAGGGCATCCTGTCGATGTTGCCCGTCGCGGTGATCTTTGCCGCCGCCATGTCCGGTTGGTGGATCGCCTGGGGTCGCACCGAGGCTGCCGCGAGCGCCGCGCTCACCTGTGCACTCGCGCTTGGCTGTCTGACTGGCAATACCTTCCTGGCAGCTGGGGTCGCCGCCGGCGTCGCGTCATTTTGGCTCGGCCCGGCAAGCGCCGCCGCGGCAACGGGCATGGGCATGCTTTTTGCCCGTCTGGCGACGGTCGCGCTTTCAGCCGGAGGCGTGCTGGGGCTCGGTAACGTTGCCGCAGCGTTGGAAGACCCGCTCCTTTGGGCTGCCTTTGTGCTGGTCGCGACAACTGCCGCAGCGTCATCTGCGCTGCTCAATGCCCATGCCAAGCGTGCCGACCAGGGCTCAAACCTTGCCGCAATCGCCGCCATCGCCGTCACCGGCATCGGCTGCGCAGCGGCATCCTGTCTTGCACACCATATGGAAATTGCCAGCCTTGCAGCCGCGGTCGCCGCCAAGGCGGCAGTTGCGGGAACCCTATCCTCTATAATCGTTGGGATATGCCTATATTTGCTCGGATACCAAAGAACCTATACGGAGAGTGATCTTTCGTGAACTTCCTGAACATCTTCGAGGACCACGTGGCCGGCATCTTCGGTGCCACCCGTGCCCCGTTCTCCTTTAAGAAGCTTGCCAAGCAGGCCGCTCGCGACATGGAGGATCAGACTCTGGTGATCAACGGCGTCAACACCGCGCCGGCACTCTATACCATCCTGATCGCCGCCGACGACGATCCCATGCTCGCCCCGTTCTACCCCGAGCTTTCGCGCGAGGTCCGCGAGTTTGTGAAGGCGCAGGCCGAAAAGCGCCGTTATGTCTTTGTCGGCGAGCCCCTCGTGCGCTTTATGATCGATCCGCAGCTGCGCGCCGGCAAGTTCTCGGTCTTTGCCGAGAACGTCGATGCCCCCACGCTCGGCCGCCTGTACGAAGAAGAGCGCGCCTATCAAAACGGTCTGGGCCAAAACAACTCCGCGGCAAGCCGTGCCGCCAGCGCCCCGCGCGCCGGCCAGCAGCAGTTTGCTGCCCCGCAGCCGCAGCGCCCCGCCGCCATGCCCCAGCAGCAGCCGACGCCTCGCGCCGCCGCTCCTGACCCGCTTGCCGTAGCAGATCCCTTCGCGCCTAGCGTCCCCGACCCCGCCGCTCCTATCCCGGTGCCGCAGACCGTCTCGCGCGACGCGCTTGCCGGCATGGGCGGAGCCGCCGCGACCGGTGCCGCCGTGGGCCTAGGCGCCGCAGCCGGCATCGCCTCCAACATGGCAAGCACTCGCGCCCCGCAGCGCCCGCTCGCCCAGCTCGTCGACGTCGTGAGCGGCGAGAGCCATAGCATCACCTCCGCACAGGTGACTATCGGTCGCGAGCGCTCAGTTTCCGATATTGCCCTGCGCGACCCCAACGTGTCGCGCCGCCACGCCCAGCTCACCTTTACGGGCTCGGATTGGTCGATCGAGGACCTCAATTCCACCAACGGCACGCTCGTCAACAACCGCCGCATTACGCGCTGCCCGCTGCGCAACGGCGATCTGCTGACGTTTGGCCTGAGCACCTTTGAATTTAGGGGATAGTCGCTTATGAACATCGATATCGTCCTTTTTGCAGGCCGCATCGTCCTGGTCGCCCTGCTCTATATCTTCCTGTTCGCCGTCATGAAGACCGGCGTGGGACTTGTGCGCGGACAGCGCCGCGACTCGGCTATCTGGACGATCGATGTGGACAAGGGCCCGCGCGGCATCCGTGGCATCCACGTAGACATGCTCGGCCCCGTCATCGTTGGTCGCTCGCCATCTTCGGACATCTGCATCAACGAACCGTTCGTCTCGGCCTCGCATGCGCGCTTTTCGCTGCAGGGCCCGGCGCTCATCATCGAGGACCTCAACTCGCTTAACGGCACGCTCGTCAACGGCCGCCAGCTTGTGGAGCCCGCAACGCTGCGCGAGGGCGACGAAGTCCAGATCGGCGATGTGGTCATGAAGGTGAACCGTCGATGATCGACGAGGAGAACAAGTCCGCGACTATGACCGAGGCACCGGCTGCCGCCACAGCTGCGCCGGCCCACGCCGCTCCGGCGGGCTCCGCACCCGTGGAACCCGAGGACACCGTGTTCTCCCTGCCTCTTTCGCATGTAACGCATGATATTTCGGATCTCGCCGATAACGAGGACGAAGAGGATGCCGTAGCGGCGCCCATCGGCGCACATGCTGCGGAACAGCCCACAGCGCCCGAAGCAACCTCGGCGCCAGCTCACTTTGCAGAGCCCGTCGCCGCGGCAATCAACGAGAGCGCTGCGGTGTTTGCGGCACCCGAGCCTATAGACGTCAGCCCGCAAGACGACGAGTCGACCGCCCGCGCGTCCGAGGAGCCCGGCTCCCCGGACACCGGCGATTCCGAATCAAACGCCGAGACCGACACCGTCTCTCCCGGTGACACAGCCGAGATCGACGTTGCCGCCGTTGAGGCCAAGCTCAAAGACCCCGGCTCGACCATGAGCTTTGAGCCCCTGACCGAGGAACGCATCGAGACCGACTCGACCTATGATGCCGGCACCACCACGCAACTCATGTGGGGCGCCCGCTCCGACGTTGGCTGTGTGCGCCCGCACAATGAGGATTCCTACCTGGTGCAGTCGCCGCTCTTTTGCGTATGCGACGGCATGGGCGGTCACGCCGCCGGCGAGGTAGCCTCTTCCATCGCCGTCGAGACTATTGCCAAGACGGCCCCGCAGTCCGCCGACGCAGCACGCCTGGCCGCAGCCGTCGAGGCAGCCAACGCCGCCGTAATCGAGGCGGCCCTGAACGGCCTGGGCAAGCCCGGCATGGGCTGCACAGCCACTTGCGCCTATATCGAAAACGACACGCTCGCCATCGCCCACGTGGGTGACTCTCGCGCCTACCTGCTCCACGAGGGCACGCTCATCCGCGTGACCCGCGACCACTCCTACGTGGAGGAGCTCGTGGACGCCGGCGAGATTACGGCAGACGAGGCTCGCGTCCACCCCAACCGTTCGGTCATCACCCGTGCGCTGGGCTCGGACCCCGCCATGTATGCCGACCACTTCACTCTGCATATCGAGGAAGGCGACCGCCTGATCCTGTGCTCCGACGGCCTTTCGAGCATGATTCCCGATAGCGATATCGAGAACATCGCCACGCAGTCCTCAACCGCGCAAATCTGCGTCGACAACCTAGTGGACGCGGCGCTTGCCGCCGGCGGCCACGACAACGTGACCGTAGTAGTCGTTGACCTGGTTGACGATGGCGTTATGCGCGAGGCGCAACGCGTGCGTCGCCGCAACATTACTATCGCCGCCATCCTGGCCCTCGTCTTTGTGCTGGCAGCTGGCATCTGGGCCTACACGGGTGTCACCGGCTCGTACTACCTGGGTACCTACCAGGGCAATGTCGCCGTCTGGCGCGGCCTTCCCGGCAAGCCGCTCGGACTCAAGCTCCACTGGCTCGAAAGCGAAACCAGCATCAAGCTGTCCGACCTGCCCGAAGACACGCAAAACCGCCTCAAGGCGGGCATTCCGCAAACAAGTGTCGACGATGCGCAGGACACGATATCCAAGTACCGCCACCAGATCGATGAAGAGCAGACCCGCCAGGTGATCGACGCGCAAACGATTCGCGACAACACCAATCAGGGATCGACCTCCGAATCAGATTCCGAGAAAACCGCCGAACAGTCCGCCGAGGCCGAAGCCTCCGAAAAGAACTAGAAAGGGAGTGCCGCTTATGAGTCGCCGCAACACCGAGCTGCTCTTGCTCATCGCCTCGGCGTTCCCCGTCATCCTGCTGTATGCGATGTACGTGCTCACCGCGGGCGCCGCCATCTCCTTTGAGACGCTCGCGGTGCCGATCGGCCTCTTTGCCGCCTTCGCCGCGGCACATATCGCCGTGCGCATCTTGGCGCCCGGCGCCGACCCCGCCATCCTGCCCATTGTCTTTGTGCTTTCGGGCATCGGCATCACGTTCGTGACGCGTCTCGCCCCCGCTCTCGCCATCTCACAGCTCATCATCCTGTTTGTCTCGGTGGCCCTGATGGTGGGAACACTCGCATTGGTTAAGAACCTCGACGTAGTCATGCGCTACAAGTACACCTTTGGCATTATCGGCATCATTCTGCTGATGCTGCCCATCTTTATCGGCACCACGATCTCGGGCTCCAAGCTATGGATTCGCATCGCAGGCTTTACCATCCAGCCCGGCGAGTTCGCCAAGGTCTTTATCGTGCTGTTCCTGGCCGGGTACCTGGCCGAGAACCGCGAGCTGCTCTCCATCTCCAACCGCAAGATCCTGGGCTTTAAGATCCCTCGCCTGCGACTGCTGCTGCCGCTGTTTGCCGTGTGGGGCGTGTGCCTGCTCGTCGTCGTCTTCGAACGCGACCTGGGTTCGGCCGTGCTGTTCTACACCATCTTCTTGCTGATGCTCTACGTTGCCACGGGACGATTCTCGTATGTCGTTATCGGCCTTGCGCTCTTAGCCGTTGGAGCCGTGGGCGCCTACAAGTTCCTGTCTCACGTTCAGGTGCGTTTCCAGGTTTGGGTCGATCCGTTTAAGGATGCCCAGGGCCAGGGCTACCAGATCGTCCAGTCGCTCTTCTCGCTTGCCGATGGCGGTCTGGTCGGCGTTGGCATCGGCAACGGCATGGCCAACAACATCCCTGTCGTCGAGTCCGACTTTATCTTCTCGGCCATCGGCGAGGAGATGGGCCTTTTGGGCGGCGGCGCCGTGCTCATCCTGTTTATGCTCTTTGCCGTGCGTGGCCTCACCACGGCTGCCCGCGCTAAATCCGACCTCGCCGCCTTTAGCGCCACGGGCCTTACGGCCGCCATCAGCTTCCAGGCCTTTTTGATCGTGGGCGGCGTTACCCGCCTGATCCCGCTGACCGGCGTCACCCTGCCCTTTATGAGCCAGGGCGGTTCCTCGCTGCTGGCAAGCTTTATCATCGTCGCGCTCCTGCTGCGCGCCGGTGACGAAGCGACCGGACGCGAGGCCGAGCTTACCGGCACCGGCACCATGACCGCCATCACCGATGATCAGGTCGCATCCGCCGCCGCCCCGACGGGCACGCGCTTTGCCACCTCGTCTTCCTACGGCAGCGGCAGCCATTCCGTCGGCTCGCGCATGCGCCGTCGCCTGCTCGACACGCCTGAATCCGGTGTGCTCGGCCGCGTTGCGCTCGCCAACCGTCTAACCCGTGCGGTGCTCGCCTTTACGGCGCTGTTCGCCATCCTTATCGGCAACCTCACCTATGTCCAGGTCATCAAGGCCAAGGACTATCAGGATATGCCGACCAACAACCACACTATCGCCCGCTCCAAGTACATCCAGCGCGGTTCCATCATCACGTCCGACGGCGTGACGCTGGCCGAGTCGCTGCAGCAGGAGGACGGCACCTACGTACGCTCCTACCCCAACGGCAACCTGGCAGCGCACGTGGTTGGCTACGTGAGCCAGCAGTATGGCACCACCGCCATCGAGAGTGTCATGAACGACACACTCACCGGTTCTAAGGATTACTCCAGCTGGAACAACGCCATCGCGTCGCTCGCGGGCCAGACCCAGCCGGGCAACACCGCCAAGCTCACCATCGACTCGCGTATCCAGACGGCGGCCGAGCAGGCGCTCAAGGGCTTTAAGGGCGCTGTAGTGGTCATCGACCCGCGTACCGGTGCGGTGCTCGCATGCGCCAGCTCGCCCACCTATGACAACACCAACATCGACGCCCTGCTGCAGGCGGGCGGCGGCGAGGACGGCTCCATGTACAATCGCGCCATGGACGCGCTGTACACGCCGGGCTCCACGTTTAAGGTCGTTACGCTTTCCGCGGCACTCGAGACCGGCACCGCCAGCCTTACCAGCACCTACCAGGCGCCCGGCTCCATGGATATTGGCAACGCGCCGGTCACCAACTATGCCAACGAGAGCTACGGCACCATCAGCCTGCAGCAGGCCTTTGCCGTGTCTTCCAACGTCGTCTTTGGCCAGGTGGCAAACGAAGTTGGCGCAAACACGCTCGTGCAGTTTGCCAACGCCTTTGGCTACGGCCAAAAGCTAGGCCAGGACCTGACCTCCGCGGCCTCCATCATGGCCGACCCGTCGCTCATGACCGAGTGGGAGACCGCCTGGGCCGGCGCCGGCCAGCCTGTCGGCATGGACCACACGCCCGGGCCGCAGACCACCGTCATGCAAAACGCCGTGATTGCCGCCGCCATCGCTAACAGTGGCGTGGTCATGGACCCGTACTTTGTAGCCCAGGTACTCGCCCCGGACGGAACTGTGGTCAAGACCACGCAGTCCCGCTCGCTGGGTCAGGCCGTCAGCTCCGCCACGGCCGACCAGGTCAAGCAGGCCATGCTCGCCGTCGTCCAGTCCGGTACCGGCACCGATGCCCAGGTCCCCGGCGTCAAGGTCGCCGGCAAGACCGGCTCGGCCGAGACCGGCGGCACCAACGTCAACTCGATGTTCGTTGGCTTTGCACCTTACGATTCACCCACGGTCGCCATCTCGGTGGCCTTGGAGGATTACGACAAACACGACGTCAAGGCGGCCAAGATTGCCGGCATCGTCCTGACCGCAGCGCTCGCCGCACAGGGAGCGTGATGCCCATGATCGAATCGGTCACCCGAGGCGCGCCGCGGCCGAAGAGTTAGCGGCAACGCGCCACACGGCCCCAGCGGCCACATCGTAGGTACTACACACATCGTTGAGCGAATAGTTATGTTAGGAGCAGGAATGGAACAGAGGGTCCTCGGGGGAAGATACCTCCTCAAGGATAAGGTGGGGACAGGCGGCATGGCGACCGTCTTCCGTGCGCAGGACCAGGTCCTCGACCGCACGGTAGCCGTCAAGATCATGCTGCCACAGTATGCTGGCGACGCAACCTTCGCCGCACGCTTTAAACAGGAGGCCCAGGCAGCAGCCGGTCTCTCCTCCCCCTATATCGTGGGCGTCTACGATTGGGGCAAGGACGGCGACACCTATTACATCGTCATGGAGTACCTGCGCGGCACTGACCTTAAGAGCGGAATCAAGAGCCACGGCGCCCTCGACCCCAAGAAGGTCGCCCAGATCGGATCGCAGATCAGCTCTGCACTCTCGGTCGCCCACAAGCACGAGATCATCCACCGCGACATCAAGCCGCAGAACATCATGGTGCTGCCCGACGGCAACATCAAGGTCATGGACTTTGGCATCGCGCGCGCCAAGAACAGCCACCTCACGCAAGACAACAACGTGCTGGGAACTGCCCACTACGTCAGCCCCGAGCAGACCCGCGGTCAGGACCTCGGCCCCACCTCGGATATCTACTCGCTGGGCGTCGTGATGTACGAGTGCGCCACCGGCCGCGTTCCCTTTGACGGTGACGACGCTATCTCGGTCGCACTCAAGCAGGTCAACGAGCTGCCTATTCCGCCAAGCCAGATCAACTCCGGTGTCGACGCCGACCTTGAGCGCATCATCCTCAAGTGCATGGAGAAGGACCCGGCAAACCGCTTCCAGACCGCTGACGAGCTGCGTCAGGTGCTCAACAGCTACCTGTCGGGCCGTGCCGTTAACATCTCGGAGCCCACGCGCATCATCGGTGCCCCCGGTGAGCTGGGCGCCACCAAGACTCGCGAGCTTTCCGATCAGACGCGCGCCATGGTGCGTCCCGTCTCGGGCGTGAGCGGCCAGAATACCGCCCGTAGCTCGGTTTCGGGCTCCACCGGCTCCTACGAGGTCGAAAAGCCCAAATCCAACAAGAACAAGATCATCGCCGCTGTGGTGGCAGCTGTTGCCGTCATCGGCATCGTTGTGGCCTTTGCTACTGGGCTCTTTGGCGGCGAGCAGGTCCCCGTGCCCGACGTGCTGGGCAAGGACCAGCAGACTGCCGTCGAGCTGATCAAGGAAGCCGGCCTCGAGGTCGGCACCATCGACCAAAGCTACAACGACGATGTCGACGAAGGCAAGGTCGCCGAGCAAACGCCCAACGGCCACACCAAGAAGGCCAAGGGCACCAAGGTGAACCTGGTGATCTCCAAGGGCCCCAAGCCCTCCGAGAAGGTTGAGGTTCCCCGGCTTGTCGGCCTGACCAAGGACCAGGCAGAAGCCGCGCTGGCAAGCGTTGGCCTGAAGGGCAACGCCTCCGAGGAGGCCAACGAGGCCGATGAGGGCCAGGTCTTTGAGCAGGGCACCGAAGCCGGTAAGGAAGTCGAGAAGGGCACGACCATCTCGTATAAGGTCTCGAGCGGCCCGGATACCACGTCCGTCCCCGACCTGACCGACATGACCGAGGCCCAGGCGCGCAACGCCCTCGATATGGCAGGCTTTGGCGTCGACGTGAGCTACCAGGAGAACGACTCGGTTACCGAGGGCACCGTGATCAGCTGGAACCCCAGCGGCAAGCAGAAGCCCGGCGCCACGATTACCGTCGTCATTGCCAAGAAGTCCGGCAAGGCCTCCGTCCCGGGCAACCTATACGGCAAGAGCATTTCCGCCGCCGTTACCGCGCTCAACAACGCCGGTTTCTATAACATTGGCTTCTGTGACCAGAACGGCAATCCCGTGAGCGGTAACGAGGATGCCACCGTTACGGGCGTCTCCCCCACCGGCAAGCAGTCCACCGACAGCACGATTACGCTGACGGTTGCACTTTCTGGCTCGGGTTCGGGCACGGGCACGGGCGGCGATTCCGGTACGACCAACTAAGTCGCCCCCCCACCGCTCATTTCGGCTCTCGCCGCAAACATATTCGCTCACAGGCGCCCGCTTGCTTCCCCAGCAAGCGGGCGCTTCGTTTTTGACATGACATGAACCAGAAGAGCCCGGCACCGTAGCGGTACCGGGCTCGATATTCCCCTGGTGCCCCCGGGCGGATTCGAAAACT
>CABOHA010000006.1:0-18275 GCA_902399975.1 Coriobacteriaceae bacterium | reverse complement strand
CGCCGCAAACATATTCGCTCACAGGCGCCCGCTTGCTTCCCCAGCAAGCGGGCGCTTCGTTTTTGACATGACATGAACCAGAAGAGCCCGGCACCGTAGCGGTACCGGGCTCGATATTCCCCTGGTGCCCCCGGGCGGATTCGAAAACTCCCCCCGCGGGGAAATGAGTGACGCGGGTGTCGACGGTCCGAATCCTGCCCTTAGACCAGAAGAGCCCGGCACCGTAGCGGTACCGGGCTCGATATTCCTCTGGTGCCCCCGGGCGGATTCGAACCGTCGACACCCGCTTTAGGAGATATGATTTAATGCTACCCCCTACCATTCATCAAGCATCATTGAACATCATATAACCGCAGATAAACATAGCAGTTTGTGTCTTTTGCCTCCGGTAGCTGCGCCTATGCTTTTACAAACATATTACTAACGGCTTTAGCTAAACTGCACTCAATGAATTGTTGAAAACTATTCAAAGAAACGGAGTGCAAAGATGTCAGAACAGCCACTAATTAGCGGAAGAGGCACGTGTTGGAAAGACAAGAGATCACCTAACACCTATCGCTATTATTTTTCCCTTGGAGTCAAGGACCCGAAGACAGGGCGCTACAAACGATCCCCAACTTATACGGTTCGTTGCAAGACTAAAACAGAAGCTAAGGCTGCAATGCAGGCCAAGCTGGCTGAAATCAACTCCTCTGGCACGATCACTAAAACTAAAAAGCCCACTTTGCTTGCGTCCTACTGCTGGGCCTTTCATGAAAATAGGGACACCGAGCTTGTGCCAACGAGCTATGAAAGAGAAGCGTACGATTGCAGGCATATCGAAGACCTATTCGGTGCGTTTCAGACAATTGAGGGGCTAACCCCCGATCTAATCGAAGAAGCATATGCCGAAGCTCGTCGTACGGGAAAATACAAACCATCAGAGCTTGTACGAATCAATTCAAAACTGCGTCAGATTCTGTCGAATGCAGTCGCAAAGAGAATAATTGACCGAAACCCCTGCGCTACCGTTCATGTTCGCAGACCACGCAACAAAAGAGAATCACTGACAATCGACCAAGTAGCTACCCTATGCACACATCTTCAACACATTGAGCTCACCGCCGAAGCTGTTGGTACGCTAGTACTAGTGTATACGGGTATGCGGAAAGGCGAGATGCTGGGCCTCGAATGGCGCGATTGGGACCCTGCCAATAAAACCTTGAAAATTGACAGGCAGTACACCAACGACCATGAACTGAGGGCACCCAAGTCACAAGAAAGCCAACGCAAAATCCCCGTTGGAGAAACCTTGGCCGAACGCCTTCAATCATGGTCAGCCATACAAAAAGAGCTCCTGGCCTCTCTGGGGCTGTCCCAGACTGGCAGCACTCCCATCATTAGCGATATTGCTGTCAAGCAGGGGGTCCCTACTGTCTGTCACATGAAAAACTACATCTTCAACCATTGGTTTCGCGATTTCGCAGTTAGCTGCAATCTTGGAATCTATGAGCCGAACAATTCGACTGGCGGAAAACTATATAAGGGCATCTGCCCGCATCAGCTCAGGCATTGTGTAAGCACTTTTATGCTGGCGAACGGATCGGACGTTAGAAGCGTGCAAGGTATTCTTGGCCACGCGGACCCCAATATCACGCTCAAAACGTATACAAGCCTCGTTCAACAATCAGAAATAAAAGCAGTTAAAGGCTACGAAGACTTCATCAACGCCTATATACAGAAAAGCGAGAAATAGCATGTCATTCATTCATCGTTTCATCAATAATATTACGGTACTATACTACTATTTCCGCAGGTAGACGCTTTATTTGATTGACATCTAATGAGTTTTAATAGATTCTAAAGCTGTCAGATGGCTACGCATGTAGTCATAAAAACCGGCCCCCCAAGTGCTTATGAACCTGGTAAGTCTTACAAGCACAGGGAGGGCCCTCATTGAAAGGATAGCTCATCATGGCTACTCCACAGATTAGCACTCAGGCGTCCACACCGACTTTCCCCACTGGTGCCGCTCAGTGCGATCGGTTGCTCCGCGTTAACGATATCCGCGAACTCACTGGCTGGAGCGAAAACACCGCGCGCAAGTTTATGCGCGAGTCCGGCAAGCTCATCCAAATCCATCGCTCGAATTACATGTTTGAAAGCTCATTCTATGAGCTTTTCAAGCAGCTTGAAGGTCGTACCGCCCACCTTGACTAGGCGGTAAACATGAGCGAGCTACCGTCAATTTCCGACATATTCAACGATGATGTTACCGAGCAACGAAAGATTATAGAGAAAATGGATAAAGCTATTTTTATTTCAGTGCCCGAGTGGGCGTGCTGCGTCACCACCGTTGCCGCCGAGCGTCTCATCCTCGGCCTCGTATGGAAGTTTGGAAAACCTTCCAAAAACAAACGGCCCATGGGCTTTTGCGCTAGAAGCAAATGGATTGAGGATCACTACCACTTGAGCAAGAACACGATATCCCGAGCCTATACTTCTCTAAAGGATAAGGGGTATATTCAAAAAACTGGTGATGGCAGCTGGATGCTTAATTACGCTGCAATCTACCGCGCCGCGATCGAAAACGCTTGGGAGCCCCCGAAATCTTAAGTCCACAGCCCGACTATCGACGTGGGCTTCTGTCAAACAACCGAGTTAAAAACCACTGAGCCAGAATCCGCTTCAATAGAAGAGGATTCTGGCTCAAATGATATCCGACCATTCACGCAGCATGTCTACCGCAATCTGGCAAGAATCGAGGACGGGGAAACCGTCATCGAGGTCGTGAAGGTCGGTAATCGCCAGGCGTCTACAAAAACATGCCGCGGATGTAAAATGAAGCAGGGTCGAACCGAAACAGTTCCCGGACAATTGGCGTCCGGCCAGACACTTCGATTCGACCCTTTCTCATACCTGCATCTAAAATACTCCCATAATCATTCTCGACATCTTTAACGCCATCACTCTCCCGCCACCAGCACGTCGTAGGTGCTATTTTCAACGAATCGATATGACCGCCCATTCATGTTCTTTAAGGCACGTGATACCATGAAAACGTGCGGTATTTCTCCAATCGAAAACCTGCGTGAACGTATGACTTGAGACGCCTTTAGAACTCACCAAGCGCAGGACAAACACAACTCAACAGCGGCCGCGTATTTGTTCCCAGCCGTACGGCATGGCGGAGCCATGCCCATTGTTGATTGGAGTGCCGCACGATGACAGACAACCCGAACGACAGAAAAATCAGCGAGACGCCCGGCGCGAAGGACGTCCTCGATGAGGCCGCCGAGCAGATTGAAAAGGCTTGGCGAGAGAAGCTGCTGCGCGAGACCGCCGATCTCAAGACCGAGAACGCGTTACTCAGGGCCCAGCTCGACGAATTCAACCGCAAGCTCGTCGAGGCGAGAGACCGGAACGAAAGACTTGAGGCCGACTGCAATGAGCGGGTCGCCTTTATCGAGGAGAAGTTCGAGCTCGACACCGCGAGCATCGAGCTCGAAAACAATGAGCTCCATGCCGCGAGCGTCAGATACCTCGCCGATGCCAGGGAGCTCAGCAGGCAGGTCGTCCAGCTCCACGCCGAGGCTGAGGCCATGTCCGATGAGATCGAGCGTCTGCGCGTCGAGCGTGACGCCGCGTTGAAAGCCCAAGCCGAGCTGAGCGATGCGCTACTGGCCCAGCGCGACCTGATGGCCGAAGTCGCCGCCCTCAAGGACCGCCTCGCCGCCTCCGAGCGGCGGGCGACCGTGGCCGAGGCCAAGGTCGAGGTCATGACCAAGATGAGGGGCGAGTAGTCCCGCGCCCTTCCTGTCAGGTAACTGATTTCTAGAAACCTTCTAGAGCGCTTTTAGAAGGTTTCTAGAACCGGGCGCAGCATCTTCGATCGGCACGATGTCTCGGTAGATAAGGCGATGCCTGGTGTCGCACCATTTATCGCGATGGTAGTGACCGAAGAACCAGACGCGGTAGCCGAGCCGTCCGTCGAGCTCACCCAGGAAGGTTTGCAGCGGATCCCCGCGGTACTCACGTCCGCGTTCGCGACACAGCCCCTCAGCAAGGGCAGCCGGAGCCTCGTGAGTCACAACGTAGTCGACCTTCCAGCCCACGCGGTCGAGCGAGGAGCGGCAGTGTTCCGTCTCTTTCTCGCTCGGCATCTCCTCGGGCCACCAGCTCCTCCCCTCCTTGCGATACTGCCTGTCGTTGCTCGCGGCGCCGCCCATGGCAAGGACTGTGAGCCCGTCGATATCGAACACCTCTCCGCGCATCAGGTGCAGCACGTGCGGTCGTGCCTCATGGACGAGCCCGCCGTTCCACTCCCGCACCGGCAGCCCGGCCAGGGCGTGGTGGTTCTCATGGTTGCCGTCTACGAAACACGTGGTCCAGGGCTTCGACTCGAACCAGTCGAGCCAATACCTCTCAGCATTCGAGCCATCCCAGACAAAGCCGAAGTCGCCGGCCACGATCACCGCGTCATCGCGCGTCAGGGTCCGGCCCAGCGGCCAATTTTTGAATGCAAACCGGCTGGACCCGTACTCGGCCCTGCCGTGCACGTCGCCTGTCACATAGACCGTCATCAGTACGCACCCCACGGCAGGAGTTTGTCCCCGAGCCTCACGATCCGGTCATACAGCACCGTGTGCCGTTCGTCCGGGTTGCCGTCTCGGTGAAAATGGCCGTAATACCAGTGCTTATAGTCCAGGCGATCCTCGATCTCGTCGAGGAATCCGGTCAGCCGGTCCACATCAGGGCGTTCCCAGCCCGGGTCCGGGTAGAGCGTCGGCGAGAGCATGCGCGTGGCGCAGGTATGGGTGATGACGCAGTCGACCTTCCAGCCGACCTCGTCGAGCTTGGACCGCGCGGCATCGAATTCGCGCTCGTCCGGAAGCTCCTGAGGCCACCAGCTGGAATACGGCACGCGGTATTCCCTGTCCACGCTCGTGGCACCGCCCATGGTGAAGACCGTCGAGCCGTCGAGCTCGAAGACCTCCCCGCGCATGAGGCGGCGGATAGACGAAGTATCCGACAGGCGTTGCGTCAGCCCACCGTGCCACAGTTCCATGGGTCGCTCCGCCCAGTGATCGAAGCGCTCGTGGTTGCCGTCGACGAACAGCACCGTGTAGGGGCGCGACTCCAGCCAGGCGATATCGGCGCATTCCTCGGCAGAGAAATCCCACGGAAAGCCAAAGTCGCCGGCGACGATGAGATAGTCATTGCTGGTAAGGCTGTCGCCAAGCTCCCAGTCGCGGAGCTTTTGCATGTCGAGTCCACTGTGGATGTCGCCCGTCACATAGACCGTCATCGGATCGCCTCTTCCCTCTTGTACGCCGCCAGCTCGCGCTCGACCTGCCTGTCGCCGGTCTCGTTGACCCACCAGGGCCATTTCACCCGGCCGCACGGCTCGTCGACCCCGGCGAACCATTCCCTCAGCTCGTCGAGGCTCACCGGGGAGTGCCCGTTGGCATCGCAACCGACGTCGTAGCGCAGAAGGCCCTGCTTGCGGTTGAACTCGTTGTACGCGCCGCCGCTGCTGTGGATGTGCCCGTGGAGGTGCCACGATCCATGGTTCATGCCCTGCCAGTCGGCCATGGGGTAATGGCTCAGGACGATCTTCTGCCCGTCGATCTTGAGCACGCAGATCGGCGGCTCCACGGTGAAGGCGCCCGCGACCGCCGGCTGGGTCCAGTCCTTGTCGTGGTTTCCCGGGACGAGGTGGATGCGCCTGCAGGCGATCCGCTTGCGCAGCCCGTAGGCGTCCTGGGCGGTCATCTTGAATGAGAAATCCCCCAGGATGTAGAGCTCGTCGTCCACGGCAATCCTGCCGTTGATGCCGTCGACGATGGCGTCGTTCATCTGCCAAATCGTCTCCCACGGGCGGCCGGTGAACTTCAGCACGTTCTCATGCCCGAAGTGGGTGTCGCTGGTAAACCAGATCATATTTATGTCTCCTTCTGTCGCTAAAAAACGTTCTCCCTCGAGGTCAGGAGACGTTTTATGAGCGACATGAGGTGCATATCCCTCATGTTTCAAGCTCCAATCTGCCGGATTTGCCCAACTATAAGTTTACGCCCACGCGCGAACAGGATTTGATTTTTGAAATATGGACGAATTCCTCGTCAGGAGGGTAAAATGGTGCCGACGGCAGCCCAAGTTGTAGAGAGCTGGGCAGAGCCGTTGCTTAATGAAGTTGGGTCATCGTCTTAGCGACGGTGGCCTTTCTTTTTGGGCTTCGAACCCTGCTTGAGTGCCTTGGAAAGGCCGACAAGGGCCGTGAGGAGCGAGACCATAGCGGTCAGGAGCTTCACGAGCTCGGTGAAATCGGTCATGGGCATCACCTCCCATCAAATGGAGGGCTCTGCCCGGCACGAGTGCTGCCGACAGCAAGGACGATTCTATCAGAGCGGCTGACTCCCGCCGATCAATTCATACTCCTCATCCTCGCCGAATTGCGAGTATGAAAGAATCGGCACTGGATGGCAGCGCGCTAGGGCACCGACGATAGGCTTTCCAAAACTAGCGAGGCGTGTCTCCGCGATCGTAATCGCCTCGGTCGACCGCGCGATCGACCTGCGGCGAGATGTCGCCGTTGCCACCATGGGCTCGTCCTGCGGCTCGAACGCGGTCATCGCCAGCATCGGGAACGGCGCCGGCGTAACGGTTGCGAATCTCCCTTGCGTAACCGCGCCGGGCAAGAAGCTCATCACGAACCGCCGGATCCTCGAGCAGATCTTCATCGCACTTCGGTGCGATGAACTTAGGAAAGAGATTGTAGGCGACGCCCTTGCTCGCCTTTGCCTGCTCGACCCACGCCGAATACGCCTTCTTAAGCCGTTGAATGTAAATCTCGCAACGCCTCTCATAAGGAAGGGCTCGCTCGGCCTCCAGCACGTTATTTTTGAAGGCCGACTCAAGTTGCTTGACCGCAAACCTCCCGTCAAGACGAGTCAGGTTGAAAGTGCACTTCGGGTTGCCGGCCTCCTTGATATCGAGATCTGTCGCATAGACTCGATTGTTCTTAATGAAAATGTCTACGCCCCATGAGGCAAGTAACTTTTTAAACTGCTCCATATTCTTCGGATGACCTTCGTTGATTGCAAGATGGATCAACTCGCGCAGATTGTTTTTATAACTGTACTCACCGCGACCGATAATCTCCTTTTCTGTGTCGCGCGGCTGGCGATCGCGAATCTTCGAATTCTTCTTTCCCTTTTCGAGCTGGGCGAGATTCCAGTCCTTATCGAGTTCGCGGACCCATGAGGCGCGTTCGTACTTTCCATGCCGCCCGCCCGTCTCGCAACGCTTGCCGGTTAACAAATCGGTACGGTTGATCGCCATGTGCACTGCGTAGCGTTTTCCCGCCTTATCGCTTTCTTCGTGCAGCGCGAGAATCACTTGTTGATGCAGATAGTGCTTCGCAAGCCATTGCTCCGCGTAGGCCAAACATGCATCGGGGGTCATCTTGCCCCCGTTGCATGAGCATTCTTCCGGAAGGAACGCGAGGATCTGATGAAGCAGGATTACGTTTTTGGCTCCGGCTCTCGATGGTTTGTCGTGATGGAAAACCTTTCTGGTTCTATCCATTTTCGAAAACCAGCGATCGCTGTATTCGATGTTCCAGCCGCCACGCGCAAGCGCATCTTTTCCGTTGATGTATTTACGGACGTTCTTTGCGTAGCGGTCGCTCGAAACGCTTTTCTGTTTGATAACCGTCATTTCACATCACCACCGACGAAATAGCGCTTCTCGAGCTCGTCGATGAAACGGTCTAGCTTACGCCCAACTTGGTAAACCTTTTCGAGTGTGCGGAAAACAGCTTTCTCGTTGTACGCAGGAAGCCCCTGGGCGTTCACGAAGTACATCAGCTGATTGAGGTTTGTTCCTTCCTTCAAAAGCTCGTGATAGATCTTGTCGATCGACGCCCGATCGACATCGATTTTCTTAACATTCCCTTTGAGCAGTACGCGACGTGCGTACGAACTGACAGTCATATCAAGGGAATCAGCATTGCTTTCAATTTTCTTTTTTTCTTCCGGCGAGACCCGGACGTGAATGTCATCGGTTCGGAATTTCTGGTCAGCGATTTCCGAAAAACCAAAATCGATATCGAGATCGTCGGCATTGCACAAAACGAAGCGGATGAGTTCCGCCTCGCTCATCTCATGTCGCTTTGCGATTGCAGCGATGGCTTTCTTCTCGTCATTTGAAAGAGACGCCTTGACGGTGTGTGGGCGGAGCCTGCTCATGATTCCTCCTCGGAAAACGAATCAGCGATCGGAGAGGCCTCCGATCAAAACCTGCTATGCGATTCGCTTTCCTTTTGATGAGGAACGGCTGGCGTCGTTCCAAAAATGAAGAATCGACTTCGCGATTCTTTATCGCGAAGTTTCAACTTCACAACAACCTTATCGCCGTAGCAGGCGATAAGCAAGGTCTGTGGCGTGGTGTTTTTGGGGTCCGGATGGACCCACAAAAACACCACCCACAGTCATCTTGCAATCGCCTGCTACGGCGATTGGGCGGAGCGTAGCGTAGACACGAAATGAGAGGCCTCGTTTCGAGCGAAAGGCTTCGCGGTGTCGTAGTGTCAGCGAAGACCGTGAGCGGAAGCGAATTTTTAACGCGAAGGATGCTGAGTGTTAGAGATTCGCTGTAGCGAGAGCGGAGCGGTAATGCGAATGCGAGGGATGCCGAGTGTTTGCATTACCGCGCAGCGGAATCCGGGCGAGGGCTGGAGCAAGTTGATGGAAGACCTTACCGATTTGCGGAAGGTTTTGCCCGAAGCATCCGGCACCGCCGGATTCTTTTGGAACGGTCTCTCGTTTGATTGCTTTCCTATCGTTTGCTCCCAGACTGGGCGTCTAAAAAAGGCGGCCGAACCGGCCGCCCACAAATAAATAAACATTTACCGAATGTAAGAGGAGAGGAACGATGTACATTACCCCCAGTGGCCGGCGACGTCGACAACCCAATGCTGTCCCGTAGCCTGCTGTTCATAATGTCCCTGATCCTCTTTCGTTTCATAGGAGTCGTTTACGACAGATCCGCCGATGCCGCCGTTTTCGCCATCGTTAATAATCCAAGCATAGGCGGCATCGGATGAATCGAAGGGCCCTACCGTAGTACCACCGTGGTTTACCCAATAGCGGGGGTGTGTCGTGTAAACCCAGTTGGAAACCCAAACCTGTCCATAGTCTGTCTCCCAGTGGCCCTGCTCGGCAACCCACTTCTTCTGGCTGCCGCCGTTGGAAGAGGAATTGTTGCTGCCGGAACTCTGCGAATTGCCGGAATTCTGCTTGGACTGGGAAGAATCGCCCTTGTTGTCCGACTTCGAGGAATCGGAAGGCTTGTTATCCTCCTTCTTGGAGTCATCGGACTTCTGGTCCTTGTCGTCGGATTCTTTCTTCTCCTCGGTCTTGGCTCCAGAGGTTTGCGTCGCCTTTTCTTCGCTTGGCTTCTTTTTGTCTTTATTCTTTACCGCTGTGGCGGCCCTTTCCGTAGAGCCGCTTCCTTGCTTTGCAACGCTGGCACATCCAAGTTGAGGTGCCGAAAGGCACACCAGAAGCGCAACGATAATAGCCCTTGTTCTCACACCGATCTCCCTGCCCATGAAACCGGGCGTTGGACACCAGCCGATATCCAACGCCCGGCTCGCTTTTACATCTGCTCGCGGCGCTTCTTCCGGTCGAGGAAGACGCCGGCCGCCACGAGGACGGTACCGCCGATGGCGAACGTCTCGCCGATGAGTCCCGCGCGGTCACCGGTCTGGGCGAGGCTGCCGGGCTGGGCGGTATCCGTGCCGGCGAGGTGCTTCGGGGTGTATGCCGCCTGCTGCTTTGCGGCCTGCTGCTTTGCGGCCTGCTGCTTTGCGGCCTCCTCTGCCTCCTGTCGTTCGATCTCATCGGAAAGCTCCTGCTCCGCCGCGATGCGGTCGGACTTCGCCTGCTCGTAGGCGGCGAGTGTCGCATCGTAGCCGGGCTGGAGCTCGTCCACCGCGGCCTGCTTCTCGTCCAGGATGGCCTTGGCGGGCGCGACCTTGGCACGTGCCTCGACTGCTGCGGCGAAAAGCGCGTTGAGGGCGTCATCCGCGTTCACATCATGGCCGGAAGCGATCGCCGCGCCGGCATCGATGGAGTTCAGCTTCGACAGCTTGGCGTCTGCCTGCGCCTTCGCCTGCTCGGCGGCGGAGACCAGGGACTCGGCGGCGACGGCGTCAGCCTTCGCGGCATCGAGTTCGGCCTTGGTGTCATTGACGGCCTTTACTGCATCCTGCTCGCGCTGCTGTGCCTCTGCGAGCTTCGCGGCAAGACCGGTGAGGATGTCGAGGTTCGACTGTGCGTCCTCGAGATCGGTCTGGGAGCCGGTAAGCTTGTCGGCGGCAACGCCAGTGTCGGTCCTTGCGGCATCGACGGCACGCTGGGCATCCGCGAGGGTGCTTGCGGTGCCGTCCACCTTTTGCTTGGCGGCGGCGAGGACGGTCGCTTTCTCGACCTGATCGGCTGCCGCCGCGTCATGGACGCTCTTTGCGGTATCGACCGCCTTCTTGGCGTCGGCGACGTCCTGGAAGAACTTCGCGAGGTCGGCGTTCGCATCGTCCACGCCCTGCTGCTTAGCAGCGGTGTCCGCCTTGGCGGAATCCAACTTAGACTGTGCGGTCGTTACGGCTGCGTTGGCGGCATCAAAGGCGACCTGCTTCTGCTGGACGGTTGATTTTGCCGTAACGACTGCCGCGTTGGCGGCATCGAGGTTCGATTTCGCCGCATCCAACCCAGCTCGGGCATCCGTGACGCCCTGCTGCTTGGCGGCGAGATCGGCCTTTGCGGCATCGACGGCACGCTGGGCATCGGTGACGTCCTGCTTCGCTGCATCGACACCTGCCTGTGCGGAATCCACCGCGACCTGCTTCTGCTGGACGGTTTCAACGGCGTCGGTGGCTGCCTGCTGCTTGGCGGCGAGATCGGCCTTGGCTGCGTCGAGCGCGCTCTTGGCGTTCTTGAGGCCGTTGATATAGGAGGTCAGCTTCTGCTCGTACTCGTCGACGGACATGGGGTTCATGTTCCAACCGGAGCCTGCCCAGCCCAGGTTTGCGGTATCGAAGCTGTCGGTCTGCCAGCCGTTCATGGTTCCCTTGCTGCAGACCGCCATGCCCATATAGCCGATTTCAGGGCTGATGACATGCAGGTAGTGACCGACGGTTGCGGGATATCCGGCAACCTTAAAATGCTGGTTGACATAGGATTCAATCCCGCTATGCGACTTGTAGAAATCTACGGCATCCTTACCGATTAGCCCGGTGACGCCATAGAGCTCCTGAACCGCCTGATCGAAGAAAGCCTTTTCTTGGTCCACCCACTGCGGTTTCGGATCGGTTCCATAGTTCCACGCGAGGTTTTCGCTCGTATCAAACTGCATGGAATGCCCAAACTTGACATCGGAATAGTTCGCGTTGGCAATCGCCGCCGCAATGAGCTTGTACGTGACTTGGAGCTCAGGGAGACCGACGGACTTGCGATACTCGTTGATGGACTTCATGTACGGGATTGCCGCGAGCATGTTGTCGAGACTGGTCGCGTCGAGGCTATTCCCCACTTCGGTGTAGTCCTTGTATGTGCAGTTCTGGATGATCTCGATGGCTGAATCGGCACCCATGGCACGGAAGAAGCCGATGGCTCCCTGCTTGAGCTGCGCGCCGGCAGAATCGAGTTTCGCCTGGGCCTCGTCGACCTTCTGCTGCGCGGCGGTCACGGCGGCGTCTGCGGTATCCTTTGCGGCCTTGGCGTTCGCGAGCTCTACGTCGGCGGCTGCCTTAGCGGACTCAGCGTCCTTGACAGCCTGCTTCGCTGCATCCAGCTTGGAGATGGCGTCGGCATTCGCCTGCTTCGCGGCATCGAGGTCGGCGTTCGCGGCATCGAGTGCGGACTGGGCGGCGTTCACGCCGGATTTGGCATCGGCCGCGGCCTGCTGCTTCGCGGAGAGGGACGCCTGGGCATCATTCAGCTCGGTCTGCGCCGTTGCTGCAGCGGACTGCGCCTGCTCGAGCTCGGACTCGCACTGGGACTGTGCCGCTCGTGCGGCAGCGAGGGCTGCCTCTGCGTCCGCGACCTTCTGTTTTGCCGCATCATACTCTGGACCGCTCGCACCGGCCTCCGCTGCGGCGAGGTCTGCTTTCGCCTTCTCGTAGGCGGCGCTGGCGGCTGCGGCCTTCGCATCCGCCGTGTCCTTGTTCTGCTGGGCTGCGGCGAGGACGGAATCGGCGGAATCCTTTGCAGACTGGGCCGCAACCAGCTTGGACTGGGCATCGGCAAGCGTCGCGTTGGCGTTGTCCAGTTCGGCCTGTGCCCTGTCCACGGCAGCCTCGGCGTCGCGCACGGCCTGCTCGGCGGCACTGATTGCCTCCGGGGTGGCGCTTACGGCATCTGCCTTGGCTTTATCGAGGGCATCCTTGGCATTCTGGGCCGCCTTGATGGCGGACTGGTATGCTTCGTCCTTCTCGGATGCATCCGCCTTGGCGTCTGCGAGACCCGCCTTCGCCTGCTCGAGGTCCTTGCCGGCGGCATCGGCGGCGTCCTTGCCCTCCGCGACCTGACGGGCGTACTCGACCATTGCAGCTCGGTCGGCTGCCGTACCGGCGCTGACTGCAGAATCGTAGGATGCCTTGGCCTGGTCGCGGGCGGAAGCCGCCTCGTTGTAGGGGCCGGCGACCTCATCGTAGGATGCCTTGGCGGCGTCCTCCTTCGCCTTCGCCTCGTCGACCGCCTTCTGCAGGTCCGCGATGGTCTGTGCGGCGGATTTCGCGCCGGTACCGGATGCCGCGCCGACGTGGGCGGCGATCGGCGACATCACGGCGGGGTGCTGCATGGTCCCGTCACCTGTCTGGGCGAATGCCGCGAACGGTGAGATGAGGCTCGATCCGGTCATGGCGGCCATGGTCGCCGCGGTGACGGTCAGACGTGCGATCCCCTTCGGGGCGTGAATCTTTTTGCTTGGCAGTGCGGCGAAGTGATCGCCACCGGCAGCAAAGTGCTTTCCCTGAGTCATTGCTATTCCATTCCTTTTCCATGCCATGTCCGACTAGGCATCAGAACTCTTTCCAATAAAGGTAATTATGCGCCTTAACAGGGATTGTTGTATATAGTCCGTTGGCATAAATACAACAATCCATGACTCTTTTTGTCATGGATACGAAGACGCTTCAGAAATCATTCGGCATGAGATGCAAAGAGCTCCGCGCTGGACTCGGGTACAGCCAGGAGCAGTTCGCCAATTTGATTGAGATGGATCGTTCCTACTACGCGAGCATTGAGGTCGGACGAAGAAATGTCAGTCTTTCTAACCTCTCTAAAATTGCCAATGGATTCAACATATCAATTGCTGCACTTATGACTGGTGTCAGCGATAAATCGGATTAGTCCATCAATCAGCGAACGAAGTGAGCGAATAAATCGGCGGCGTAGCCGGCGGCAAGGACACGGTACGTGGCCGCGCAGCGAGCTTCGCGAGCGAAGGGGGACAGCATCGCTGTCCCTATCTTTATCGACGGCTTAGTCGGCGGCAAGGACACGGTACGTGGCCGCGCAGCGAGCTTCGCGAGCGAAGAGGACGGCATCGCCGTCCCTATATCTTTATAGTATATTTCTCTATTAATTGGTTTCACCAAAATGGGTATTGCGCAAGCTTCTGAACAGGCGTTTTTATCAAAAACTCAAAGCAGCCGAATCATCAAAATGGTGAAATTTTTTACCCAAATTGAGGAAGCGCTTCACCAAAATGGAACCGACTAACGGCTGTTGAAAACTTTTTATCCCCAAAATGGTGATTTCCTGTTTTCAGTGGAAAACTCGGTAAGTTAAATTATTTACTTACCAGATTTACAAACAAAAGCAGTTCTTAACCCTAAAACCAGAACAGGTCAGAAGCAAAATTAACTCCTGACCTGCGATTTTTCTGGTGCCCCCGGGCGGATTCGAACCGTCGACACCCGCTTTAGGAGAGCGGTGCTCTATCCCCTGAGCTACGGAGGCATGATGTACTAGTGTAGCAGATTTGCGCCACTACCATGCAGCGCATAGCCACTCTTCGAGATAGTCGTCTGCGACGTTCTTTAATGACTAGTCGTTTAAGAACGTCCCAGGCGACTAGTCGCCTTTATGGAAGAGGCTTTTGATGACGGAGGGGATGCTCTTGGCGCCCTTGGCCGTCACATCGATAAAGTCGGGCGAACGAACGAGCTTGTCCTCGTCAATGTACTTACGCACCGCGCGAAGCGTTTCCTTGTCATTGCGCGTCGAAAACGTAAAGTGGCCATTCTCTTTGGTAAAGATGGCAAAACGCGTAATCTTCTTGGTGCCGCGCAAAACCTCGGCGGCAATATAGTCGACCTCGTCCCACGGGATTTGGATATAATCCTCGGGATTACGCTCGTTATAGTACTCAAACGCCTTATTGCCCACCATCACGTTACCGTGACTGGTAAGCCCCATCAGGCAGGTTGCCGGCGTTGCCAAATCGACCGTGCTGTTCTGAGATTGCGCCATACGCGCCTCGCCCTCCAATAAAAACAATCGGACCGCATCCAGTGTACCCACCGGGTGCGGTCCGTTTCAATGGCTCAAAAGCCCTTGCCTAGCAACTCTCGGTCTTAAGCCGAAGCGTGCTTACATGAAGCCGCAGACGCGACCGATGATGCCGACGGCGAAGAGAGCCAGGATGATGACGATCGGGCTGACCTTCTTCTTGAGGAGCTTGCAGACCAGAAGGGTCAGGCACACGGCGGCAAGGCCGGGGATGAGCTGATCGAGGTTGGCCTGAAGCGTGGTGACCTTCACCGGGTCGAGTGCGTTGGCACCGACAGAGCTGTACATCGTCAGTGCCTGCTTGATGCCCTCAGAACCGGCGGGCAGGTTGGCCCAGTCGATATAGGCGCCAGCAGACTGCGTGACCTTGGAGACGACCGGGGTGAAGGAGATGGACACCCAGCGCTCGACCAGGGCGCCGATGATGAACATACCCAGGATGGAAGCACCCTCGGTGACCTTGCCCATCAGACCGCCGGAGAGGTCCTTGGCGATGGAGGAGCCGACCTTGTAGCCAAACTCCTGCGTGTACCACAGGAAAGCGTAACGGATGATGTTCCACGCGAAGAAGAACAGCAGCGGACCGGCGATGCTGCCGGACAGGGCCAGGGAAGCGCCCAGTGCGCCCAGAATCGGGCGAAGGGTGAACCAGAAGGCGGGGTCGCCGACGCCGGCGAGCGGGCCCATCATACCGACCTTGACGCCCTGAATGGCGACATCGTCAATCGGAGCACCGTTGGCGCGCTCCTCCTCGAGGGCGAGGGTAACGCCAATGACGGGGGCGGAAACATAGGGGTGGGTGTTATAGAACTCCAGGTGGCGCTTAAGAGCGGCAATCTGGTCATCCTTGCTGGTGTAGAGCTTCTTGATCGCAGGGATCATTGCGAAGCACCAGCCGCCGTTCTGCATACGCTCGTAGTTCCACGAGCCCTGAAGGAACTGATGACGGAAGCAAACCTTCTTACGGTCAGCCTTGGTGAGCTGAATCTTGTTCTCTGCCATATGTATCACTCCCCTCCTACTCGTAATCGTTCAGAATGTCGCCGAGCGGGTCACCGGAGCCACCGCCCATGCCGCCACCCTGCTTGGCCAGATCCTTAAGGCCAAGGTAGATGAGGGCAAGGGAGATGCCGATGAGGCCAAGGGCGATCAGCGTGAGCTGAGGGATGGCAGCAAGGACAAAGCCGAGGATGAAGAACGGCCAGGTCTCCTTGGTGGCCATCATGTTGATGACCATGGCGTAACCGACGGAAGCGACCATGCCGCCGCCGACAGCCATGCCGCCGGACAGCCAATCGGGCATAGCGTTAAGCGCGTTGGTAACAGCCTCGGCCGGGATGATGCACAGAAGTACTGCCGGGATGGCGATACGAACACCCTGCATGAGGATGCCGGCGTACTGCCAACGCTCGATGCCGGCGAAGTCGCCCTTCTCGGCGCAGGCGTCCATGCCGTGAACCATAGCGGTAGCCAGGGTACGGCAGATCATGGTCAGGAACAGACCAGCGACCGACAGCGGGACGGCGACGGCGATGGCGGCGGTAACGGCCTTGGCCGAATCGGTGGCGCCACCGTTGAGGGCGAGCACCATGATGATCGAAGAAGCGACCGAGGCCAGAGCGGCGTCAGGCGCGACGGCGGCGCCGACGTTAGCCCAGCCAAGGGCCATCATCTGGAGCGAACCGCCCAGGAGGATGCCCTCCTGAAGGTGACCGGTTACGAGACCGATAAGCGTGCATGCCACGAGCGGCTGATGGAACTGGAACTCATCCAGAATGCCTTCCATACCGGCAAGCAACGCGACAATCGCAACAAGCAGAATAGTGATTGCAGACATGTATCGGACCCTCCTTTACTATGCTTGAGCGGCCAGTTCGGCCTTAGCTTTCTTCAACATGGCGTCGAGATCCTCGGAGGAATCCGAAGGAACCTTGCGGACCTCGAACTTGACGCCCTTGGCCTTGAGAGCCTCGATGGTCTTGACATCGTCATCGCCCATAGCGACAGCGTTAGTGACGACGACCTTGCCCTTGGAGTGGGCCATGGAACCGATGTTGGCTTCCTTGATGTCGACGCCGGCCTCGATGGCCCTGAGCAGATCCTGCGGGTTCTCGAACAGCAGCATCGCCTTGGTGTCGCCAAAGCGCGTGTCCTTGACGACCTCGGCCATCTTCTTGATAGGCACGACGTTGGCGTGGACTCCCGGAGGGGCAGCCTGCTCGATCATGGTCTTGCGGAGCTCGTCGTGAGCAACGCCGTCGGAGACCACGATGATGCGGTTGGGGTTGATCTGCTTGGTCCACGTGGTGGCCACCTGACCATGCAGCAGGCGCGTGTCGATACGGACGTGGGCGATCTTGATGTGCCCGTCGCCGATCACCGTTCCCGGAGGAATGGCACCCGCAGGAGCAGCGGCGGCCGCAGCCGGCTTCTTCTCCTCGGGCTCCAGAGACTCGGGCTTGACGCGCACGCCGGCCTTAGCCTCAGTCACGAGATGTTTTGCGATCGCATGTGCAGTGTTCTTTGCGTCAAAGCGCTGCGAATATGCCTCGATGAGCATAGGCAGGTTGACACCGGTGACGATAGCCCAGGAATCGTGGCCCTCGATGAGCCCGCTGATCTGGTTGAACGGCGTGCCGCCCCACAGATCAACGAGGAAGAGCACCTGCTCCTGGTCCTCGAAGGAAGCGATTACCTCCTCGACCTTGGCACGGAAGTCGTCGGGGCCCATGCTCGGCTCGAGCGAGACCACGGCAACAGACGGCTGATCGCCAAAGACCATCGAGCCCGTCTGCTTGATTCCAGCCGCCAAGTCACCATGGCTAGCAAGAACAATACTTACCATCACATAACCTCCTTTTTGTCTACGTATTTCCTACACGACAAAAAAGAGTATAGCCGCAAGCGTGGCAAAATTATAGGAAAAAATGTGAACGGTTGGATTATTTGTTTAAACGTCCTGCTTTGTTACAAATTGGTTACATCGCTGGTTTTCAGCTATTCCTCGCTAAACATAATTAGTTTGACCATCTTAGAAAACAGATACAAGCACAGCATTCATTAATACCGATTTAAATCGGATAAGAACCTGCTTTACTCTTCGATATTTTGTTTAAACAGACGTGACTTGACTAATTTCGTTAGTTATGCTCTAGCAAACCGTCAAAAAAGAATAGTCATTGGGGACGTTCTTTAATGACTAGTCGTTTAAGAACGTCCATTACAGTCGAAATTGTCAGCCCGGGCCCGTCTCGGGCTACGATTGAGGCGCGCCCAGAACGGGCCGCCGACCGGGCGCCCGCGCACGGCCGAACGTCCCTGCCCCCGAGAGGGCCCGTTGGGTGCTGCCGGCGCGGGACGCGCCGCCCCCGACGGCTGATAGGAAAGTGCCGGGCAGGCGCCGCGGCTGGTAATGTGAGTGCCGAGGGGGAGGCCATCCGGTCGAACGACTACCGGAAGGATACCACCGTGAAAGCGACATCCACCAGACCCGCGACCGTGCTCGGCCTGGACGTCGGCAAGTCATCGCACTGGGCCTGCCTGGTCGACCGCGACGGGGAGGTGCTGGCCAGCGCCCCCGTCCGCAACAGGGAGGCCGAGCTCGACGCGCTGTTCTCCTCCGCGCCCGCCGGCACGCTCGTCGTGGTCGACCAGTTCCGCAACATAGGGTCCCTCGCCGTGCGGCGCGCCCGCGCCGCGGGGCTGGCGGTCGCCCACCTG
>CABOHA010000005.1:137617-141807 GCA_902399975.1 Coriobacteriaceae bacterium | reverse complement strand
GGGGGGGCGATCCCCCCGTGCCGCAGCCAACGCATTAAGCGTCCCGCCTGGGGAGTACGGCCGCAAGGCTAAAACTCAAAGGAATTGACGGGGGCCCGCACAAGCAGCGGAGCATGTGGCTTAATTCGAAGCAACGCGAAGAACCTTACCAGGGCTTGACATATGGGTGAAGCGGGGGAGACCCCGTGGCCGAGAGGAGCCCATACAGGTGGTGCATGGCTGTCGTCAGCTCGTGTCGTGAGATGTTGGGTTAAGTCCCGCAACGAGCGCAACCCCCGCCGCGTGTTGCCATCGGGTGATGCCGGGAACCCACGCGGGACCGCCGCCGTCAAGGCGGAGGAGGGCGGGGACGACGTCAAGTCATCATGCCCCTTATGCCCTGGGCTGCACACGTGCTACAATGGCCGGTACAGAGGGATGCCACCCCGCGAGGGGGAGCGGATCCCGGAAAGCCGGCCCCAGTTCGGATTGGGGGCTGCAACCCGCCCCCATGAAGTCGGAGTTGCTAGTAATCGCGGATCAGCATGCCGCGGTGAATGCGTTCCCGGGCCTTGTACACACCGCCCGTCACACCACCCGAGTCGTCTGCACCCGAAGTCGCCGGCCCAACCGTCAAGGGGGGAGGCGCCGAAGGTGTGGAGGGTGAGGGGGGTGAAGTCGTAACAAGGTAGCCGTACCGGAAGGTGCGGCTGGATCACCTCCTTTCTAGGGAGACACATTCTTAGAGAGAAAACACTTTAACTCGAATAGAGGGCAGGAGCCCGTCCGGTCGATGTCCGCCAGGATAAGTCCCCGCAGCACCCGGTCCCCGGGGTCGCACCCGCGTACCTTGAGAGCCGCATAGCGATAGGAGAGAGATGGAAGATCATTCTTCCAGACTCGATTCTTTTCTGCGATTAAACGTAAGAATGATAGCAATCATTCATCCGATCCAAACAAGAAGAATTCACTTATATATGAGTGAGGAGCATCTGATCGCGAGCACAGTCAACTACTGTGCCGCGGTATGAGATACCCGAATTGCGACATACGAGCGCTATTCATGATATCGATTAATTAACTTTAGCGACACGTGGATATCCCGCGGGCCCGAGAGCGGTCCCGCAAGATACCACGGGCGCACGGCGGATGCCTTGGCACAGGGAGCCGATGAAGGACGCGGCAAGCTGCGATAATCCCCGGCGAGGAGCACACATCCTTCGACCCGGGGGTCTCCGAATGGGCGAACCCATCCACAGCAGTGTGGATATCCCCACCCCGAACACATAGGGGCGGGGAGGACAACCCGGGGAACTGAAACATCTAAGTACCCGGAGGAGAGGAAATCAATCTCGAGACTCCCCGAGTAGCGGCGAGCGAAAGGGGACCGATGGCCAAACCGTCGAGCGGGCATACCCGGCAGGGGTTCCGCCGACGGGGTTGCAGGGCCGCGCATCCGGGGGCTGCCGCCCCCGGGCGCAGGTCCGGCTGGGGAGCGGAACGGCATGGGAGGGCCGGCCGCAGCGGGTGACAGCCCCGTACGCGAACCCAGACCGGACGGCGCGACGCGGTCCCTGAGTAGGGCCGGGCACGTGAAACCCGGTCCGAACCTGGGTGGACCACCATCCAAGCCTGAGTACTACCCTGTGACCGATAGCGCACCAGTACCGTGAGGGAAAGGTGAAAAGCACCCCGGGAGGGGAGTGAAACAGTACCTGAAACCGTGCGCCCACGAGCAGTCGGAGCACCTATACGGTGTGACGGCGTGCCTTTTGTAGAATGAGCCAGCGAGTCGCTGGCGCGGGGCGAGGTTAACCGAAAGGGAGCCGGAGCGAAAGCGAGCCTTAACAGGGCGACTTGAGTCCCGCGCCGCGGACGCGAAGCCGGGTGAGCTATCCGTGGGCAGGCTGAAGCGGGGGTAAGACCCCGTGGAGGGCCGAACGCACGTCGGTTGAAAACGGCGGCGATGACCTGCGGATAGGGGTGAAAGGCCAATCAAACCCGGAGATATCTCGTTCTCCCCGAAATAGCTTTAGGGCTAGCGTCGCGCGTTCACCGCCGGAGGTAGAGCACCGGATGGACGAGGGGGCTTCGCCGCCTACCGAATCCAACCGAACTCCGAATGCCGGCGGCCCAGAGCGCGGCAGTCAGAGCATGTGGGCTAAGCTGTGTGCTCGAGAGGGAAACAGCCCGGACCGCCCGCTAAGGTCCCCAAGTTCCAGCCGAGTGGCAAAGGATGTGCGTCCGCCCAGACAACCAGGATGTTGGCTTAGAAGCAGCCATCCATTCAAAGAGTGCGTAACAGCTCACTGGTCGAGTGGACATGCGCCGACAATACACGGGGCTAAGCTGGACACCGAAGCGGCGGGATTTTAATTCATTAGAATCGGTAGGGGAGCTTCCCATGGGCGGGGAAGCCGCCGGGCGACCGGCGGTGGAGCGCATGGGAGTGAGAATGCTGGCATGAGTAGCGAGAGACGAGAGAGTAACTCGTCCGCCGTGAACCCGAGGTTTCCTGGGCAAGGCTAATCCTCCCAGGGTCAGTCGGGGGCTAAGGCGAGGCCGGGAGGCGTAGCCGACGCGCAGCAGGCAGACATTCCTGCACCGCGCACGCGGCGCTACGACCGACGGGGCGACGGATGGGGGTGGCTCGGCGGGGTTCTGGACGTCCCCGTGATGGAGCGCGGCCCGCGGACCAGGGAAATCCGGTCCGCACGAGGGCGAGGCTCCGGACGAAGCGATCAAGCGAAGCGAGTGAGCCCGAGGTCCCTAGAAAAACCCCTAGGCAGGCGCGTGCGCGCCCGTACCGCAAACCGACACAGGTGGGTGGGTAGAACATACCGAGGCGATCGGGTCAACCATGGTCAAGGAACTCGGCACAATGGCCCCGTAACTTCGGGAGAAGGGGTGCCCGCGCGTACGTGAACCGGCTTGCCCGGGGAGCGGAGGCGGGCCGCAGTGGAGAGGCCCAAGCGACTGTTTACCAAAAACACAGGACTCTGCAGAAGCCGCAAGGCGACGTATAGGGTCTGACGCCTGCCCGGTGCCGGAAGGTCACGCGGAGGAGTTAGCGCATCGCGCGAAGCCCCGAAGCCAAGCCCCGGTAAACGGCGGCCGTAACTATAACGGTCCTAAGGTAGCGAAATTCCTTGTCGGGTAAGTTCCGACCTGCACGAAAGGCGCAACGACTTGGGCGCTGTCTCGACCATGGACCCGGTGAAATTGCACTGGTCGTGAAGATGCGACTTACCCGCGGAAGGACGGAAAGACCCCGTGAACCTTCACTGCAGCTTGGCATTGGCCGCTGGTCCCGCGTGTAGAGGATAGGCAGGAGGCACAGATCCGGAGGCGCCAGCCCCCGGGGAGCCGCCCTTGGAATACTGCCCTCGCGCGACCGGCGTCCTAACCCGAGGCCGTCAACCGGCTCGGGGACCGTGCCAGGCGGGCAGTTTGACTGGGGCGGTCGCCTCCTAAAGGGTAACGGAGGCGCGCGAAGGTCCGCTCGGGACGGTCGGCAACCGTCCTTTTGAATGCAAGAGTACAAGCGGGCTTGACTGCGAGGCCCACAAGCCGAGCAGGTGCGAAAGCAGGCTCTAGTGATCCGGCGGCCCCGAGTGGGTGGGCCGTCGCTCAACGGATAAAAGGTACTCCGGGGATAACAGGCTGATCTTGCCCAAGAGTCCACATCGACGGCAAGGTTTGGCACCTCGATGTCGGCTCATCGCATCCTGGGGCTGGAGCAGGTCCCAAGGGTACGGCTGTTCGCCGTTTAAAGCGGTACGCGAGCTGGGTTCAGAACGTCGTGAGACAGTTCGGTCCCTATCCTCCGTGGGCGCAGGAGAATCGATGGAGGCTGCCCCCAGTACGAGAGGACCGGGGTGGACGCACCTCCGGTGAACCGGTTGTCGACCAACGGCACGGCCGGGTAGCCGCGTGCGGCGCGGATAACCGCTGAAGGCATCTAAGCGGGAAGCCGTTCCAGGGATTAGTTCTCCTTCCGGTAAGGGCCCAGGTAGACTACCTGGTCGATAGACGGCAGGTGCAAGGCTGGCGACAGCCTCAGCCGAGCCGCACTAATCGCCCGAGCTCTTCCGGAACCGCACCTCGCGGCCCGCGGGACCCAGCGCCCATGCGCGCGGTCCGGGCACGAGGATGCCCCCGAGTCACCTTTCCTATGCGCCATGCGGCCCCCAGGGCACGTAGATGAGACC
>CABOHA010000005.1:0-137607 GCA_902399975.1 Coriobacteriaceae bacterium | reverse complement strand
ATGCGGCCCCCAGGGCACGTAGATGTTAGACCCAGGACACCGTAACGGTGGGCGCCGCCCACCGGTCAGCGGCCAGAGCATGGGGGGCACGCCCGGTCCCGTTCCGAACCCGGAAGCTAAGCCCCATCGCGCCGAGAGTACTGCGGGGCCAGCCCGTGGGAGGCCAGGGCGCCGCTGACCGGTGGACGGCACCGAGCCGTCATTGGACTTAGAAGGGGGAGGCCTCGCGGCCTCCCCCTTTTTTGCGTTTTATAAAGAGCTGTAATACAAGAACTCGCCTTCTTTTAGCTTGTCTTACTGTTTGGCTGTATTTTGAGTCCTTCTTTTGTATTTGCGCGATAATAACTCCCATTGGCGTTAGGGAGGACTTGATGTTTACCGTTTTTGTCTTGGGCAATATTGCTTCGGGTAAGTCGACTGCCTGCCGCTATCTCGAATCTCATGGCGCCATGCTTATCGATCTGGACGAGCTTGCCAAATCGCTGTATGTGCCAGGCTCCGATATCGTCAATGCCCTCGCGGAAGAATTTGGCTGGGATATTTTGGATGAGGAGGGCGGCATTCGCCGCAGCATCCTCGCTTCTCGAGCTTTCGCTTCTCCTGATTCGGTCGCACGGCTCAATGACCTTGTGCACCCCGTTCTCATTGAACAGCTTTCGCTTAGGATTCTCGATCCGGTTTGCTGTACGGTTTCATCTCCCCGTTATCCCTTTGCGGTTGTCGAGGTTTCTGCTCCGACTGGTTTTGAGGATGCATTTGGCTTGGCTGATGAAATTCTGGTCATCAGCGCCCCTTTGTCAGTTCGTCGCGAGCGTGCTATTCAGCGTGGCATGGAGCCATCTGATTTCGATGCCCGTTCTGCTTGCCAGCCCGATGAGTCTGCGCTGTGCAATCTCGCTACAACGGTGATTGATAATGCCGCAGGCGATAATTCGCTCTTTGAGCAGCTTGACTCATGGCTTGCATGCCATGGGTTTATAGACACTGCGAATAAGGAGGATGCCGATGCCTAAGACACGTTTCTTTGCGTGGTATCGCCTTATACCGCTGGCTGCCGTTTTTGCCTTCGGCCTTATCTCATTCGTTTACTCGTGTGCTCCTGCGGCTTTCTTTAAGCCGCTGTATCCCATTGACTACGAGGCGTATGTAAAGCAATCTAGTATTTCGCATAATCTGGATCCGTATCTGGTGTGCGCTGTCATTAAGTCGGAATCGAATTGGGATCCCGAGGCTGAGTCGAATCAGGGTGCTCAGGGATTGATGCAGCTGATGCCCGAGACTGCCCAGGATATGATCGCCAAGGGTCTTGTCGACGGTGGGGGGTATTCGGCCGACAACCTTGACGATCCCGCTACGAACATCGAGTTTGGCTGTGCGTATCTTTCGTATCTTCTAACGTATTTCAACGGGTCGACGGATAGCGCTATTGCCGCATATAACGCCGGCATGGGCAATGTGGATGGTTGGGCGCAGCAGAGCACCTCGCTTCACAATGCGATTACCTTCCCCGAGACGCAGGCTTATCTGATTCGCGTCAATAATGCCTGGGTTCGCTATAAGACGCTCTATCCCGATCGGTTCGTATAGGACTAAGCCCACCTCCTGCGTATACTGCAGATGTATGAGTTAGGAGTATCCATGGCGGAATTTGAAGTAGAACGCGTTGGTGGTGAACTTAAGCGCTTTGGCGTTGAGGGCGCTGAGGTGCCGTTTGAAGTCGTTTCTCCCTATGAGCCTGCAGGTTCTCAGCCTAAGGCCATTGAGTCGCTTGTGCAGGGTGTGAGGGACGGAGATCGCTATCAGGTTTTGCTGGGCGTGACTGGTTCGGGCAAGACCTTCACGATGGCTAAGACTATTGAGGCCCTGGGGAAGCCGACGCTGGTCATGGCTCCCAATAAAACGCTCGCCGCTCAGCTTGCGAGCGAGCTCAAAGAGTTCTTTCCCAACAACGCTGTGGTCTACTTTGTCTCGTACTACGACTACTATCAGCCCGAGGCGTATGTGCCGCAAAGCGATACATATATCGAGAAAGACTCCTCGATTAACGAAGAGGTCGAGATGCTGCGACATCAGGCGACCGCCTCGTTGCTCTCTCGACGCGATGTAATCGTCGTTGCTTCGGTGTCCTGTATCTACGGTATCGGCTCTCCCGAGGACTATGCGGGGCTGGCGCCGAATGTCGACAAGAAAGTGCCGCTCGAGCGCGATGACTTTATCCATGCACTTATCGACATTCAATATGATCGCAATGACTATGACCTAGCGCGCGGCACGTTCCGCGTGCGCGGCGATGTTGTCGACGTGTATCCGCCTTATGCCGAGCATCCGTTGCGGTTTGAGTTCTTTGGCGACGAGGTTGAGCTTATTGCCGAGATCGATGAGGTTACCGGTGAGATGCTTCGTGAGTACGAGGCCATCCCCGTATGGCCGGCATCGCACTACGTGACCGAGAAGCCGAAGGTCAAGGCGGCTCTGAAATCAATCAGTGAAGAGTGCGAGAAGCGTGTGGCCGAGTTCAAGGCGACCGACAAGTTGCTCGAGGCACAGCGTCTGCAGCAGCGCACCGACTATGATCTCGAGATGCTCGAGACCATGGGTTTTTGTAACGGTATCGAGAACTACTCGCGTCATCTGGACGGTCGAAAACCGGGCGAGCCGCCGTTTACCCTGATCGATTACTTCCCTAAGGACATGCTCTGCATCATCGATGAGAGCCATGTGACGGTGCCGCAGATTCGCGGCATGCACGAAGGTGACCGCTCGCGTAAGGTGACGCTGGTGGAACACGGTTTTCGCCTTCCTTCGGCACTCGATAACCGCCCGCTTCGTTTCGATGAGTTTGAGGCAAGGATCCCCCAGTTCATCTACGTTTCGGCCACGCCGGGCGACTACGAGCTGCGGGTGAGCCAGAACGATGTTGAGCAGATTATTCGTCCGACCGGCCTGCTCGATCCCAAGATCGATGTGCGTCCGGTTCGCGGTCAGATTGACGATCTTGAGGACGAGATTCGCGAGCGCGTTGCCCGCAAGGAGCGCGTGCTGGTGACCACGTTGACCAAGCGCATGGCCGAGGACCTGACCGACCATCTGCTTGATGCGGGCATTAAGGTCAATTACATGCATTCTGATACGGCGACAATGGACCGTGTCGAGATCCTGCGAACGCTGCGCGAGGGCAAGATCGATGTTCTCGTTGGCATCAACCTGCTTCGCGAGGGCTTGGATCTTCCCGAGGTCTCACTGGTGGCAATTCTCGATGCCGATAAGGAAGGCTTCTTGCGCAACCGCCGTTCGCTGATTCAGACGATTGGCCGCGCGGCCCGTAACGCCGATGGCGAAGTCATCATGTATGCAGACGTTGTGACCGATTCGATGAAAGAGGCCATCGAGGAGACGCAGCGCCGTCGCGAGATTCAGATGGCATATAACGAAGAGCATGGCATTGTGCCCAAGACGGTGCGCAAGGCCATCAACGACATCTCAAGTTTTATTGCCGAGGCCGAAAAAACCGTGGGTTCCAAGGGACGCTCGAAGGGCGACTCTCTTGGCCATGGCGCATTCTATACGCCCGATGAGTCGGGCGAGGGTGGCGTGCCGGAAACGGTGGCGCCCGAGCAGACACTTGCGGAGCAGTTGGAAGAACTGCCGCATGACGAGCTCGTGCGGATCGTCGAAACCATGGAAGAGGATATGCGTAACGCTTCTGCCGCCATGGACTTTGAGGAGGCGGCGCGCCTGCGCGATGCCGTCGTTCAGATTCGGGCGATGCTCGAGGGTGCGTCTGAGGACGAGACGATCGAGCGCTTACGTTCGCAGGCTCGCAAGGGTTCCACGTTCGCATCGGGCAGAAAACGCCAGGGTGCACGGTTTAAGAAATAGCGAACATGCCCCGAGTTCCCTGCGGAGCTCGGGGCATGCGTCTTTTGCGCGCTGGAATTCGTGCGTTAGAGGTCTGCGATCAGGGCTTCGGCACAACGGATGCCGTCGGTGGCGGCGCTCATGATGCCGCCGGCATATCCAGCTCCCTCACCGCAAGGGTAGAGGCCCGGGGTCGACACGGCATGGCATGTTCGGTCTCGGGTGACGGTGACCGGTGAGCTCGAGCGAGTCTCCACGCCGGTAAGGACAGCATCGGAGCGGTCGTAGCCTCGTAGCTTTTTTCCAAGTAGGGGAAGTCCCAGGCGGAGCGACTCGACGATATGCTGCGGCAGGGCTTCGTCAATTGCCGTCCAGGTCACACCGAGCGGATAGGTGGGCTTTACCTTTCCGGGCGCCTTGCTGGCGCGTCCTGCGAGGAAATCTCCGACGAGCTGTGCCGGTGCGTTCCAGTTGGAACCGCCCAGGCGGTAGGCGGCCGCCTCGCAGGCGCGCTGGAGCTCGATGCCGGCGAGCGGGTCATCGTTGGGAAGGTCCTCAGGCGTGACGTTAACGAGCAGGGCGGCATTTGCGTTGCGTCCGTCGCGGGCATTGAGACTGGCGCCGTTGACGCACAAGTGGCCCTGCTCGGAAGAGGCGGCGACAACCTGCCCGCCGGGACACATGCAAAACGAGAACACGCTGCGGCCGTTGGGAAGATGGGCGACGAGCTTGTAGGGGGCTGCTCCGAGGGCAGGATGTCCCGCCGAGGCTCCGAATTGGGCTCGGTCGATGTCGCGCTGCGGATGCTCGATGCGAACGCCCATGGCAAAGGTCTTTTGTGCGAGGACCACGTTGTGGTCCTTAAGGAGCTCAAAAATATCGCGAGCAGAATGCCCGCAGGCGAGGATGAGGTGCTTTGTCTCGATTGGCTCGCAAGCGGTGTCTTGGGACGATTGGACATCAATACCGGTGATGGCGCCAGACGCGTCGATGCGAATGTCGACGAGCTTCGTTCGATAACGGACGACACCTCCGAGCTGCTCGATGCGCTGGGATATAGCGGTGACGACCGTGGGAAGGATGTCGGAGCCAATGTGCGGCTTGGCATCCCACAGAATATCGCGGGGCGCACCCGCCTCGACGAAGGTTTCGAGGATAAGGCGATGGGCGGGATTTTTGGTTCCCGTATTGAGCTTGCCGTCCGAGAAGGTCCCCGCGCCGCCCAGGCCAAACTGGATATTGCTCTCGGGGTCGAGGATGCGCTCCTTTAGAAAGAGGTCGATCGCCTGCGAGCGGCGAAATGCCGGGTCGCCGCGCTCGATGAGCAAGGGCTTAAGACCTGCTTCGGCGAGCGTAAGCGCAGCGAAAAGGCCGGCGCATCCGGCGCCGACAACGACAGGGCGTTCTTGAGGTGCGTCGGAGGCGGGGGAGGGGAATGAAGGCTCATCGTCTTCTATCGCGCGTACGCGCGAGCGGTCACGCTCGGTAACGCTGTCGACCGCTTCTCGCTCGAGGTGGGGACTAGTCAGCTCAACACGAAAGCTCAGGATAAAATGGACGTCTCGTTTTTTGCGAGCGTCGATTGACTTGCGGTGGAGCTCGATGGACTTGATCTCGGAGTCCTTGCAACGTAGGACGCGCTTGGCGACTCGCTTGCCAACAATGAGACAGGCATTTTCATCGTCGGCTTCATCGAGCGACGCGTTGACTTGGGTGATTTCGATCATCGAGGTCTCCTTAGAGGCAAGAAAGAGGCCGTCCGGTATCCCAGACGGCCCGAATGCGTTTTTGATTATAGACTGCGCGGCTACAGGCTGCTTGCAGCGCGAATGCCCGAGATCCAGGCCCACGCAAGGTTAAAGCCTCCGCAATCGGCGTCGATGTCGAGCGCTTCACCGCAAACGTAAAGCGGGGCGTCGACAACACTGCGCGCGCGTAGGCTGGGTGTTGAGATACTCTCGACAGATACGCCACCACGCGTGACCTGCGCTGAGCGCTCCTCGGTTGTTCCCTCGACGAGCAATTTAAAGTGCTTGAGGATCGAGACCAGGTGGATGACATCGTTGGAGCATGGATGGCACTGCTCGAACGCTGTGCAGACGACGCGGGAGAGTTGCGGGGCGAGCATGCCGTCGAGCCAACGGGGATCGCGGGGTGAAAAGTCACCGAACAGCTCAACGCGCCGGTTGAGCATATCGAGCAACTCGTCTTTGGAGAGGTCGGGGAAAACGTCGAGCAGGATCGTATCGCCGTGCTGGATACGACGAGAGAGGTTGAAGACAGCGACACCCGAGATACCGAAGGTTCGAAACAGCACTTCACCGTCTTCGTGCCAGAGCTCATTATGATTGCGGGCGAGCGTCAAGCGGACACGGACGCGCAGGCCGTCCAACGTCTTGAGTGCCGCCCGATCGCCAACGACCGTTGCCGATACGGGGCAGAGGATGGGGCGCGGCGAAGTGAGGGGGAGGCGAAACGTATCGGCGATACCGGTGGGGTTGCCGCCCGTAGCGATAATTACGGCATGTGCCTGCAGGGCCTCGTTCTTGCGAGGGACATCGGCGAGCGCTTTCCGAAGCGAGCGGAGCTCCGATTTTCGGTCATCGTGCTTTTTTGCCTTGAGCGCCCGCGCTGGACGGTCTATTTGGAGTGCCCAGCCTTCGGAAGCTTTGTGCGCCGAGGCAACGTTGGCTCCGCAGATTAAGGTGATACCTAGGCGGTCGCAAACGTTGAGAAGCGCGTCGCGCACCGATTCGGCACGAAGGGAGCGCGGATACAGCCGGCCCTCCTCGGAGGTCGTCATGATGCCCAGCGAGGAGAAGAAACTGCCGAGCTCCTGATCAGGCTGGGGACCCATGACGGATTCGACGAATTCGGGGTGGTTGTACCGCTGGAAATCAATTGATTCGTTGGAAAGGTTGCAGCGGCCGTTGCCGGTCGCAAGGAGTTTAAGGCCGCAGGCAACATCGCGCTCAACGATGCAGACGCTTTTGCCTGCGCGTGCGGCCGTAATGGCGGCGGCGAGACCCGAGGCCCCGCCGCCGATTACCAAGACGTCATAGGAGGCGTTTGTGTTCACTTAGGCCTCGGCGGTCTCGTGCGGGGCGATGGCCTCGACGGCAGAGACGGCCTTGGGCAGCATGCCATCGGGTAGCGCGGTCTCAACCTCGCCCTTATCGCAAGCCTCGGCGAGTGCCGGATTGATGGGAAGCTGCCCTAGGATCTCGAGGTTGTAACGCTCGGCGACCTCGGGGAGCTTGCTCTTGCCAAAGACTTCAATCTTCTTGCCGCAATCGGGGCACTCGATATAGCTCATGTTTTCGACGATTCCCAGAATGGGGACGTTCATCTTCTCGGCCATGTTGACCGCCTTGGCGACGATCATCGAGACCAGATCCTGCGGGCTCGTGACGATGACGATGCCATCGACGGGCAGCGACTGGAAGACCGTGAGAGCGACGTCGCCCGTTCCCGGAGGCATGTCGACCAACAGGTAGTCGATGGGGCCCCATGAGGTTTCGCTCCAGAACTGCCTGATGGCACCCGCGATAACCGGACCGCGCCAGAGGACGGGGTCGGTTTCGTTTTGGAGCAGCAGGTTAGAGCTCATGACCTTGACGCCGTGCTCGGAGATTTCGGGCAGCATAAGGTTGCCAAGAGCATGGACGTGGCGTCCGCTCATACCGAACATCTTGGGGATAGAGGGACCGGTGATGTCGGCATCGAGGACGCCGACCTTGTGGCCGTGACGGGCAAGCTCGGTGGCGATGGCGCCGGTGACAAACGACTTGCCGACACCGCCCTTGCCGGAAAGCACGGCGATGACGCGCTTGACCTCGGACAGCGTGTTCTCCTCAAATTGCGATGGCGACGTTTGTCCGCCGGCGGCCTGTGCGTGTTTGCAACCCATGTATGACTCCTTTGTATATGCTGGGGCCGGGGCCCCGCGATGTGACACGAGCGTCATTGTACCCTCGTTTGCGAGCGGGAGTCATTTGCGATGCATTTGGGCCGAGCGCGCTTGCAATATGATGGGCCCAAGCGAATGGGCGGGCTTACTGAACTTTGCTGGCGAACTCGAGGTACTGCATGCGCTGCAGCTTGTCGATCGTCGAGGCGTAGGGGCTGTCTTCCGATTCCAAGTCGTAGCGCAGCCCGTCGGCACCGAGATAGCCGGCGACATTGATGGTGGGTACATCTGACCTTGTCGCAAGCAGGGCCTTTTGGTAATTGGTGAGCGGAGCGCCGATCTTATTAAGGGTAATGGCTGCAATCTCGTTTGCCCCGACGGTGTCGTAGACGTTGAGCTCGGTATTGCCGGCGATCTCATAGTTAGCCCAGACGAGATATGTCGACTGATAGATACGGAAAGCGTGGCTTGCCGTATCTTCCTGAGGGTACAGCTCGTCGTTGAGAGTCGTTGCGGCGCTCGGCTGATGGTCGCCAAAAAAGACAAGAACAACCGGTCTGCCGATATTGCGGAGCTCGTTGATAAAGTACTCGAGGTCCCGGTCGGATGCGTTGATGCAGGTGAGATAGGTGTTGAGCGCGCTGTTGGCGCCTTCGCTGGCTCCCTCGACCCAATAGTTTGTCAGCTCTTCGGCGGGAACGGTGCCATAGTCGTAGCCGCCGTGATTTTGCATCGTGACGTCAAAGATGAACTGTGGCGCTTCGTCGGTTCTAAGCAAGTCGAGTATCATGTCGTAGGTGGCGTAGTCGCATACGCCGGCATGGTAATAGGGCGCACCTTCGAAATCGCCGATTGAAAGAAAGTCTCCAAAGCCCAGCTGCTGATAGATTTTATCTCGATGGTAGTTGACGGGGTTTTGCGGGTGCATAGCGGTAGTGGTATACCCAAGCTCTTTAAGGTCTTTTGCCAGGCTGTTTACGCCATTCATCTGATACAGCTGATAGGGGATCTTGCCTAATCCGACAAAGGCCGTTGTCGCTCCGGTCAAAAATTCGAATTCGGAGTTCGCCGTTCCGCCACCGGCGACCGAAGCGAGCATGGTGCCGCGAACAAGTGTGTCGGGAAGCGAGTTGTAGAATGCGGGGCCGGTGTACCCGGCCGCCTGGAGCTGCTCAAAGCACGAAAGGTCGCTAAAACTCTCATTCATGACGGCAACAATCGTCGGCTTGATTTCATTGAACTGGGCAACGGCCGCCGCGCGCTGTTCGCTCGAGCCATATGTGCTGTCGTAGACGGCGGCGAGCTCCTGCTCGATGCTCTGTGCCTCATCGGGCGTATAGTCTTCGGGCTTCTCAATGGGCAACTCGTTGACCATTTCGGTGAACGAAGTGATAAAACCCTGAGACGCATACGTGGTGATGGGCTGCCAACGGTCAAATCCAAAATCCAGCGCCTGCTCCAAGTCGATGTTGGAAAAGCCTGAGAGCCCCACAACGGTCACTAGCAGAAAAGCACAGAGGTTAGCGGCGATAGCGGGGAAGACATGGGTGGGCGTACGGAGCTTTTGCGGTCGGATGAGCGAAAGAAGCCCCAAGGAAATCTCCAGCAGGGCGAGAGAGGTTACGATTCCGGCGGTAAAGGTAAACTCGTATCCCTCGCTCACTTCCATTGCGGTGCCAAGGGCCAAGATATCGCTTGGCAGGATGGCTTCGCCTTTAAACGTTATGACGAAGTGCTCGGCAATGCCAAGGATGCAACAGACGATGGGCACGAGGGCCATGACGCCTCCATGACGCTGTCCCAGCAAATAAAGGGAGAGCAGAACCGTCGCGAGCAGCCCGACGGAAAACCCGAATGAGTTGGCGGGAATGCGATAGAACGTTTCGTTGCAGGCAATTTCGAGTGAAACGAACGAGAGCGCTGAAACAGCGGCGATGACAAGGATGTCACGGCAAATACAGGCAACTGTTCCCGTCGCAAGGTCGGTTTGGTCGATAAGTCCCGAAACCAAGGGCTCGACAAGAAGCATGACGGCGGCAGCACCGAGCGCCGAATAAGAAAGGATCCATAGGGAGCTGCCCTCATTTACGAGCAATTGATTCGTAACCCATGCAGCTACCACGCCGAGCGGGATGAGGAGCGTCGCGCACCAAAAGACGCGGGCAATGGGTGGCTTTTCGTTGCGTTTGATTGAAAAATACACGCGCACGACGACGGCGGCCACGATAAGGACGGCGACGAATATGGGCAGATTGGCCATGTCGCTCGAAGTGATTTCAAGGGGGATATCTTCGGTCATGGACGTTCCTCTGGTACAGCAAATTAAGTTCAGTATTAGATTACTGTAACCTTTCCACGGCATTTCGAGAAACAAAGCGCCCGATACGCAAAGCTAAAGGTCTGCGAATCTTGTATTACGAACATCTGTGCGCATCGAGTGCGCTAAACTCATCGGCAGTATGATTCGATGCAATAGGAGGCAAGGAGCTTCCATGTCTGATTCCTCTATCGTTATTCGCGGCGCTCGTGAGCATAACCTCCGGGATATCGATGTTTCCATTCCGCGTGACCAACTCGTGGTCATTACCGGTCTTTCTGGCTCGGGCAAGAGTTCGCTGGCATTTGACACTATCTATGCCGAGGGCCAGCGTCGATACGTCGAGAGCCTTTCGAGTTATGCGCGCCAGTTCTTGGGCCAGATGGACAAACCCGACTTGGATTCAATCGACGGCCTTTCGCCGGCGGTGTCGATCGACCAAAAGACGACGTCTAAAAACCCTCGCTCGACGGTTGGCACCGTAACCGAGATTTATGACTATCTGCGCCTGCTGTTCGCCCGTGTGGGCACCCCGCACTGTCCCGAATGCGGCCGTGTCATTGAGCGCCAAACCACCGACCAGGTCGCCGATAAGGTCCTGGCGGCGGGAGAGGGTCGTCGTGCGTTTGTGCTGGCACCGGTGGTACGCGGGCGAAAAGGCGAGTACACCAAACTGTTTGAGGACCTTCGCGCCGAGGGCTTTAGCCGCGTGCGTGTCGACGGCGAGGTTCGCTCGCTTGATGACCCTATCGATTTAGATAAGAAATTCAAGCACGATATCGAGGTCGTGGTCGACCGCATCGTGATTCGCGAGAACTCGCTGGGCCGTATTGCCGAGTCCGTTGAACAGGCGACTGCGCTGGCTCATGGCAATGTAAACGTGTACATGCTGCCCGATCGTGATGCTCCCGAGGGGACCGAGGGCGAGCTGCTGGAGTATTCGTTGGCCCTGGCGTGCCCGGAGCATGGACACTCCATTGATGACCTGCAGCCGCGTGATTTCTCGTTCAACGCGCCCTATGGCGCGTGCCCAGAGTGCGATGGCCTTGGCTTTAAGAAGACGGTCGATGCCGAGGCCCTAATCGAAGACCCCTCGAAGTCGATCGCCGACGGGGTCTTTGGCAGCCTGTTTGGCAACTCTAACTACTATCCGCAGATTTTCGCTGCGGTCTGCAAACACTTTAAGGTGAGCGTCGATACGCCGTGGGAGGATCTGCCTCCGCGGGTGCGTCACGCGTTTTTAGACGGCCTGGGCGACCAGAAGATTTCGGTCGACTATCAAAAGCTCGATGGGCGCCGCAGCCAGTGGGACACCAAGTTCTCGGGTGTGCGCAATATCCTGTACGAGCGCTATACCGAGACGACGAATGAGAACACCAAGGCGCGCTTGGAGAAGTACATCCGCGAGGAGCCGTGCTCGAGTTGCCATGGTGCTCGTCTGCGCCCCGAGATGCTCGCCGTTACCGTAGGCGGTAAGTCCATTTACGAGGTCTGCTGCCTATCGTGCCGCGAGTCGCTCGAGTTTTTTGAGGGCCTGGAGCTTACCGAGCGCCAACAATTTATCGGCGGGCGCATCGTTAAGGAAATCCTGGAGCGCCTGCGCTTTCTGGTCGATGTCGGACTCGACTATCTGACCCTCGACCGTGCCTCGGCGACGCTTTCCGGAGGCGAGGCCCAGCGCATTCGCCTGGCAACGCAGATCGGCGCCGGCCTCATGGGTGTGCTGTACATTTTGGACGAGCCGTCGATCGGCCTCCATCAGCGCGATAACGAGCGCCTGATCAAGACGCTTGAGCGCCTACGCGATATCGGCAATACCGTCATCGTCGTCGAGCATGATGAGGATACGATTCGTGCTGCCGACTATGTGGTCGACATGGGCCCCGGTGCGGGCGTGAACGGCGGACACGTGGTCGCCGCGGGAACGCCTGCCGATATCATGGCGTGCCCCGATTCGATGACGGGTGCCTACCTGACCGGCAAGCGAATGATTCGGGTTCCCGATGAACGCCGCAAGCCCGGTCGCGGCTGCCTTAAGATCACGGGCGCCCGCGCCAACAACCTCAAAAACGTTACCGCCAAGATCGAGTTTGGTACGCTTACGGTTGTTACCGGCGTGTCGGGATCGGGCAAGAGCTCCCTGGTTACCGACACCATTGCGCCTGCGCTTACGAATGCCATTCACCGTTCGACGCGTCCTGTGGGCCCGTACAAAAAGCTCGAGGGTATCGAGTGCATCGATAAGGTGATCGACATTGACCAGTCGCCGATTGGCCGCACGCCGCGTTCCAACCCTGCTACGTACATTGGCCTGTGGGATGATCTTCGCGCACTGTTTGCGAGTACGCCGGAGTCGAAGGCGCGTGGCTACTCGCCGGGACGTTTCTCCTTTAACGTGAGCGGCGGTCGCTGCGAAGCATGCAAGGGCGACGGACAAATTAAGATCGAGATGCACTTCCTTCCCGATATCTATGTCCCCTGTGAGGTCTGCGGCGGCAAACGCTATAACCGCGAGACGCTCGAGGTCACCTACCGTGGTAAGACCATCTCGGACGTGCTCGACATGAGCGTCACCGAGGCACTGGCCTTCTTTGGGAATATCCCGCAGATTAAGCGCAAGCTCCAGACGCTGTACGATGTAGGCTTGGGCTACGTGAGCCTGGGCCAGCCCGCCACGACGCTCTCGGGCGGCGAGGCGCAGCGTGTGAAGCTCGCCAAGGAGCTTCATCGACGCCAGACGGGCAAGACGTTCTATATTTTGGATGAGCCGACGACCGGCCTTCATTTTGAGGACGTCCGCCAGCTGCTCGATGTGCTGCAGCGCTTGGTCGATGCGGGCAACACGGTGCTGGTGATTGAACACAACCTTGATGTCATCAAGGTTGCCGACCGCCTGATCGATATGGGTCCCGAGGGCGGTAACGGCGGCGGAACCGTCGTGGTTTCGGGCACACCGGAGCAGGTTGTGGACTGTTCGCAGAGTTATACGGGCAAGTTTTTGGCGCCGTTGCTCAGGCGTGACCGGGAGCGTCAGGCTCAACTTGATGCTCAATAAATAGGCGATTCAGTTTATGGGTGCCATCGACTCCTTGTGATTCGATGGCGCTTGCTGTGTCGAAGTTACGTATGCAGCTGAATTGGACATATACTTAATCCTTGCGTCCGAATGCGAGGGAAAGGATATGCCATGGCAAAGGCTGTAAAGACGCCAAAAACCAATGCGATGCGCGAGCTGGAAAGCGCCGGCATTTCCTATGTTCTACATACGTACGAAGACGATGGTGATGAGTCGGCGGGCCTGGGGGTCGCGATTTCGGAGCAGCTTGGCGAGGAGCCCGGTCAAGGATTTAAGACCTTGGTCTGCGTGACGCCGTCCAACGACCATGTCGTGTGCTGCATCCCTGTTGCCGACGAGCTCGATCTAAAGTCCGCCGCGCGTGCCGCGGGGGAGAAGTCCTTGGCCATGATGCATGTGAAGGATTTGCTTGCGGCGACTGGCTACGTTCGCGGCGGCTGCAGTCCGGTCGGTATGAAAAAACGCTACAGGACGCTCATTGATGAGACATGTGTCCTTTGGGATACCATTTTTATTTCGGGAGGCAAGCGTGGTTATCAGCTCGAGCTTGCACCTGATGATTTAATTGCATTTTGCGGGGCGACAGTTGCCGCGATTACGAGAGAGGACTGAGCGATGCCGCAGGAAGAATTGAAGCGCGGAGCTCATTTTGCAGAAGAATCTGCGCCTCAGACACCCTCATCCGAAGCTTCTTCGTCGCGAGATGACACTGACGACATGGGCTCGTCGGACTACTCCACGGTTGGTCGTTCCGCCGGGCTTATGACCATCCTGACCATCGTGTCTCGCGTCACCGGTTTTATCCGCACGTGGGCAATGGCGGCCGCTATCGGCATGTCACTGCTCTCGTCTTCCTATCAGGTCGCCAACAACCTGCCCAATATGCTCTACGAACTCGTGATGGGCGGCATGCTCGTGACGGCGTTTTTGCCCGTGTACATGGGCGTGAGGCGTGAGCAGGGTCGCGAGGCCTCTAACGAGTACGTGGGCAACCTGCTCGGTATTCTGCTATTGGTGCTGGGTGGCATTTCGTTGCTGGGGACCGTGTTCGCCCCGGGCTTTATCTGGACGCAATCGTTCCTTTCGGGTGACGGCGGCAGCATGGATACCGCTGCGTTCATGTTCCGTTTCTTTGCCATCCAGATTCTGTTTTATGGTTTGGGCTCGGTGTTTTCGGGCGTCCTCAACGCACACCGCGACTACTTCTGGTCGACGTTTGCCCCGGTCCTCAACAATGTGATCGTCATTGCGAGCTTTATGGGCTTTGCGCCCGTGTCCGCACAGTTTGGCGAACGTGCCGGCATCATCTTGATTGCGGCCGGTACGACCCTCGGTGTCTTTGTTCAGATGGCATGTCAGATCCCCGCGCTTGGCAAGCACGGCGTGCATCCCCATATCCATATCGACTTTAAGGACCCCGCACTGCGCCAGACGATTGCGCTCGGTATCCCGACGCTGCTCGCCACGGTGTGCATGTTTGTCTCGACTTCTATCACCAACGCTGCTGCGCTGGTGGTCCAGCCCGAGACCGGTCCTTCCGTCATCGCCTATGCGCGCCTGTGGTACACGCTGCCCTACGCGCTGATTGCCGCCTCGCTTTCGACGGCGCTCTATACCGAGCTCTCTCACGACGCACAGGAGAAGGATTACGACAGCGTCCGCACGGGCATTTCGCGTGGCGTCGCCCAGATGCTGTTCTTCCTGATTCCATTCGCGCTGTACTTGATTGTCTTCGCGCGTCCGCTCAACATGATCTACTGCGCTGGCAAGTTCGATGAGTCCGGTGTGGCGCTGGTGTCGGAGTTCCTTATCTACCTGGCACTTTCCCTGCCGCTCTACGGCGTGGTCGTGCTGATGCAGAAGAGCTTCTCTGCCTTGCTCGACATGAAGCCCTATAGCCGCTATTGTCTGTATTCCGCCATCGGCCAGGCCGGCTCGGTTCTGCTGTTTGGCGTTGTGCTGGGCTTCGGTATGCCCGCAATCGCGCTTTCGTATGTCGTCGACTACGTGATCTTGGTCGGTTGCTCGCTGTGGTGGCTGCGTCGTCGTCTGCGTGGTCTTCAGGTTAAATCTATCCTGCATGGCGGTTTCTTTGGCCTTTTGCTCGGTGGCCTGGGTGCTGCCGCAGGCGCCGGCGTCATGTGGGCGCTTGAGCACTTTGTCGGGGCACTTGGCGGCTCGATTCTGATTACTCTTGGCTACGTTTGCGTTGCGGGTGTCGTCTCGCTTGCTGTTACCTTTGGCCTTGCCGTCGTCCTTAAGATGCCCGAGGTCTCGGCGCTGATTCGTCGCAAGTAGGTGCGCGTGACCGGTCACGACAACATTCCAACGCTTGCCGAGCAGGTTTCGCGCGTTCCCACGCAGCCCGGCTGCTACCTTTGGAAAGACGCCAAGGGCGATGTCATCTACGTGGGCAAGGCGAAAAACCTGCGCGCCCGTATGCGTCAGTACGTGACGCTGCAGGACGAGCGCCAGAAGATCCCGCTGATGATGCAGCTGGTGGCGAGTTTTGACTATATCGTGGTGGAGACCGAGCACGAGGCGTTGGTGCTCGAGCGCAATTTGATTGGTCAGTACCATCCGTACTTTAACGTCGACCTCAAGGATGACAAGAGCTACCCCTTTATCGCCATTACAAAGGGCGACCTGTATCCCGCTATCAAATACACGCGTGAGCGTCATAAGCCGGGAACGCGCTATTTTGGACCTTATACCGATAGCCGCGCGGCACGTGAGACGATAGATACGCTGCGCAAGGTTATCCCCATCTGCTCCGCATCCTGTGCGGAGTGGCGTCGTTGTCGCCGTATCGTCGAGTCCCACAAGGGCGAGGAAGACATCGTCAATATGATTTGCGCGCAAAACGGGCGCCCCTGCTTCGACTATCATGTCGGGCGCGGCCCGGGTGCGTGTGTCGGCGCGATTTCCCCGGCAGACTATGCCAAGAACGTCAAGCGTGTCGAACGTTTTTTGTCGGGCCATCGCAAGGACGTCGTCGACGAGCTGACATCCGAGATGACGGAGGCCGCCGAGGCGCTCGATTTTGAGCGCGCCGCCCGCGTCAAACGTCGTTTGGAGGTCATCAGGGGTCTGGACGATCGTCAGCAAGTCGTTTTTCCCTCCAGTGTCGATATCGATGTCATCGGTTTCTATCGCGAGGAGACCATCTCCGCCGCTTGCGTCTTCGTCGTTCGCGAGGGCCGAACAGTTCGCACCTGCGAGTTCATTCTCGACAAGGGTCTTGATGTTGACGAGGAAGAGCTCCAGTCGGGCTTTCTTAAGCGCTATTACGACGAGACGGCTGATATTCCAGCTGAGGTCAACCTTTCCGTCGAGCTTGAGGATGCGGAGGCGCTGGGGGAGTGGCTTGCGGGCAAGCGTGAGCGTTCCTGCCATCTCCATAGGCCGCAGCGTGGCGAAAAGCACCGTCTGCTCGATATGGCATCCAAAAATGCGCGCCATGCCCTCATGCGCTACATGATGCGAACGGGGTACGCTGACGACCGCACCAATCAAGCGCTCCTGGAGCTCGAAAGTGCGTTGGCGCTGCCATCGCCGCCGTTGCGTATCGAGTGCTTCGATATCTCGACGCTGCATGGCACCTTTACGGTCGCCTCGATGGTGGTGTTTACCAACGGGCGCGCCGACAAGAGCCAGTATCGTCGTTTTAAAATCCAGGCCGAATTGGACGAGGCAAACGACTTCGTGTCGATGTCCGAGGTTTTGGGACGACGCTATGCTCCCGAGCGCATGGCCGACGAGCGCTTTGGCTCGCGCCCCGATTTGCTCGTTGTCGATGGCGGTAAGCCGCAATTGACCGCTGCGATCAAGCAACTTGAGGCTCTTGGGCTCGATATACCAGTTTGTGGCTTGGCGAAGGCCGATGAGGAAGTTTTTGTGCCTTGGGACGAGACTCCCGTCGTGCTGCCGACCGGGTCCGCGTCGCTCTATCTAATTAAACAGGTGCGCGATGAATCGCACCGTTTTGCCATCACGTTCCATCGCGAATTGCGCGATAAAGCCATGACGGTTTCGGTACTCGATGACGTTCCAGGCGTGGGACCCACCAGAAAACGTGCCCTTATGCGCCATTTTGGCTCGATGAAGCGTTTGCGCGCGGCGAGCGAGCAAGAGATCGCGGAAGTTCGAGGCATTCCTGCCGATGTCGCCAAAGCGGTTCACGAGGCGCTCGTTGCATGGAATGCCGAGCGCGCCGAGGCGGCGGCAAAGCAATCCGAAAACTAAACACGCCTCTAAACCACTGATATACATGATTGCGTGATTTTCAATCATGTATTTCACGGCGATTACCAGCCGATTTCGGGTTTTATTAACGCTAAAACGTTTGACTAGCCCTGGTGAACAACCCTGCTATTCTGCGGGTTGACGAAGACTGATATCTCACCTCGTCGATACATACTGTCTGGCGAATCGTTTGTCAATGAATTCGGTGAACGGTAGTAAATACCGTTCAAGCGTATGTATGTATCGGTCGCCGAGCGCGGCACCTCAGTTGGGCTCGTCGGTAGGTAAGGTATATATCGTCCGCAAGTTGCGCGGGGGCGCGTCTAGGTGCTCCCGGGTAAGATTCTCTATTGATAGGAGAAGACATGGCCATCATCAACAAGGGTATGTCCAGGCGTTCGTTCCTCGGCCTCACCGGCAGCGTCGCTGCTGTCGCAGGGCTTGGTCTCACCGGCTGCGGTGGCAGCTCTAGCGACGAGGGTTCCGCTTCCGGTTCCACCGATTCCGCCAACCGTGGCGGCGGCGTGATCACCGCTGGTTCCGCTTACGCTCCGTCCAGCTTCGATCCCGCCAGCACCGGCTCCGCTGTGGGCCTGGGTGCTAACTGGCACGTCGTCGAGGGCCTCTACGGCATCGATTACCACGACTACAGCACCTTCAACGAGCTCGCCACCGACGATCCCAAGTCTGTGGACGACACCACTTTCGAGGTCACCATCCGCAAGGGCGCCAAGTTCTCCGATGGCACCGAGGTCACCGCTGACGATGTCGTTGCCTCCTACACCGCTTGCGCCGCTTCCGCTACCTATGCTCCGTTCTTCCAGCCCTTCGAGTCCATCGAGGCCAAGGACGCCAGCACCGTGACGGTCAAGACCAAGGTCCCCAACTTCTCCCTGCTCAAGGATCGTCTGGCCATCGTCCGCGTTACCCCGGCCACCCAGACCGAGGAGGATCGCGCCAAGCAGCCGATCGGCTCCGGCCCCTGGATGTACGACTCTATCTCCGATACCGAGATCACCCTGGTTCCCAACCCCGAGTACAACGGTGAGTATGCTGCTGAGGATAAGAAGATCCAGTACAGCATCCTGACCGACCCCACCGCTCGCGTTACCGCTCAGCAGGAGGGCTCCACGCTCGTTATGGAGCTCGTTACCGCTGACGCCGTCGACCAGCTCGAGAGCGCCGGCTGCAAGATCGATAACGTTCAGGGTTTCGGCACCCGCTTCATCATGTTCAACGTCGCCAAGGAGCCTTGGAACAACGTCAAGGTCCGTCAGGCTGTCATGTATGCGCTCGACACCGAGAAGATGGTCAGCAACACCTTCGCCGGCCTTGCCACCGCTGCCAGCTGCTACCTGCCCAAGAGCTTCACCAACTATCATGAGGCTTCCACGGTGTACAAGACCGACGCCAAGAAGGCTAAGAAGCTCATCGAGGAGTCTGGCATCACCCCGGGTGCCATCACCCTGCGCACCACCGACAACGAGCAGATTAAGGGCATGGCCGCCCAGGTCAAGAACGACCTCGACGCTCTCGGCTTCGATGTGACCATCCAGACCGATACCTCGCCGGCCACCTACGCTGCCATCGACGGCGGCGAGGCCTACGATATCCTCCTTGCCCCTGGCGATCCTTCCTGCTTCGGCGCCGACCCCGACCTGCTGCTCAACTGGTGGTACGGCGACAACGTCTGGATGCAGACCCGTTGCCCGTGGAAGGAGTCCGCTGAGTGGCAGAAGCTCCACAGTCTCATGGACGAGGCTCTTGCCGCCGAGGGCGACGAGCAGCAGAAGAAGTGGAACGAGTGCTTTGACATCATTGCCGACAACGCCGTTCTGTACCCCGTTGTCCACGTCAAGACCGTCTCCGCTTCCTGGGACGATCCGTCCACTGCGCCCAACGGCGAGGCCCTCGATGGCTTCAAGGGCATCGGCACGACGAGCATGTCCTTCAGGGGCGTTGCGACCGTCAAGGCGTAAGACTCGCTTGAGTCTGTATGCAGGATGTCGGTCGTTGGGACCGTATCCTCATAGTTGAAACAAAGACCCGGGCGACCTCGATGTCGCTCGGGTCTTGTAATGAGTATCCGTACTCATATACCAGTTGGTCCTACCGACAAAAGAAAGGGGAGAGAACGTGAACAACTTGCTACGTTTGATTGGAAGGCGTCTTGTGGCGCTGCCGATCATGGCATTGGGCGTCACCGTCCTGGTGTTCTTCCTTATGTCGTTCTCCAAGACCGACCCCGCCTACACGGCGTTGGGTGACGGTGCCTCGCCCGAGGCGGTTGCCGAGTACCATGAGAAGTATGGTCTGGACGACCCCTGGCCCGTGCGCTACGTGCGCTATATGGGCGATTTGATCCATGGCGACATGGGCACCTATGGTGCTGCTCGCAACTCCGTTGCCAAGCGCATCTCCACGGCCCTGCCCGTCACGATGCAGCTGACCTTCATCGGCCTTGCCATCGGTGCGGTCGTTTCGTTTTTGCTCGGCGTCATCGCGGCACTGTATCGCGACAAATGGCCGGACCAAGTGATCCGCGTCTTTTCCATCGCCGGCTTGGCAACCCCGTCGTTCTGGCTTGCCGTTCTGTTGATCCTGCTGTTCTCTTCCTACCTTAAGGTGCTCCCGGCATCGGGTGCTCTGCCTCACTTCACCACGAATCCGGCTGGTTATCTGGGCCGCATGATTATGCCCGCCATCGCCTTGGCATTTCCGCTGACGGGCCAGATGACTCGTATCGTGCGTACCGCCATGGTCGAGGAGCTCGACAAGGACTATGTCCGTATGGCTCGCGGCGCCGGCGTTCCCGAGAAGGTCGTCGTCGGTATCAACGTTCTTCGCAATGCGCTGATCACCCCGGTCACCACCCTCGGTCTTAAGATCGGTTACCTCATGGGCGGCGCCGTCGTCATCGAGGTTATCTTCAACCTCCCCGGCATGGGCACCGCGATTCTGCAGGGCGTTCAGGGCAACGAGGCGAACCTGGTTCAGGGCGTCGTCATCGTCGTTGCTCTTGCCTTCATCATCATCAACATCGTGGTTGACATGCTCTACCTGCTCATCAACCCGCGCATCAGGACGGTGTAGATTATGGTAAAGATTCGAGAGAAGCAAACCGAGCAGCTCGAGAAGGCTGCCTCCAAGGGGCTCAAGCTCGGTGGCTGGAAGAAGATGACGCTGTCTTCTAAGATTGCCGCCGCCGTGCTGGTGCTGGTCGCCCTGACTGCGATTCTGGCGCCCCTTCTTGCCCCCTATAGCCCGGTCGAGATCTTTACGGCTCGCCAGGCTCCCGGCAACGGATTTATCTTCGGTACCGACGATAAGGGTCGCGATATTCTGTCGCGTATGCTCTACGGTGGTCGTTACTCGCTGATTATCGGCTTTGGCGCCACTGCCATGGCTCTGGTCTGCGGCTCGGTCGTGGGCGCCCTTGCAGCGGTTTCGCGCAAGGCCGTCTCCGAGACGATCATGCGTATCTTGGACATCATCATGTCCATCCCGGGCATCGCCCTCGCGGCCGTCTTCGTCTCCATCCTGGGCAACTCCGTGCCGTCGATCATCTTCGCCATCGGCTTTATGTACACTCCGCAGATTGCCCGTATCGTGCGCGCCAACATCGTGTCCGAGTACGGCGAGGACTATGTCCGCGCGGTCATCGTTTCCGGCGCCAAGGCTCCGTGGATTTTAATCAAGCATGTTCTGCGTAACTGCATCGCCCCGATCATGGTCTTCACCGTTACCCTAGTCGCCGACGCCATCATCTTCGAGGCTTCGCTGACCTTCATCGGCGCTGGTATCCAGGAGCCCACCGCTACCTGGGGCAACATCCTCGCCGACGCCCGCGGCGGCGTGCTCGCCGGCCGTTGGTGGCAGGCGTTGTTCCCGGGCCTGGCCATCATGATCACCTGCCTGGCGCTCAACATCCTCTCCGAGGGCATTACCGACGCCATGGCCGCTGCTCCCTCCGCCGCCCTGGATCCGACCGATTCCTCCAAGCGCCGCGAGGCCGACCTGCTGGTCTCCGACCCCGTTCGCGCCTACAAGGAGCAGGCCCAGTCCCTCTCCGCTCGCCTTGGCGCCCTGCGCGATGTCGAGCTCAAGCGTGACGATCGCCATGTGCCCGACGAGTCTGTCGAACCGATTCTCTCGGTCCGTGACTTCTGCATTCAGTTTGAGCATCACGGTGATATCAACGTCGTCGACCATGTCAACTTTGACGTCCGTCCTGGTCAGACCATGGGCCTGGTGGGCGAGTCCGGTTGCGGTAAGTCCATCACCACGCTGGCCATCATGGGCCTGACCGACGACGATGAGCACCTTTCCGGCGAGGTCCTCTGGGAGGGCCGCGACCTGCTCAAGATGAGTAAGAAGGAGTGGTTCGGCCTGCGCGGTACCGATATCGCTATGGTCTATCAGGACGCCCTGTCCTCGCTCAATCCCTCCATGCTCATCTCTGCCCAGATGAAGCAGCTCACCAAGCGTGGCGGCACCCGTAGCGCCGAGGAGCTCCTGGAGCTCGTGGGCCTCGACCCCAAGCGTACGCTCGAGAGCTATCCGCACGAGCTTTCCGGTGGTCAGCGTCAGCGCGTTCTGATTGCTATGGCCCTTACCCGCGACCCCAAGCTGGTCATCTGCGACGAGCCCACGACCGCCCTGGACGTTACCGTCCAGAAGCAGGTCATCAAGCTGCTCAACGACCTTCAGGCCAAGCTCGGCTTTGCCATGATCTTCGTCTCGCATGACCTGGCGCTGGTCGCCGAGGTCGCCCATAACATCACGGTGATGTACGCCGGTCAGGTTATCGAGCAGGCGCCCACCAAGGAGCTGCTCACCAACCCGATCCACGAGTACACCCGCGGTCTTCTGGGTTCCGTCCTGTCCATCGAGAGCGGTTCGGGCCGCCTGCACCAGGTGCCCGGCGCCGTTCCGAGCCCGCGCGATTTCCCCAAGGGCGATCGCTTCGCGCCCCGCTCGAGCCATCCGCGTATTGGCCTGGACACCCGTCCGGTCTTCAAGCGCGTGCCCGGCACCGAGCATTTCTATTCCGAGCTCCCCGACGAGGTGCTCAAGGCAAATGGTTTGACCCCTCACGCGGAGGTGATGTAGATGAGCGAGACCGCAGTCAACGGCGTCGAGCCGATCATCTTCCTTGATGACGTCCACGTCACCTTTAGGACCCGTACCGGCTCGATTCTGCACCCTAACCTGGTTCACGCCGTCCAGGGTGTAACGATTAGGCTCATGCCCGGTCAGACGATCGGCATCGTCGGCGAGTCCGGTTGCGGTAAGTCCACCACCGCCAACGTCATGTGCGGCCTGCAGGCCCCCACGAGCGGCAAGGTCTACTTTAAGGGCAAGGACGTTACCAAACGTACCGCCGAGGACCGTCGCCACATGGGTCGCGTCATCTCGGTCGTGTTCCAGAACCCGGCCACGGCACTCAACCCCCGCATGGTCGTTCGCGAGCAACTGCTCGACCCCATGCGCGTCCACAACCTGGGTACCGAGGCCGAGCAGGAGAAGCGCGTCAAGGAGCTCTTGGAGCTCACCGGTCTGCCCAGCTCCGCCGCCGAGGTTCTTCCCGGCCAGCTTTCGGGCGGCCAGCGCCAGCGCGTCGCAATTGCCCGTGCCCTGTCGCTGAACCCCGATGCCATCATCGCCGACGAGCCAACCTCGGCTCTGGACGTTTCGGTCCGCGCGCAGATTCTGAACCTGCTGACCGACCTTAAGAAGGAGCTCGGCCTGGCCATGGTGTTCATCAGCCATGACATCCAGACGGTCCGCTATATCTCTGACGACATCATCGTTATGAATGGCGGCAAGATCGTCGAGCAGGGCGAGGCCAAGCAGGTCTTCCAGCACCCCCAGGACCCCTACACCAAGATGCTGCTCGGCGCTGCGCCGTCGCTGCTGCATCCCAAGCTCGGCGAGTAGCCTCGCTTTCCCTCCCGTGCGCCCGGTTCCCTTGCCGGGCGCACCTCCGTTGCGATTTCGAAAGGTTGGGTTCACGAGCCATGCCAAGTGCTCAGGAGCTACAACATCAATTTGGTGGGTATCGAGGCGCCATGCCCCGTCCATCAGATTTCGATCTCTTTTGGAAGGATCGCATGGCCGAGGCCGACGCGGTCGGGCTTGACTATGCGATCGAGACGGCATCGGTCACAGATGCCGTGACCTGCCAGCTTTTCGACCTCTGGTATACCGGCATGTGTGGCGCTCGCCTGCATGCCAAGTACCTTAAACCCGTCTCGGACGAGCCCGTGCCATTGGTACTTCAGTTCCATGGATATCCGGGTGCAAGCCGCAGCTGGTTTGAGCAGGCGTCGTTTGCGGGCATGGGCATGGCACTCATCGCCCTCGACTGCCCCGGTCAAGGAGGTCCCTCCGAGGACATTGGTGGATTTGAGGGCACAACGGTCGCGGGCCATATCGTCGCCGGTATCGACGGCGACCCGGCCAACCTCTACTATGTCCGCTTGCACCAAGATATTCGCATCCTGTGTCGCATCGTTCGCGAGCTCGAGGGCATCAATCTTGCCCGTGTGTTTGTGAACGGCGCGTCGCAGGGCGGCGGTTTGGGCATTGCGACCTGTGCACTTAACAGCGAGCTTATCAATCGCGCCGCCATCCTCTATCCCTTCCTGTCGGATTTCCGCCTGGTCTGGGACTTGGATGCCGACGACATTGCCTACGAGGGCCTGCGCTATTGGTCTCGCTGGTTTGACGAGGACTCGACTCGTATCGACGAAGCCTATGCCAAGCTGGCGTACTTCGATTCCAAGAACTTTGCCCCTATGGTCAAATGCCCCGTGCTGTTTGGCACCGGCACAGCCGATACCGTCTGTCCGCCAGCGACGCAGTTTGCGGTCTATAACAACCTGACCTGTGAAAAGCGTCATGAGTTCTTTGAAGGCTTTGGCCACGAGGAGATTCAGGATTTTGACGATCTGATCATTCCGTTTTTCTGCAAGGGAGGGGAGGCTCATGTCTAAGTGCGAGAGCAATGTCGGCGAGCTGATTGTCCCCGACCTTGTGGGGATTCCCGGGACGGTTTCGTCAAGGCTCTCTGAATATCGGGACTGGCACGGTGATGTTCAGGCAGATGTTTCTGATTTGGAGACATGTGCTATGAATCTTGAGATTCAAGGCCTGGCCATTACGGCGATCGATTTCGCCAATCCGTATGCCCGCTACTCCGAGGTTTCCTTTGAGCTTGGTGGCGATGTGGTCCACGCACGTTTGATCGAGCCTGCCGGTCGCGCCCGAGCATCCGAGCTTGTGCCGCTATGTCTGATGTTTCACGACATCGACCGACCCGTGCGGGGATGGCATCACATGACGAGGTTTGCGGCCATGGGATATGCCGTGCTTGCGCTGGACGATGAGGCGATTGGACCCAGCGATCTGCGGCAGGGGATTACCTCGCCTGCTTTTGTCAGGCGCGTCCGTTGGGGCTGCGCGTTGGCGGAGGTCGCGCGCAATCTTGATGGCATGGACCCCGACCGCATCTTTGCATGGGGCGAGGGTCTTGGCGGCGGAGTCGCGCTGGCGGTTTCTGCTCTGGACGAGCGGGGCCTCGCCCGCACGGCGGTTGCCAATCCGCTTCCTGGCGGCCTCGAGGTGCTGTCGTCTCGGGTGCGCGGATCGGTGCTCATGGGCACATCGCTTATGGATACCGTGAGCGATTCCAAGGATCAGTTTGCCGTATTCAACGGTCTTGAGTGTGACCGGAGGCATATCATCTATGCAAAATACGCTCACGAGCGCATCAATGCGTTCGAAAACGAAGTCGTAGACTTTTTTAACCAAACGTTCCACTCGTGTTCTTTGGCCTAGACGGCCTGGACACTGCCAACAAGAGTGGGTGGCATAGGGCCGCCCGCCAGACAACTAAGGAGATTCTTGTGGCAACTCAGAAATTCACCGGCGTTATCCCTCCCGTTGTTGTTCCCGATACCGAAGATCACCAGCTCGATGTTGCCTCCTTTGAGCGCAGCATCAACCGCATGATCGATGCCGGCGTCGATGGCCTGTTCTTCTTGGGCTCTTCGGGTGAGGTCGTTTTCTCCACCGACGAGCGTCGTCGCCAGATCATCGCCGAGGCCGTCCGCATCGTCGACCACCGCGTGCCTGTTCTGGTCGGCATCATCGATACCGAGACCGAGCGCATGATTGAGCACGGCAAGGTCGCTCAGGAGCTGGGCGCCGATGCCCTCGTCGCCACCTGCCCGTTCTATGCCCTGCAGGGCATGACCGAGGTCGAGGAGCACTTCCGCATCCTGCACGAGGAGCTCGACCTGCCCATCTTTGCCTATGATATCCCCGTCTGCGTTCACACCAAGCTCCCCTGGAAGCTCCTTGCCAAGCTCGGCGCCGAGGGCGTCCTTGCTGGCGTCAAGGATTCCTCGGGTGATGACATCTCGTTCCGCTACCTCGTTCAGGAGAACGAGAAGAACGGCCATCCGATGAGCATCCTCACCGGCCACGAGGTTGTTGTCGACGGCGCTTACCTCGGTGGCGCCGACGGCTCTGTCCCGGGTCTCGCCAACGTTGAGCCCGAGGGCTACGTTCGTCAGTGGAAGGCCGCTCAGGCTGGTGACTGGGCTACCGTCAAGGCCGAGCAGGATCGCCTCAATGAGATTTCGCACATCTGGGATGTCACCTCGGGCGTCCAGGGCTATGCCGGTGGCGTCGGCGCCTTCAAGACCGCTATGAACCTCATGGGTATCTTCGACAGCCCGACCATGCCGCGCCCGGTGAAGGCCATGACCGGCGAGAACGTCGAGGCTATTAGGAAGGTCCTCCAGGACAACGGCCTCCTGTAAAGCTTTCCCAGGCACCCGACCTCGCCGTTCAACCGTGTGGCCATGACTATTAGGTCAATGGCCACACGGTTTCTCGGCGATCTTGGGCACCAGGAAAACCTTTACTGCGCTGTGACGGCTAGCCTGACGGCGCATTTCCTATAGTTGTTTTTTATCTCCGAAGGAGAGCGACATGGAGAACAAGTACGTCTGTTCTGTCGATATCGGCGGAACTAAGATCGCGACTGCCATCATGGAGTACCCGGCTGACGGTAGTGTGCCCCATCCCGTTTTTGAGGCCGAGGTTCCCACCGAGGCCCAAGAGGGCGGCGAGGCCGTCTTCCAGCGTATCGAGGCGTCCATCAAGGCTGCTCTCGAGGCGAATCCCGATGTCGAGGTCCTTGGCGTCGGTATCGGTGCCGCCGGCGTCGTCGATCCCAAGACGGGCGCCATCGCGTATGCCAATGAGATCATGCCCGGCTGGTCCGGCGTTCAGTTGGGGCCGCGTCTGCGCGAGGATCTCGGTCTTCCCGTTGCCGTTGTAGGCGACGTGCAAGCTCATGCTCTGGGCGAGGCCCACTGGGGCGTCGGCAAGGGCAAGTTCTCCGTCTTGTGTCTTGGCATCGGTACGGGCATCGGCGGCGCATATGTCGAGAACGGCCGCGTGATGCAGGGCTTCCATGGTGCTGCTGGCCATATGGGCCACATCGAGTGCTCGGCTGCCGCCGGCATTCCCTGCGCCTGCGGGCGTTCCGGCCATCTGGAGTCGGTTGCTTCGGGCACTTCCATTGGTCGTATGTACGATGAGCGCTTTGGCCGTGTCGACCCCAGCCGTCCTTCGGTCGGTCGCGATGTGAACGACCTGTGCCGTGCAGGCGACGCAAAGGCGACCGAGGTCATCCATGATGCCGGCTTTGCGTTGGGTGCCAGCTTGGGCTCGCTCGCTAACATCCTGGACCCTGAGGTCATCGTGCTTTCGGGCGGCGTGATTCACCAAGGTCCCGATTGGCGTTCGCAGACGTGGAAGGATTCGGTGCACGAGGGCTATGCCAGCCAGGCGCTCGATCCGCTTCAGGACACGCCGATCCTCATCGGTTCTCTGGAGGGCGATGCTCCGCTCATCGGTGCCGCTGAGCATCTTCTTGCCTCGTTGAAGTAAACGTATCTGCTGTAGGAGCCTCCCGAGACAACACGCCTCGGGAGGCTGTTCTGAGAAAGGTTGCAGCCTTATGACCGTCGATCCTTTGATTCAATCCCTGAAGGGCAAGCTCGTCGTGAGCGTTCAGGCGTATATGGGCGAGCCGCTTCGTACGCCCGAGACCATGGCTCAAATGTCTCGCGCTTGCGAGCTTGGCGGCGCCGCCGCCATTCGCTGTCAGGGCCTTGCCGACATTGCCGCCATTAAGGGTCGCTGTGAGGTTCCTGTTATCGGCCTGTGGAAGGATGGGCACGAGGGCGTTTACATCACGCCGACGCTGCGTCACGCTCGCGCCTGCGTTGCCGCGGGTGCCGATATCGTGGCGATCGATGCCACCGATCGTCCGCGTCCCGATGGCAAGACCGTCGAGGACACCTTCCGTCCGCTGCACGAGGAGGGTGTGCTCCTGATGGCGGATTGTGCCACCATCGAGGACATTCGCCGTGCGGTTGATATGGGCTTCGACCTTGTATCCACCACGCTTTCTCATGGTGTCGCCGCCATCGACTGCACCATGGCCGATGGCCCCGATCTTCCGCTTCTGCGTCAGGCGACCGAGGAATTCCCCGGTCTTCCCATCATCTGCGAGGGCCGTGTGCACACGCCCGAGGAGGCTCGCGCCGCGATCGATGCTGGCGCTTGGGCCGTTGTCGTCGGCACTGCCATCACGCATCCCACGAGTATTACGAGTTGGTTCAAGGCTGCGCTTGAGGCGTAAGACAGGCCTCGTATCCGCTCGGGGCGGTATACTCAATATAGGCAATTGACCGCGCGGGATCCGGGTTGCTGGGTCCCGCGCTTGTTTTCGGGAGGCAACACATGCAAAAGGGAGATGCCATGGATGCGGCGGAGCGCTCGGAGCGCATCCCCGATATCGTCATCATCACCGGAATGTCCGGATCGGGCCGCACGCAGGCCATGCACGTGTTCGAGGACATGGGCTATTTTTGCATCGATAACCTGCCTCCGCGTCTGATCGCCCAGCTTGCCGAGCTCGTCGGCATCAATACGGGCGTGGGCAGGCATCTCGCCGTCACCTGCGATTTGCGTAGCCAGGGACTGTTTGACGAGTTGCTCGATGCGGTCGCCGCGCTCGAAGAACGCGAGATGAGCTGCGACATCGTGTTCCTAGAGGCTTCTGACGAGGTGCTGATCCGTCGTTATAGCGAAAACCGCCGCCGTCATCCCATTGCCAAACCGGGGGAGACTACGGCCGATGCCATTCAGCGCGAGCGCCTTCAGCTGCAGGGCGTGCGCGATCGAGCCGATATGATTATCGACACGAGCCGTCTGCGCACCTCTGCGCTGCGCAACAAGCTACGTATGGCATTTTCCGAACTGTCCGACCAACAGCTCATGGACGTCCATGTGTTCTCGTTTGGCTTTAAGCACGGCATGCCCGTCGAGGCGGACATTATGATCGACGTCCGCTTCCTGCCCAATCCGTTCTACGATCCCGAGATGCGCACGATGACCGGTCTCGATAAAAAGGTCTCGGATTTTGTTCTGGACCATCCCAAGACGCAGGAGTTTTGGAAGGCTTGGACACGGCTACTCGATACGGTGATGCCGGGCTATATCGCGGAGGGTAAACCGCAGCTTTCTATCGCCATCGGCTGCACGGGCGGACAGCACCGTAGCGTCGCCATTGCCGAGGCCACGGCCCGTTACCTGGAAGGCGCCCAGTATCACGTGAGCATCTCCCACCGCGATCTGTCGCGCGCCAACACGAAGGCATAGGCCTGCATGTCGTTTACCGCTGAGGTGCGCGACGAGCTTGCGCGCTGCGAACCCGAATGTGAATACTGCGACTTGTCGACACTTGCCGCCCTCACGCGCGTGAGTGGTACGCTCTCGCTTACCGGCTCTGGGCGGTATCGTTTGACGGTTGCGACTGAGACGGGAGCCGTCGCACGCACGATGATCACGCTGACACATCGCATCCTTAAGCTCAAAACGGAATTCACCGTTCGTAAATCGGTCTTGCATAAGGTCCGTAATTATCTCATTACCCTGCCCGATCAACCCGACCTGGACAAGGCTCTGGTGCTGCTGGGCATTCTAGACCGCAGGGGAGGGCTCGTCGCTGGTGTTCCCCGACACATCGTTGCCCGTCCCTGCTGCAGGCTTGCCTACATCCGCGGCGCGCTCATCGCGGGTGGCTTCGTGGCCGATCCGCGCGGCGATTTTCATTTGGAGATCGCGGTGCAGGGCGAGCAATATGCTAAGGGGCTTTGCGACCTGTTGGGGCAGATTGGGGTCCATGCTCGTGTTAATGCACGGCGGGGGTCATATGCCGTGTACATTAAGAGCGCCGAGGAAATCGAGCATCTATTAAAGCTGATTGGTGCCAAGCGCAGCGTTGCCGAGATTGAGGAGGCGCGCGCGGTCAAGTTGGTTAAGAACGATGTGAACCGTCGCGTGAACGCCGAGCTCGCCAACCAGACCAGAAGCGCCGGTGCTGCCCAACATCAGCTTGCGCTTATCGATGAGCTCGAGCAGCGCGGCCTTCGGGATGCGCTTCCGGATGCCTTGGCGGTCTTTTGCGACCTGCGCGAGCGCTATCCCGATCTGTCGCTGCGTGATTTAGGGGAGATGGCTGACCCTCCCTTGTCGAAGTCGGCCCTCTACCATCGTGTTTTACGTCTTGAAAAGCTCATTGAAGCAAACAAGTAGTTTAAAGTATTGACGTATATACGGATTTAGCTGCTATTTTATTCTTTAAAACGTTTTAACGTAAATTTGATTTTCAATTTCGAGCATTCTCGTGAAATTCAAGTCAAAAAAAAGGTATATTAGGCGAGTGGTTAGTTTGTGGGCCTCAACGGCGGGCGCTGTAGCTTGCGGGGGCCTTACGAAAGGAGACACAATGGCAGTAAAGGTTGCTATTAACGGCTTCGGTCGCATCGGTCGTCTGGCTTTCCGTCAGATGTTCGGTCATGAGGGCTCCGAGATTGTCGCTATCAACGACCTCACCTCTCCCGATATGCTCGCTTACCTGCTGAAGTACGACTCCACGCAGGGCAACTACGCTCGCGATCACGAGGTCGTTGCTGGCGAGGATTCCATCACCGTTGACGGCAAGGAGATCAAGATCTACAAGGAGGCCGACGCCAACAACCTGCCTTGGGGCGACCTCGACGTCGACGTCGTTCTCGAGTGCACCGGCTTCTACACCAGCAAGGCTAAGGCTCAGGCCCACATCAACGCTGGCGCCAAGAAGGTCGTCATCTCCGCTCCGGCCGGCAGCGATCTGCCCACCATCGTGTACAACGTCAACCACGAGACGCTGACCGCTGAGGACAACATCATCTCCGCCGCTTCCTGCACCACCAACTGCCTCGCCCCGATGGCCAAGGGTCTGAACGACTTCGCTCCCATCGTGTCCGGCATCATGACCACCATTCACGCCTGGACCGGCGACCAGATGCCGCTCGACGGCCCGCAGCGCAAGGGCAACAAGCGTCGTAGCCGCGCCTGCGCCGTCAACATCGTCCCCAACACCACCGGTGCTGCCAAGGCTATCGGCCTGGTTCTCCCCGAGCTCAACGGTAAGCTCATCGGTGCCGCCCAGCGCGTCCCGACGCCGACCGGCTCCATCACCAACCTCTACGCTGTCGTTGACAAGAAGGTCACCGTCGACGAGGTCAACGCCGCTATGAAGGCCTACGCTTCCACCATCTCCGAGACCTTCGGTTACAACGAGGACGACATCGTCTCCACCGACATCATCGGCGAGACCCACGGCTCCATCTTCGACGCCACTCAGACCATGTGCTCTGACCTCGGCAACGGCCAGACCCTCGTTCAGGTCACCTCTTGGTACGACAACGAGAACTCCTACACCTCTCAGATGGTCCGCACCATCAAGTACTTCGAGAAGTTCGTTGCTTAATTTAGCTTTTAGCGAATAGCTCGTTGAGCGTCTAAAGAAGGGCGCGGCCTCATAGGGCTTACACCCTAGGGTCGCGCCCTTTTTATAGGAAATCGTCTGCCGTAATGGGAGGCAGACACGTACGAAAGGTAGAAGCAAACATGGCCTTTACCAAGAAGACCGTCCGCGACATCGATGTCGACGGCAAGCGCGTTCTCGTCCGCGTTGACTTCAACGTGCCTATCAAGGATGGCGTCGTTGGCGACACCACCCGCATCAAGGCTGCCCTGCCCACCATCAACTACCTCGTTGAGCACAACGCTCGCGTCATCCTCATGAGCCACCTCGGCCGTCCCGATGGCACCGGCTTCCAGCCCGAGCTGTCCCTCGAGCCCGTCGCCAAGAAGCTCGCTGAGCTCTCTGGTCTCGATGTTGCCTTTGTCGCCGACACCTACGGCGAGAAGGCTGCTGAGGCTGTTGCCGCCGTCGAGCCGGGCAAGGTCCTCGTTCTCGAGAACGTCCGTTTTGACAAGCGTGAGAAGAAGAACGATCCCGAGATCGCCAAGATCCTCGCTTCCTATGGTGACGTCTTCGTCCTCGATGCCTTTGGCACCGCTCACCGCGCCCAGGGTTCCGTTGTGGGCCCCGCCGCTTACCTGCCCGCAGTCGCTGGCTTCCTGCTCGAGAAGGAGGTCGACACGCTGACCGGCATCTTCGCCGAGCCCGAGCGCCCCTTCGTCGCTATCGTCGGCGGTTCCAAGGTTTCCTCCAAGATCGGCGTTCTCGATCACCTCATCGACTCCGCTGACACCCTGATCATCGGTGGCGGCATGGCCTACACCTTCTTCCTGGCTCAGGGCCTGACCGTCGGTCAGTCTCTCAAGGAAGAGGACTGGGTCGAGCGCGCCGGCGAGATGCTCAAGAAGGCCGAGGAGAAGGGCGTCAAGATCCTGCTCCCCATCGATAACCGCGTTGCCGATCACTTTGGCGAGGACGCTGTCCCCGAGGTTGTCGCTTCCGACGCTATCCCCGACGATCGTGAGGGTATGGACATCGGCCCCAAGACCGAGGAGCTCTACGCCGAGGCCGTCAAGGGCGCCAAGACCGTGTTCTGGAACGGCCCCATGGGCGTCTTCGAGTTTGACAACTTCGCTCACGGCACCCAGGCTATCGCCGAGGCTGTTGCCGAGGCCGACTGCACCTCGATCATCGGCGGTGGCGACTCTGTCGCAGCTGTCAACAAGTTCAACCTGGCCGACAAGATGAGCTGGATCTCCACCGGTGGTGGCGCTTCCATGGAGCTCGTCGAGGGTAAGGCCCTGCCCGGAGTGGAGGCGCTTCTCGATGCCTAATCGCACCCTTCTTATCGCTGGTAATTGGAAGATGAACAACGACGTCGCCGAGGCTGCCAAGCTCGCCGACGAGCTGGCTCAGGCTCTGCCCGAGGTTCCGGCTGGCGTCGAGGTGCTCGTGTGCCCTCCGACCATCGACATCACCACGGTTCATGACCGCATTCAGGCTGCCCCCATCGCCCTCGGTGCACAGAACGTGTACTGGGAGGCCAAGGGTGCCTTCACCGGTGAGTCCTCTTGCGACATGCTCAAGTCCGCTGGCTGCACCTACTGCATCATCGGCCACTCCGAGCGTCGCGACTACTTCCACGAGACCGACGAGGACCAGAACAAGAAGGCCAAGGCCCTCGTTGCCGCCGGTCTTGTTCCCGTCTTCTGCTGCGGCGAGTCCCTCGAGGTCCGCGAGGCTGGTACCTATGTCGAGCACGTCGTGAACCAGGTCAAGGCTGGCCTTGCTGGTCTTGAGATCACCTGCTCCAAGCAGGTCGTCGTCGCCTATGAGCCCATCTGGGCCATCGGCACCGGCAAGACCGCTACCGCCGAGGACGCTCAGGAGGTCTGCGGCGCTATCCGTGAGACCCTCAAGGAGATGTTCGGCGAGGAGCTCGCTAACGGCATCCGCGTTCTCTATGGTGGCTCCGCTAAGCCCGGCAACATCGCCGAGCTTGTCGCCAAGCCCGATGTTGACGGCGCCCTCGTGGGCGGCGCTTCGCTCAAGGCTGCCGACTTTGCCTCTATGGTCGTCAAGGCAGGCGAGTAGGACATATGGCACAGCGTCATCTTCCTGCACTCCTGATCATCATGGACGGCTGCGGCCTGGCTCCGGCCGATGGCGAGAACGCCGTCGCCGCTGCCAAGACGCCCTTCCTTGACAGCCTGTACGCTCAGTATCCCCACACCACGCTCGGTGCTTCGGGCGAGGACGTGGGCCTTCCCGACGGTCAGATGGGCAACTCCGAGGTAGGCCACCTCAACATCGGTGCCGGCCGCATCGTGTTCCAGGAGCTTTCGCGCATCAACAATGCCATCAAGGACGGCTCCATCGCCAAGAACGAGGTTTTCGTCAAGGCTATGGACGACGTCAAGGCTGACGGCAAGACCCTCCACCTCATGGGCCTTATGAGCCCTGGCGGTGTTCATTCTCACATGAACCACGTCGAGGCTCTGGTCAAGATGGCTGCCGAGCACGGTGTCAAGACCGTTCGCGTCCACGCCTTCATGGATGGCCGCGACGTTGACCCGCAGTCCGGTGCCGGCTATATGAGCGAGTTCTGCGCCTTCCTGGCTAAGATCTCCGAGGAGACCGGTTGCGACGCTCGCGTTGCCACCGTCTCGGGCCGTTATTGGGCCATGGACCGCGATAATCGTTGGGAGCGCATCCAGCGCGCCTACGACGTCATGGTCAACGCGTCCGATGCCGATACCGACCCCGTTGCCGGTATCAAGGCCTACTACGAGAAGGATCCGCGCGGCGATGAGTTCGTCGAGCCCTTCGCTGCCCACAACGAGGGCATTCACGAGGGCGACGCGGCCATCTTCTTCAACTTCCGTCCCGACCGCGCTCGTCAGATGACTCGCGTGTTCACGGACAAGGAGTTCGACGGCTTTGAGCGCGAGCAGATTAAGCTTTCGCACTTTGTGACGATGACCGAGTACGATCCGACGTTTGACGTCGAGGTCGCCTTCCCCAAGACGTTCCCCGAGAACGTTCTGGCCGACGTTATCGCCGCCAATGGCCTGAAGCAGCTGCACACCGCCGAGACCGAGAAGTACGCCCATGTGACGTTCTTCCTCAATGGCGGCATCGAGGAGCCCAAGGAGGGCGAGGAGCGCGTGCTCGTCGCTTCCCCCAAGGTTGCTACCTACGATCTGCAGCCCGAGATGAGCGCTCCCGAGGTTACCGAGAAGCTTGTCGCCGCTATCAACGAGGATCGCGCTGATTTCTACATCGTGAACTTCGCAAATTGCGACATGGTTGGTCACACCGGTGTCTTCGACGCTGCCGTTAAGGCCGTCGAGGCTGTTGACGATGCCCTGTCCAAGGTTGTCCCGGCGATTCTCGCTAAGGGCGGCTTTGCGCTGATTACCGCCGATCACGGCAACGCCGATCACATGTTTGACGTTGCTTCCGACGGTTCCAAGCATCCGTTTACGGCTCACACCACCAACCGTGTGCCGTTCATCATCGTTGATGAGAAGGCGCAGCTCACCGGTATTGAGGACGGCCGTCTTTCCGATATCGCTCCGACCATGCTCACCATGGCTGGCATTGAGCCTTCCGCCGAGATGACGGGTCGCGTACTCGCCACCGAGGCCTAATAGAAAACAACAAACGTTTTCTAGCAAGGGGGGTTGTCCACATTCGGACAACCCCCTTTTGCGCTATTTCTGCCCGTCCTCAAATGGCAGGCGGGGGAGTACTGGGGGTTGTGGTACAGTACTGGAGTTTGAATTGTTCTATTAAGGAGCTTATCTATGGGTCCGTTCCAGATTCTTCTGTTTGTTGTTTGGGCTGTCTCTGCCGTGGCGCTGACGATTCTCGTCCTGATGCACTCCGGTAAGGGTACCGGCGTTTCGGATATGATCGCCAGTTCTCTGTATAACTCCACCTCCGCCACGGGCGTTATGGAGCAGAACCTTGACCGCCTGACCGTTATCATGGCTGTCGTGTTTGCCGTGTGCGTTGTGCTGTGCATGTTCTTCTTCCCGCAGGGCATCGTCGGCTACTAAGCAACGGCGTATATACGTTTGCAAAGGGTCCCGCATGTGTGGGGCCCTTTTTGTTTACAGACTTGTAACAGAGTCAAAATATCCCCACATACTTCGCCTAACTAAAGAAATTCTCGACCGTTAACCGGAATCAGCGCCAAATTGTGCATAAAATGCGCTACTGTATTGCAAAACGTTGGCCCGCACTGCATAACCAGCCATAACGGCGGACCGCGTTTGAATGGTTCGATTGGGCTGTCTCGACGTTGCCCGGCCGAATTCACTTTGTCCTATCTCATAAGGAGGATGGCATGGCTGATTCTATGTTCCACCAGCCCGTTATGGGTCGTCGCGCCTTTGTTGGCGGCACCCTCGCTGCGAGCTCCATGGCTTTTCTTGCCGCATGCGGCAAGAAGGGCGGCGACGCTTCCGGATCTGACTCCGGTTCGACGCTGAACTTCTACATCAACAACCCGGTCTGCATCGACCCCTACAACGTCCAGGAGGATCAGGGCACTCAGGTCGAGTACCAGCTCTTCGACGCTCTGACGGAGTACGACCCCGAGAAGGGCGAGATCGTTCCGCTGGCTTGCGAGTCCTTTGAGGCTAACGACGACGCCACCGAGTTCACCTTCAAGATCAAGAAGGCTAAGTTCCACAACGGTGACGACGTTACCTCCAAGTCCTTCAAGCTCGGTTGGGAGCGTCTAGTCAACACCAAGTCGGCCATCGCCACCGAGTATGGTCCTTCCGAGGTCTCCTATCACCTTTCCATGGTTGAGGGCTATGACGATCTGCTTGCCGGCAACGCTACCGAGCTCAGCGGTGTTACTTGCCCCGACGATGAGACCCTCGTTGTCAAGCTGTCTTCCGCTTACGCCGACTTCCCCTTCGTCGCCTCTCACCCGGCTCTGTCCCCGGTTCCCGAGTGCGCCGAGTCCGATGTCAAGAGCTTCTACCTTGCCCCGGTCGGCAACGGCCCGTTCATGATGGACGGTAAGTGGGAGGATGGCCAGGAGATCAACCTCAAGAAGTTTGACGATTACTATGGCGACAAGGCCAAGATCGATGGCATCCACTTCCAGGTCATCAAGGACATGGAGACCGCTTACAAGGAGTTCCAGGCCGGTAACCTCGATGTCTGCGACGTTCCCGTTGCTCAGATCGATGCCGCCAAGAAGGACCGTGGCGAGTCCAAGGACGGTTACACCATGGGTGACGGCGAGCATATGCTGCTCGGTGCCGAGCCTTCCACGTACTATCTGACCTGCAACACCACGGCCGAGCCGTTCAATAACGCCGACCTGCGCAAGGGCATCTCCCTGGCCATCAACCGTGAGGCCATCTGCAAGACCATCTTCAAGGGTACCCGTACCCCCGCCGACGGTATTGTTCCTCCGGGAATCGCCGGCTACAAGGAGGGCGCATGGGAGTTCTGCGCCTATGACGTCGACAAGGCTAACGAGTACCTCGACAAGGTCGCTCCCGCTGGCGCTAACGGCGATCGTGGCATTAGCGTGACCCTTTCCTACAACCAGGACGGTGGTCACAAGGAGATCATGGAGTCCATCATCGGCGACCTCGCCAAGGTTGGCGTTACCGCTGTCTCCGATACCCCTGAGTGGTCTGCCCTGCTCGAGCAGTATCAGAACTTCAACTATCAGTTCGGCCGTCTGGGCTGGATCGCCGATTACCCGATCATGGACAACTTCCTGTACCCGCTGTTCCACTCCGACTCCCTCGGTGGCGACAACCGCTCCGGTTACAGCAACCCCGAGTTCGATGCCAAGGTCGACGAGGCCCGCACCACGGTTGATGACGAGGAGCGCATCGCCAAGATGCGGGAGGCCGACGCCATGGTCGCTGCTGACTGCCCGGTTATCCCGGTGATGTTCTACACGCACACCATCGCTGGCTCTGACCGCGTCAAGCATCTCTATGTTGATCCGCAGAAGCACGCCGATCTGGGTACCGCCGAGCTCGCCTAAGGGTTTTGCAGCTTCCGTGAGGGTCAAGTATTTACGTAGACCTCATGGGAAACATACAGTTCTCCCTAACCTGGGGTAAACTGGCTGATGGTAATTTTGGGATGCCGGTCTGGCGATCGGCATCCCATTTAGGTTAATCCCTAGATAGGGGAGTGGTATGGGTAAGTACATCGTTAAACGTGTGCTTCAGTTCATCCCGGTGTTTTTGGGCGTTACGCTGATTCTGTTCGCCCTCCAGAATATCGTGCCGGGAGATCCGATCAAGCTGATCGGTGGAGACAAGGCTCTGTCCCCCGAGGTGGAGCTTCAGCTTCGCGTTCGCTATCACCTGGTCCAGACGGACGAGGACGGCAACGCGATCCTTGACGAGAACGGCGACCCCGTTCAAACGTCGCTCGTGGACCGTTACTTGTATTACATGAACGGCCTGCTTCATGGCGATCTGGGCAATTCGTACCAGCGCAAGCTGCCGGTTACGGAAATCTTTGCCCAGAAGTATCCGTATACGGTCAAACTTGCCGCGTGCGCCATCGTGCTCGAGGCAATCATGGGTATCGGTGCGGGTATCATTTCGGCGGTTAAGCGTTATTCCTTCTGGGATATTTTGGTAACGCTCACCACGTCGATTCTCGTTGCCGTCCCGGCCTTCTGGCTCGGCATGTTGCTGCAGCTGTTCTTTGGCGTCATTCTCAAGGACGCCACGGGCGGTGCATTCTCCATGCCGATCTCGGGTGCCGGCGGTTCCAGCTCTCAGTATCAGGATTGGATGCACTATGTGCTTCCGACCATTACGCTGGCTTCGGTTTCGACCGCTTATGCCGCCCGCATTATGCGCTCGCAGCTGCTTGACGTCATGAACCAGGATTACATCCGTACGGCAAAGGCCAAGGGTCTCTCCAATCGCGCGATCATTATCAAGCATGCGCTTAAGAATGCACTCATCCCCGTCGTTACCTATATTGGTGTCGACTTCGGCGGCATGCTTTCGGGCGCCATCCTGACCGAGACCGTCTTTAACTGGCCCGGCATCGGCTTCGAGGTCTACCGCGCCATTAGCATGCGCGACTGGCCCATCGTTATGGGCGGCGTTACGCTCATTGTTGTCGTCGTTATGGTGATCAACCTGCTCGTCGACATTAGCTATGCATTCCTCGACCCGCGCATCCGCCTTGGCGGTCCGTCGGATAAGGCCTAAGGGAGGTACGTCTCATGCAGGAAACTGATTCTCAGTCTCAGGGGCAGGCTACCGCCACCAAGGCCGCATCTGCTCCCGCCAAGTCCCGCACGCTGTGGGGCGACGCTTTTAAGCGTCTTCGTAAGAACAAGCTCGCCGTTATCGGTGTCTGCTGGATTATCATCGTTGTTGTGGTCGCCCTGACCGCCGATCTGTGGGCTAAGCCCTGGCTCGGCTCTCCTACGGCTTCTGACTCGACCACCATGGCCGAGACGTCGCTGCTGGCTCCGTGTGCCGAGCACCCGTTTGGCACCGACTCTCTTGGTCGTGACATTCTCGTCCGTGTTATCTACGGTGCACGCGTTTCGCTTTCCGTCGGTATTATGGCCACCGCCATCTCCACGGTGATCGGTCTGGTCATGGGCGCCCTGGCCGGTTTCTATGGCGGCATCTGGGATACGATCATCATGCGCTGTGCGGACATCTTCCTGGCGTTCCCGTACGTGCTGTTCGTCGTCGCCATGATCGCCGTTATCGGTCGTGGTCTTCAGAACGTCTTTATCGCCATCGGTATTCTCGGCTGGCCTTCGATTGCGCGCGTCTTTAGATCCGCGATCCTCACGGTCAAAGAGAACGACTATGTTGACGCCGCTCGCGCTATGGGTGCATCCGATGCGCGTATCGTTATGCGCCATATCTTCCCGAACTCCGTTGCTTCCATCGTGGTCTATGCGACCATGAACATTGGTGGCGCTATTCTGACCGAGTCCGCTCTGTCCTTCCTCGGCATGGGCGTTATTCCGCCTACGCCTTCGTGGGGCTCCATGATTCAGGACGGTCAGCAGTATCTTCTGACTGCTCCCTGGATGATGATCATGCCCGGTCTGGCAATTCTCTCGACGGTGCTCGCCTTCACCCTGCTGGGTGACGGTCTGCGCGACGCCCTCGACGTCAAGATGAAGGACGCATAAGGATGAAGAAGAACAAGAACTATGTGGACCTGAAGGACCAGCCGGTTCCCGAGGGCCAGCATCTGCTCGAGGTCGATGACCTTAAGATGTATTTCCACACCGAGGATGGTGTCGTTCGCGCTGTCGACGGTGTGTCCTACACGCTCGATCGCGGCGAGACCCTGGGTGTCGTCGGTGAGTCCGGCTCCGGTAAGTCCGTGACCGCCATGACCATCATGGGCCTCATCTCGATGCCTCCGGGAAAGATTGAGGGCGGCGACGTTCGCTATCGCGGTCGTTCTATCCTCGAGATGACCGAGGAAGAGATGCAGCACATTCGCGGTAACGATATCGCGATGATCTTCCAGGATCCGATGACCTCCTTGAACCCGGTCTATAAGATCGGCAAGCAGGTGGGCGAGGGCCTTCGTCTGCATCGTGGCTACTCCAAGCAGGAGGCGCTCAAGCGCGCCACCGAGCTTTTGGACCTCGTTGGCATTCCCGAGCCCGAGAAGCGCGTCAATGAGTATCCGCACCAGTTCTCTGGTGGCATGCGTCAGCGCGTCATGATTGCTATGGCCCTTGCCTGCGATCCCGATATTCTGATTGCCGACGAGCCCACGACCGCCCTGGACGTTACCATTCAGGCTCAGATTATCGAGCTTATGCAGGAAATGCAGGAGAAGAACGGCAACGCCATCATCATGATCACCCACGACCTTGGCGTTGTCGCCGATATGGCCGACAAAATCATGGTTATGTACGCCGGCCGTCCTGTCGAGTTCGGTACTGCTGAGGAAATCTTCTACGAGAGCCGCCACCCCTACACCTGGGGCCTTATCCGCTCCATCCCGGAGCAGGCCATCGAAGAGAAGAAGCCTCTTACGCCGATTCACGGCAACCCGCCTTCGCTCATGAACTTGCCTGAGGGCTGCGTCTTCTCTCCTCGTTGCCCCTATGCGACGGACAAGTGCCGCAAGCAGCGCCCCGAGCGCGTTGTTACCGAGTCTGGCCATTACTCTGCGTGCCACTACTCCGGTGACCCCGAGTTCCTCAAGAACGCTCCTGAGACGTCCCGTACGCGCAAGGATTCCAAGAAGGGAGGCGAGGCGTAAATGGCAGACAATAATGAGCGTACTCCGCTGCTGAAGGTTGAGCACCTCTCTAAGGAGTTCCCTGCAGAGTCCGGCATGTTCGCCAAGCGTTTTTCCAAGCGTGTCGTCTCTGCTGTGAATGACATTTCGTTCGAGATTTATCCGGGCGAGACCTTTGGCCTGGTCGGCGAGTCTGGTTGCGGTAAGTCCACCACGGGCCGCACCATCATGCGTCTGACCAAGCCGACGGCAGGCAAAGTGTTCTTCCAGGACAAAGATGTTGCCGAGATGAGCAAGCATGAGATCAAGGACATGCGTCGTGAGATGCAGTTTATCTTCCAGGATCCTTATGCATCGCTGAACCCTCGTATGACCATTGGCGAGATCGTCTCCGAGCCCATGACCATTCATGGCGTGGGTACCAAGGAGGAGCGCATTGAGCGCGTCCGCGAGCTGCTGGACGTCGTCGGCCTGAACCCCGAGCACATCAACCGCTATCCGCACGAGTTCTCGGGCGGTCAGCGTCAGCGCGTCGGCATCGCCCGCGCGTTCGCTCTGAAGCCCAAGCTGATCATCTGCGACGAGCCCGTTTCCGCTCTGGATGTTTCCATTCAGGCCCAGGTTCTGAACCTGCTCAAGGAACTTCAGGACAAGTTCGGTACGGCCTATCTCTTCATTGCCCACGACCTGTCCGTCGTGCAGCACATCTCCGATCGCGTTGCCGTTATGTATCTGGGTAAGATGGTCGAGGTTTCGGACTGGAAGACGCTCTATAGCGAGCCTCACCATCCGTACACGCAGTCGCTGCTATCTGCCGTGCCGGTTCCCGATCCGGATATTCAGAAGACCCGCAAGCGCATCATCCTCGCCGGCGATCCGCCGTCGCCGCTGGATCCGCCGACCGGCTGCCGTTTCCACACGCGCTGCCCGATCGCGCAGGGCATCTGCTCCGAGAAGCTTCCTGAGTTTAAGGAAGTTGCCCCGGGCCACTGCTGCGCCTGCCACTTCGCGGAGCCCTTCCCGATCAAGGAGTCTCACATCGACCTGTAGTCGGCTGTTCTCGTCCGGGCCCGCCCTGGTGTTGCTTTTCAGAACGTCCTCGGACATGTCGGAAGCCCCGCTGCGCGCTACGCGCTGTGGGGCTTCCTCCGTCCTGCGGAATGTTCTGAAAAGCAACACCAGGGCGGGCCCTGCGTTAACGCGGCAGAGGGGAGTGAGATTCCTTGATCGCTCACTTAATCTAATAGGAAAGTTGGTGAGGCCGGAGCTTTGGCTCCGGCCTCACCATATAAGGGCTCGGCAAAGCCGAGCCACCAAATTTGCATCAGCCCCCAGAACATGTTTGAGAACTGTGCCTGGAGTATGTGTTGGTAGGCCCCGTATCGGTGTTGCCTCCCGGCGCATTCCGCAGGGGGAGCGATATTTTGCAGCACGAAGTGCGTAGCAAAATATCGCCCATGCCCGAGGACGCGCCGGAAGGCAACACCGATTCGGGGCCGGACATACGGATCTACCTGCGCATTTACAAATTCGTAAACTTTTTTGAAAAAAGTGCTTGCACAGTTCTCGAATCATAGGTTATTATCTTCCTCGTTGAACACGCGGGTCCAACAAAACGAACTGCGAATCAACAACATAGCATGTCGGAGTGGCGGAATTGGCAGACGCGCTAGCTTGAGGTGCTAGTGACCGCTTTTTGGTCATGCGGGTTCAAGTCCCGCCTCCGACACCATCGCATTTGAGAAGCCTCTTCGGAGGCTTTTTTGTTACCGATAGACGGTGGGGTCCACGATGGAAACGCTTGAACGCAACGAGTGGGCAGACGTTGCCCAACTAGTCGAGATCACGAGCGATGCTGTCATCATCTGCGAGCTCGACGGAACCATTCTGCATGTGAATAATCGCTTACTTGGTTTGATGTGCGAGGAACGCGCCGACGTCATCGGTGGAGATGTTAAAGACGTCCTGTACTCGTCCGCTTTTGAACGTGCGACGGAACATCGTTTGCCATTTGAAACTGATGGCTCCGAGAGCGAACTGATGCTCAAGCTGAGCGATGGCTCCTTTATTCCCGTATTGGTTCGCGCAGGCTCCGTAACGCCTCCACGTATCTTTGGGCGCCGCGCGCCACGTGTCCTGGTGGCGCTTCACAGTATTGAGGAACAGTATTCTCACGACCGGCAACTCAAGCGTGCGTTATCGGAGCTTAGAGTGGCGAACAAGCGTCTCTCTGGCACGCTCTCGGTCATTATGAGCACTGTGGGCTCCGATGAGTTACCCAGCCTGCTTGATACCGTTTTGAACCAGCTTGTAGGAACGCTCGATGCTTCGGGTGCTGCTATCTATTTTTCTGAGAGCGGCGGCTTTAAGCTCCGCGGTGTTTCCAAGGAGCTGCTCGACAGCTACCTGCCCGAGTTTTTGCCGTATGGCGCTGGCATTCCGACGTATGTTCTTCGCGAGTCGCGTGCCTGTCGCTTGTCGATTCAACAGGACCTTGAGGGCGATAAGGCCGCCTCCGGTATGTTCATGGACCTGGATAATCGTTCTAAGCACCTGTTGCGCATGCAGGATATGCCTCCGTACCGCAGTGAAATCTGTCTTCCCGTTTTTTACGGTACGCAGATCCTCGGCGTGCTGGAAGTTGGTTGGAAACGCCCCCGGGCACCGCTCGCTTATGATGTTAATGTACTTGAGGTCATTTGCGATTACCTGTCTATCCAGCTGGTCGGCATGGCATCGAGCCTTCGCTCCCGTCGCACGGCCGAGCTTGGCCGCTCGCTCAATGTCTTGCGGGATGAGTTGTTTACCTTTCTAGACGATTCCGCCGCGGCTACCCAGGCGGTATCGTCCGAGATCTGCAATATGCTCAACTGCCATTTTTGCCCTATTGAGTATGACGCCAGTCTGGATTCCTACGTCATAGATTTTGAAGGCGGCAGTCGCGTTGCTTTGCCGGACGATCCCGAGAAGCTTTTCTTTTCCACGACGGCGCCAGCGGCACGTTTGGGGGCTGCCCCTGATGGCTTTGAGGCATCTGTTTTGGGCGGCACGAGTGCCGAGGACCTTAAACACGTCCGTATAACTCGCGTTGACGAATCGATGCCTATGGGAGGCTGGCTTAGAGCGCATGGCCTGCCTTGCCAGGGTCTCTACGTCGACGCCGGCATCGAGGCGGGGCGCCCACGCCCTGAGGGCGATGGCAAGCACAGTAACGACGCAATCGTTCCTGCTTCTGTTGCGAAGGGGCCGACGACGCGTGCGCTGCTGCTTCGTGATGGTAGCCAAGAGCCGATTGATGATCTTGAATATGACTACTTGGTGCACTTGGCGCATGACTTTGAACTGATCTACGAAGGCGAATCTCAAAAGCGCGAGGAGCGCCATATCGCTCAGACCCTCCAGATTGGCATGAGAAATTCCCTGGGGGATGTTCCGGGAATCGCCGCCGATTCGGTGTACCTGTCGGCCACGAACTCAGCGTTGGTCGGCGGCGATTTCTATACGCTCATCCGTCTTCCCGACGACTGCGCCGTCATGATTTTGGGCGATGTGTCTGGCAAAGGCATTGAGGCTGCATCGATGTCCGCGCTCGTCAAGACGGCCCTGACGGCATATGCCTGGGAGGGCGCTGGACCGGCCCGCATGGCACGCTCCCTTAACAGCATGCTCATGGGCTTCTCGAGGGTCGAGACGTTCGTGACGGCCTTTATCGCCAAGATTGACCTTAAAACCGGACGCGCAACGTATTGTTCGGCGGGCCATCCTCCGACCATGGTCATCAGGCCAGAGTCGATGCCGCTGGGTGGCGGCGAGGCCCGTGGGGGAGAGGTCGAGCTGCTTGGATGCCAATCGGGCGTAATCGGTGCATTTGAGAGCATGGTTTACGAGACGGGCGTGTTTACGTTCGCTCCTGGCGACATGCTCTTCATGTATACGGATGGAACGATTGAGGCCCGCGACCGCACCGGAGCGTTCTTTGGCGAGCAGCGCCTTCGTGATCTTCTGCTCTCTGTCTCGGGTGAGGGCGTATCGGGAATCTGCGGCAAGGTCTTGGGCGAGCTCGACCGATTTACCGAATCGGCGCTGGACGATGACATCGCATTAGTGTCTCTTGAGTTTTTGCGGGGCCGGTCCTAAACAGCGACGCTGGGCGCGCCGAATCCGCACGGTTGCGGAAAGGCATGCATCGAACAAGCTCTTTTGGGGAACCATGGTCGTATGAATGAGTGGAATGACATAGCGGTTTTGACGCCACCAGGCGATATCGACATCGCCACGGTGCCTGCGCTGCGTCGGCGGTTGGATGCTTTGATTGGCCGCGGCGTGCGTCGTGTCGTCATCAACTGTCAGGCTGTTAGCTTTATCGATTCGACGGGCTTGGCATTCCTGCTTACGCGCGCTCGTGAGCTCATGAGGCGAGAAGGCCTGCTTTCGCTCGTCAATGCATCAGGTGAAGTTGTTCGCTTTTTGGAGATTGCTCGTCTTGTCGATATCCTTCATGTCGCGGGGCCGGCACGGGAGCCTATTCCCGCCATTCCGGTGGGGGAGCTGCCTCGCTGGAGTAAGAGCGTCGAGGTCCGTCAGGGTATCGAGAATCTTCCATACTACCGACATCGCATCGCCGAACTCCTTGAATCGCTTCCGTTGCGCCGTGACGAGCGCTACGATGTCGCATTGGCGTCGGGGGAGGCACTGGGTAATGCCTATGACCATGCGGGCGGTATCGGGTGCGTCCTGACGGTTCAGGCCTATGGCGATCGCGTTGTGGTTGAGGTGCTTGATCGAGGTGCTGGCTATTCTATCGATGAAACGAGCGAGCCGGTCGCATCCGAGGAACGCGGCCGCGGTATCAAGCTTATGCGTATGCTCGTCGATAACGTGGAGGTTGCTCGTCGTACGGACGGCGCTGGCACGCGCGTGCAGATGGTGAAGCTGTTTAGCGGAGCACTGGAATCGTGTGCCTAGCCAATCGCTTTAGCGCGTTTAGCTACTAAGAACATGCGGCAGACAAGTTTTTTGAAAAAAGTACTTGCGTCTTTTGGACAACTCGCGTAAATTAATAACCCGCAAGCGGACATGGCTCAGTTGGTAGAGCACAACCTTGCCAAGGTTGGGGTCGCGGGTTCGAGCCCCGTTGTCCGCTCCATTGCATTTCCGGACCGTTTAGGCGGTCCTTTTTCGGCGAAGTGGCCAAGTGGTAAGGCAGAGGCCTGCAAAGCCTTTACCCCCGGTTCGAATCCGGGCTTCGCCTCCAAGCAACATCCGGGCGCTCCGGCGCCCGTTTTGTTTTACATATGCGGACATGGCTCAGTTGGTAGAGCACAACCTTGCCAAGGTTGGGGTCGCGGGTTCGAGCCCCGTTGTCCGCTCCAAACGCAACAGCCCGACTACTACGGTAGCCGGGCTTTTTCGTACCCATCGTATGGGCTCGAACCCGAGAGGGAGCGAGCGTTAAGCAAACGCGGAGCGTTTGTAGCGAGCTGGCGAGGACGCCGACAGGCGACCGAAGCCGGTGCGGATCCGCGAAGCGGATACGCAGACGCCCCGTTGTCCGCTCCAACTATCTTACGCGGTTCTAACGAACCGCGTTTTTTGTTGACGCTGCGCGAGCCCCGGGCACCCCATCTTGCCCCTCAATCGTCGGTCGCGTACATAAAGTACGCTTCCCTCCTCTTTCGCGGCAACTTGGGGCACCCGGAGCCCGCTCGCTGTCGTGGCCGGAGGAGTGGGCCTTCCGTTCTTTTCACTGATCGATCGATTCGTCCCAGGAGACTCGAACCCGAGAGGGAGCGAGCGTTTGGGGCGTGGCTGTGGCGTTGTTTGCCGCGAATGTCCGCTTTGGGCGTATCATCGTGGGCATCTCGCATAACCTCGTTGCAAGGGAGATACGCCCCATGGCTACAGAAAAGTCTTCTTCGCGCTCATGGATGTCCGACGCCGCGATCTATCAGATCTACCCGCGCTCGTTTAAGGATTCGACTGGTTCGGGTCTGGGCGATATCGCGGGCATTACCCAGCAGATGGACTATCTTGAGCAGCTGGGCATCGAGGCTATCTGGCTGAGCCCGTTTTACCCATCGCCTCTTGTCGATGGCGGCTATGATGTGGCGGACTACTGCGATGTCGACCCACGTCTCGGCTCGCTTGATGACTTCGATGACATGATCGCTGCGGCTCATGCGCGCGACATCAAGGTCATCGTCGACATCGTGCCCAACCATTCATCTAACCAGCATCCTTGGTTCAAAGCCGCTCTTGCCGCCGGCCCCGGATCGCCCGAGCGCACCCGTTATATCTTCCGCGATGGTCGCGGCGAGCATGGCGAGCTGCCTCCCACCAATTGGAATGCCAACTTTGGCGGCCCCGCCTGGACGCGTGTCGCGGACGGTCAGTGGTATCTGCACATGTTTACGCCTGAGCAGCCGGACTTTGACTGGTCGTGCCCCGAGGTTCATGCGTTCTTTTGCGACGTCCTGGCGTTTTGGAGCGATCGAGGCGTCGATGGCTTTCGCATTGATGTGGCGCACGGTCTCGCCAAGGATCTCGACCGCGATGATCTCGACCGGTGGCATCTCGCCGAGGGCGATGACATGGTTGAGGACGGCACCCATCCGCTGTGGGACCGCAACGAGGTCCACGAGATCTATCGCGAGTGGCGCCGCGTGTTCGACCGCTATGATCCGCCACGCAGCGCCGTTGCCGAGGCGTGGGTGCTGCCCGATCGCCAGTATCTCTACGCGCGTCCCAGCGAGCTTGGCCAGACATTCAACTTTGAGTTTGCCAAGGCCACTTGGACCTATGATGACATGCACGCTGCAATCGAGGAGGGCTTGAAGGCAGCTATAGAATCCGATTCCGCCTCGACCTGGGTGCTCTCCAACCACGACGTGCCGCGCGTGGCGACGCGCTATGCCCTGCCGCAGATCAAGGCGACGCGCTACCACCAGATTGCGCTCGACTGGCTCTTACGCGACGGGTCGTCTTATGACGAGGAACGTGAACTCGGCGAGCGCCGCGCGCGGGCGGCCCTTTTGCTCGAGCTGGCGCTTCCGGGCTCGGCATACGTGTATCAGGGTGAGGAGCTCGGCCTTTTTGAGGTGGCTGACATTCCGTGGGCTGTACTCGAAGATCCTACTGCGACCAATACGCACGGACCGAAGCGCGAGAAGGGGCGCGACGGCTGCCGTGTGCCCCTGCCGTGGGTGGCGGCGGACGATCCCGCGCAGGGCGGATCGTTTGGGTTTTCACCGGCGGACGCCGATGCGGCGCCCCATCTGCCGCAGCCTGCATGGTTTTCCGATTACGCTGCCGATAGGGAAGAAGCGGACCCGACATCGATGCTTGCGCTCTATCGTGACGCCCTCTGGCTGCGGCGCAAGCTGCGCGGGTGCGCCAACGATCTCGCGTGGCTCGATCTTGACGGGCGCACCGGCCTTGCGGATGGTGCCGAGGGCGCTGAGGGCGGCGTCATCGCCTATCGCCGCGACAACGGCTGGGCGTGTGTGACGAACTTCGGTGCAGCGCCCGTGGAGCTGCCGGCGGGCAGGGTCCTGCTCACCTCATCACCGCTCGCAGACGGCAGGCTCGTGCAGGACAGCTCTGCCTGGATCATGCTCGCTGAGTTGTAGGGGCCTCTTGCGGCGAGTTTGCGTTTGTCTGCGCCTTCCGTGGTGTCTGATGCCTTCATGAGGCTCGCGAGGGCGTCGCGAAACTTTTCAAAAAAAGTTCTTGCATAGGATGCGGGCATCACGTAAGATTAATCCTCGTAAGCGGACATGGCTCAGTTGGTAGAGCACAACCTTGCCAAGGTTGGGGTCGCGGGTTCGAGCCCCGTTGTCCGCTCCATTTGGGCGTTTAGCTCAGGGGGAGAGCGCTTCCCTGACACGGAAGAGGTCAGAAGTTCAAATCTTCTAACGCCCACCAAATGTTCGCAGCTCAGAGGCTTAGCCCCTGAGCTGTTTTGTTTTGGTCGCCAAATACGTCACCAAATTTCGAGTTTTTGATCTTCCGGGATGCTTCTCAGCAGTCATCCGAGGAAACTCTCATCTTCTCCGTTTGCATACACATATCTTTCAAGGATTCGTGCCGCGGTTGCATGAGGCTCGGCAAGGCACGACCGCAACATGTTGGTCAAGCATAATCTTTTGGATTCTTTTGGCGCGAGCGGCTTGGTTTTGGTAGGATTTGTCAGCGGCTTGACTAAGGGGGTTTTATAACTGCCATGCAGGTAGCCGTGCTGGTAACGTTTTACCGACTTGCCAAGAACCCCTCATTTTTAATGCGTCTGCAAAATGACCAATTGCTTTGACCTGCTGAAACACTATATGTTGTGTTTAACCTAAAAAAAGAATACAGGATATAGATGCCTCTTTGTCGTATGATAGATGGCGGACAGAGAACGAAGACCTTAACTGCCTCTTTTGAACGTGTCCTTGAGCCGCTTGATCGGCTCCTGGGAGTGTCCGCATTGAGGCTTATGGTTTATCGAGAACACAGATTGCGCGACGGCGCCGCAAGACGGGGCAAGCCCTGCCGGGCATCGTTTGGCTCTGAAGCGCAATGAGACTACGACGCGAAAGAGGCAAGAGGATGAAGATCATCAAGCGCAGCGGCACCGAGGTTGTCTTTGACATCGATAAGATCGTCAATGCCATCCGCGCCGCAAACTTGGAGGTCGAGGAGAGCTCTCGTCTTACCGACCGCCAGGTGGTTTACGCGGCACAAAACGTCGCCGAGGCATGCGAGAACGCGGGCCACACCGTGTCGGTCGAGGAGATTCAGGATCTAGTCGAGGACGAGATCATGCGTCTCGACTGCTACGAGGTCGCTCGCCATTACATCATCTATCGCTATGTTCAGAGCCTGAAGCGCCAGAAGAACACGACCGACGACAAGATTCTGTCGCTCATCGAGTGCAACAACGAAGAGGTCAAGCAGGAGAACTCCAACAAGAACCCGACCGTCAATTCCGTTCAGCGTGACTACATGGCCGGCGAGATTTCCAAGGACCTGACTCAGCGTGTGCTGCTGCCCCAGGAGATCGTGGATGCTCACAATGAGGGCCTGATCCACTTCCATGATTCGGACTACTTTGCCCAGCACATGCATAACTGCGACCTGGTGAACCTGGAGGATATGCTCCAGAACGGTACTGTTATCTCGGGTACGCTGATTGAGAAGCCGCACAGCTTCTCGACGGCTTGCAACATCGCGACGCAGATCATCGCCCAGGTTGCTTCCTCCCAGTACGGTGGCCAGTCGATTTCGCTGACCCATCTTGCCCCGTTCGTCGAGGTGAGCCGTCAGAAGATTCGCGGCGAGGTCGCCCGCGAGCTCGAGGAGCTCGGCGTTTCCGCATCTCCCGAAAAGGTCCGCGAGGTTGTTGAGGACCGCCTGCGTGACGAGATCCGTCGCGGCGTCCAGACGATTCAGTATCAGGTCGTGACCCTTATGACCACGAATGGCCAGGCGCCGTTCGTGACGGTCTTTATGTATCTCAATGAGGCCCGTACGCCCCAGGAGAAGCACGACCTTGCCATGATTGTGGAGGAGACGCTTCGTCAGCGCTATGAGGGCGTTAAGAACGAAGCCGGCGTGTGGATCACCCCGGCATTCCCCAAGCTCATCTACGTGCTCGAGGACGATAACATTCGCGAGGATTCGCCGTACTTCTATCTGACCAAGCTCGCCGCCAAGTGCACCGCCAAGCGCATGGTGCCCGACTACATCTCCGAGAAGAAGATGCGCGAGCTTAAGCTGTCTAAGGGCGAGACTGCCGGCAACGGCGATTGCTACACCTGCATGGGTTGCCGCAGTTTCCTGACGCCCGACCGTTCGGGCAACGGCTTTAACAATGTCGCCAACGCGCTGAACTATGACCCGACCAAGCCTAAGTACTACGGTCGCTTTAACCAGGGTGTTGTGACCATCAACCTGCCCGATGTCGCGCTGAGCTCGCATCAGGACATGGATAAGTTCTGGAAGATCTTCGACGAGCGCCTTGAGCTGTGCCATCGTGCCCTGCTGTGCCGTCATGAGCGCCTGATGGGCACGCTTTCGGATGCCGCGCCGATTCTTTGGCAGTACGGCGCCCTGGCGCGTCTGAAGAAGGGCGAGACGATCGACAAGCTGCTCGTGGGCGGCTATTCCACCATCAGCCTGGGCTATGCCGGCCTGTATGAGTGCGTCAAGTACATGACGGGTCACAGCCACACCGAGAAGGAGGGCACGCCGTTCGCCATGGCCGTCATGCAGCGCATGAACGACAGGTGCGCGGAGTGGAAGGCCGAAAGTGATATCGATTTCTCGCTGTACGGTACGCCGTTGGAGTCGACGACCTACAAGTTCGCCAAGTGCCTGCAGCGTCGTTTTGGCATCATCCCGGGCGTGACGGACAAGGGCTACATCACCAACAGCTACCACGTCCACGTGTCCGAGGAGATCGACGCATTCGACAAGCTCAAGTTCGAGGGCATGTTCCAGCAGCTTTCGCCGGGCGGTGCCATCTCCTACGTCGAGGTTCCCAACATGCAGGACAACCTCAAGGCTGTCATCCGCGTGATGCAGTACATCTACGACAACATCATGTACGCCGAGCTCAACACCAAGAGCGACTACTGCCAGGTGTGCGGCTACGATGGCGAGATCCGCATTGTCGAGGACGATGGCAAGCTGGTGTGGGAGTGCCCCAACTGCGGCAACCGCGACCAGGAGAAGATGAACGTCGCTCGTCGTACGTGCGGCTACATCGGTACCCAGTTCTGGAACCAGGGTCGAACCGAGGAGATCCGCGACCGCGTGCTGCATCTCTAATAGTCATCCCAGGCCGCCCCGTAGCGAGGCCCCGGACCTTTACTCGCTATTTCGGACAGTCCTGGCTCACGACGGAGGCGCCACTGGCGCCTCCTGTTCGTGCGGAACTCATATCGAGCAAAGGTCCGGGGCCTCGCTACGGGGCGGCCAAGTTGATGTAGCTGAGATGCAGCATGCGGTCTGCTCACTACTCGAAGTTCTTAGCGGAAATAATTCGAGCTGCAGCTGCGATTTACTTGCGATGGCGGTTGAGCCGCAACCCAGTTTTTATTGGACCTCGAACCCTATACTCGATGTTCGCTTCGTTCATTGAGTTACCCTTTGCATGAGGCCGGGACATATCGTCCCGCCCGCAGTTTCGCAGGCCGCAGGCCGAGAATGTTTGAGGACGGGATGATATGCCCCGGCCTCCCGGGAGAGTTACCTATGAACTACGCGAACATTAAGTATTTCGACATTGCTGATGGAGAAGGCGTCCGCACTTCTCTGTTTGTGAGCGGGTGCCGTCGTGGCTGCAAGAATTGCTTTAACTCCGTCGCGTGGGACTTTGCCGCGGGCGAGCCGTTTGATCGTGCCGTCGAGGACAAGATTATCGAGAGCCTCGATCATCCCTTTATTGACGGCCTGACGATTCTGGGCGGCGAGCCTATGGAGCCCGAGAATCAAGCGGGACTCGTTGATTTTGTCGAGCGTGTTCGCGCGGCCTATCCAGCGGGGTCGGGGAAGACTATTTGGTGCTTCACCGGCGATGTGCTCGAGGAGCTTATGCCGGGAGGCCGCCACCATACCGAGGTCACGGACCGTATCCTTGCCTGTCTCGACATGTTGGTGGATGGCCCGTTTGTTCAGGATCTGTATGATATCTCATTGCGTTTTAGGGGCTCGAGTAACCAGCGCGTGATCGATATGAACGCTACGCGCGCCCGTGCTGAGCGTGAGGGCGTTGCGCTTTGTGATGCGGTTGAACTTTGGCGTGATGATCCGGTCTATTCGACCCATACTATGTAGCTTGTGGTCGATGCCGAAGGGCGTGGTACCATAGCGCGAACGTGAAATCGGAAAAGTGAGGCCCAGATGGTCGATCAGGAAAAAGTCGAGGCCGCCATTGAGCTGTTGCTTGAGGGCATAGGCGAGGATCCAGCTCGTGAGGGCCTGCTGGAGACCCCGGCGCGCGTTGCCCGTATGTATGGCGAGATTGCCGGCGGTATGGACCAGAGTGCCGAGGAGCACCTGTCCAAAACCTTTGCCGTCGCTTCGAACGATTTGGTTATCGAGCGCGACATCACGTTCTACTCGCTGTGCGAACATCATCTGCTGCCGTTTTATGGCAAGGCCGCCATTGGTTATATCCCTAACGGTCGGGTGGCTGGGCTTTCCAAGCTCGCCCGCACGGTTGAGGTTTATGCCCGCCGTCTTCAGCTGCAGGAGCAACTGTGCGCACAGGTTGCCGATGCCCTCATGGATTATCTCGCTCCCCAGGGAGCGATTGTGTTGATGGAGGCCGAGCATATGTGCATGACGATGCGTGGCGTGCAAAAGCCCGGCACCAAGACCGTGACGCTTGCTCGCCGCGGCGTCTTTGAGACCGATCCCGCGCTCGAGGAGCGTTTCTTTAGGATGCTGGGCCGCTAACCATGAGAGTCGTCAACGACTTTACATCGAAGACCGATGAGGGGACGTCGCGTCGCGGCTTTATGGCTTCGGGCCTGGCCCCCTTTGGTGCCATGCCCCGCATTGATTACATTTGTGCCAACGGGCTGTTCCGGCGGCACCTGGGCAACATCGTACAGTTGGAATCGGGGCGCATCTTCTGCCGCCACGGTATTGACCATCTGCTCGATGTCGCTCGCATTATGTGGATCAAGAATCTCGAGGAACAGCTCGAATTTGACCGCGAGGTCATCTACGCCACGGCACTTCTTCACGATATCGGCAAAGATGAACAGTATGAATCGGGTATATCCCATGATGTTGCAAGCGAACGCGTCGCTGATGCGATTCTCGGCGGCATGCCCGATGACGTGGCGTTTGAGCCGGCCGATGCCGCAGCCATTAAGACGGCCATTCTGGGCCATCGAAAGCTGCGCGTGAACAGCCAACCGCCTGAGCGTCTGCTCTATGCAGCCGACAAAGCGTCGCGTGCCTGCTTTGCATGCCCCGCGCGCAACGCTTGCAACTGGAGCGATGATAAAAAGAACCTGTCGATTCGCGTGTAGTTAGTTTGCGCGGTCGGGGTTCTAAACGAAGGAGACGATCGCGTTGAGTAACAAGAAACTGCCCGAGAATGCAACCAAGACCGAAGGCGCCGAGCTCGCCCGCCGTGGAAGGGGTGAAATATCCACCGCAACGGCGGTGCCTCACGTGAGCTATGACGATTTGCGCCATGCCGATCGTATTGTCATTGACGGCCTTGAGGTTTTTGCCAACCATGGCGTGTATCCCGAGGAGAACGCGCTGGGCCAGAAGTTCATCGTGTCCCTGGTGCTCTATGCCGACCTGCGTGCAGCGGGGGAGCACGATAACCTGGACGCCTCGATTGACTACGGCTCGGTGTGCCACGATGTCGATGGCTATCTGCGCGAGCATACGTTTAAGCTCATCGAGGCTGCAGCCGAGGGTGTGGCCCAGATGCTGCTACGTCGTTACCCCTTGCTGCTTGGCGTGCGTGTTAAGTTCGATAAGCCTTGGGCGCCCGTCGGACTTCCCCTGGCAAGCTGCGGTGTCGAGATCGAGCGCGTGCGCTAACCGGCCCTACAGCTCGTTGGCAGGCGGTTTTTTGAGCCGCTGCGACAGAGCCCTATTGTTGGGGCAGTACGTGTCGAGCAGGGCGTGAAACCGCTGATTGTGGCTTGGCTCGAGCAAGTGGACGAGCTCGTGGGCGACAACCATGTCGAGGCATTCGACAGGGTAGGCGGCGAGCTCGCGCGCGATACGAATGGCGCCGGTTTTGGGTGTGCAGGAGCCCCAACGCGTTTTCATGCTGCGCACGGAGACGCGGGCCACGGTGACGCCCATTGCGATTTCGTACGCGTGCACGATGTCGCGTAGCGCTGCGGTGACCTCGGACGCGTAGAGCTGGTCGATGTGGGCTTGGAGCTCGTCGGACGTTAGGCCGTCGAGGATTGCGCGCCGCTTGGCCTGTGGGCTTTCGTCCGATTCGTCGGTACCCATAAAACTTGCGAAGGTGGCCTGCTTGGGTCGCGGTGCGGGCGATGCAAAGTTGTGATCGAGTGCGTCCTGTACCGTGATGGGCTTGCCCCAAAGTGCAATGATGGACGATGGGCTGAGCGGCTCTCGCGCCGTTGCCTGACGTTGCTCGCGCTGGGCAAGTCGGCCGATAATCCAGGCGCTGTTGCGCTTCACAAACGCTTCGATGCGCTCGCGACCGGCGCCGAGCGGTGCGCTGGCGTGGACCTCACCGCTCGATGTGACGCGTAGGTTGAAGTTCTTGACGCGTTTTTTGGTAACGATGACGGGCAAGGCCGTCCCATCCGGTCGAGATACGGAAATCGTAAATTGCTGCGTCAAAAGCGGTCCTTTGGGTTGGGGACGGGCCGGCATGTCGACCGTTCGGCATGCCGGCCCGCTCAAGGGATGTGAAACTAATAACGCTCGAAGAAGGCAAGCGCGTTGTCGCTGCAGAGCTTTTGCATCACGGTCTTGCCAAAGTGCTTGGAGAGCATGTTCTGGAACTCGGGCATCATGCTGGCATCGGAGAGGAAAGCGGGCACCGTGGCGCCGTCCCAGTCGCCGCCGAGCGCGATGACATCTTCGCCGCCCAGGTCGAGCCAGTGCTCGATATGCGCCGCCAGCTGGTCGAAGGTGACGTCTGCGGCGGTCTTGTCGGTTGCGTCGTTGGAAAGGAACTCGCTGCAGTAGTTGAGGCCGACGATGCCGCCCATGTCGCGAATGGTGCGGAACTGGTCGTCGGTAAGGTTGCGCTTGACGCCGCAAACCGCACGGGAGTTGGAGTGGCTGGCGACGAAGGGGCGCGTGGCGCGGGCGACAACCTCGTCAAAGCACTCGTCGTTAAGATGGGAGACGTCAAGCACCATGCCGGCGTGCTCCATCTGCGTAAGCGCCTCGATGCCGGCGGCGGTGAGGCCGGCGTGGGTATCGTGTCCGCTCGCGAGCGGTCCCTGCGCATTCCAGCTGAGTGATGACATGAGCACGCCCAAGCTCTTGAGCACCTCGATCAGCGCGGGGTCCTCGGCAAAGAACGTGGCGTTTTCGATGGTGTGGATGCAGGCGACCTTGCCGCCCTTGAGCGCAGGGCGAATGTCGGCGGCGCTGCGTACGTTGACCATGCGGTCGTGGTTGAGCATTGCCTGGCCGCTCATGTGCGCCATGATCTGCGCCTGGAAGCGCGCGGCGTGGGCGGTGGGAATCTCGTCGGGGACAAACGTGGCGAAGCACTGTGCCCACGGCGTATTGCCGATCTTTGCGAGCGAGATGGCGCAGGCATTACCCTCGATGAGGTCGAAATCTTGCGGATGCGTTTCGTCGCCGGGGAAATAACCGTCGGTGCCGACGGTAAAGCGCAGGTCGAGATCGAGCGTGGCCCAGCCGATGCGGTCGGCGGTGTCGCAGTGTAGGTCAAATACGGGATATGCCATGGTTCCTCCGGTTGCAGCGTTTCTTTGCAAACTGTCTTTGAATTGTATGACTAGGGTATAGTTAGCGCCATATGTTCATGGCGGCCCGCGTTGTGCGCCGCCCTTATCACGGAGGTTTCCATGTCCAACCAGGGCAAGAAGGTCAAGACTCATTATCGCGGCACGCTCGACGACGGCACGCAGTTCGATAGCTCCTACGATCGCGGCGAGCCGCTGGAGTTCACCTGCGGCGCCGGTCAGATGATCAAGGGCTTCGATGCCGCTGTTGTCGACATGCAGGTGGGCGAGAAGAAGACCGTGCACATTCCTGCTGCCGATGCCTACGGCGAGCACAACCCCGAGATGGTCCTGACCTTCCCGACCGAACAGGTTCCCAATATCGAGCAGATCGAGAAGGGCATGAAGCTCTTCCTGTCCACGCCGAGCGGTATGCCCGTCCCCGCCGTGGTCATCGACGTAACGCCCGAGGCCGTGACGCTCGACGCCAACCACGAGCTGGCCGGCAAGGACCTCAACTTTGATATCGAGCTCGTTGAGGTCGAGGGCTAGAGTATGCCTGAACGCTTGGTTTCGACGACATGCTTGGGAAATCTCAACGATCCGTCCTATGAACTCCTACTTCGCCGGGAGCTGGGCGGTGTCTTTGAAGTTGACGAGCTCCTGCTCGATTGGGACCAGGCTGATGCGCGCACGTTTGTGGGCGTGACGGAGCTGGGACGCACGATCGATGTTCGGCTGGATACTGCCGACGGCGGTCGTCTTGCCGATGGCGACGTGCTCGCCATTGACCGTTCGGGCATGGTGCCCGTGGCGGTTGTCGTGCGCCTGCGCAGCGCCGAGGTCTATTTGGTCGAAGTCGACCGCATGGATCCGATTGCACTCGCGCATGCGTGCTGGGAGATCGGCAACATGCATGCGCCGCTCTTCCGGGGCGACTCGGACGAGCATACCGTGCGCATGTATACGCCGGTGCAGCCTGTTTTGGGCCGCATGCTTCGGGGTGTCGAGGGTGTTCAGCTCTCGGTGGTTACCCGTGAACTCGATGTGGACCGGCGCTTTGCATCGAGTGCGGCGGAGGTCGTCGTGAGCATGGCTCCGGACTTTACCATCGTTAAAAAGACGCGCGACTAAGCGCGCGTATGCGCAAGACGGGCTTTGAGGGGTGACCGATCAAGGTCCGTCTTGCTGTTGATAGGAGGCTTTGGGGGAAGCATATGGGTCTTGAGGGAATCAAGCTGATTGCATGCGATTTGGACGGCACGCTGCTGCACCCGGGGGAGCGCGAGCCGCGTTCCGAGGCCTTTGAGCTTATCGATGAGCTGCATCGTCGCGGTATCGTGTTTATGCCGGCGAGTGGCCGTCAATATGCGAGCCTGCGCTACCTGTTTGCCCCGGTGGCCGATGAACTCGCCTATGTATGCGAAAACGGAGCCCTGGTCATGAGCGAGGGGCGTGCCGTGGTCAAGCGTTCTATGGAGCGTGGCCTGGCCATGGATATCGCGAATGCCGTGGTTGCGTACCCACATGCCGACGTGACCCTTTCGTGTGAGGGGCACCTCTACACCATGAGCGGCAACGACGCGTTTGTTGACCACCTGCGTTATGAGGTCCACTGCGATGTGGCGGTGGTCGACCGTCCAGAGGACATTGACGAGGATGTCATTAAGATTGCCTTCCAGACGTCCGAGGCGGAGCAGCCGGCGGCGCTGGAGTATTTTGTGCGTCGCTTTAGCGACCGGGTCGATGTGATGACGTCGGGAACCGAATGGACCGACTTTATCGGCTTTGATTCGGGCAAGGGGTCCGCGCTTGCCGATTATGGTTGTGCGCTGGGGATCTCACCTAACGAAATGATGGCGTTTGGCGATAACGAAAACGATCGCGACATGCTCAACGTGGTGGGCCATCCCTATCTGATGGAGAGCTGCAATCCCAGCATGGGCGGTGTCAATGACCGTGTCCGCTACGTGCGCACGGTCGAAGAGGAGCTGCGTCGTCTACTTGCTGAGTAGGCATGTCCCAAACATCTACCGGCAGTCGGGGCAGAGACCCTCGAAGATGGTGTAGTGCGACGTGACGTGCCAGCCGATTTGCTCGGACGCCTTGGCGTCGAGCTGGGCATCGAAGGGGAGCGGTACGTCGATGACGCGGCTGCACGAGGTGCAGATGATATGCGCATGCGGCTCGATGGTGCGATCGAAGCGGCTGCCGCCCGGCGTCTTGATGGAGAGGATTTCGCCGGCGTCGGCCAAGAGATTGAGATTGCGGTAGACTGTACCGCGGCTGATTTTGTCATCCTGCGCGCGCACGACGTTGTAGATTTCGTCGGCGGTGGGATGGTTATAGCTTTGGCGCACGGCGTCAAGAACCAGCTTTCGCTGCCTGGTATTCCTTCTTTGCACCGCCATGCGCCTCGCCTCTTTTCTATTAACGGTCGTAGGTAAATGATACCGTATTTAGCACACAATACTAATAACGAGGCGTGAAACCGTCTTCATTGGCAAGTGGGGCTCGAGCCTGGGCGTCTGCGAGGCGAAAACGCGTTCCCATGCGCTCGTAGGAGGCATGAAGCGCTTCGAGATGAGATAGGATATTTGCCGGAGCTCCCTGTATCTCCATCTCGACTGAGCCGTCTTCCATGTTACGCACCCAGCCGGTGAGCGCGCGTGCCTGCGCGAGGTTGGTGTTGGTAAAGCGAAAGCCAACGCCCTGGACTTGCCCCGCCCAGCGCAGGAAATAGCGCAGGGGAGTGTCTTGAGTGGCCTCGTCGCTTGCGAGCACAGTAAGCCTGCGGCGCAGCTCGAGCTCGACGTTTGATGGTTTTTGAGGTTCTCGACTGCCGCCGGTGACGCTGGAGAAGAACGTATCGAAGAGGCCCATCGCTATGCCTGCTTGCCTGCGTCGGCCGGGAAGGTTATGCCGGCCTGCTGGCGCACGGCATCCATGATGCGCAGCGAGACGAGCGTGACATCGCGGTAGTGACCAAGTTCGTGACGTCCCGCCGGGGTCTCCCAAATCTCTTCCTTAACGTTATCGATGCCGCCGATGGCGGTGATAAAGTCTGTGAGTTCGTATTCCATAGTGTTGCTCGATTTGGGCAGGTCGAGCACGCGGCCGTTGTCGCCCTGTTCGCGCGGTGCCTCGGTCGCCGAGCCGCGTACGACATCGCCGCGATAGTCGATGCGGACGTTGCGGGGCGTGGACAGATGGTCGATCTGGATAGTGCCACGCTCGCCTTCGATCTGCGAGGGCAGCAGGTCATTCGTAATTTTGGAGTGCGCGAGCTCGACGGAGATGCTGCCTCCGCCATAGCTGGCGAGGATGGAACCGCAGCCGTCGATGGGGCCGTGCGTGAGCTGTCGCGTGGTGGGGTCGAGTAGAGTAGTCATGCTCGTAAGGCCGGAGGGCATGCCGAAAATCTCGACCATGGGCTCGACGGCGTAGACGCCAATGTCCATGAGGGAACCCGATGCCATATTGCAGTCGAAGATATTGGTGGCGCGTCCCGCGAGAATCTCGTTGTAGCGCGAGGAATACTTGCCAAAGCGCAATGAGGCGCGGCGGATGGGGGCGATCTCGCCCAGGGCGTCCTCGATGGCGTGGAAGGCGGGATCGTGGAGGGGACGCATGGCCTCGAGGGCCACGACACCTGCTGTCTCGGCAGCGCGGAAGACTTCCAGCGCCTGCGCTTCGGTGGCGCAGAAGGGTTTCTCGACGATGACGTGCTTGCCACCGGCGATGCAGGCAAGGGCCTGCTCGTAGTGAAGCGCATTGGGGCTGCCGATGTAGACGGCGTCGACGTCGGCGGCTGCCGCAAGCTCATCGAGCGACGTAAAGTTTCGCTCGCCACCGCGCTCGGCGGTAAAGGCAGTACCGCGATTGGCGTCGCGTGAAAGCGTGCCCACAAACGCGGCTTGGTCGTTGGCGTTGACGACTTGGATAAAGTCGTCGGTGATCATGGATGTACCGATGGTCGCGATGCGCAGCATACGTCTCCCTTGCGTTGTTTGGTCTACAGGATGAGTGTAGCGCGTGGGGATATAAAGCTGCGCGAAAACGCTATTACAGGTCGCTCTCGTTAAAGCCGGTGTCGATATCGAGGTTGCTGCCGTCGGCCGCCGTGGTGGCGAGCTCATCACAGCGCTCGTTGAGCTCGTGACCAGCGTGACCCTTAACCCAGATGAACTCAACCTTGTGCTTGCTTTTGGCGGTGAGTAGGCGCTCCCACAGGTCGCGGTTCTTGACGGGTTGCTTGTTGGCGGTTTTCCATCCGCGCTTTTTCCAGCCGTCGATCCAGTGCTTGTTAAAGGCGTTGACGACATACTGCGAATCGGAATGGACTTCGACCTCGCAAGGGCGGTTGAGCGCCTCGAGCGCCACGATGACCGCCATGAGTTCCATGCGGTTGTTGGTGGTCTTGGCGTAGCCGCGCGAAAGCTCGGAGGTGAAGGTCTTGCCGGCGGGGTTGGTGTATTTGAGCACGGCGCCGTAGCCGCCGCGTCCCGGATTTGATCGGGCCGAGCCGTCGGTATAGATGATGACCTTCACGGGCTTCCTTTCGTTGGGTACGTTTCGTGTGAGTGACCATTGTAGCGCCATGCCCGCCGGGGGCTAGCAATCTACGATTTCTACCCCGTCTTCCGACAGTTAGTTGGCACGGATGATGCGGTTGAGCTCGTCGAGGTATTGCTGCAAGAGGGGAGAGGGCTTGCGCTCGTCGTGCATGATATAGCCTACGTGCATCGTTGGGGCGTCTGCTAACGGGATCGATGCCATACCCCATTGCATTTCATTGGAGAGGACACCGGTCGACAGGGTGTAACCGTTCGACGTGATAAGTAAGTTAGTAAGTGTTCCGCGGTCCGAGATTCGTATGTTGCGGTCGCAAGGGATATAGCTAAAGGGTTCCTCGGCGTAATAGAAGGAGTTTGAGGTTCCCTGCTCAAAGCTGTAGCGCGTATAGGGCGTGAGGTCGGCAAGGGACAGTTGAGGGCGGCGTGCGAGCGGATGGCGTTCGCTGACGAAGACGTGGACCGTCGCGTCGAAGAGGGGATGGAAGCTTGCGCGGGCATCGGCGAAGGCCTTCTGCAAGACACGGGTATTAAAGTCGTCCAGATAGAGGATGCCGATGTCGCTGCGAAACGCGCGCACGTCGTCGATGATCTGCGATGTGGTGGTCTCGCGCATGATGAACTCGAACTTGCTGTCGCGGCAGCGCTCGACTACGTTGACAAAGGCCTCGACCGAAAAGGCGTAGTGCTGGGCGGAAATGGCGAGGCGGGCTTGCGGGGTGCCGCCGTCCTCGTAGCGCGCCTCGAGCATATCTGCCTGCTCCACGACCTGGCGCGCATAGCCTAAAAGCTCGGTACCGTCGTTGGTGAGCGTGACGCCGCGGCTGGAGCGCGTAAAGATCTCCAGATGGAGCTCCTGCTCGAGGCTTTTGACGGCGTTGGAGATATTGGACTGTGCGGTATAGAGGCGCTGCGCTGCGGCGTTAATTGAGCCGGATTCTGCCACGGCGATAAGAAAGCGAAGCTGCTGGAGGGTCATCGGCGCCCGTCCTTTCGATAGCTATCTAAAAAACCGATAACAGGTTAGCGCTTTTAAGTGATTGACCGAGGGAGACGATGCTCGTACTATTCAAAACACACAAAGGCGGTAGGTAATTAAGCCGACCACAGAACCGGGATGCGAAAGGAGGCCCGCATATGAATTGCTTACCAAGACGAATGCCGGGCTCCTGTTTGCGCCCGTCGGCGTGATCAGGAGACAGCGACTTACTTCTCTCTTTTTATTTACTTTCGTTCGATCAAGGAGATCATCATGAGCCAGTTCATCAACAACCCCGAGCACACCTTTGGTTTCGATACCCTGCAGCTTCATGTTGGCCAGGAGAGCGCCGACCCCGCATCCGACTCCCGCGCCGTGCCTATCTACCAGACCACGAGCTATGTGTTCCGCAACTCCCAGCACGCCGCCGACCGCTTTGGTCTTGCCGACGCCGGTAACATCTACGGTCGTCTGACCAACTCCACCCAGGGCGTCTTTGAGGACCGTATCGCCGCGCTCGAGGGTGGCGTTGCTGGCCTCGCCGTCGCCTCTGGCGCCGCCGCCATCACCTATGCCCTGGAGGCACTTGCCCAGGCCGGTGACCATGTGGTTGCCCAGAAGACCATCTACGGTGGCTCCTACAACCTGCTGGAGCATACGCTCTCCCAGTTTGGCGTCGAGACCACGTTTGTCGATGCCCATAACCTGGACGAGGTCGAGGGCGCCATCAAGGACAACACTACGGTCATCTACCTCGAGACGCTCGGCAACCCCAATTCCGACATTCCCAACATCGACGCTATCTCCGAGGTTGCCAAGAAGCATGGTTTGCCGGTTGTCGTCGACAACACTTTCGGCACCCCGTATCTGTTCCGTCCGCTGGAGCATGGCGCCAACATCGTTGTCCACTCCGCAACCAAGTTCATCGGCGGCCACGGCACCTCGCTGGGCGGCGTGATCGTCGATGGTGGTAACTTCGATTGGAAGGCGAGCGGCAAGTACGCCCAGATCGCTGAGCCCAACCCCTCCTACCACGGTGTTTCGTTTGCCGAGGCTGCCGGTCCCGCCGCCTTCGCGACCTATGTCCGCGCCATCTTGCTGCGTGACGAGGGTGCCTGCATCAGCCCGTTCAACGCCTGGGTCCTGCTCCAGGGCACCGAGACTCTGTCGCTGCGCGTCGACCGCCATGTCGAGAACACCAAGAAGGTCGTTGAGTTCCTGGCTGGTGACAGCCACGTCGCCAAGGTGAACCACCCGAGCCTGTCTGAGCACCCCGATCACGAGCTCTATCAGAAGTACTTCCCCAACGGTGGCGCTTCGATCTTCACCTTTGAGATTAAGGGTGGCCAGGAGGCAGCTTGGAAGTTCATCGATCATTTGCAGGTGTTCTCGCTGCTCGCCAACGTGGCCGACGTCAAGTCGCTCGTCGTGCACCCGGCTACCACCACGCACTCCCAGCTCTCTGCCGAGGAGCTCGCCGAGCAGAACATCACGCCCTCCACGATCCGTCTTTCCATCGGTACCGAGAACGCCGAGGACATCATTTGGGATCTGAAGCAGGCCTTCGCCGCGCTGGACGAGTAAGGCGACTTGTGCAAGGACCCCTTGCGACTCGATAGGTATAACTGCATAAAATGCCTGCTCAAGGCGCCTGCGCAAGCAATGGTTGCGCAGGCGCCTTTTTTGCATAGGAAGGGCGCTATTACAGGGTTTTTGGCATGCTTTATGCATTCGAGTTGTGGAAAACTCCTGTTGAGAGGATGTGAGTTTTACGCAATTGACGTGCGCCTTTTGAGTAAAACCGCAGGTCGCGATTTGCTCGAGGTACTATGCAGCGCGATCGAATCACACGCAGCTCAAACGCAGCAAAAACGCACTACGGAGGTTTCCAGCTACATGAGGATCGATTCACGAAAACCGAAAGCCGCTGCCCTTTCCGCCGCTCTGACCGTGGCACTTTTGGCGGGCGCCGGTGCAACTGATGCCCACGCCGCAACACTGTCCGATACGGTTGGATCTACGCCGTCCGAGACGACGCTGGTACAGCCCGTTGATTATCGCGGCGATGGTTATGGTTCCATGCAGGAGTGGAACGCCTCGATGGAGGCCAAGCGCGATTCCCTTGAGATACGCGCTCAGATTATCCTAAACATGTATGGTGACTATGCCACCGATGACGAGCGCGCTGTGCTGCAGGGTTGTATCGATGGTGCGGGCAGCCTTTTGACGATGGGGGAGGTCGACGCGAAGTCGACCGAGCTCGATGAGCTGCGCACTGTGCTTGAGAATGCCAAGCGCGAAGCGCTCGAGGCCGCTGCCGCCGAGGCGGAGGCTGCCGAGGCCGCCCAGGCTTCGTATTACAACGCCGGCTCCGGCTCGTCTTACACGTCTGCTGCGTATTACGCGAACGGCTCGGGTCTGACGCGCTCGAGCGGCGTCAATAACTATAACGGCCGCCGCGAGACTTATTACAGCAGCAACGTGTTGTATCACCACCGCACGGGCGAATGGACGCAGGATTCTGAGGGCTTCTGGCGCGATTCCGACGGCTATTACGTTGTTGCCGCGGGCGATATGGCCCAGGGCTCGACCTTTACGGGCTCCAAGGGTGATTGCAAGGTCTATGACTCCGGCTGCGCTGCCGGAACCACCGACTACTACACCGGTTGGTAATCTGCCATAAGCAAAATACGCACATGATGGGCGGGCGTCTTTACTGAGCTTTTAGGCAACGTAAAGCCGCCCTTTCTTTATGTGCGCTTGAGTTAACAGAGCCCTTACCGTGGCGGTACGCTGGGCGTATGGATGCGGGGCACACTAGTTCATGAGAAATAGGGTCTTTCTCTTGGAGGAAGTGATCTTGTGAATGCTCGAGATATTGCCATTGCCGCCGTCGCATTGGTACTTGGCTGTCTTGGCCCTACAGCTGCGTTTGTCGCAGGCATGCAGGGCTCGTGCGGGGCTGCTCCTATTGTGGTCGGCGCGCTCATCGCATCAGCGCTGCTGGGAAGTGCGGGCGTGACCCTTTGCCGCGATGACGAGGACGAGACGCCGCAGGTGCGGCGCTAGCCGTTGTGAAGCTGGTTTTGCCCATAGATGAAGAAGGAAGCCGCCGCAAGGGGAGTGCCCTTTGCGGCGGTTTTTGATATTGAGACTGTTGGATGCGGTGCGGCGGCGTTACCAGCTTGCCTCGATATCACGGATGCGCCGATAGAGCCATTCGTTCTGCGGCGCCTGGATATCGTGCTTGGCCGCGAGGCGGCGGACGGTGCCCGCGAACTCCTCGACCTCTGTTTTGCGCTGCGCGACGCGGTCCTGCGCCATCGAGGGCATGCCGGCGGGGTCGAGCCCCTCGATGAGATGCACCATCTGCGTTAGGTCTGCCTCGGTGAGCTCGATACCCTCGGCGTTGGCGACCGCAAGCGTCTCGCGCATGGCGGAGACAAAGCAACGACGCTGCTCGGAGCCCTGTTCCGTGGCGCTTCCGTACGTGCCTCCGTAGGCCATGCAGGTCTGGTTGATGCCGTCGTTGAGCATGAGTTTTGCCCACATGCGGTGGGCGATGTCGTCCTCGACGGTGTGGGCGATGCCGCAGCGCGTGTAGAGCCCGTCGATAGCGGTGACGGTCGCGGGGTCGGTGCCGGCGGCCGCACCAAAGCGGATCTCGCCCGCATTGGTAAAGGTGAGCGCGCCGTTGAGAAACACAGCGTCCATGCCTTGGCAGATTCCGAGGACGGTGTGCTCCCAGCCAAAGCGCTCGGCAATCTTCTGCTCGCTGGTGATGCCGTTGCACAGCGAGGCGATGAGCGTTTTGGGGCCCACGATGTGTTCCATAGTCTTGAGCGCCTGGTCGAGTCCGGTTGTCTTGACCGTGAGGATGACCAGATCGGCGGGTGTCGCCTCGCTCGCGCGGACGGACTTGAGCGCGCAGGGCTTGCCGTTGACGGTGAGCGCATCACCCGCGTGGCGCTCAAAGCGCGCGTCGTCCATAACGTATTCGACGGCGTCGTTGCCGAGCGCTTGGGCGATCATGCTGCCGTAGAGCAGGCCCACGCCGCCCTTGCCGATGAAGGCGACCTTGTTGATCTGCATGTGAATCATCTCCCCATAAAAAGGCGCCCGCGTATGGGGCGCCTGATGGATTGTATGCCGCCGGGCCATGTCGCGTGCACCGGATGGCCGTATTTAGAAGAACAAACGCATGGGAACTTATGACGCGGGGCAGACCGCAAAGACACGTGCGGGATATCCGACGCCATCACGCACCTTGGGGAAGGTGCAGAAGATGACGGCGCCCGTGGCGGGAAGCTCGTCTAGATGGTCCATGACCTCGATCTGATAGCGGTCGACCGAGAGGATGTACTGCTCGCCGGGGTAGGGGTAGGCGTCCTCACGCGTGGTCACGCTCGCCGGGTCGGTGCCAGCCGGCTCGTGGCCGATGGCGCCGATGTTGCGCTCTTCTACAAGCCATTTGATGGCGTCGAGGTCCCAGCCGGGGTAGTGGGGCTGGCCGTCCTCGTCCTTGTTTTCGAGGTCGGTGAGCTTGGACCAGTCGGAGCGGAAGGCGACGAAAGCGTCTTTGGGAATGCGACCGTGCTCATCCTCCCATGCTTTGAGGTCCTCGACGGTCAGGACGTAGTCGGGATTTGTGGCGCACTCCTCGTGTTTGTCGATCACACAGAGCGGATGCATAAACTCGATGGGTTCAATCTCTCCAAGGGAACGGCCGTCAACATGGAAGTGGCGCGGTGCGTCGACATGCGTGCCGTACTGCGAAGCAACCGAATACTGGAAGCAGCGCATGGGCGCGAGCATGTCTTCGGGCGTGTCGGGCAGGTAGTCGAAGAGTTTGGTGGACTCAAAGGGCTTAAAGCCGAACCAGTGCGGAGTGTCGCACGAGAGCGTGTGGGTGAGGTCTACCCAGCGATAATCGGTGCTTTTGAGCTGGGATGCGAGATTCCAAAGGTCGAGCGTGGGCATGGGTGGCTCCTTTCATCGGGCTTTTTGCTGATGTTAAAGCGGTGTCGTGACGGCTCGATTTCTGCTGCGTTACGATACGTTCTCGATTGCGATTCCACGATGTTTCGGTCGCGTGACCATTGTGTTTCGTCTTGCCGGGGCGCTGATGGCGAAAGGAGGGGCCGTGCAATACCGCGTTGACCCCAAAAGTGGTAACCGAATATCTGCTCTGGGTCTGGGCTGCATGAGATTTCCCGGTGCGCCGGGACACCCCGATGCGAAGACGGCCGATGCCATCATTTCCCGTGCGGTGGAACAGGGGATTAATTATCTGGATACTGCGTATCTTTATCCCGGTAACGAGGTGTGCGTGGGCGCCTCACTTGAGCGCTTGGGGCTGCGTGACCGGGTGTTGCTGGCGACTAAGTTGCCGCACGCTTCGTGCAAATGTGCGGAGGATTTCGACCGCTTTTTTGACGAGCAACTGCACCGTTTGCGGACCGACCATATCGACTACTACCTTATGCACAACATTACCTCGCCCGCCCAGTGGGAGCGCGTGGTGGCGTTGGGCATCGAGGACTGGATTGCGCACCAAAAGGCTGCGGGGCGTATTCGCCAGATAGGTTTTTCGTACCACGGCAGTGCGGCGGACTTCCTCACGATGCTTGACGCGTATGACTGGGATTTTTGCCAGATCCAGTACAACTACGCTGGAGAGCGCTACCAAGCGGGAACGGCGGGACTCATGGCGGCTGCGGAGCGCGGGCTCGCGGTGTTTGTGATGGAGCCGCTGCTGGGCGGGCGTTTAGCGGGCAAGCTGTCGCCGCGGGTCCGGGCTGTGCTCGATGACGTACGCGATCCGTACCTGAAGTCGCCGGCTGCTTGGGGCCTTTCGTGGGTGTGGAACCATCCTCAAGTCACGATGCTGCTTTCGGGCATGACCGATACCGCGCAGGTGGACGAGAACGTGGCATTGGCGGATCGCGCACTGCCGAATTCGATGACGAGAGAGCAGCTCGATACCATCGCACGTGTGCTGGGAGAGTTTGAGAAATCGAATCGCGTGCCCTGTACGGGGTGCGGCTACTGCATGCCATGCCCCAAGGGCATCAATATTCCCGGCTGCTTTGGCGCCTACAACGCGAGCTATGCGCACAGCTGGTTTACGGGCCTGTCTCAATACTTTACGGCGAGCGCGGTGCGGACGAACGAGCCCAAGCTGGTGAGCAATTGCGTCAAGTGCGGCAAATGCGCACGTCACTGCCCGCAGCACATCGATATTCCCGAGCGTCTCGACGATGTGCGCCGACGTTTCCAGCCTGGCCCCGTAACGGCTGCGCTTAAAGCCTTTTGCAAAACGCGCTCCTCATGACCCTTTTATAACTTGCGGTGGAATAGTTCCTGTTTGCGGCAGAATGGGGCTTAAACAGGAACTATTCCACCGCAACTGAAGGGGGCTGTCGTGGGCCATCGGGATTCATGTGATGATTTGCGCGAGGTTCGTTGGGGCGTTTTGGGCGCTGGGCACATTTCGCATCGATTTGCATCGTCGCTCAAGGAGGTGGACGGGGCGCGGCTTGTGGCTGCCGCCGGTCGCGCCCCTTCGCATGTTGAGGAGTTTTGCAGGGCGTTTTCGATTGATGCCGCGCACAGCTATGCCACGACTGACGATAGCGGCGATGCGGCTTATGATGCGCTGATTGCCGACCCCGATGTCGACGCAATCTACTTGGCTCTTCCACATGGCATGCATGCGCATTGGGTCTGTCGGGCACTGCGCGCGGGAAAGGCCGTGCTGTGCGAAAAACCGGCCGTTTTGAGTGAGGAAGAGGCTCTATCGATTGCCTCCACCTCTCGCGAGCGCGGCGTACTGTTTATGGAGGCGATGAAGAATCGGTTTTGTCCGATGCATACTCGCGTGAAGGGTTTGCTTACGTCGGGCGAGCTTGGCCGTATCGTCTCGATCGAAAGCGTGCAAAAACTCGATTATGGTCAGCCGCCTTCGAGTTATCTGCTCGATCCGTTGCAGGGTGGCTGTCTATATGACATGGGCTGCTACGCGGTCGGGTGGTTTGAGGATCTTCTTGCGGGTGCGTGCGATGTTTCGTCTCGTGAAGTTCGCTGGCGTGACGTATCGGGTGGCCGCGTGGATTGGGCCGATGAGATCCATATGAGTGTCGGCGGTATACCCATTCATATGGTGTGCGACGGCAAAGCAGCATATGAAAGCCGCTTAATGATTGCCTGCGAACGGGGTTCGGTGGAAATCGAGCGCCTCCATCGCCCCGAGCTCGCCCATGTGAAGTACTCCGACGGACGAATGCTCGAAATTAATGCCCCGTTTGAGGTCGATGATTTCTACGGCGAAATTCAGCATGCGACGCAGCTCGTCCAGACGGGAGAGCTTGAAAGCCCCGTTATGCCTCTTGCCGCCACGCAGCGCTGTGCGCAGATTATCGATGCGATTCGCTTGACGCTCTAGGCTGCGGTGCTGGTGCTCAAGGGGGCTCGGCGGACCTTGCCCCTGATGCCCCTTTTATATCTTGCGGTGGAATACGGTCTGTTTGCGCCAAAATAAGGCACCAATAGACCGTATTTCACCGCAACTGATGAGGGGGAGTTGGAGATGCTGACGATCGGGTGTCATCTTTCGACGACGAAGGGCTATCGGGCAATGGGGGAGACGGCGTTGTCCATTGGTGCCAATACCTTTGCGTTCTTTACGCGCAACCCGCGCGGTGGCAAGGCAAAAGACCTTGACATGGATGACGTGGCGGCTCTGCGCGAGCTTATGGCGCAAAACGACTTTGGACCGCTGGTGGCGCATGCCCCGTATACCTATAACCCCTGCTCCGCTAAGGAGCGGGCGCGGGAGTTTGCCTTGGAGGCTATGGCGGAAGATTTGCAGCGTCTGGAAGCACTGCCCGGCAACTACTACAACTTCCATCCCGGTGCGCATGTGGGACAGGGGGCAGACGCCGGCATTCAGATGATTGTCGACACGCTGTGCCAGGTGATGTTTGAGGGACAGCAGACGACGGTATTGCTTGAGACCATGGCGGGCAAGGGCACCGAGGTGGGCCGTAGCTTTGAAGAACTGGCGCGCATTATCGAGGGCGTTGCCGCCAAGTGCCCAGAGCTGTCCGATAAGCTGGGCGTTTGTTTGGACACCTGCCATGTGAGCGATGCCGGCTACGACATCATCCATGATCTTGACGGCGTACTCGACGAGTTCGACCGCGTGGTGGGTATCGAGCGCTTGCGCGCCGTGCATATCAATGACTCCAAGAACCCCTGCGGCGCCCATAAGGATCGCCACGAGTGCATCGGCAAGGGCTACCTGGGTAGTGAAGAGTTTGGCGGCGGTATGCAGGTTATGCAGAATATTGTATCGAATAGCCGCTTGCGTGCACTTCCATTTATTTTGGAGACGCCGAACGAACTTGCAGGTTATGCAGCTGAAATCAAAATGTTAAGGTCATTGCAGCAGTAATGACTGTTGCTAAGTGGAGTATTCCATTCACGTTATGGGTTTGTTTCAATCAGTTTTCTCATTGCAGAATTGTAATTCCGGGTGCATAATAGCCAACAGTTTTTGCAGACCTCTGAATCAAACGGGGTCACTGGAAGGAGACTGATTATGAAGCTCAAGAAGCTTGGCGCGTTTGCAGCCACGGGCGCCATGGCGCTCGCTCTTGCACTGACGGGCTGTGGTTCGTCCAACGCCACCTCTGGTTCCGATGCCGGTTCCAGCAGCTCTGACAACGCGAAGGTCGAGAAGGTCGACGGCTCCAAGGAGTATGTACTCGTCAAGGACGGTACGCTCACCGTCGGCACCTCTGCCGAGTACGCGCCGTTTGAGTACAAGGATGACAACGGCGACTACCAGGGCTTTGACCTTGAGCTCATCAAGGCTATCGGTGACAAGCTGGGTCTGGATGTCGAGTACGTCAACAACGACTTCGACACGCTCGTCCCCGGCGTTGCTTCGGGCGCCAAGTACGACGTCGCCATTGCGGCTATCACTGACACACCCGAGCGTGAGAAGGAAGTCACTTTCTCCGACTCTTACTACATGGACGATCAGGCTGTCGTGACCAAGGTCGATAACACCGACATTACGGCCGATAACTACAGCGAGAAGCTCAACAATGCCGACGCCACGATCATCGTTCAGTCCGGTTCGACCGCCGAGGCCTTTGCTCAGGAGAACTTCCCCAAGGCCAAGATCGTTCCCTATAAGGACGCTACCGAGTGCTTCAGCGCCCTACAGTCCGATAAGGGTGACGCCGTGGTGACCAACCGCTCCGTCGCCAGCCAGCTGACCGCCGAGCAGTTCAACACCTGCCAGACCATCAAGCAGATCAGCACCGGCGAGGAGTACGCCATCGCCATCAACCAGGGCAACACTAAGCTCAAGGACGACGTCAACCAGGCCATCAAGGACCTGACCGATGACGGTACCGTTGACGCCCTTATGGCTAAGTACAACATCAAGTAAAATAGCTACTTGATTGCACGCGGGCCCTTTCCGTTTTGGCGGAGAGGGCCTTTGCGTTTCTTGAATGGGCGTCATCCCGCCCCGTTATGTCGGCAACTTAAACGTTAGGAGCCACCTTGTCTCGATTGAACCAAGGAGCCATGGGCAAGAGCCATCCACTGCCCTCGATGCTCCAAAAGCTGGCCTGTGCCCTGGCTGTGGCGCTCGCCCTGGTATGCGCGGGGGCCTGCGTGCCCTCGACTGCTCAGGCACTTGAGACCGCAAAGATTACCGCCCGACCCAATACCGGTTCGGGTAGCGACGTGGTCGGTGGCACCGAGACTCGTATCACTTGGGAGGTCCAGGCCGATGCCGATGAGGAACTGAGTGGTCTTTCGCTGACGTTTGTCGATGGCACGACCTTTGGTGCGGACGACACGCGTCTGACGATGCTCTCGGGCGATGACCTTATGGACCGTACGCCCATGAAGCCTACGTGCAAGGTCGACGGCCAGACGCTCAAGATCGATTTTGGTGAGACGGCGCCCGCCGGCGGTTATTTCCGTGTCGAGGTCTACGGCGTGACCTTCCCCGTCGAGGGCGGCGACGAGGCCTTTAGCGGCACCTACACTTTGGCCGATGGTTCGACCAAGAAGATCTCCAAGATTCCGTCGGTGGAGATCAAGGGCGTGACGGCATTCGATAACTTCCTGGCCGACCTTAAGGAGCAGCCGTGGGTCGAGGCATGGAATTCCAACATGTTCCTTCGCCTGTTCCTGAACCCGGTCATTTTGGTCCAGAGCCTGCCGATCGTCTTCAAAGGCTTCCTCATGTCGCTCTCGATCGTGCTCGTGGCGTTTCCGCTGGCAATTCCCTTTGGTTTCGCCCTGTCGCTCATGCGCATCTCCAAGTCGCGCATCCTGCGTTGCCTTGCCGGTATCTATGTGAATATCATTCGCGGTACGCCGGCGTTCCTGCAGATCTACATCGCGTTCTTTGGCCTGCCGCTGGCCGGCGTCAAGGTTGACGACTATGTGCTGGGCGTCATCGTCATGGCCATGAACTCGTCCGCCTACCTGTGCGAGATCTTCCGTGCCGGTATTCAGTCGATCCCCAAGGGCCAGAACGAGGCTGCGCGCTCGCTGGGCATGAACGCCTTCCAGACACTGCTCTACGTTATGATTCCGCAGACGTTCCGCAATGTCCTGCCAACGTTGACCAGTGAGTTCATCCTGCTTTACAAGGATACGTCGCTGCTCGCGGCCGTGGGCGTGGTCGAGATCGTCATGAACGCCCGCACCATCGTGGCCACGACGGGCTCTATTACACCGTACGTGGTTGCCGCCCTGTTCTATCTGGTCATCACCCTGCCGCTCGCTCGCTTGGTGAGCGGCCTTGAGGCGAGGCTTTTGGGCACGGCCGAAACTAAGAAGAAGCGTCCCGCCAAGAGCGCCGGACAGGTCGTCGCGACGCCCGCCGATCACATCGCCGGTCTGTAAGGAGGTCCTATCATGAGCGAAACCAATAACTCGAACGAGGTCGTCGTCAGCATCAAGAACCTCCAGAAGGCCTTTGGCGATAACGTGGTCCTGCGCGATATCGATCTGGATGTGCACAAGGGCGAGGTTGTCGTAGTTCTGGGTCCCTCGGGCTCGGGTAAGTCGACGATGCTTCGCTGCATCAACCGTCTTGAGCATCCCACGAGTGGCTCGATTGTCGTTGAGGGTGTGGGCGTGTGCGCCAAGGGCGTCGATCTTAACAAGGTGCGCACGCATCTGGGTATGGTGTTCCAGCAGTTCAATTTGTTCCCGCACCTCTCAGTCAAAAAGAACGTCATGCTCGCGCAGCAGAAGGTGCTCAAGCGCAGCAAGGAAGAGGCCGAGAAAATTGCCGTCGAGGAGCTGACCAAGGTCGGTCTTGCCGAGCGTATCGACTTTATGCCGAGCCAGCTCTCGGGCGGTCAGCAGCAGCGCGTTGCCATCGCCCGCGCCCTGTCGATGAACCCGCACGTCATGCTCTTTGACGAGGCCACCTCGGCGCTCGACCCCGAGCTCGTGCGCGACGTCCTGGGTGTCATGCGCGACCTGGCACGCGACGGCATGACCATGATCGTCGTGACGCACGAGATGGGCTTTGCCCGCGATGTCGCCGACCGCGTCGTCTTTATGGATGGCGGCGTCATTGTGGAAGAGGGTACGCCGAGCGAGGTCTTCGACCACCCCAAGAGCGAGCGCACCAAGGCGTTCTTGGGCAATATCTCGTAGCGGCGCGTCGAAATTGTCGATATAACAAACGGGGATCGGATAGTATCCGGCCCCCGTTTTTGTTTGGGCATGAGCGACTGTTGTTGTGCGGTGCTCGGCTGTTAGTTGCCTTGCGACTTTCTGGCGGCTTCGTTAGGCCAGCTCCGCTCCCAGGGCCTTGCAGGCCGCTTCGCCCTCATCGTCGGGGGCGTCGTAGCAAATGACGGAATCGACGACGTTGACACCTGCCTCGTCGGCGTCGGCCTTCCAGTTGTCCATCCACTCGCCCTCGGCCCACGAATAGGAGCCAAAGAGGACGACCTTCTTGTCGCCGAGGACTTCCTTGACCTCATCCCACATCGGCTGGAACTCGTCGTACTCGAGCTCCTCGGACCCCATGGCGGGGCAGCCGAAGGCGAAGGCGTCATAGTTGGTGACCTTGTCGGCAGAGAAGTCGGCGCAGGAGATGACCTCAGCCTCGGCACCCGCGGACGTGGCGCCTTCGGAGACGAGGTTTGCCATTGCCTCGGTGTTGCCCGTGCCGCTCCAGTAGACGACGGCGATCTTGCTCATGTTGAGTCCTTTCAGTTGTGCGGCAGGTTGCCGCGGCTTCTATGTTCTATCGGGTTGCCTGGGCAAGTTGCGCCAAGCTGCAGCCCTGCTGATAGACAAAGGTGAGGTATTGAGTGCAAGCGCGGTAGGCGTCAAACATCGCAAGCGCTTGCTCGACATTCGTGTAGACCTTCCAGGCCCCAAAGACCTTGTAGTTCTCGCCGCGCTGGACGATAAACTCGTGCACGTCGTCGTAGGGATATCCAAGGAAGTAGCCTATTTCGTGCGGAAACTCGCAGGTGCAGTCGTTGCTGCAGCTAGCTTGCTGGGGTAGTGCGCATCGAGTCTGGCTACAAGCGCATTCCGCGACGTTATTGCTCGCGAGCGTGATGCGTGATGCCAAATGCACAAGGCATGTCGAAAGGTCTCTCGTGTCGTAGCCTTCCGAGGTGAGCGCCGTTTGGGCGCGAGGGTCTGCGAAATAGGTGGTGAGGCTTTTGGCTCGGTACGCGTACACGAGCGCTCCGCAGGGCCGCCAGACCAAAACACTCAGGTGGATGCCGAGCGGGTCAAGCTCGCGATTGCACTGGGCGATAACGTTGAGCAGGCGTGCTCGGCGTTCTGCGATGGTTTCGGTTGTGGTCGAGCCGTCCCCGTGGGCGTAGGTGCCTGGATAGGTAAAGAGCGATGCCGGCTTGATGCCCGCGAGCGTGGGAGAGCAGTTGCGCACGACTGCTGCCTGAAACGTTGGGATGTCTATGGTTCGAGTCACGGCGCTCCTTACGGATCTAAACTGTTAGCCTAGGAAAACTTATACACGAAAGTAAGCCATGGTCAACAAAAAAGTTTGAAGAGGGAAACTAATTGACCGAACAGACATGATTTTGGGTTAAGATGGAGACACCCCATGGGGGTATCTAGATAGTGCTACTTGAAAGGGGAGCGCATGAGTGACTTGCTCAACCCTGCGAATCTCATCGTGCTGGCCGTCATTGCCGTCGGCATGTTTTTTGGACTGCGTCGCATTGCCGCTTCGACACACGGGAAGAGTTGTTGCAGCGATGGTGCGAGCGGCAAGAAGGCCAAAAAGGTTGTTGTGGTGGATACCGATGCGTCGCACTATCCCTATAGCGATGAGCTGCTCATCGGCGGCATGAGCTGTGACGGCTGCGCTCAGAACGTAGCCAATGCCCTCAATGCGCTGGATGGTGTGTGGGCTACGGTAACGTACGCGGACCACACAGCGCGTGTGCGCTCCAAGCGGCCGATCAATCGCGGTGTCCTTGAGACTGCCGTGAGAGATGCGGGTTACTACGTCATGACGCTGTAAGCGTCGCTCTGGGTGCGCTTCCTTGGCTAGGCTCGTCCGCGCAGCTCGATGTCTTGGATGTCGTCGAAGTCGATGGCGATGTCTCGGAGCTTGAGGAGCTTGAAGGCGGGGAGCGCCTCGTCGAGGATGCCGGTGCGGCTGCGATAGCCGTATGTATCGTAATAGGTGACATGAACCAAGTCGCCACGTCTGAGACCCTCGAGTTTTTTAGAGAGCACGAGGGCTTTTTCTTCCGTGAGCTCACGTTTTGGCTCGACGGTGATTTCCTGCTTGCGCACGAGTTCGTAGTATCCCGTGAGGGCGGCAAAGGGCATAAACTGCGCGGCACGGCCGGCACGGACGGCGCCGTTGGCGGTGAGCTTGGGGTCGGCGGATCGACGTCTTCCCTCGGGGTCCGCTAGACGTTCAAAAGGCGTCGGTGGCCGCATCGGCTGTTGTTGGGACTTAGGCACGATGTCCTCCTACCTGATCGTTGCGTTCGCGCGCGGTGGCGCCGGCGGTAAAGCTTAATCCCTTGACGAGCGCGTTCTTGCCGTACTTGTCTTTCACGGCTAGGACGGCGCGCGCCAGGTCGCGCTCGCGCTCATCGGCCTCGACGTCGCTAAACAGATCGACGGTGGCAAATTCCTCGGGCACCAGATTGCCAAAGCCCAGATTGATACGCTTGACCGGTCGCTTGGGGTCGACCGTTTGTGCCCAAAGGTCATCGAAATGCCCCATGATCTTCTTAAACGAATTGGTGCGCTCGGGCAGCTTTCGCGAAGCGTTTGAGTGCGCGAAGAGCGCGGCATAGCCACCGCGCGGTTTGCCGCCATGCTCTCCCACAAAGATGCCATCGATTGCCTGCGCCTCACGTACCAGTCGGCGCCGTTCGTCATTGCGCTGGACGGGCTTGGGCGCACGGGGTGCGAGCTCAGGGCCGGCGGTCGCGGTGGGTTCGATGCCCGAGGTGCTCGAGCGCAGGTGTCCGCAGCCGTCTATATACTGTGCCGTTCCGCTAGCGTCGAGTCGGCGGATGTCGGCCCGCTCGTTCGCGTAGCCCACAAAGAGCGAGATGCTGTCGCACACCACGTGTTTGTCGATCAAGTCCAGTACGGCCGCATCGACCATCTCGCGCAAGACGGTGTAGGCCTGCTCGTAGGCATAGCCCTTCGAGAGCACCTGTCCCGTGGTGGTCGAGGTCACCTGCGGGCGATAGGCTTGGATATCGGCGATGGTTGTCGGCTCGCGACCAAAGGCGTGATCGATAAGGTATTCGGCATTGACGCCGAGCTCATCGTAAAGCAGGTTTTCGTCGAGCGCGGCGACGCCCATCAGATCGTAGACGCCGCACTTTTCGAGGCGGGCTGCCACGCCGGGGCCGATGCCCCAGATATCGGTAATGGGACGATGAGGCCAGATCTCCTTGCGAAAGGTCTCGTCGTCGAGTATGCCGATGCGGCTGGGTACGTGCTTGGCGGTAATGTCGAGCGCCACCTTGGCCTGAAATAGGTTGGGGCCGATGCCGACCGTCGCCGTGATGCCGGTGCGCGCGAGGACCTCGTCGCGCAGCGTGCAGGCGAACCCTTCCGCATCTGTGTGATAGAGGTCCAGATAGGGCGTCACGTCGATAAAGCACTCATCGATGGAGTAGACGTGCACGTCCTGGGGGCTGACGTATTCCAGATAGATACCGTAGATTTTCGCCGACACCTCCATGTAATGCTGCATGCGCGGTACGGCCGTGATGTAGTCGATGCCATCGGGAATTTCGAACAGACGGCAGCGATTGCGTATCCCGAGGTCCTTCATGGCCTGTGTGATGGCGAGGCAGATGGTCGTGCGCCCGCGCGATTCGTCGGCAACGACCAGGTTGGTAGTGAGCGGATCGAGCCCACGGTCGACGCACTCGACGCTGGCATAAAACGTCTTGAGGTCGATGCAGATATAGGTGTGCTGCTCGTGCGCCATCCGTGTCCTTCCATCAAACACATGTTCTTATCGAATACATGTTCGATAATACCTGCTTGCACGGACATCGTCAAAACCTGTCCCTCTTTGGCGGGTATGGTCGTGCGGTTGCATCGGGTTTTTTAACGCAGCTCTAAAGAGCGCGAAACAGCTCGGAAAACCTCGCTTCGTAGCATGAGTCTAACGATTGATACCGCCTATACGCACGGAAGGGTTGTGGGGATAATGGTCAACTATGGGTTTGGTATGCCGACGCGCTTGGTTGCGGATGGGGATGTGGCTCGCTGGTGCGGGCGATTGGTTGCCCACTATGGCGGCACCAAGGCACTGGTCGTGCTGGGAGGCGACAAGCACACGCGTGATGAGCTCGTTTCGGCGGCGCTGGGCTCGCTCGATCGCGCCCTGCTCGAGCGCGTGCTTTTCCGCTGCGGTTTGGTCGGGGGCGACGGGGGAGACGAGCTGATCGACGAAGCCGTGGCCCTGGCGACCGACGAAGGCGTGGACTTTGTCCTGGCGATCGGCGATGCCGATACGGCCGGCTTTGCGCGCGAGCTCGCCCGTCGTATGGCGGCGTTCGATGCCGGTGAGGACGGCTTTGTGCCTTATGGATGCATCGTCTCCGAGGGAAAAGTGCCCGCCGTTGTGGGTGCCGGCGAGGTTCCCGTTTTCGCCATTATCGCGCCCGAACTGCTGGAGGGCATTGGGTCTCCTCTGCGTGAGTTGCTCGGCAGCGTGTGCGCCGCGGCCTAATATTTACCATAAAGGGATAGGTTCTATTTGATTGGTAAAGCGTTTGACCTGCCAAAACAAACCTGTCCCTTTTTGGCCGGTCGCCGTTTGGGGGCCGATTGGCAACGCTCGCTGATTATGGTCTTGACCTGCGCTAGAATAGTGGCATCTGAATGTCCGGGCGCATGGAGGCGTGCGCCCGTATGCTGAGGAGGACTTTATGGCAACTGTTGCCGCACCCATCGACGCTACGTCGACTGCCGCTTGGAAGGCGCTCGAGGCTCATCAGGAGAAGCTCGAGGCCGAGGGCATCGACCTCAAGGCCTGGTTCGCCGCTGACGCCGACCGCGTGAATAAGTTGAGCTTTGACGCCGGCGACCTTCACTTCGATTTGTCGAAGAACTTGGTGACCGATGAGACCGTCAAGCTGCTGTGCGATCTTGCCCGCGAGGTGAAGCTCGAGGAGCGCCGCGACGCCATGTTCTCCGGCGAGCACATCAACACCACCGAGGACCGCGCCGTCCTGCACACCGCGCTGCGCCGTCCGGCAAGCGAGAAAGGCCAGCTTATCGTCGACGGCCAGGATGTCGTCGCCGACGTGCACGAGGTCCTCGACCGCATGTATGCCTTCGCCGAGCGCGTGCGCTCCGGTGAGTGGAAGGGCGTTACCGGCAAGAAGATCGAGCACCTGGTGTCCATCGGCATCGGCGGCTCCGATTTGGGCCCGGTCATGGCTTACGAGGCCCTGCGTCCCTATGCCGACGCCGGTATCGACTGCCGCTATATCTCCAACATCGACCCCAACGACCAGGCCGAGAAGCTCAAGGGTTTGGATCCCGAGACCACGCTCGTGATCATCGTCTCCAAGACCTTCACCACGCTCGAGACCCTCACCAACGCCCGTGAGGTCAAGACCTGGATGCTCGAGCAGCTCAAGGCTCAGGGCGCCATCGACGGCTCCGATGAGCAGAACGCCGAGGCCGTGGCAAAGCACTTCGTCGCCGTTTCCACCGCACTCGAGAAGGTCGAGGCCTTCGGCATCGACCCCGCTAACGCCTTTGGTTTCTGGAACTGGGTCGGCGGCCGCTACTCCGTCGACTCCGCCGTGGGCCTGTCGCTGATCGTCGTGCTCGGCCCCGAGCGCTTCCAGCAGTTCCTCGAGGGCTTCCACGCCATCGACGAGTACTTCTGCAACACCCCGCTCGAGAACAACGCCGTCGCGCTGATGGGCCTGCTCAACGTCTGGTACGTCAACTTCTTCGGCTCCAAGAGCCACGCCGTGCTTCCGTACTGCCAGTATCTGCACCGTTTCCCGGCCTACCTGCAGCAGCTCACCATGGAGTCCAACGGCAAGCATGTCCGCTGGGACGGCAGCGCTGTGACCTCCGATACCGGTGAGATCTTCTGGGGCGAGCCCGGCACCAACGGCCAGCACGCCTTCTACCAGCTGCTGCACCAGGGCACCGTGGTGGTCCCGGCCGACTTTATCGCTTTCGCCAACACTGCTAACCCCGCAACCGACAGCGGCCAGGATGTCCACGAGCTGTTCCTGGGCAACTTCCTGGCCCAGACCAAGGCACTCGCCTTTGGTAAGACGGCCGATGAGGTGCGCGCCGAGGGCACGCCCGAGCAGATCGTCCCGGCTCGCTGCTTTGAGGGCAACCGTCCGACGACCTCGATCTTCGGCGACACGTTGACCCCGTTCGCGCTCGGCGAGCTCATCGCCCTGTACGAGCACATTACGTTTGTCGAGGGCACGGTCTGGGGCATCGACTCCTACGACCAGTGGGGCGTCGAGCTGGGCAAGCAGCTTGCCAAGCAGATCACCCCGGCCTTCCACGACGATGCCGCCAAGGCCGAGCAGGACGCTTCGACCCAGGCGCTCATCGAGTTCTATCGCGCTCATCGCAAGTAGTCTTTACGGCTGAGTTGGCTTATGGCTGAAAGGGGCCCGTATCCGTTGGGATACGGGCCCCTTGCTATTTGGATAGGATGGAATGTATCGGGAGGCGCCTCGACGGGCATCGCAATCGTCGAAGGCGCGCCGTTCATGTTTGGGACAATATGACATTTTTCCCGTTGCAAACAGCGCCGCCGTGGGTGTTCTGTATGATGGCTCAGACAAGGTTGTTCAATGACAGGGAGGCATATATGGCAATCAAAGCCATCGCAATGGATATCGACGGTACGCTCACCAACGACCAAAAGGTCATCAGCCCGCGTACGCGCGAGAAGCTGCTCGCGACGCAGGAGTCGGGCATTAAGCTCATCTTGGCTTCGGGCCGTCCCGCATGGGGGTTGCACGCCTTGGCGCAGGAGCTCGACCTTCAAAACCATGACGGTCTGCTAGTTGCCTTTAATGGCGCGCATGTGGTCGACGCTCAGACCGATGAGGTCCTTTTTGACCAGGCCATGCCGGCTGACGAGCTGCACCGTCTGATTGATCACCTGCGCAATTTCGACGTGATCCCTATGATTTCGCTCGGTCGCGATTTGCACGTCGAGGACTCGTACCATTGTATGATCACGCTGCCTGACGGCTTGCAGAAGAATATCGTCAAGTATGAGCGCGATGCGTGCGATCTTAAGATTCGCGAGGTCGAGAGCTTGCATGAGGTCGTGGACACTTATCCCGTGGACAAGCTGCTGACGGCGGGTGATCCGACCTACCTGCAGGCGCATTACGAGGAGATGTATGCGCCCTTTACCCAGACGCTTTCGGGCATGTTTACGGCCGACTGGTACTTTGAGTACACGGCGCCCGGTATCGACAAAGCCCGTGCGCTCGAGGGTGCCCTGCCCAAGCTCGGTATCGATGCCAGCGAGGTCGTCTCGTTTGGCGACGGCCAGAACGACAAGTCCATGATTGAGTGGGCCGGCACCGGTGTTGCCATGGGCAACGCCGTCGATGAGGTTAAGGCTGTGGCCCAGATGGTGACCGCCAATAACAACGAAGACGGTATTGCGGTGGCGCTGGATAAGCTGCTGGGTTAGAATCGCCGATAGTGCATGGTTCGGGCGTCCGCTTGCGGGCGCCCTTTTGTTAGGGAGGGTGCCGTGTCCGCATTTCCGTTCGACGCCGTTATCTTTGACATGGATGGCGTCATCGTCGATACCGAGTATTACTACCTGGGGGAGACTGCCGCGTTTGCCAAGGAGCTTGGGTTGAATCTGACCCAAGAGGAGTTGAACGGGCAGGTTGGTACCTCACATCAGTTCTTCCTGCATATGTTGGTCGATTGGTTTGAGCGCGCCGGTAAAGGGCACTTCACTGGCGAGGAAGCGTTGGCCCGTTGGGACGAGTGGGCGCATAAGCGTCCGCGTGACTACCAGGCTTTGATTAACCCGGGCGCTGTGGATACGATTCGAGAGTTGCCGCGCCGCGGCGTTCGCGTGGCGCTGGCGAGCTCGTCTCCCATGGTTAGCATCGAGGAAGTACTCGATGCATGTGGTCTGTCGGATGCCTTTGAGTACGTGGTGAGCGGCGAACAGTTTAAGGAGAGCAAGCCCGAGCCCGATATCTACCTGCATGCGCTGGACCTGCTGGGGCTGCCCGCGAATCGCTGCTGCTGCGTTGAGGATTCCGTTCCGGGCATTACCGCGGGTAAGCGAGCCGGCCTGACGGTCATTGCCAAGCGCGAGGAGCGCTTTGGCTTTAGCCAGGATGCCGCGGACAAGATTATCGACCAGCTGCCCGAGCTGCTTGAGCTTTCTTAGGGGGTCTGTTGGAGGCTCTTTAGGGGTTCGTGGACAAAAAATGCCAAATATGAGTACTGTCACTAATTTAGTAACAGGGAAATTATGCTTTTAAGGCCCTGGTTGAGCGCTTGGGGGCGATTATAACCTGTTAAATATGGCTTTAACCATGCTAAAACGCCTTGATAATGAACAGCTGTACATTATCAAGGCGTTCTTTTGTCACAATATAATGCTACTAGCTTTGCAGCAGTACTCATATTTGGCGTTTTTTGCCCACCGGGGTCAGTTGAAGCCAAGTATGGAGTGCGAATTTCCTAAAACGGTTGATTCGGCGCTCTCCTCGGCGCAGTTTTTAAGTTCGGCGATGCGCCGGGAGACGCTATTTAGCGATGCGATGAGCTGCTGTGCGCTTACATCTGCTTGCGGTTTGGCTGGAGCGTCGGTTTCGAGTAGCAGGCGGTCGAGTGGGATCTGTCGGGCGTATTCGCGACCGCGCTTGGTGGCGAGCATCCGCTCGTTCACGGAAAAATAGCAGCCTGCGCTTCGTGCGCGGACGAACTCGTTCGAAGTGCCACTAAACCAGTGGAAAATGATGGCGGGGGAGTCGGGCCTTGGGGTGAGTAATCCATGTGACTCGAGGATGTCTAACACGGTTCCTGCCGAACGAACGGCGTGAATTGATATCACGCGCCCGGCGAGAGGGTGCTGCACGAGTGTATCGCAGAGCCGGTTAAGTGCCTGTATTTGTAGCAGCTCACTTCCAGCAAAGCGTGCGGAAAAGTCGAGTCCGACTTCGCCGATATAGCGCTCTTGGGCAGCAACTTCGCAAAGCAGATTGACTTCGGCAGGACCGCAGCGGCCGTCGGCGAGCCACCAGGGATGGAGGCCGATGCCCTTGATGACGGTAGGAGGGCGATGGGCTCGCCCATGTGCGCTAGCGAAGTCGTGTGGATCGACGCCGCAATCAAATAGACCCAAGCCCAGCGCAGTTGCCTCATCGGCAACGGCGTCCGGGTGAGCCATTAAATCAAGATGGCAGTGTGCATCAAATAACCGGGGCTCCATCTCGGCGCGCTCCGCTAGTCTAGGCGCTGGCCATCGGCGCGCACGCGCTCGGTGCCGCGTCCGCTGATCTGTCGGATAACCTCGCCGGCAATCATCTGGCCCATGATGGGCGGCATAAAGCTCGCGGTTCCCAGCTCGGTACGCTCGTGGATGTTGGAAGGGTCGCGAGGCTGTGTCTTAACCGATTCCTCGCAGCTAAACAGCACGTGAAGGCTCTTGATGCCACGCTTTTTGCACTCTTTACGCATGATGCGGCTCATAGGGTCGCGCACGGTGTCAAAGATGTCGGCAAAACGCAGGCATTCGGGATGAAGTTTGTTGGCCCCGCCCATGGAGCTAACCAAACGAACGCCATGGTCCTGAGCATATTTGGCAATGGTGAGCTTGGCCGAGATGGTGTCGATGGCGTCGACGACGTAGTCGAGCTTGCCATCCGTCTGCTCCAAAACGCCCGCGAAGAAATCATCGATGTTGTCGCTCAGCAAGTATTCGGTGCGTTTGATAACGGTGGCGGCGGGATTGATGTCGTGGATCATGGCTTCCATAACATCGACCTTGCGCTTGCCGATGGTGCTGTGAAAGGCGATAGCCTGGCGATTGATATTGCTGGGCGCGACGATGTCCTTGTCCAGAATGACGAAATGACCAATGCCGCCGCGGGCGAGCGCCTCGCAGCAATTGGACCCCACACCTCCGCAGCCGAGCACCAGCACCGTAGCATCGGCGAGCTTATCGAGTGTCTCGCGGCCCATGATGATCTCGAGCTTGGTGTCGCGTGTCTCGACGAGGGCGGCAGCGGTTTCGGTCATAGACATCCTCCGATGGGGAAGCGAATCGTGTTTTAGCTATTGCCATTATAGGTGTTATCGCGATTCCATTTGAGCCCTTGGGCTTGTTGAAATGGGATCGGGGTTCGCATAAGATGAAGCAGATGGCACCCGTTGCAGCGGGTTGGCCAACTCCCAAACACGTTTGTAGCGTGAGAAGTGGCCGTCTTCGCATTACGCGGAGGCGGCTATTTTTTTGAGTACAAGATTAGATAGTTAGACAAACATCTAACTATCGAGTATAGTGTGCGCGTCATGAGAGATGATGAGAGGAGGTCTTATGCCGGGAGAGGGTTTTAAGGCGCTTGCCGATCCAACGCGACGGCGCATTTTGGAGTTGCTGCGCGAGGGCAATTGCACGGCGGGGGAGCTTGCCGAGCATTTCGATATCAGTAAGCCGTCGCTAAGCCATCACTTGGCGACGCTCAAAAACGCCGGGTTGGTGACCGACGAGCGCCATGGCCAAAACATCGTATACAGCTTAAACACCACCGTCATGCAGGATTTAATTGGCTGGTTTATGGGCTTTACAAACACGGAAGGTGATAAGGATGAATAACGAAAACAAGGGCATTCACCCCACGGGGGTATCGTCGCGCGTGTGGATTGTGCTGGTCGCTCTGTGCGTCGCTAATGTCGTAGCGCACCTCATGGTGATGCCGAGCTTGCCTGCGCAGATTCCCACGCACTGGGGCGCGAACGGCGCCGTCGACGGTTGGGGTCCTAGCTGGATGGCCTCCGCGCTCGGCGTGCTGCCTCTGGCGCTTCTCGCAATGTTCTGCGTGGTGCCGCGCATCGACCCCAAAGGTGAGGCATATCGAACCTCGGGCAAGTTCTATCAGGGCTTCGTAATCGCCTTCACCTTGTTCATGTGCGCCATAAGCTGGCTGGGAGAGCTTACGGTCTGGGGCGTGGTGCCGGCGGTCGGTTCGGTTAACGTGCTGATTTCCGGTGTTGTCGGTTTGCTGTTCATCGGCGTAGGCAACTACTTGCCGCGTGTGAAGCAGAACTATACGCTCGGTATCAAGACACCTTGGGCGCTTGCCGATCCCGAGAACTGGCGCCGTACGCAGCGTTTTGGCGGCGCCTGCTTTATGGTGCTGGGTATTGGCCTGATTGTGATGGGCGTGGCAGGCAGCGTGCTTTCGAGTGAAGTCGTCGCCGCGGTGATTGCGGTTCTGGCGTTTGGTTCGGTTGGAGCCGTCTACGTCTACTCGTATCTGTTGTGGCGCAAATCGCAGCGAGCCGCTCGTTAAGGTTGCGGAAAACTAGCGTACGCAGTTCATAGTATGTTCCGGGGGACTTTTCCCAGGTAGTATTAGGGGGTGTGGGCAACCATGCCCCTTTTTCGTTACGTTTCAGAGCTGGTTCCCTCATTTCGTTTCCACTAAAGCGAATCAAGAATAGGGAAACAGCAGGTAGAAAGGATAGAACAGACATATGGCGGAGTTTATCTACCAGATGTATCAGGCTCGCAAGGCCCATGGCGACAAGGTGATCCTTGACGACGTGACCCTGAGCTTCTACCCCGGTGCCAAGATCGGCGTCGTGGGTCCCAACGGCATGGGCAAGTCGACCCTGCTCAAGATCATGGCCGGCATCGAGGAGGTCTCCAACGGCGATGCCAGGCTCACCCCCGGCTACACCGTGGGCATCCTGCAGCAGGAGCCGCCGCTCGACGATGACAAGACCGTCATCGAGAACGTGCGCATGGCGTTTGGCGATATGATCGCCAAGGTCGATCGCTTCAACAAGATCGGCGAGGAGATGTGCGACCCGGATTGCGACATGGATGCCCTCATGGCCGAGATGGGCAAGCTCCAGGACGAGATCGATGCCGCCGATGGCTGGGATATCGATTCCAAGCTCGGCCAGGCCATGGACGCCCTGCAGCTGCCCGATTCCGACATGCCGGTCAACGTGCTTTCCGGCGGCGAGCGCCGTCGCGTGGCCCTGTGCAAGCTGCTGCTCGAGGCTCCCGACCTGCTGCTGCTCGACGAGCCCACGAACCACCTGGACGCCGAGTCGATCCTGTGGCTCGAGCACTTCCTGCACAACTACCAGGGCGCGGTGCTTGCCGTCACGCACGATCGCTACTTCCTGGATAACGTTGCCGAGTGGATCTGCGAGGTCGACCGCGGTCACCTTTATCCCTACAAGGGCAACTACTCCACGTATCTGGAGACCAAGGCCGCCCGTATCGAGGCTCAGGGTAACCGCGATGCCAAGCTCGCCAAGCGCATGGAGGCCGAGCTCGAGTGGGTGCGCAGCTCGCCCAAGGCTCGCCAAGCCAAGAACAAGGCCCGCCTGGCTCGCTACGAGGAGATGGAGGCCGAGGCCCGCGCAAGCCAGAAGCTCGACTGGACCGACATCCGCATCCCTGTGGGCCCGCGTCTGGGCAACAAGGTGCTCGAGGCCCATCATCTGCACAAGGAGTTCGATGGCCGTGTACTCATCGACGACCTTTCGTTTACCCTGCCGCGCAACGGCATCGTGGGCGTCATCGGCCCCAACGGTGTCGGTAAGACCACGCTGTTCAAGACGATTGTGGGTCTGGAGCCGCTGACTTCGGGCGAGCTTGAGGTGGGTGAGACCGTCAAGATCTCCTATGTCGACCAGAACCGTTCCGGCATCGACCCCGATAAGAACTTGTGGGAGGTCGTCTCGGACGGCCTGGACCACATGATGGTCGGCGAGACCGAGGTTCCGAGCCGCGCTTATGTGGCGAGCTTTGGCTTTAAGGGCCAGGACCAGCAGAAGCGCGCTGGCGTACTCTCCGGTGGCGAGCGCAACCGTCTGAACTTGGCGCTTACGCTCAAGCAGGGCGGCAACCTGCTGCTCCTCGACGAGCCCACGAACGACCTCGACGTCGAGACGCTGTCCTCGCTCGAGGCGGCGCTGCTCGAGTTCCCGGGCTGCTCGGTGGTCATTAGCCACGATCGTATGTTCCTGGACCGCGTCGCCACGCACATCCTGGCGTGGGAGGGCACCGATGAGAACCCGGGCAACTGGTATTGGTTTGAGGGTAACTTCGAGGCCTATCAGGCCAACCGCATCGAGCGCCTGGGCGAGGACGCAGCCCAGCCGCATCGTATTCACCGCAAGCTGACGCGCGATTAGTCGAGCTCAGGTGACCTAATGAGAAAGGGACGATAACCTTGAGGGTTATCGTCCCTTTTTGTTACCTGGTAGAAGGTTCGACTTTATCGATGGCCCAGGTGGCTCCGAGACCGCCGGTGGTGTTGCGGCGGATGCGCACGGTGACTTCGTGGCGCTCGCCGGCCTGCGTGTAGCGCAGGGGGAAGCTTGCGCGGTTTCGCGCGGCCTCGATGGTACCGCGCTCGCGGGCGATCCAGTAGTACTCGCCGACGATGCCGAGCGTGTCGGCGCCGTAGGGGAGATAGGTCGACAACTGGTGCAGAAGCGGGCCGGGGCAGAAGACCTCGGTTGCGAAATCGACGGGGAAGTCCTTGGGGATGGCGGGCGCTGCAGGTGCGGGGGCTGGGGCCGCTGCGGGTAGCGAAGCCGGTGCGGATGCGGGTATTTGGTCGCAAGCGGCGGCGGGCATGGATTCGATGACGGGTGCGGGCTCCGGCGTTACTTTCGGCTTGATCTCGGAATCTGCGGGCTTCACGGTGACGGGTGCGTCTGCAACTGCGGTTTCAACCTCAACCTGCGTCGCGTTCTCATTCTCGACGCTCGACTTTGCCTCGATGGGCGTGGATGCCATGGTGGTGATGCCAGCGTTGGCGTTCTCGGGGTCATAGACGACCGTAAGCGAGATGGCAGGCTGCGGCGTCTCGGGTTCCGGCGTCGACTCGGTAGCGTCTTGATCGGCGGACTCGTCGGGTTGATTGTCCTCGGCCTCGTCGCCAAAGACATCGCTGTTTTGGAACGCAGGCGTCTCGGATTGGTCAGCGGCTTCTTCGGTTGTCGACTTGGGAGCCTCGTTGAGCTCCGCAGCGGCTTCCTGTTCTGACATGACTTCGGGATCGGTCATGGCGGCGATTTCGGTTTCGGCTTCTGCTGCCACCTCAATAGCGACTTCGATCTCTGTCTCGGGCTCGGGCTCCGGCACAGCTTCAACCGCGGCTTCTGGTTCGGGACGCTTAACGTGCTTGGGGCGTACAGCCTTGAGGTCCTTCTCGCCGCGCTTTTTCTTTTTATAGGACTGCTTGGCTCCCTTGGCAGCCTTGGGCTTGTCCTCGCCCTTGGCAAGTGCGGCATCCCATGCCTCGTTGGCGATGACCGTGGCATACAGGCGACCGCCCTTAAAGACAGTCAGCTTAATGCAGTCGTCGAGTTCCTCGAGCAACTCGCGCGTGGACTCGAAGCCCAGGTCATAAGCAGTCATGTCGCCAACGGCGAGAGCCTCTTCGACCTGCGTCATAAACGTTTGCTTGCCACACCCAATCGCATCGCGCAGCAGGCGATACAGATAGATGTGGTTGCCCAGCGAAAGCATGGGCCTAACTATTGTCTTGCTCATGGCAAATCTCCTCTTTACACATGTAAAGCATCTTACCATCGCATGGCGCTCGCCATGACGGCGCCCAAGGCAAACGGGCGCGAACCGCTGTCGATTCGCGCCCGTTGTACAGGTTGCCTATCTGGGGATGCAGTGCCTAGTTGCCCGATGTCGTGCCTTGGCTTGAACTGTCAGATGCCGTGCCGGACGCGGTTCCGCTCGAGCTGTTGGTGTTGCTGTTGTCGGTAGATCCCGTACTCGGTGTATTGCCATTCGCCTGGTCGCCCGTGCTCGGTTGAGAGCCGTCAGTCGTTTGGCTTGAGTCAGTCGTGCCGGATTGCGTGCCGCTGTTGTTCGCAGAGGAATCGACGCCCTGCGATTGGTTTTGGGTGTTCGAGGACGAATTGGCAGAGGTAGAACTGTCTTGCGTATCGTCCGTCTGTGCCTGCTGATCTTGCGACTGGGTGTTGCCATTTGCATCGCTCTCGGTCGTGCGCGACGACAGGATTGGCTCGGGACGCTCGCCCAGACCCTCACCGGCAGTGGTGATAAGGATGGCGCCGGCGCAGGCGATGACCGCGACGATGGCGATAGCGATCGAGAAGACGATGACCTTCTTTTGCGTCTGGCTGCGCTCTGCAGCGGCCTTGGCGCGCAGGCTGTTGGGGGCGACGCGCGCCGTGGTCGCGCGCCCCGCAATCTGGCGCATCTCCTGCGTAGTCGCGGCGCCGCCCAGGTGCTCCTCGACATTGGGCTCAACGGGCTCGTAGGCGCCGGCAGGGTAGTCGACAGCGGCGTGCGTGCTCTTGATTGCTTCGGCGCTGGCGGAGATAAAGTGGCGATAGACCTGCGAGGACACAACAGTGATGACTGAGCTCACAGCGGCACCAATCACCGAGCCGGCAATGCCGATCTTGGAAGCAAGCGCGACGCTCGTGGCGGCAGCTGCGGCGCCGGCGATGATCTGGGGAATGGAAATGTCGTCGAAAAGGCCCTTTTTGGGCGCAATGGCCATGGTCTGTCCGATGGAATGGTTCTCGTGCACGCCGTTGTTGAGCGATGCCGGTGTCATGACGCGCGTGCGCGGCGCGTCAGTGTACTTGGTTGTCATACGGGGTCCTCCCGGTGTAAATCTGCTTCGTTTCGTGTAGCCATCAGGGTACCCACCAGATGTGAATCGTACGTGACATTTAACAGATACCATCAACTTATCAATAGCTCACCAAGTTGGTGGGATGCGGTTGCGCCCGGCGGTTGAACTACAATAGAGCTTGCTAATTGTTATGAATGGCGTCTACGCACGGGAGCATTCTTATGGATCTTCACCTTTCTCAGTCTGACGGCTTTTTGCGTGTGGCGGCGGCGTCGCCGCAGATTCGCGTTGCCGATGTCGAGGGCAATGCCGAGGTTGTGCTGGCGGCTGTTCGCGATGCTGCCGAGTGTGGCGTTCGTGCGTTGGTGTTGCCCGAGCTTAATCTGACTGGCTATACCGCAGCCGATCTGTTCCATAACCGCACATTACTGCATGCCTGCGAGACCGCACTGGCACATATTCTCGATGAAACTCGCGAGCTGCCGATTGTCTTTACCATCGGCCTTCCCGTTGCAGTTGCCGAGAATATCTACAACTGTGCCGCCGTGTGCTGCGCGGGCGAGCTTTTGGGCCTCACGGCCAAGAAGTATCTGCCCAACTATGGCGAGTTCTATGAGCGTCGTTGGTTTGCTCCGGCGCCTGCGGATTCCGTGTGGGTTGAATTTGCCGGTCAGGGTCCGGTCCCGCTGGGTTCGGGGCTTGTCTACCGTTGCTGTGATGAGGGCGCCGAGGACCTGGTGCTGGGCGTTGAGGTCTGTGAGGACCTGTGGGTGCCGGCGCCCCCTTCGACCGAGATGGCGCTTGCCGGTGCGACGGTGATTCTCAACCCGTCGGCCTCGGACGAGATTATCGGTAAGGCAGATTACCGCCGCAGCCTTATCTCTAATCAAAGCGCGCGCCTGTACTGCGCCTATGCCTATGCAGATGCGAGCGAGGGCGAGTCCACGACCGACATGGTCTTTGCGGGCGAGAACCTCGTCTACGAAAACGGCTCCAAGCTCGCCGCGACTAAACTGCTTACCTGCGATATGGCCGTCGCCGATGTTGACCTTGACCGCCTGGTTGCCGAGCGCCGTCGCTCGACGACGTGGACGCGCGCGGACGATGCGCCGGAGGCCACGACCGTTGAGTTCTCTTTTGAGGGCGTGCTGACAGACGAACCTGTCCTGCGCGATGCCTGCGATATCGACCGCGTTTTCCCGCGCGCGCCCTTTGTACCGGCCGACCATGGCGACCTAGCCGAGCGCTGCGAGACGATTCTCGACCTGCAGACTGCCGGCCTCAAGACCCGCCTTGCCCATACGGGTACTAAGGCAGCTGCCATCGGTCTTTCAGGCGGCCTGGACTCCACGCTGGCACTGCTTGTGACCGTGCGTGCCTTCGATGCACTGGGGCTGCCACGCACGGGTATCACGGCGGTTTCCATGCCCGGCTTTGGCACGACGCATCGCACTAAGTCGAATGCCGAGTCGCTCGCTCGCGACCTAGGTGTGAGCTTCCGCGAGGTTTCGATCCACGCGGCCGTGGAGCAGCACTTCAAGGACATTGAGCACGATCCGACCGTGCAGGACGTGACCTACGAGAACAGCCAGGCCCGCGAGCGTACGCAGATTCTGATGGATCTGGCCAACCAGGCTGGCGGTTTTGTCATCGGCACGGGCGATCTGTCGGAGCTGGCGCTCGGCTGGGCCACGTACAACGGCGACCACATGAGCATGTACGCCGTCAACGCGAGCGTGCCCAAGACGCTTGTGCGTCATCTGGTGCGCTATGCGGCTGATGTCTTTGGCGGGCGTATTGCCGAGGTGCTGCTCGATATCCTCGATACGCCGGTGTCCCCCGAGCTTCTGCCGCCCACGGGCGACGGCGAGATTGCGCAGAAGACCGAGGATTTGGTGGGCCCGTACGAGTTGCACGACTACTTCCTCTACAACCTGCTGCGTTTTGGCTTTGAGCCGGGCAAGATCTACCGCATGGCGCTCAAGAGCTTCGAGGACGTCTACGACGCCAAGACCGTCCACACGTGGCTGCGTACGTTCTACCGTCGCTTCTTTGCCCAGCAGTTTAAGCGCAGCTGCCTGCCCGATGGTCCCAAGGTGGGCTCGGTGACGCTCAGCCCGCGCGGCGATTGGCGTATGCCGAGTGACGCCAGCTCGCATCTGTGGCTTGCGCAGATCGACGCGCTCAATCCAATTGACTAAGGTTGGCTAAATTGAACCAATACGGGGTTCGCAAGCGTTACACTTTTGCAATCTGATGGCCCGTATCGCGCGGCGCTCTTGTCGGAGCGCCGCGTTTTTTATATCGAAAGGTGGCACCATGCAGGCATCGCAGCGTCTCGACCGCTTTGGCGCAGAGGTCTTCGCCTCGCTCAACAATAAACTTCTCGCGCTGAAGGCTCAGGGTAAGACCATTTACAACATGAGCGTGGGCACGCCCGACTTTAAGCCGTACGACCACGTGGTCGAGGCGCTCGCGCAGGCAGCCCAAGATCCCGAGATGTGGAAGTATGCCCTGCGCGACCTGCCCGAGCTTAAGCAAGCCGTGTGCGATTACTATGAGCGTCGCTTTGGCGTTTCGGGCATTACGCCGTCCATGGTGCAGTCGTGCAACGGCACGCAGGAGGGCGTGGGCCATTTGGGCCTGGCCCTGCTCGATCCGGGTGACACCATTCTGGTTCCCGATCCGTGCTATCCGGTCTTTGAGGCGGGTGCCAAGATCGCCGATGCCAAGCTCGAGTACTATCCGTTGGTCGCCGAGCATAATTACCTGCCCTATGTGGCGGGTATCGATCCTGAGGTTGCCGATCGTGCCAAGTATATGATCGTGTCGCTGCCCGCGAACCCGGTCGGCTCGGTGGGCACGCCCGAGGTCTACGAGGAGATTATCGCCTTTGCTCGCGAGCACGACCTGCTCATCGTCCATGACAACGCGTACTCCGACATCGTGTTCGACGGCGAGCCGGGCGGAAGCTTTTTGCAGTATCCCGGCGCGCTCGAGGTGGGCGTTGAGTTCTTTTCGCTCTCTAAGTCGTTTAACGTCACCGGCGCGCGCATCGGCTTTTTGGTCGGTCGCGAGGATGTGGTCTCGGCTTTTGCCAAGCTGCGCGGCCAGATCGACTTCGGTATGTTCTTCCCGATCCAGAAGGCTGCCATCGCGTGCCTCAACGGTCCGCGCGATGAGGTCGAGGCGCAGCGTCTGAAGTACCAGGTGCGCCGCGATGCCCTGTGCGACGGTCTTGAGGGCTTGGGCTGGGAGCGTCCCAACGCGCATGGCTCCATGTTTGTGTGGGCCAAGCTTCCCGGTGGTCGCACCGATTCCATGGCGTTTTGCGAGGAGCTCATGGAGAAGGCCGGCGTTGTGGTGACGCCGGGCGCGAGCTTTGGCCCTTCGGGTGAGGGGCACGTGCGCATGGCGCTGGTGCTGCCGCCCGATCAGATCGCTTTGGCTGTCGAGGCCATTCGCGAGGCGGGCCTGTATTAGAAACCTATTTCGGTGCGTCAATAGCTCGAAACCGATTTCGTGCAGTTATTTTACGAATCCTGCAAATAATTTCGGTAAACGGTCGATTTTTGGCTGCGAATAGGAGCATAATCAAAGTCCCGATTGGATATATTGGGATTACGACAAGCCGCTCGGGGTCGTTCCCGGGCGGTTTGTTTGTGGAGCGAGATGGGAGTTTCTAATGGTTAATGAGAAGAAGGTCGCTATTGTCGGCTGCGGTTTCGTCGGCTCGTCTTCGGCGTTTGCGTTGATGCAGAGTGGTCTGTTCTCCGAGATGGTCCTCATCGACGTGGACAAGAACCGCGCCGAGGGTGAGGCCCTGGATATCGCGCACGGTATGACGTTTGCCGAGCCGATGAAGATCTACGCCGGCGATTATTCCGATGTCGCCGACGCTGCCATGATCGTCGTCACCGCTGGCGCTGCCCAGAAGCCCGGTGAGACCCGCCTGGACCTGGTCAACAAGAACGTCAGCATCTTTAAGTCCATTATTCCCGAGATTAAGAAGTCTGGCTTCGACGGCATTCTACTCATCGTCTCCAACCCGGTCGACGTTCTGACCTACGCCGCCATCAAGATGTCCGGCCTGCCCGAGGGTCACGTCATCGGTTCCGGTACCGTGCTCGACACCGGCCGTCTGCAGCAGATGCTTGGTGCCCATGTCGAGGTCGACCCGCGCGATGTCCAGGCCTATGTCATGGGTGAGCACGGCGACTCCGAGTTTGTCGCTTGGTCCAGCGCTCAGGTTGCCGGCGTGCCGCTGAACACCTTCTGCGAGCTTCACGGCCATCTGGAGCATGAGGCTGCCGAGAAGCGCATCGCCGAGGACGTCAAGAACTCCGCTTACACCATCATTGAGAAGAAGCACGCCACCTACTACGGTGTCGCCATGGCCGTCAAGCGCATCTGCACCGCTGTCATGCGCGATGAGCAGACCGTTCTGCCCGTCTCCTCGCTCATGGTGGGCGAGTATGGCCTGTCCGACCTTGCCATCTCCATGCCGACCGTCGTTGGCCGTGACGGCGTTGTCTGCCGCGTTCCCGTGCCGCTGAACGATGACGAGCAGCATGAGCTTACCGCCTCCGCCAAGGCCCTCAAGGACATCATCGACAGCGTCGACTTCTCCTGCTAAATCGAGCTCGCCAGAGCGAAAAGCTACAATGAAGGCGTCCGGGTCCACACGGCCCGGGCGCCTTTTTGGTGCAAAGCAACCTGACCCCAACGCACCATCCCAATGCGCCATTGTTGATGGGAGAGCCATGTCGGATTCGCCTAATTTTTTGACCTATGCCCAGACGGCGTTTGATCCGTTTGAGGAACGGCCGTTCTGCGCGGTGGATAGCCTGGTCTTTGCGTGGTTGTCCTATTTGCGTTTGCCGGGTGATATGGCGGAGCTGACGAACTGGCAGGGCCTAGACGTACGCGAGCTGCTGCGTGCCGAGTGCTACCGGGACATGATTGGCGACCTGTGGGATCCGGAGGGGAGCAGGGCCTTGTTGGAGGCCGTGGCAGCAAGCCCTCGCTACCGTGGCGTTCGTGTTTGCGGCTATCGTACCGTGAGTGATGCCGAGACGACGGAACAATTTGCGGCTATGACGTTCCGATTTCCGGCGGGGTTTAGTTATCTTTCCTTCCGGGGGACCGACAGCACGATTGTGGGCTGGAAAGAGGACTTTAACATGGCGTTCCGGTGTCCTGTGCCGGCCCAGGAATCCGCGGCGCGTTATGTGGACGAGGCGGCGGATGCGATTGGTGGGCCGCTTTTGTGCGGAGGTCATTCCAAGGGTGGAAACCTTGCGGTGTACGGTGCGGCGATGTGCTCCGATGCCGCCCGTGGGCGAATCGAGCGGGCGTATTCCCATGATGGTCCGGGCTTCGTCGAGGAGTTTCTGAACGGCAAGGCTTTTGCCGATCTTTCCGGTCGAATCGACAAGACGCTACCTCGGTCGTCGATCTTTGGCATGATGTTCGAGACACAGGAGGACTATGCCATCGTTGAGAGCACCGAGTTCAGCCTGCTGCAACACAATCCCTTTAGCTGGGTGGTTGATGGTCGCGACTTCGTGTACTGTGAGCGCCTGTCCGCCGGTGCTCGATACGTTGATGGCTCTATTCGCGAGATGCTGCTTGCAGTGTCGCCTAGCGAGCGCGAGCGTTTTGTAGATGCGTTGTTCTCCGTGTTTGAGGCTACGGGTGCTGAGCGGTTTGCGGATATCGCTGGGAATCTGCGCGAGAGCCTGCCCGTGATGCTCCAGGCTGCGCAAGGCTTTGACAAGGATACGCGACGCTTTGTCTCGCAGACCATCGTGGCAATCCTTAAATGCGCGCTGTTGCCCAAGCGCCCCGAGCCCAGCGTACCCACGAGCGGCAAGAGCTTTGCCGAGCAGCTCGAGGCATGGCAGTCCGAGCTCCTGCGCTAGCCATTGGTGCAAAGCAACCTGACCCCGATGCACCAATCTTCGATGCGTCTGGGGCGGGATCGACCGCTATACTGGTTCGTGCCGAAATCGATCTAGAACGGAATGCCGTATATGAAAATCAATCACGCGATTCTGCATATCCTGGACTTTGACTCTGCCGTCAACGTCATGAGCCAGCGCGAGCTCGATATCGAGAGCCGTACCGTGCGCAACTTCGTGACCACGCATCTGCGCCGCGCACGTACCTCGGCCGACAATAAACGCGCCACGTTTGCCGAGAACTCTGCGTTTGGCGGCGAGCTCAAGGGCTATTTCTTTGGCGAGCGCGAGTTCGTGGACCTGTCGCAGCAGATTGCGGAGTTCATCTCTTCCGAACTCACCAAGGCCGAGAAAGCCGAGTCGACTGACGTGCTCGTGGCCGATTTTGACGACGATGAGGATGCCCGCTGGTTTGCCGTGATGCTGCTGGGCTCCAAGCAGGCTTTTATGCACGAGGTGGGCCGCGAGGAGGGGGAGGTGCGCAACGACATCGCGCGCCACTACGCCATTCTGCCGAACCCCTCGCAAAAGGTGCCGAGCTATGCCATCGTGCGCGCGAGCACCATGGAGATCGGCTATGTGGACAAGAAGCGCAAGATTGCCGGCGAGGACCGTATGCTTATCCCCGATGGCCTGCTGCAGTGCGACACGGGCGTATCGGGCAAGGAGGTCATCGATACCGTGACGCGTGTAGTCGAGGAAGTTGCCGAGGAGCACGGTGCTAACACGGCCGTGGCGCTCGCCAAGGTTAAGGCAGCTGTCGCCGAAAAGGTCGAAGACGACGAGGAGCTGCCGCCTTGGGATATCGTTGACGAGGTCTTTGAAGACGAGCCGGTCATCAAGGAAAGCGTGCGCGCGGCGCTGACCGAGGAGAAGGTTCCTGAGCGCGTTCCCGTGGAGCGCAAGCAGGTCGAGCGCGCGGCGGTGCGCAATCATAAGATTCGTACCGATACGGGCATCGAGATTAGCTTCCCGGCCGAGATGGGCTCGAACTCCGAGTACATCGAGTTCGTCAACGAGCCCAACGGCCTCATCTCCATCGAGCTCAAAAACATCGGCAGCATCGAGAATCGATAAACTGCGCCTGGACGCTGCAAAAAACAAAGGCCGAAGCCTCGGATGAGGGCTTCGGCCCTTTTTACTCGGGGCTTAATTACGCTACTGGTTGAGCATAAATCAGCGAAAACGCCCCAGAGCGAGCAAGGTGACGTGAAAGAGGAGGGCATTGACCTTTTGGTCATGCCCGACGATTGAACGTCAGATTGCCGCTCTGGGGCGTTTGTAGCGTCGAGTCGTTACGGCGTTTGGTAAAACGCCGTAACTATTACAGTTGGCGCAGGTCCTCTTCCAGGCCGGTCTTGCTGTCGGTCTTCTCGTCGCGCATCTTGATGACGCGGGCGGGGACACCGGCCACGACGGCGCCGGCGGGGACGTCCTCGACGCACACGGCGCCGGCGGCAACGACGGCGCCCTTGCCTACGTGCACGCCCTCCAGGACCACGGCGCTGGCGCCGATCATGACATCGTCCTCGATGATGACGGGCGTGGCGCTGGCGGGCTCTACGACGCCTGCCAACACGGTGCCGGCACCGATGTGGCAGTTCTTACCCACGGTGGCGCGGCCGCCCAGCACGGCGCCCATATCGATCATGGAGCCTTCGCCGATGACGGAGCCGATGTTGATGATGGCACCCATCATGATGACGGCGCGATCGCCGATCTCGACGCGGTCGCGGATGATTGCGCCCGGCTCGATGCGGGCGTTGATGCCCTTGAGGTCGAGCATGGGCACGGCGGAGTTGCGGCAGTCGTTCTCTACGTCGTAGTAGTCGATGGAATCGGCATTGGCGACCAGGATGGTCTTAAGCTCATCCCAGTCACCAAAGACGGTCTTGCCACGACGACCGCCGTAGACGTGCGCATTGCCCCACTGGACCTTCATGCCCGGCTTCTCGCGTACGTACAGTTTGACGGGCGTCTTCTTGGGCGCGGTGGCGATGTAGTTGATAATCTCCTGTGCATCCATCTCAGCTGCGTTGCTCATATGCTGTTTCTCCTTTGGGTGGATTTGGTTGATACCTGGTTAGGCAAACATGACCTGGTCGAAGGTGTAGAAGCCAGGGTCGCGGACGACGAGCTTTTGAGCGGCGGCCAGAGCGCCGTTGACAAAAATCTGGCGGCTCGTGGCGCGATGGCTAAGCGTGATTTCCTCGTCCTGGCCGAAAAAGCTCACCTCGTGCACGCCGGCGACGGTGCCGCCGCGCAGCGAGTGCATGCCGATTTCCTTGGGATTGCGAGCGCCGCACATGCCCTCGCGACCGTAGACAGGATGATAGCCAGCCTCAGGCTCGGCCTCGACCACGGCGTCGAGCAGCAGCTTGGCGGTGCCGCTGGGGGCATCGACCTTTTGGTTGTGGTGCGTCTCGACAATTTCGCAGTCAAAGCCGGGCAGCTCACGCGTGGCCTGTGCCACCAGATGACGCAGGGCAGCGATGCCGATGGAGTAATTGCCGGAGTGCATGACGCGGGCGCTCTGACCCAGCTCGCGCAGGCGGTCCATCTGCTCAGGCGAATAACCCGTGGTGCCGGAAACGAGTGCCGCGCCTGTACGCTCGACATAGGCAACGACGGCATCGAAGGTCACGACATTCGAGAAGTCGATGATGACGTCGGCTGCCGGGGCGCTTTCGAGCTCAGACAGGTCAAAACCGATCTGGGCCACAATGTCGAAAACGGGCTGTCCGGCGGTATCGACAATACCCTCGGCAGTGGTGCGGATGAGCGAGCCCATGCGGCCCGTTCCCATAATGACGGTCTTAATCAAGCAGACCAGCTCCCTTCAGAGCATCGGTAAGTTCAGCGCGTGTGTCGTCTGCCATGGGGCACAGCGGCATGCGGTAGTTTGCCTCGATCATACCCATCTGTGCGAGCGCTTCCTTGACGGGGATGGGGTTGACCTCGCTAAAGAGGGCGTTGATGAGCGGCTGACCGGCAATCTGGATATCGCGGGCGCGCTCCACGTCACCGTCCAGATAGGCGCGGCACATGTCGTGCACGAGCCGCGGCTGAACATCGGCCCACACGCTGATGGTGCCCGAGGCACCCAGGCTCATGAGCGGCACGGTGAGGGCGTCCTCGCCCGAGTACATGCGGAAGTCATCGGACAGCAGGTGGGCGATCTTGGCCGCGTAGGCGACGTTGCCCGAGGCCTCCTTGATGCCCATGATGTTGGGGTGTGCGGCCAAGCGCTCTACGTTGTGCTCGCTGATACCGCAGCCACAGCGGCCGGGGATGTTGTACAGAATGCAGGGGATGTCCACGGCGTCGGCCACGGTCTTAAAGTGCTGGTAGATGCCCTCTTCGTTAGACTTGTTGTAGTAGGGGGTAATGAGCAGCAGACCATCGGCACCCAGGCCCTGGTAGGTGAGCGACTTGGTGAGCATGGTCTGCGTGGAGTTGGAGCCCGAGCCGGCGATGACGGGGACGCGGCCCGCAACCTGCTTGACAACTGCGGCGACAACGGAGTTGTCCTCGTCGTCGGTCATCGTGGCACTCTCTCCGGTGGTGCCCAGGGTGAGGATGGCGTCAGTGCCATTTTGCAGGTGGAAATCGATAAGGCGCTCGAGTGCTTCAAAGTCGACGCTGCCGTCCTTTTTAAACGGCGTAACAAGGGCGACGATTGAGCCCTCGAGGTTGCGGATATCCATGTTCTTCACCTTCGCTTCCGCGATCTGGATGCGCTTATTCCATTGGGCGGCGACGGCCAAGCGCTCGTCCTGAGCGCGACGGCGAGCACTTTCGGCGCGCGACTTGGCCAGCAGCTCTCGGCCGCACGGCAGCACATCGAGTGTGGCAAAATAATCGCCCGGGCGCTCGGCGCGGCGGATGAGGTCGGCCGAGCCGTCGGGGCGCAGCAGGACCTCGGCGGAGCGTAGGCGTCCGTTGTAGTTGTAGCCCATGGAGTAGCCGTGCGCACCCGTATCGTGAATCACGAGCAGGTCGCCCATGTCGATATGCGGCAGCTCGCGATCGATGGCGAACTTATCGTTGTTCTCGCATAGGTTGCCCGTGATGTCGTACGTGTCCGTGACGGGTGCCGCAGTCTTGTCGGCGCCACCCGGCTGACCCATCACCGTAATGTGGTGGTAGGCGCCATACATGGCAGGGCGGATCAGATCGACGGCGCTTGCGTCGACACCGATATAGTCCTTGTAGATTTGCTTCTCGTGGATGGCCTTGGTGACCAGGCAGCCGTAGGGGCCCATCATAAAGCGGCCCATCTCGGTGCGGATGGCCACATCGCCCATGCCGGCGGGAACCAGGATCTTGTCGTATGCCGCGTGCACTCCCTCGCCGATGGCGTGAATGTCGTTGGCCTGCTGCTCGGGCAGGTAGGGGATGCCGACGCCGCCGGATAGATTGATGAAGGCGACGTGTGCGCCGGTCTCGCGCTCCAGGCGCACTGCAAGCTCAAAGAGGATGCGCGCAAGCTTGGGGTAGTAGTCGTTGGTGACGGTGTTGCTGGCAAGGAATGCGTGGATGCCAAAGTCCTCAGCGCCCTTGGCCTTGAGCATGCGGAAGGCCTCGAAGAGCTGCTCGGTGGTCATGCCATATTTGGAGTCGCCCGGGTTGTCCATGATGCCGTTGGAGAGCTGGAACAGGCCGCCCGGATTAAAGCGGCAGCTGACCGTCTTGGGAATGGGCCCTGCGACGCGCTCAAAGAACTCGATGTGGCTGATGTCGTCAAAGTTGACGATGGCGCCCAGCTTGTCGGCGAGCTCAAAGTCGGCAGCTGGCGTGTCGTTAGACGAGAACATGATGTCGTGTCCCGTGATGCCCAGCGAGCGGGCAATCATGAGCTCGGTATAGCTCGAGCAATCGCAGCCGCAGCCGTATTCGTTGAGAATGGAGATGAGCGCCGGGTTGGGGTTGGCCTTGACGGCAAAGTATTCCTTAAAGCCCGGGTTCCATGCAAAGGCGTCGCGCACTTCTTGCATGTTGCGGCGGATGCCCGCCTCGTCGTATAGATGAAACGGCGTGGAGAATTGCTCGACGATATGCTCGAGCGTCTCCTTGTCCACAAACGGCTGCTTTGCCGCATATGCCTCGTTGGGAGTCAGTGACATGTCCCGTAAACCTCGCTATCCAGACGGCGCTACCTGCGCATCGAATCCGCATAGCGTGGACCCAATGTCCGGATAGCGCTCCCGCATTGCTGCAGACAGTCCTGCGGGTGTTTCCCGCAGGCCCACCAGGTTGTTCGTGCCCGAAAAACCCAGTTCGGCGGGTTTCGCCTCCCCACGGGGTCAAAGCCTGCCGGCTCGCCCGCGGTTCTTCGTGCCCGCGCCTCTATCAAGTGGTAAAGACCCTACCACGTTGCACTTTACCAAACAAGAGTATTCGTATATAACGTTTAAAAAATGCAAGGATATGCTGGAAATAAGGGTGTAGCAATCTTGCGGCACAATAGATGGCAACCGACGCGCACCCATGAAAGGAACCTCTATGACCGAGCTCCAAGAACTCCGTCGTTATCGTCGCGACCTGCACCGCATTCCGGAGCTCGACTTCGATCTTCCGCAGACTATCGCCTATATTGAGGGCGTGTTGGCGCCGCTCGCCTGCGAGGTGACCCATCCGTGTCCCAGCTGCGTCTGCGCTTTCTTCGATGCCGGCACGGGCGCCGCGCATGCCACGGCGATTCGCGCCGATATGGACGCCCTGCCCATTGCGGAGGCGACGGGCGCGGCCTTTGCCTCGACGCATCCCGGAAAGATGCACGCTTGCGGACACGATGGACACATGGCCATGGCGCTTGCGGCGGCAACCTTCGTCGACCGTACGATCCGTGAGCAGCCGGGCGCCATTAAGCGCAATGTGCTCTTTGTGTTTCAGCCGGCCGAGGAGACGACTGGTGGCGCCAAGACGGTGTGCGAGAGCGGCGTATTCGAGCGCTACGGGGCGGATCGCATCTTTGGCTTCCACGTATGGCCCGATTTACCCGCCGGCACGTTGGCGAGCTGTTCCGGTCCGCTGCTGGCGCGCTCAAGCGAGACGCACATTCATATCCATGGCGCGAGCATCCATATCGCCAAGACCTACGGCGTTCCAGTCGAGGAATCGCATGATGCCGCGCTGGCAGCGGCCAAGTTCTTGGTTTCCGAGCGCAAGCTCATGGACGAGTTAGGTGCCGACGAGCCCTGCATTGGTAAGTTCGGCCTGCTGCAGGCTGGCACCGTCTGCAATGCGGTGGCGGGGGAGGCCCATGTGGCTGGCAGCCTCCGCGTATTTACGGACGGTATGTTCGACCGTGCGCGCGAGGGCGTGCGCCGCGTGTTGGACGAGGTCTGCGCCGCAACAGGCTGTACGTACGACCTCGACTTTGCCGAGGGCTATCCGCCGGTCGATAACGACCCCGAGCTGTTCGCCCACATTGCGCCTGCCTTGTCCGAGCTGCAACTTGTGGACGAGCCACTGCTAATCGCCGAGGACTTCGCCTTCTATCAGCGCCATCTGCCGGGTGTGTTCTTCCTGCTGGGTACGGGCATGCCGGAGGGACAAGAAAACCCGATCGATTCGGATGGCTGCCCCGCCTATGCCACGAGCGCCCTGCATACCGATACCATGCTCTTTGACGAGGAAATCCTGCTCAAAGGTCTCGATGTCTACAAACGATTGCTTTTGCTTGCTTAAGTGTCGAAGAATACCTGTTCTAGAAAACACGAACAGATGTACGGTATAATAGAGATGTAAGTCTATAGAAACGTTTGACGTTATTAACGTAAGGCGATACTATGATTGCATCATATAAAGATGAAGACACTGAACGCTTTGCAATGGGTGCGCGGATTAGGAAGTTCATTCCTTTTGAGCGGGTCGCCTTGAGGAAGATTCGCCAGCTGCAGATCTGCGCTTCGCTTGATGATCTTCGCGTTCCGCCAGGCAATCGTCTTGAAGCGTTGAAGGGCGATCGCGCCGGTCAATATAGCATCCGTGTCAATGAGCGCTATCGGGTCTGTTTTGAGTGGAGACAGGGGATGGCTTGGAATGTCGAAATCGCCGATTATCACAAGTGATGAGACTGCGTCTGATTTGCTGCCGCCGGTGACTCCTGGCGAGCTTCTCAAAGAGGAATTTCTTGTCCCCATGGGCATTTCTCAATATCGCCTTGCTAAGGAGACCGGGATTCCGGCTCAACGCATTGGACAGATTATCTTGGGAAGGCGTCGTGTGACGGCCGACACCGACCTTCGTCTTTGCCGTTATTTTGGCCTGACGGATGGTTATTGGCTGCGCGCTCAGGTGGCGTTTGACCTTGAGGCGGAGAAGAGACGCATCGAGCCGGAACTGGATAAGATTGTTCCTGTCCAGCGGGCTATTGCATTGTAGTGTTCAAAGATGTTGAGGTTGGAGTGACGATGAAGCGCCGACAGACTGCCGTTTATAGTCCGGGTGGATGCGGGTGTGGCTTGCTACTGCTTCCGTTTATTGCTGTGAGCATTGGCGTGATGTTTGCGCTTGCCGGGGTGGCAGCAGCGGCACTCGTGTTGCTGATTGTGGCCATTGGCGTGACGGTCTGGCTGTGCCGTTCTCGCGAGCAACGTCGTGCCGATGGTAAGACCAATGTTGGATGGGTCGCCTTCTTGATCATTGCGTACCCGCTGAGTGTCAGCTACCTGGTGTTCTTTGCCCTGTTGATGATCAGTGCCTTTACCGGGGAATCCGTCACGGTGGGTTGATGTGCTGCCAGCAGACGGTCGTGCAAAGTGCGTTTGCTCGGCGTTTTGATAACTGCATTGGCCGTTTATCGTATCTTTAGCTCTCAGCTAATGAATTCAAGTTCAATCCTTCCTACGATGTGCTGTGTGCCGGCGCGGTAGCCGGATCGTAGGAAGGATGCATGATGAAAAAGCTCGAAAACGAAGTGCTGCTGAGCCGTCGCGCTGCGCTTGGCGCGTTCGCCACCGTTGCCTTGGGGACTGCCGGCCTGCTTGCGGGCTGTGGCAGCGATAAGGCGACCGTTACCGAGGACGCCGGCGACGCAGATAAGAAGGAGGAGTCGAAAAAGGAGGAACAGCCAACGACCGACCTGGCCGTCGGCACGACCGTGACCACGGCTGCCGGTCTTTCCGTTACTGTCGATTCCGTGCAGACCGGGCTTACCAATTTTGACGGTTCGACCATGACGGGCATTCACGTCACGTACGTCAACAATGGCGATGAGGGCGCGGACTACAATATCTACGACTGGAAGGGCGAGGACGCCAACGGTGCGCAGCAGAACCAGGGTTATTACAGCGAGGGTTCCGATGAGCTGCAGTCTGGTACCCTTGCCGCCGGTGGCTCCGTGGCGGGCAATATCTACTTTGATGGTGACATCAAGAAGGCCCTGTATTTTGCCAACATGCTCGAAAAGACCGCGACTGCTAGCTGGGTGCTTGCTTAGCGTGTTGATGCCGTTGGGTCGTTTGGAGGTGAGGCCGTGTGCCCGATAAAAAGCTGACGGACGAGTTGCTCAACGAGCTTCTTGATGCGCCGAACATCGATGGCTATATCAGGGAGCACGACTTTGCCGCCCCGTCGCTTTCGGACTACCTGAAGCAGCTGCTGCAGGAAAAGGGCTTGGAGCGATCGCGCGTGGTGCGTATGGCCGACCTCAACGAGACCTTTGGCTATCAGATCTTTACTGGTTCGCGCAATCCGAGTCGCAATAAGGTGCTGCAGATTGCCTTTGCGATGGCGCTGACGCTCAAAGAGGCCAACCGTGCACTGACGGCTGCCGGGGTGAGCGTCCTTAACTGCAAGGATCGCCGTGATGCGATTATCATCTTTTGCATCGATCGCGGGTGCAGCCTCCAAAAGGTCAACGAGGAGCTGTATCGCTTTGGCGAGGAGACGGTGAGTTAGCGGCTGATATCTGAGCCGGCGGAGCTGCCGAACAAGGATGCAAACGAACGGGGCGCGGATGCCATGGGGTGTCTGCGCCCTGCGCTATGATGGAGGCTATGGATACTCAGACCCCAACATATTTCGATGACGAGCTGACCGCGGCGCTTGCCGAGCACCTGGCGTCGCTCGATCGCGACGACAGCTATCGCGTGGAGCGTGTACTTAAGCGCTCGTCCGTTGAAACAACCGAGCTCGTGTACTTTGAAGGAACCGGTGGTGGTTCGCTCGGCCCCTTTGTCCGTAAACGCATCGATGCCTCGGCTCAAATCGGCGGGGCATACGAGCGTCTGTTTGCCGCTCAGCGGGCAGGCGGGCGTTTTGAGCACCTGCCCAGAATCGTCGATTGTCGTCGTGTGGGCGACGAGCTCAACGTGGTTATGGAATACATCGAAGGGGAGACGCTCGGGGTGCTGGTGGACCGTCTGGGAGCCACCCCCGATTATGCGCGTGAATTGTATCCTGCCCTATGCGATGCCGTGGGCGAGCTCCACGCCGGTTTTGCAATGGCGGGGGAGACGTCGGCGCCGGTGATCCATCGCGACCTCAAACCGTCGAATATCATCGTGACGGGTGCGAACTGTACGCTCGATGAGGGCCTGACGTTTTCGTCGCTGGTGATTATCGACTTGGGGATCGCGCGCGTATGGCGCGATGGTGCCGATGCCGACACCGTCAAGTTTGGCACGCGACCCTATGCGCCGCCCGAGCAGTATGGGTTTGGGCAGACGAGTGTGCGCAGCGACGTCTACGCACTCGGCGCGCTTCTGTTCTTTTGTCTGACGGGGGCTGACCCTAAGCCGGGTCAGAATATGCGCGAGCAATGCGAGGCGTGCGACGTCCCCGCGGCGCTGGCTGATGTCATTTGCATGGCCATGGCGCTCGATCCGGCCAAGCGCTTTGAAAGTGCCGAGGCGCTCGGACACGCTGCGCGCGCGGCATACGGGCTGTGTCTGCCTGAGCCTGGCTCGAATAGCACGACGGCGCCTTCAATGGCGCAGGCTGCTCCGCAAATGGCGCCGTCTTCCGGGCGGCGGCCCAAGGAGGTCTCTTCGGTGACTCCTCGCCGCAAGAGCCTGCTTTCACGGATCCCGGAACCCATTGGGCGTATATGGAACGGCATGATCTATGCGGCAACCTTGCTGCTACTGGTCGGAAGCCATTTTGCCGTATTCCAGCCCACGGGAGCCAACCGCAGCTATCCAACGTGGTTTTTGGCCCTTGAGTATTTTCTTATGGTCGATGGCATGGTGGTGCTCATCTCGTTTGGCATGCTCGACCGCCGCAGGCTTCGGCGCCGCTTTCCCGTGCTTGATCGTTATCGGGGCCGTGAGTTTGTCACGCTGTGGCTTAAGGCGCTGGGAATTATGTGCGTCATCATGATCGTGATTATTGCCGTCGGCAACGCAACCGGCATAGTCGCTTAATGCAATGTACCGCTACTGCAAAGGGCCCCGATTGGGGCCCTTTGCAGTAGCGCTTAAATGCGGTTCATCTGGTTGCAACCTTGTTGTACCAGTCCTGCCTCGTGGGCGGGGCGAGTGCCCATCGCCATAGGTGTTGTGACGGTTAAATTGCTCCGTGCTTCGAAGCGCCGTCAATTGTCACCACAGAATTCCGTCAATTGTCACCATAATTCGCCATCAATCCTCACCACAAATTACCGTCAATCGTCACCACACAGCTGGTAAAATACCTAATATGGGTAAGTCAAGAAGGAGGCCGTGTGGATAGGTATGTAGATAGATGCATCGATAAGGCAATCAGCCGTAATCTCAATATCTTCGGTGCGGTCCTCATTCAGGGTCCAAAGTGGTGCGGAAAGACTACTTCGGCTAGTCGTTTTGCTAATTCATCCTTGTCTCTTTCCGATCCGGCTGGAAATTTTTCCGCTCTCCAGCTGGCACGGATCGATCCGGCACAAGCATTAGCAGGGCTATCTCCCAGGCTCATCGATGAATGGCAGGAAGAGCCGAAGCTGTGGGATGCCGTGCGTTTCGAGTGCGATGCAAGGAGGGGAGAATCCGGTCAGTTTATTCTTACGGGTTCAGCAACGCCTCGGGATTCGATGCAGCCGATGCATAGCGGCGTTGGACGAATAGCTAGGTTGCGAATGGACACCATGACGATGTTCGAGCTTGGCGTTTCTTCTGGCGCGGTTTCGATTGGAACGCTTCTTTCCGGTTACCCTGCCAAGCAGGCTGTCGGGTCAATCTCCGGCATCGCCGGAATCGCCGATTTGCTGTGTCGTGGCGGTTGGCCTCAGGCGATGGGGAAAACGACTGACGATGCCATGCAGATAGCCGCTGCCTATGTTGATGGCGTATGCGAATCGGATGTTTCTAGAACTGATGGCGTTAAGCGCGATCCGGTCAAGGTCAGGTCTCTTTTGGCATCGCTAGCGCGGAATGAGTCGACGCTTGCTGGCTCAAAGTCTATTGACAAAGATATCGGTACCGGCGTTTCGAAGAACTCGGTCTCCAGATACATGGACGCCCTGAGACGAATCAATATCGTCGACGATATCCCCGCTTGGCATCCAGCGCTCAGGTCTCCGGTGAAGCTGCGGCAGGGGGCGAAGAGGCATCTCGCCGATCCTTCGCTTGCCGTTGCGCTGCTCGGAGCAAATCCGGAGTCGTTGGCATCTGACCCGAAGACACTGGGGTTGCTTTTCGAATCCCTCGTCCTGCATGACCTCAAGGTTTACGCCGCCGCAAATGACTCGTTGGTGTCCCATTACCACGATGCCGACGATCTCGAGGTTGACGCAGTTATCCACAGGCGCGATGGAACTTGGATTGCCGTGGAGGTGAAGCTTGGAAGCCCTCAAATCCCCGAGGCATCTGCAAATCTGCTTCGGCTGGAGCGAAAGCTGGTCGAGCGTGGCGAGAAGCCGCCTGTGGCAAAACTCATCATCATTGGGTTCGGCATGCCGGTTCATACAACGCCCGATGGCATCATCGTTGCTCCCGTTGACACACTCGCGCCATAACGTTGTGGTGGGATCACCTTGCCTTCGGAAGGGGTTTCAGTCTCAAGCGACTTTTCCAACACTCACTTATGCCTGCATGCCAATTCTGGTCTAGCAAGGCCAAAGAAAAGGGGTCCCGTTTGGGGCCCCTTGCAGTTGCACTTAAATACGGTTCATCTGGCCGGCGACCTTGTTGTACCAGTCCTGCCACGTGGGCGGGCAGTACTTCTTGGCGGCTGCCGGGGTAAGCGTGGAGCCATAGTTGGCGCCCAGGTAGGCAACGTGGGCGGAGACACCCTCGCTCCAGCTGCCAAAGCTACGCCAACCACCGCCGCGGGCACTCCAGCCCCAGGCGTTATAGGAGCCGGCGCAATAGAGGCCTTTGCTGCTCTCGATGCAGGCGATGGCGGGGGACCAACGGGGATCGACGCCGGTATTCCAGGCGGCGACGGCAAAGTTATAGCCCTGGCCTGCCATGGGGGAGCCGGCGAGGTAGTTGTCGATGCGGCTCGTCCACTCGTTAATGAACGAGTCGTAATCGGAATTGCCACTGTTGGAGTTGTTCACCGTGGTGTCGATGGTGGTGTTGGAGTTGGTGGCCTGACTGTTGGAGTTATTGCCACTCACGCCGGTGCCCGCGAGCTTCTCGGCGGCAGCGGCTTTGTCGGCCTCGAGCTTAGCCAGTTCGGCGGCATTTTCCTGCTCGGCCTTTGCCTGCGCCTCGTTGCGAAGCTGCTGTGCCTGGGCCAGTGCGTCCTCGGCATTCTTTTGCTCGCCCTCGAGCTGAGACTTGGCCTGATCGAGCTCGGTTTTGTTCTGCTCGAGCTCGGTCTGCATCTTGTTAAGCTCTTCGATCTCGTCGACGCTCGAGCTCGTAATCTGGTTGGTGTATTTGCAGGTGGTGATAAAGTCACCCAAGCTCTGCGTGTTCACCAGGAAGCTCACGATGGGGCTGGTGCCCTTCTGGTACTTATACAGATCGCGCATGGCGGAGCTTGCCTTGGCCTGCTGCTCGGGTAGCTCGGCCTCAATCTTATCGATGTTCGCCTCATTGGAGTCGATCTGCTTTTGCAGATCCTCGAGCTTGGTACGGGCGTCGTTGTAGGCGCTCGTAGCGTCCTCGATTTTTTTCTGGGCGGCGGAAAGCTGATCCTGCGTTGCCTGCGAGGCGGCATAGGCCGCGACGGGGGAGAGCATCGGCGTGGCCGTCAGCGCGACGGCGAGCGCGGCGCTCGTGATGATACGAGCCGGCTTCGACGCGATGAGCGCTGCGGTGCGATGGTTCGAATGCTGCATCCAGTCCCTCTGCAATCAATCGTAGGTTATTGGTCGAGGTGTATTCTACTACTGCTTTCGACCTCAACTTGAACCTTAAAGGTTCTAAAGGGTCAAGTTGAACTTGAGGCTTTGGCCTTGACCTGCGGGAATGGTGAATTGTTGAGAAACCATAGAGTTCAACTTTAACGTTACGGCACCCTGTTTGTGAGGGTTTTGGCTGTAAAAGTTGCCCTCACGTGGGGTTTTGCAACTACAAGGTCCCATCGCGGTGAGCTTGGCCTTCATGCTGGATAATTACGCCGATTGCCATAGATACGGTGGAGCTTTGGGTGCCGGCGGCTCGGCACGCTAGAATAAATCAGTTGCACAAAGACCGCCCGTCGTGTGGGCAGTTCATGATAGGAAGTTTCCATGGCATTGCAGTTTACAGAGCGCGAGTTTATTCCCGTGCTGCTCGGCGGCGACATCAACGCGTATTCGGTGGCGCGCGCCTTCTACGAGGAGTATCAGGTCAAGAGCCTGGTCTTTGGCAAGTATCAGACGGGCCCTGCGTATCGCAGCCAGATTATCGACTACACGCCTAACGTGGATATCGACACCATGCCCGTGATGCTTAAGACCGTCAACGGTATCGCTCGGGCACATGCCGAAAAGACGATTGTCCTGATGGGCTGCGGCGATAACTATGTTGCCCTGGTGGCCCAGGCCAAGGATGCCAACGAGCTGGCGGATAACATCGTTGCGCCTTACGCGCCCTATAGCATGCTTGAGCAGTGCCAGAAGAAGGAGATCTTCTACGAGCTGTGCGAGAAGCACGGTGTGCCCTATCCGCATACGTTTACCTTTACCATGGCGATGCTCAACGCTCAGGGTGAGGCTCCCGCCGAGGTGCTCGACCAGATCGACTTTCCCTACCCGATGATCCTGAAGCCTTCCGACGGCATCATGTGGTGGCAGCATGAGTTCGAGGGTCAGAAGAAGGCTTATGAGATTGCCGACCGCGCCGAGCTGGAGCAGGTTATCCGCGATTCCTATGCCAGTGGCTACACCGATGACCTGATTTTGCAGGATCGCGTGCCCGGCAACGACGAGTACATGCGCGTGCTCACCAGCTATTCTGACCGCAACGGCAAGGTTCGCATGATGTGCCTTGGTCACGTGCTGCTCGAGGAGCATCAGCCCCATGGCGTCGGTAATCACGCCTGCATCATCACCGAGCCCAATGATGAGCTTATGAGTGGCGTGCGCAAGCTGCTCGAGGACCTTCACTTTGTGGGCTATTCCAACTTTGACGTCAAGTATGACGAGCGCGATGGCTCGTTTAAGTTCTTTGACTTTAACACCCGTCAGGGCCGCAGCAACTACTACGTAACCAACAGCGGCTTTAACGTTGCCAAGTACGTGGTGGATGAGTACGTCTATAACCGCCCGTTTGAGCCGGAGTTTGTGACGGCGAAGGACGAGGCGCTGTGGATGGTCGTTCCCATGGGCGTCGTCGACAAGTACGTCAAGGCTCCCGAGCTGCGCGCGAAGGTGCATCGTCTTGCCAAGGAGGGCAAGGGCGCCGATCCCTCGTTTATGAAGGGAGACTTTGTCTTTAACCGCTGGTTGCGCATGTGGCACACCAAACTGCGTCACTATAAGCTGTTCAAGACGTATTACAAGTAGACGAGCGTGGCGCCCGTCCGGTATGTATCGGGCGGGCGCGGGTATGATACGCGCAATTGCGTGGGCGTCACCAAGGAGGCGGCGATGGAAAAGCTGGGAGTTATCGGCGGCATGGGCGCCGAGGCCACGTCGTATTACTACGACCAGGTAGTACGCCATACGGCGGCTACGTGCGACCAGGAGCATATCGACATGGTGGTGCTTTCCAAGTCGACCATGCCCGACCGCACGCTGGCCATCAAGACCGGTGAGCATACCGAGCTGCTGGCGACCATGAAGGAGTGTGCCCAAGCACTCGAGTCGCTGGGCTGCGCGCACATAGCGATTCCCTGTAACACATCGCACTACTTCTACGATCAGATTCAGTCGTTTACCAAGGTGCCGATTATCCATATGCCGCGCGAGTCGGTTCGCTATGCCCTGGCGGGTGCGGTGATGGGGGAGTGCGAGTTCGACCCCAACCTGAGTATGCCGACCGAGCCGGTGCACAAGATTGGCATCATGGGCACCGACGGTACCGTGGGCGCCGGCGTCTATGGGCGCGAGTGCGAGGCAGCGGGCGTTGAGGTCGTCTATCCCAGTGAGAAGCGTCAGGCCGACGTGATGTCGCTCATCTACGATGATGTGAAGGCCGGGCGCGAGCCCGATATGGATAAGTTCGACCGCGTGATGTGGGAGTTCGCCCGTAGCGGCTGCGACCGCGTCATCCTGGCCTGCACGGAGCTTTCGGTGCTGCAGAAGTATCGTGAGATGCCCGAGATCACCCTTGATGCGATGGATGTCCTGGTACGCGAGTCCATCATCCGCAGCGGCGCCCTCTACCGCCTATAACCCTCGACCTGCCAAAAAGGGACAGGTTTATTTTGGCAGGTTTTATCTGGGAAAACAGTAAAGGCCTCGGCTCGTTTGGTGCGAGCCGAGGCCTTTTGCATTTGCCGGTTGCTGCCAGCGATTGCTAGAACAGGAAGCCGATGGAGATAAGGGCGATGCTGATGATGAGTACGGCGATATCCAGGCTTTTGATGGGGTAGCGCTTATACGAACTCGCACGCGTGCGCAGATAGAAGCCGCGCTGTTCTGCCGCCAAGGCCGTGGCATCGGTCTTGCCCACGCTCGAGATGAGCAGCGGCACACACAGTGGCAACATGAGCTTAAGCTTCTTGATAGGGTTCTTGGTGTCGTACTCGACGCCGCGCGTGGTCTGCGCTTCCATGATGGCGTTCATCTCCTGACCAAACACCGGCACAAAGCGCAGCGCCGTGGTAAAGGTGAAGGCATAGCGATACGGTACGTGCAGCACCTCGACGCAGGCGTTGGCAAGGTCGTTGAGCTTGGTCACCATGAGCATGAGGATGAGCGGTAACGCCACACCCAGCAGGCGCAGACAGGCCTTCGATCCTGTGATGAGGCCCGTGTCGGTGATAAAGCCCCACACAACGTTGCCATCGCGCATAAAGGCCAGCTGGAGCACCAGCATGATAAGCGCGAGCGGAATCAGCAACTTGAGCAGCGAGAACAGACGGTCGACGACACCGGCATAGGCGCCCAGCGCAAGGGTGAGTGCCAAAAAGCCCAGCAGCGCCACGTAGGTGTCGGACAAGAAGATGCCGACGATGATGGCGGCGGCGAGGCCCAGTTTGACGACGGGGTTCAGGCGATGCAGCAGCGTATCGCCCGGCATGTAGTCGATGACGTTAACCACGGCGGACCATCTCCTTGGTAATGCGAACGACATCGGTGACCTCGCTCACCTGCGCAAAAGCGGGCGAGACGGAAGATGCCAGACGGCGCGAGAGTTCAATAACCTGGGGAGGCTCCACGTAGGCACGCCGCATGAGATCGATGTTCGAGAATAGCTCGTGCGTGCGGCCGCGGTCGAGGATGCGACCGTCGGCCATTACTACGATACGCTCGGCAAAGTCGGAAACAACTTCCATATCGTGGCAGACCATGATAACGGCGCAGCCGCGCTCGGCCATGGTGCGCACCGTTTCCATGACGGTCATGCACTCGCGGTAATCAAGGCCGCTCGTGGGCTCGTCGAGCACGACGATCTTGGGCTCAACAACTACGACGGAGGCAAGCGCCACCATTTGTCGCTGGCCGCGCGAAAGCGAGAAAGGTGCCTCATCGGCAGGCAGGCCAAAGCGGTCGATAACGAGTCGAGCGCGACGCAGGGCCTCGGCACGGTCGATGCCGGCAAGCTCCAGGCCAAAAGCGACCTCGTCGAGTACGGTATCCTTGCAGATCTGGCGGTCGGGGTTTTGGAAGAGGGTTGCGACTTCGCGGGCGATGCGGCTCGTGGGAACGGCTGCGGTATCCAGTCCCGTGACGCGCACGCTGCCCGAGGCGGGCTTAAGCAGGCCTGTGAGCAGCTTGGTGAGCGTGGTCTTGCCGGCACCGTTTTGGCCGACGATGCCCACGAGCTCGCCGGGATAGAGCGTCAGGTTGAGGTCGTGTACGGCGGCGCCGCCATTGGGATAGGCAAACTCAACATGGTCGAAGGTGAGTACGGGTTCGGCGTCCTTGGCATGAGGGCGCAACGACGGTGCATGCGGGGAGCCGGCGGGCGCCTGGGCTTCGCTGGCCGCGCGTGCGGGGTCGACGATGCCCGAAATCAGGCGCTCGGCCTCATCGACATCCAAGCAAGGGGTACCGCTTACCAGGCCATCGGCCTCGAGGCTATTGAAGATACGCGTGACGCGAGGGCAGTCGACGCCGATGGCACGGAGCTCGTCGGTATGCGCGAAGACCTCGTGTGGTTCGCCCTGCAGCGCGATTTCGCCATGGTTGAGCACGAGCACGCGGTTGCAGTACTCCGAGAGCAGGGCGACCTTTTGCTCAACGACGACGATGGTGATTCCAAGTGCGCGGTTTGCCTCACGCAGCGTCTCGAAGACCAGCGTGGAGCTGGCAGGGTCGAGTGCCGCGGTGGGCTCGTCGAGAACCAAGACGCGCGGACGCATGGCGAGGATGGCGGCGATGGCTACCTTTTGCTTCTGTCCGCCCGAGAGGGTGGCGATCTCGCGGTCGCGCAGGTCGCTGATGCCGACGGTCTCGAGCGTTTCGCTCACGCGCTGCTCGATCTGGTCATGGGGGACGCCAAAGTTCTCGAGGCCAAAGAGCATCTCGTCCTCGACGACCGAAGCGACCATCTGCGTGTCGATATCCTGCAGCACACTGCCGACGATTTGCGATACGTCGGTGAGCGAGGCTTCGCAGGTGTCGTGGCCGTCAACCATGACGGACCCAAAGAACGTGCCGGTGTAGTGGTGGGGCACGGCGCCCGACAGGCAGGCGGCAAGCGTGGACTTGCCGGCGCCCGAGGACCCGATGATGCCGATGAAATCTCCCTTGTTCACGCCGAGTGAGATGTGGCTGAGCGCCTGCTCGGTCTGCGTGCCATAGGAGAACGAGACATCGTCGACGTTGATGATCGTTTCCATGGATACCTTTCATAGTCATTGGGGACGTTCTTACATGACTAGTCGTTTAAGAACGTCCCCAAGAGCTAGTTGTTTGGGACAGTCTTTGTTGGTGGAGTGCGGAGACGGCTTTACGAGGGGCCCCAGGTTGGCGCGAAAGAGGAGCGAAGCGTACTTGGGTACGCGAGCGACGAATGAACGCCAAGATGGGGTGGCTCGTAAAGCCGAGCGGGTTAATTGAGCCTAAGGGCCTTCTGGATGGGCAAGTAGAGGGCACCGACCAGAATGGCGTTAAAGACGGCGGTCATGGCGACGACGGGCAGCATGGCGGCGGCGAGCTCGCCAACCACGCCGAGCATGGCCATCTTGATGACCATGAAGATAACGCCGGAGACAAAGGTGGTCAGGAAGGTTGCGACAATGGCGATGGCGGGCTTGACCTGACCGTTCTTGCCGGCGCCGTTGACGATGCCGGCCATGAGCATGGCGGCGATGCCCTCGGCGGCAAAATCGATGAACGGCGAAGTGGTGGTGATCTGGATTACGGCAGCCGAGATGAGGCCAATGACGAGCGCCTGGCCGATGTTGGGGCGAACGACCAGGATGGTGAGGCAGAAGGCCGAGATGATGAACTCGGGGCTGATCATGCCGCCCGAGATGCCCGAGATTGCCTTGCCGACGGTGAAGTTGAGGATGAAGCCGGCGGCGAGCAGGATGGCGAGCAGGACGAGGGCGCGGACATCGAGTTTGCCGCGGTCGGCGGTCTGGACGGTGCGGGGCTGGGTGGCGGTGGTGTTCTGAGACATGGTGAAAATCCTTTCGGAAGGGGATTGCAAGAGAAAAGCGGAGGCGCGTGATGCGAATGCGATTGGGCTCGAGATAGAAAAAGGCCCCCGGTCGAAACCGGAGGCCTTCCAATCACCTAGAGCGCAAAAACAGGCGTGAGGGACTCACTGTCGACCGATCGTATTCGCATCACGCCACCACCAGTTGTTGAGAGATTTCATCGTGTTCTTCATGTTGGTGGCTCCTTTCGTGATGCCGTGGCGCGGTCGCACCTAGTTGCTGTTGCGCTGCACTATAGCACAGCGAAGTGTGTGCGGGGAAATCTTTTTTAAAAAGATTTCAAGCGGGTTTCCCGGGTTTCCCGTCGGTCAAAAGAGCGGGCTAAGCGGGCGAGGCTGCCATGGCTGCCTTGTCCGCTCAGCTAAGACATGAGGGCCTTAGGCCTTCTTGCGACGATAGATCACGTAGACGCAGACACCGATGATGACGACGGCGCCAACGGCCATGGCGGCCATGTTGTTGCCCTCGGACTTCTCCTCGGTGACCTCTTTCTTTTCGGCCTCGGGCTCGGCCACGTCCTCATCGGAAAGGGCCTCGTCGGCGTAGGTGATGGACTCGACCAGGCAGTCGTTGTCAGCATCGTAGTCACTCGGGACGAACTCCTCGGAGAAATCGCCCTCCTGGAGGTAGTCGCGCATCTCCTCGAGCATGGCCTTGCACTTAACATAGGTGTTCTTGGTTGCAGCCTTGCCGGCCTTGTTGGCCAGGGCGGTGCGGGCTTCGGTGCCTTCTTCGGCCTGCATGGCCTCGTCGACGGTCAGGTTCTGCTCGATGAGTTCCTTCTGCAGGGCGTCGAGATAGGCGCGGACGCCGGCGGCGCAGTGGTCGCGGTTCTCATAGGCGAGCGTGTTGATGTCCATGAGGACGTAGTTGATGGAGTTCTTGGGCTCCTCGTTGTTCACGACGTCTTCCTCTTCGCAGTGATCGAAGGAGACATCCTGATCGCTGAAGTAGGGGCTGACCTCGGTGAGCAGTGCGGAATAGAGGGGGATGGCGACGGAGAACTCGGCGTTGGATAGCATCTCCCACTGGATGGTCGCGATCTCGGGGTCCATGCCGTGACGGATCTGGAAGGTGTGGATTTCGGTGTTGCGGTTGGAGCCGATGGCATAGGCGCCGTCGGTGTTGGCGTTGAGGCCGGCGACATTCTCGCCGCGAGCGGCGAAGGAACGAATCATCTCAAAGGTGTTCCAGTCGGACTTGCCGGGCGTAAAGAACAGCGGCTGCATTTCGTGGACCAGGGCGCCGGTCGTCGCGCGAGCGTCTTCGCGCTCGTCCTTGACGATCTCGTAGTCGGTGCCCTCGGCAAGCGGAGCCATGAAGTAATCGCGGCCCTGGATATAGCGCGACCACTGGTGCATGCCGGCCTCGCCAATCTCCTCGCCGTAGGTCTTGGCGACGTCGAACTTGCCGTCGGTGTACTCGGCAAAGCCCTTCTCCTTAGGCATAGACTCGATGCCCTCGGAGTGGAGGCAGTTCTCGGTGTCGTCGAGGTCGACGTCATAGGTGAGGTTGCCGATGTTGGGGTTGAGCGAGGCGATATCGTCAGTGAGCCTCATGGCGATCCACTGATGGCCGGAAAGCGCTGCAAACAACCAGGTCTCGTTGTTGTCGGCAATGATGATCTGGTCGTTGGAGCAGACGCCCTGCTCGTCAATCAGGCTGCCGAGGAGCTCGACACCCTCGCGGGCCGTGGCACTCTCGCCCAGAATGACGCTGGCGTAGTTGTATTCGCCAATGCCAGTCTCCTCGGTGATGGGGTCGGCCTCTTCGGCCTTCTCGTTATAGGAGGTGCTCAACGTGGCAGAGCAGGAGACGCCCTTCTCGTTGATGCCTGCCTCGGAATATGCGTCGTAGCGATCTTCCCACTGCGAGGGGTTGTCGCGAACGAAGGTGTAGCGGTAGGTTGCGCCCTTGGACTTGTACTCAAAACCGGACTCGACCGAGGTGTACTCGTTGCCGTCCTTGTGTGCGGGCTCAATGCCAAAGTGCTTGATGTAGCGCGGACCGAAGTCCTCGGAACGGCCGTAGTACGTGTTGCCGTCTGCCGTGAGCTTGCTGCCCATGTAGATCTGGGTGCAGGCGAGTGCCGAAGTCGGCATGGCCATGATAGCCGCTGCTCCAAACGCAAGGCCGCAGCCGAGCTTCTTGAGCGTGTTGACAGGATGAGTAAACCTCATAATCCCTCCCAACTGTTGAAACCCCGCGAAACCGTACGGAGTTTCAGCTAATAAATACATCTACTAGCCTAAAGGAAGTGTAAAGAGTATTCACTCGACAACAGCCTTTGCTCGATGAGCGTGAAGAAATATACGATGAACGGATAATAATACTCATTTTATGGCTTTAGTTAAATAAAGGCACCCTGCATTTACTGTAGCTGAATAAAGCATTAGACGGCGGTCAAAAAGAAAACTCTCCCGCTGTTTAGGATTTGCATAAACAGCGGGAGAGTCGATAACTGGATGAATATCATACCAATGTGGATTTACTTCTTTCGGCGGTGAATCACGTTGATGGCGTAACCGACGAGCATGGCCAAGACGATGACAATAAAGCCGATCAGGGGATTGTCGTTCACGGGGTCCTCCTATTTACCAAGTGGTGAGAATTCGTCGACGATGAGGTCGAGGCATTTCGGAAGTGCGCGGGCTCCAAAGACGCCCGAGTTGCTGGAGATGATCTCGCCATCGAACTGCATGCCCAGCGACGGGGTGCAGGTGATCTTGGCTTCTTTGGTCTGGATGATCTTGAACTGCGGACGGCCGAGCACCTTGCCGGCGGGGTCGAGTGCGGCGGTGATCACGGTCGGGAGGAGCTGTACGGTTTTGACGGGCTCGATGACCGCGATGTCGACCATGCCGTCGTTCATGCGACAGTCGGGGAACAGGTTGATGTCGTTTTGGATGACCGAGGTGTTGCCGGCCATACAGCAGATGCCATCGAGTTCCTCGACAATGCCGTCATGCTCAATCGTAAAGTGCGCCACCGTGGGGTTGGGCGTGGCGAGCGCGGATAGGAAGTAGGCGATCTCGCCGATATCGTTTTTGGTGGGGGCTGCCTTCATCATGATCTCGGCATCGTAGCCCGAGCCGGCGATGATGATGAAGCCGTGGCGCTTTTCGTTGCCGTTCTCGTCGAGCCAAAAGAGCTCACCCATATCCGCCTTGACGGTGCGGCCGACGCGGCAGGCCTTGGCGAGCGCCGCGGCCTCGGGGGCATTGCCGATGTTGTTGAAGAACAGGCAGGCCGTGCCGGAGGGGAAGACGAGCGTGGGGACGCCGCATCCGCGCATCTGGTCGAGCACGTTGGAGACGGTGCCGTCGCCGCCCGAAATTACCACGCGATCGAACTCGCGCACATCCGCCACGGCGTCCTCGGGCTCCATGCCATCGCCGATAAAGCGCATCACGACCTCGTCGCCGCCCTGTGCAAGGGCGTGCGTGAATGCGAAGATTTCATCTGAGCTGGGGCCCGATGCCGGGTTGTGGATGATAAGGCAGCGCATACTTACGTTCCCGTTCTGTGACTAACCGAGTATAGTTGTAAGGCAATGCCGATATCCTACCCGTGTTTTTCGGGCCTAACCTTATTCGATGGGTTGATATGTACATTTCCACACATCAGGCTCTACTCGACTTTTGCCAGCGCGCCCGTGAGTTTGACGCGATTGCCGTCGATACCGAGTTTTTGCGCGAGCGCACATTCCATCCGCGCCTGTGCCTGGTTCAGATTGCCACTCCTGCCGAGAGCGTCGCGGTCGATCCTCTAGTGATCGACGACCTATCGCCGCTGGCCGAGCTTATGGCCGACGAGAGCGTGACCAAGGTCTTCCACGCCTGCTCGCAGGATATGGAGGTCATGCTCCACACCGTGGGCGCGCTGCCGCGTCCGATTTTTGATACGCAGGTCGCCGCCGCCTTTTTGGGCGAGCGCCAGCAGATTTCCTACGGTGCGCTCGTGCAGACGTTCTGCGGTGTCTCATTGCCTAAGACCGAGTCGCTGACCGACTGGTCGCGCCGCCCGCTGACCGATAAGCAGATTGAGTACGCGATCGATGACGTCAAGTACCTGATTGTTGCCTATACCGAGATGATGAGCCGCCTGCGCGAGTTGGGCCGTGTGGACTGGGTACTCGACGAGTTGCGCCCGCTAGCCGACGAGTCGCACTACCGCGCCGACCGCCATGAGGCATTCCGCAAGGTCAAGCGCATCAACTCGTGCAGCCGCCATCAGCTGGGCATTGCGCGCGAGCTTGCCGCCTGGCGTGAGGACCGCGCCGAGCGGCGCAACATCCCGCGCAAGTGGGTCATGTCCGACGATACGCTGCTGGCCCTGGTTAAGCGCAACCCCGCGCGTGTTGAGGAGTTCCGCAGCATTCGCGGTACCGATCAGCTGGGGGAGCGCGACGTGGACGGCGCACTCATGGCCATCAAACGCGGTGCGAGCTGTCCGCACGATCGCCTGCCGCTTATGGTGCGCGGACATCGCCAGATTTCGCCGGAGCTGGAGAGCGTGACCGACCTTATGTATGCGCTTATTCGCCTGGTTGCCGAGCGCTCGGGTGTGGCGACCTCAGTCATTGCCTCGCGCGATGACCTGGCCGACTACATTGAGCATCCCGAGCAGAGCCGCCTGCGCGAAGGTTGGCGCTTTGAGCTTGTGGGCTCGCGCTTGGACGATTTGCTTTCCGGCAATATGGGACTCACCGTGAAGGACGGTAAAATCGAGCTTTTGTAATTACGCGGTTTTGCCAAACGATACAAACCGGTAGCGACAAAACATCGATGGTGTCTCATTGTCTGGGCGAGTGGGTAGAATGCCTCCAATGTGTAACTCGATTCGGAGGAATTTGCATGCCCTATTACTATGGATACGGCTTTGGCATCGACCCGCTGTACCTGCTGGTTGTCCTTGTTTGTACAGTGCTCGGTCTTGCCGCGCAGAGCTATATCAACTCGACGTACAAAACCTGGTCCAAGGTTCACTCGGACGGCGATACGGGTGCCACGGTCGCTCGCCGCATGCTCGATGCCAACGGTTGTAGCGCCGTGGGTATCAAGGGTGTCGCCGGTGAGCTCACCGACCATTACAACCCGCAGGATAACAACCTGTATCTCTCGGAAGCCAACCGCTCGGGCGGATCGGTCGCAAGCGTTGCCGTGGCCTGCCACGAGGCGGGCCATGCCGCCCAGCGTCAAAGTGGTTATGCCATGATGAAGGTACGCGCTGCTCTGGTCCCGGTCGTCAACTTTACCCAGAACACCTGGACGATCGTGTTGCTCTTGGGCCTGTTTATGAACATTGCCGGGCTCACAACCCTCGCGTTGGTCTTCTTCTCGTTTAGTGTGTTGTTCCAGTTGGTTACACTGCCGGTCGAGATCGATGCCAGCCGCCGCGCCGTGGCGTACATCGAGCAGTCGGGTATGAGTTCCAAGCAGGTCAACGGTGCCAAGAAGGTCCTGACGGCAGCCGCGCTTACCTATGTGGCTGCAGCGCTCACTTCGATCATTCAGCTGCTCTATCTTATGGCTCGCTACAACAGAAACTCCAACCGATAACAAATTGGCTTGACAGGCGCCGCGGAGATTTGTGTCCCCGCGGCGCTGTACTATGTGTTGGACTTGAATTTGCGCAGGGCCGGAGCCCTTGTGCACGATAACGAAAGGAGGCTGCGTGGCAGGCTGGAATCTGACCGGCAATGCCGTTTCCGCCGAGTTCGACGGTTCGGACGAGCAAGAGCGTAAGGAGCTCAGCGTGAGCCAGGCGGTAGAGATCGCCGCCGGTGCGCTCGATGCCATTCCGCAGCTGAGCGTTCTGGGCGAGGTCACGGGCTTCCGTGGCCCCAATGCCCGAAGCGGCCACTGCTACTTCCAGATTAAAGACGACTCGGCCGCCGTCGACTGCATCATCTGGAAGGGTGCCTATCTCAAGCGTACCTTCGATCTGCGTGACGGCATGCAGGTGAGCTTTAAGGGCAGCTTCAATCTCTACAAGCCTACGGGTCGCATGAGCTTCGTTGCCCGCTCGTTCTCGCTGGCGGGGGAGGGTCTGCTGCGTCAACAAGTGGCGCAACTGGCCGAAAAGCTACGCCGCGAGGGCCTGATGGACGAAGCGCGCAAGCGCCGCATTCCGGTGTTCTGCTCCCGCGTGGCGGTTGTCACCTCGCTTTCGGGTGCCGTAATCGACGACGTCAAGCGCACATTGCGTCGTCGCAACCCGCTCGTCGAGCTCGTCTGCGTGGGCGCCAAGGTTCAAGGCGAGGGTGCGCCGGCCGAGCTCATTGAGGGCCTGCGCCGCGCCGCTTCCATTGCGCCGGCGCCCGACTGTATTTTGCTGGTGCGCGGCGGCGGCTCCTTTGAGGACCTCATGACCTTTAACGACGAGGAGCTTGCCCGTGCGGTGGCAGCCTGTCCCGTGCCTGTGGTGACGGGCATTGGGCATGAGCCCGATACCTCGATCTGCGACATGGTGAGCGACCGTCGCGCCTCCACGCCAACGGCAGCGGCAGAATCGGTGGCGCCGGCTATGACGGAGTTGGCCGACGTGCTCGAGACGCGCCATCAGCGTCTGGGCGCCGCGATGGCTTCGATGATCGGGTCTGATCAGGTCGATCTGGAAATGCTCGACCAACGCGGCCGTCGTGCCTGGGACACCTATACGGCTCGCTTGGGTGATGCGCTCGATGCCGCTGCGTGTCGCCCGTGCCTCAACGACCCCACATTTATGGTCGAGCGTCGCGAATCGGAGCTTGCGCTGACTGCCGATCGCCTGTCGGGCGCCATAGTACGCTCGGTCGGGACATTCCGCTCCAACTTTGAGCGCTTGCCCGAGCGTCTGATTACAAGCACCTCGGGGCTCGGTGGTAAGCGCCATGCGCTCACGCTTGCGAGTTCCCGCCTAGAGCATCAAGGGCGCACGATGCTCAGCAAGCCAGCGTCCGACCTCAGCCGTGCGGCAGCGTCGCTCGATGCCCTGTCGCCGCTCAAAGTGCTTGCTCGCGGCTATTCCATCGCGTACAGCGATGATGGTGTGGCTACGAGTGCCAAGACCTTTAAGCCTGGCGACGCCATTCGCGTGCGCATGGCAGACGGCAACGTGGCAGCAACGGTCGATACGGTCGAGTAGACCGCGTTTCGCAGTGATAGACCCTTAGGAAAGGAAACAGATATGGCAGAGAAGACCCCGGTCGAGCAGCTTACGTACAAGCAGGCCTCGCAGGAGCTGGAGCTCATCATCCGCAGCCTGGAGTCGGGCGATATGGAGCTTGAGGAGTCGCTCGAGAGCTACACCCGCGGCGTCGAGCTCCTCAAAAGCCTGCGCACCCGCCTGTCCGATGCCGAGCAGAAGGTCTCGGTGCTCCTTAAGGACGTCGACGGCAACGACGTGCTCGCCGACGGCGAGGCCGCCAACACCGATGATAACCTTTCGTTCTAAGCATCTTGACCAAATATAATTACCTTGGTCTGTAAGAAAGGAACCAGCTATGTGCGATTGCATCTTCTGTAAAATTGCCAACCACGAGATCCCCTCGACCGTTGTCTATGAGGACGACCAGGTCATCGCCTTCGACGACCTCAACCCGCAGGCGCCGGTCCACACGCTCGTGATCCCTAAGAAGCACTACAGCGACATCGCCGACAACGTACCCGCCGAGACCATGGGCGCCATAGCTCACGCCATCCAGGAGGTCGCCAAGGCCAAGGGTCTGGAGGACGGTTTCCGCGTCATCTCCAACAAGGGCGTCAACGCCGGCCAGACCGTCATGCACTTCCACATGCACGTCCTCGGCGGCAAAAACCTGGGCGAGAACCTCATCTGAGGGCGCTTGGCCCGTCGACTTGGCTGCCTTTGGAGTAATCTATGCAGCTTTCTCAACTCGAATACCTTCAAGCGGTAGCGAACTATGGCGGCGTGCGCAAAGCAGCTCGCGCCGTTCATGTGAGTCCGCAGGCCGTTTCGTCGGCAATCAAAAAGCTGGAATCTGAGTATCAGATTGTTTTGCTCGACCGATCGGCGGGGGAGGCTGTTTTGTCTCCGGCGGGCAGAGAATTTGCGCGTCGTGCGCGCGTGATCCTGGCGCAAGTCGACGATCTCAAAAAGTACGCTCAATCGAGGGGCGACGGCGTTTCGCCCGATGGCCACTTTCGTCTTTACGCCCCCTGCCTTCATGGGCGGGGGCGCCTTTTTGCCGAAAGCTGGTATGACTCGTTTGAACGCTCGCACCCTCAGATTCACCTTGATGTGTGGCATCAGCCAACGGCCACATGCTTTGAATCACTTGTGCTTGGCATTTCGGATGCGGCTATCTCATTCGAGGAACCACGGGACAGCGTCCTTTCTTCAAAATATTTGGGTGAAAAGGAGCTCAAGGTTCTTTCATGCCCAGCGGGTCATCAATCTGTGGGAGCCATGACCATTCGCGAGTTACTGGGCGGCAGGCTCGCTGTTCCCATTAATTTGTCACCCTGTCTCAATGCAATCAATCAATGTCCCGAAGCCCAGCTCGTCAATTTTCGCTTCCGTGATGTTGAATACGGAAACAGGGCGCAGACTGAGTTTCTTCAAGCCGGGGGATTGATATTGAGTTTTTCTGGCTCTTCTCTCGCATCAGATGTATTGGAAGTGAGCGAGTGCTCCATTGAAGGTTCGCGTGACGTAGCCTTGCCCATCTACTTTTGCTATCGACAAAATGCCTGGACTGATCGACACCAGACGGTTTTTCTGCACCTATTGCGTCATCTTGCTTCGTGAGATTAATTGGCTTCGAGGCATCAAGTGATTATTGACGCCTTGTAACACATAGCTGACAGCTTTGCCCTCATGCTTTTCCAAGATTCCGATTTAGATTGCTGACTCTTGGAGGGTGGAGCATGAAAAACCGTACGGTCTTGCTTTATATGACGTTCGTTTTTCTGTCGAACTTCAGCACCATCTTGTATTTTCTAACTGTCTACCTTGAGTTCGTCGGACTTTCGATGGTATCGATTTCTAGCATGATGATTGCATATCAAGTGAGCAAGTTCATCCTTGAAGTTCCCACTGGCTATATTGCTGATAGGTTTGGACGAAAGACAAGCGGTCTCGTTGGCGTCGTGGGAATGCTTGGATACTACGCCGCCCTGCTTCTCGTCCGTTCTCCCCTGCTTTTAATCGGTGCGTTCGCTCTCAAGGGTTTTGCCGTTGCGTGTGTGAGCGGATCCATCGAAGCGATTTACATTGACAGCGTCTCTCAGGACCAGCTCGTAAGACTTAATGTCGTTGAGCGATTTGTTTTCTATGCCTCTTATGCCATCTCCGCTTGCGTGGGCGGTTTCATTTCGTCCGTCGGTGCATATCTCATTGGTCTTTCGGCAGATATCATCGCAATGGTGTTGACGTTGGTTGTCGTTGTCTGCATTCCTGAAATGCGAAGAGGGGGCACTGCGGCGACACCTGAGCGTGGAATGAGCCCGAAGATGATCGGTACCGCTATTGCGGGTAATGGCATTCTTCGTTCAGCGTTCATCATGGACTGTTCTCAGGCATTTGCTTTTGTCGCCCTGGAAGACTTTTTCTCACTGCTGCTTGCGGGTCGCGGAATGAATGCCGTCGCTTCGGGTGTGACCATTGCGGTCCAGCTCCTTGCCTCGGCCTCCATGGGACTTATTGTGCCCTGTGCGATTGCTCATGTCGACAAGGGCCGCTTTGCGCGTATTTGCGGCATCGTGCGCCTTTTCCTGACAGCTTTGTTTTTGATTCCCCTTACTCCGGCTAATTTGCTGCCCGTGTTCTATGTGCTGCAGACGGTTGCGTACTCGTTATTTGCTCCAATTAAATACTCAATTTTTCAAAAGGCAGCCGATTCTTCGATGCGCTGTTCACTGATTTCGGTTCAAAGCCAGATGGTGGCGGTGGGTGCCGTTCTTTTCTATCTGCTCAACGCTGTGTTGAGTAGCGTTGCGGGCATTCGAGTCGTATTGCTTGTCGCGCTCGGGATTTCTTCCCTTGTGTATATCCCCGCGCTATTTCGTCTTACACGCCAAAGGTCATGAGTATTTGGGCACCGATAACTTATATATCAACGCAATAAACCCGAGCGCGAGGGCGTTTGGGTTTATTATTGAAGCGTATGTAACCTGGCGGCGCCACACCGCCTGTTAGTAGGGAGACACATGAACGTTCTGGTCGTCAACGCAGGATCTTCGACCCTTAAGTATCAGGTCATCGATACCAAGTCCCACAAGGTGTCCGCAAAGGGCTCCTGCGAGCGCGTCTGCTTTACCGGCGGTACCTTCACCCACGCTGCCAACGGCTCCAAGAAGGTGACCGAGAACATCGAGTTCCCCGACCACAAGGTCGCCATCGAGGTCGTCCTGAAGGACCTCGAGGCCAACGGCGTCAAGATCGAGGGTATCGGCCACCGTATCGTTCAGGGCGGTTGGTACTTCGGTGATTCCTCCCTCGTCGACGAGGACGTCCTCGCCAAGATCCGCGAGGTCGCTCCGCTCGCCCCGCTGCACAATAACCCCGAGGCCAACGTTATCGAGTACTGCCTCGAGCAGTATCCCGACCTGCCCAACGTCACGGTCTATGACACCGCTTTCCACTTCAACATGCCCGAGGTTGCCAAGACTTACGCTCTGCCCAAGGATGTTTGCGACAAGCTGCACATCCGTAAGTACGGCGCCCACGGCACCAGCTACCGCTACATCTCCAAGAAGGTCGCCGAGATGACCAACGGCGGGGCCCGCAAGGTCGTCGTGTGCCATATCGGCTCCGGCGCTTCCCTGTGTGCTATCGAGGACGGCAAGTGCATGGACACCACCATGGGCTTGACGCCGCTCGACGGCGTCATGATGGGCACCCGCTGCGGCTCCATCGACCCGGCTACCGTGTGCTACCTGCAGCGCGAGGGCGGCTACACCTTCGACGAGGTCGACGAGATGATGAACAAGAAGTCCGGCCTTTTGGCTGTGACCGGCGGCAAGACCAACGACTGCCGCAACGTCGAGGAGCTCGCCGCCGCCGGTGACCCCGAGGCCCAGCTTGCCTTCGATATGTTCGTCTACAAGATTGCCGCCAAGGCTGCCGAGATGGCCACCTCCATGTGCGGTATGGACACCCTGGTCTTCACTGCCGGCATCGGTGAGCACGCTCCTGCCGTCCGCGCCGGCGTGGCCGACCGCCTGGCCTTTATGGGCGTCAAGATGGATCATGCCCGCAACGCCCTGCGTGGTGACGGCGCATGGTGCCTGTCTGCCAAGGATTCCAAGGTTAAGATTTTTGTTATCCCCACGGACGAGGAGTTCATGATCGCTTCCGACGTCGAGCGCATCGTCAACGGCAAGTAATTGCAAAAGGGGAGGGGCTGGACGACCGAGCGCCGTTCGGCCCCTCTTTTGTGCTCGTTGGGCGATATGCCTGATAGTTATTTATTAAGTTGTGATAACTTCTTATTAACATGCGGCCGCCTTAAGGGGTCTGCGCCGACCGTATCGCACTGCAAAGGAGTCTCATGAACGTACTTGTTGTCAACGCCGGTAGCTCAAGCCTTAAATATCAGCTTTTGGATACCGATACCCGCGAGGTTTTCGCCAAGGGCAACTGCGAACGTATCGGTTCGGACGTGGGCATCTTTGGCCACTCCGAGAACGGTGGCGCCAAGCAAACCGAGGAGGCCCCCTTCCCGGATCACCGTTCGGCTATCGCACGCGTGCTCGAAGAGCTCGAGAAGACCGACTTTACGATCGATGGCATCGGCCACCGTATCGTTCAGGGTGGCTGGTACTTCGATGATTCCGCGGTCGTCGACGATGAGGTCATGGCTAAGATCCTCGAGGTGGCACCGCTTGCCCCGCTACACAACTACGGCGAGGCAGCGGCAATCGAGTATTGTCGCGAGAAGTATCCGGAGCTGCCCAACGTGGCCGTCTTCGACACCTCGTTCCACATGACTATGCCCGAGGTCGCCTACACCTACGCCCTGCCCAAGGACGTGCGTGACAAGTATCACGTGCGCAAGTACGGCGCCCACGGCACAAGCCACCGCTATGAGTGGATGATGGCCAAGGAGATCCTGGGTTCGCGCTGCCACCGTCTGCTTTCGTGTCATCTGGGCAACGGCGCTTCGCTCGCCGCCATTGAGGACGGCGTCTGCCGCGACACCACGATGGGCTTAACTCCGCTCGACGGCCTGATGATGGGCACCCGTTGTGGTTCCATAGACCCGGCTACCGTGTGCTACCTGCAGCGCGAGGGCGGCTACAGCTACCAGGAAGTCGATGACATGATGAACAAGCAGTCTGGTCTGCTTGCCATTTCGGGCATCTCCAACGACGCCCGCGACATCCGTACGCGCGCCTCCGAGGGCGACGAGCGCTGCCTGCTTGCCTTCGATATGTTCGCCTACAAGGCCATGCAGCAGGCCGGCTCCATGATCGCTTCAATGGCGGGCGTGGACACCATTACCTTTACCGCCGGCATTGGCGAGAACGACTGGTCGATCCGCAAGGCTTTCTGCGACTGCTTCGAGTGGCTGGGCGTGCGCATCGACAACAACAAGAACCGCGAGGCCGTGGGTAACGGCCCGCAGGTCATCAGCGCCGCCGGTTCCGCCGTCACGGTCATGGTCATCCCCACCGACGAGGAATACATGATCGCCCACGACGTTGAGCGTCTGACCAAGAACAACTAGCGCTCATTTGCAATTAAACGAAAGGCCTCCAGAGCAAACGGCTTCGGAGGCCTTTTTGTTGTCAGGGGGACGGCGGCCGCACTCCGCCTTTCGGATCCAAAGTGATCGATCCCAAACGCATGTGCTCTCAACAACGGGACCCATTCATTCAGATCCTCAGCCCCAGCTCGTAGCCAAGCCGCCGTCCACTCCAGATTCCTTAGCTGCCACGTAGCGGCAGGGACCCTACAGGGTAAAGCTCTGAAACATTCCGCAGGACGGAGGAAGCCCCCGCCGCACGTAGTGCACAGCGGGGGCTTCCGACATGTCCGAGGACGTTTTCAGAGCTTTACCCTGTAGGGTCCCGAGGGGATACGTCCGCTACTCAGCCATCTGAGCCTGGACGGCGGTGATGGCCACGACACCCACGATGTCGTCGGCAGAGCAGCCGCGCGACAGGTCGTTGACCGGCTTGGCGATGCCCTGCAGGATGGGGCCGTAGGCGTCGGCGCCGGCGAAGCGCTGGACCAGCTTGTAGCCGATGTTGCCGGCCTCGAGGTCGGGGAACACGAGCACGTTGGCCTTGCCGGCGACAGAGGAGCCGGGAGCCTTGAGCTGGGCGACGGTGGGGACGATAGCGGCATCGAGCTGCAGGTCGCCGTCGATGGCGAGCTCGGGTGCCTTCTCCTTGCAGAACTTCACGGCCTCTTGGACCTTCTTGGCGACCTCGCCGCCAGCGGAGCCCATGGTGGAGTAGGAGAGCATGGCCACGTGCGGCTCGACGCTGCCCATAAAGGTGGACCAGGAGTGAGCGGAGGCGATGGCGATCTCGGATAGCTCGTCGGAGGACGGGTTGATGTTGAGGCCGCAGTCGGCGAAGATCAGCGTACCGTCGGTGCCGAACTGCGGGGTGTCGGTGCACATCACGAAGAAGGCCGAGACCAGCTTGGTACCCGGGGCGGTCTTAAGGATCTGCAGCGCGGGGCGCAGGGTGTCGGCGGTGGAGTGGCAGGCGCCGGAGACCAGGCCGTCGGCGTCACCCATCTTGACCATCATGGTGCCAAAGTAGGTGGCGTCCATCACCTGGGCGCGAGCCTGCTCGATGGTGACGCCCTTCTTGGCGCGGAGCTCGGCAAACTTCTGCGCGTACTCCTCGTGCTTCTCGGCATTGCGCGGATCGATGACGGTGGCGCCGGGAACGTTGATCTCATCGGGGTTGCCCAGGATGACGAGTTTTGCCAGGCCCTCCTCGATGATCTTGGTGGCCGCGACGATGGTGCGCGGATCCTCGCCCTCGGGCAGGACGATCGTCTTAAGGTCGGCCTTGGCGGCAGACTTCATACGGTTCAGGAAATCGCTCATGTTACTCCTTACAAGCGTTTCACTAAGCTCCAGGCGCCCGGCTGTTCACGAATAAACCCGCTGCTAGCGGGTTTACCTTTCAAATTTGTACGCCGCGGTGCTTGAGCTTTCCTTGTGTGGCAAGCTCATTATAGGACGCATTAGCGCTATAATCGATCTGATAAATATGTCTCGAAGAATGTTCGAGAAAAGCCCAGCTAACGAGCCCGTGGCTTTTGACAAGGAGTATCGATGCAGATTACCTCAGGCCTGCCTGAAGGCTTTAACGCCGGCGCGTACGACATGATTGTCGTCGGTGCTGGATATGCCGGTGCCGTTTGCGCCCGCCGTCTTGCCGAGACCATCGGCTATCGTGTTGCCGTTTTGGAGCGCCGTAGCCACATTGCGGGCAATGCCTATGACTGCACTGACGAGGCCGGAATCCTGATCCACGAGTACGGTCCGCATATCTATCACACCTTTAACGAGCGCGTGCATAATTTCCTGTCGCGCTTTACCAAGTGGACGGATTATCAGCACAAGGTGCTCGCCAACATCAACGGTACCCTTATGCCCGTGCCCTTCAACCATGCGAGTCTCAAGCTCGCCTTTGGTGATGAGCGCGGCGAGGAGCTGTATCAGAAGCTCGTGGAGACCTTTGGCAAGGATGTCAAAGTGCCCATCATGGAGCTGCGTAAGAAGAACGACCCCGACTTGGCCGAGGTCGCCGATTACGTCTACGAGAACGTCTTTTTGCATTACACCATGAAGCAGTGGGGCCAGACGCCCGACCAGATCGATCCCTCGATCACCGGCCGCGTTCCCGTCTTTGTGGGCGACGATGACCGCTACTTCCCGCAGGCCCCCTTCCAGGGTATGCCGCAGGATGGCTACACGGCGCTGTTTGAGCACATGCTCGACCACGACCTGATTGATGTGTTCTGCGACGTGGATGCTCGCGATCTCTTCGAGATCGACGAGACCACCGTCAAGGTCGACGGCAAGGTCTACGGCGGCGAGATCGTCTATACCGGTCCGCTCGATGAGCTGTTCAACCTCGACCTGGGCGCGCTGCCGTACCGCACGCTCGACATGAAGTTCGAGACGCTCGATATGGATCAGTTCCAGCCCGTGGGCACCGTCAACTACACCACGAGCGAGGACTACACCCGCATTACCGAGTTCAAGAACATGACTGGTCAGGTCCTGCCCGGCAAGACCACCATCATGAAGGAGTACTCCAAGGCCTATACGCCCGGCTCGGGCGAGACGCCGTATTACGCCATTCTTGAGCCCGAGAACCGTGAGCTCTATGAGCGCTATCTTGAGCGCGTCCAGAACCTGACAAACTTCCACCCGGTGGGTCGTCTGGCCGAGTATCGTTACTACGATATGGATGCCGTGACCAATTCCGCCCTCGATCTTTCGGATGAGATTATCGCCTGCCATGCATAAAGTCATAACATTCGGTATTCCCTCGTATAACGCCGCCAAGGACATGGACCATTGCATCACCTCCATCTTGGAGGGGAGCAATTACGCCACCGATATCGAGATTATCGTGGTGGACGACGGCTCCAAGGACGAGACGGCCGCCAAGGCCGACGAGTGGGAGGCCCGTTATCCTGGAATCATCCGCGCGGTGCACCAGGAGAATGGCGGCCACGGTATTGCCGTCCTTTCGGGTCTGCGCGAGGCGCAGGGCACCTACTACAAGGTCGTCGACTCGGACGACTGGCTTGACGGCGCTGCCCTTTCGACCATGCTGTCGATTCTGCGCGGCTTTGAAGAGCGCGACCAGCGCGTTGACCTGTTTATCTCGAACTACGTGTACGAGAAGGTTTACGAGGGTACGCATACGGCCATTGGTTACAAGTTTGCCCTGCCTCGAAAAAAGATCTTTACCTGGGACCAGATCGGCCATTTCCGTTTGGACCAGAATCTGCTCATGCACAGCCTGTGCTATCGCACGGATGTGCTGCGCGAGTCCAACCTGCCCATGCCGCCGCACACGTTCTATGTGGACAACATCTACGCCTACGTGCCGCTGCCGCGTTGCAAGACCATGTACTACGCCGACATCGACCTCTATCGCTACTTTATCGGTCGCGAGGGCCAGAGCGTCAACGAGGCCACGATGGTCAAGCGCCTGGACCAGCAGTTCCGTGTGACGCGCATCATGATGGAGTCGTTCCACCTGTACAGCGATGTTGAGTCGTCGCGTCTGCGCTCGTACATGATGGGTTATTTCACTATGATGATGGCGATCTGCTCGGTGCTCACCAAGCTTTCCGACGAGGATTGCGCCGACGAGCGCCTGAAGACGCTGTGGGCGGACCTGAAGGCCTACGATGAGCGCATGTATCGTCGTGCTCGCTACGGCGTGGTCGGCTTCTTCACCAACCTCCGCGGTCGCGCCGGAGACAAAACCACACTCGGCCTATACCGTCTTGCCTCAAAGATCTTCAAATTCAACTAGCTGCTGAGTAATCGCTGCTGATAGGTTGACTGGGCCCCTTGGCCTTTAGTTTGCTACTGCGAACAGTCCTGCTCGCACGGAAAGCACATTAAGTGCTTTCCGGCTCGTGCGGAACTTGTAGCAAACTAAAGGCCAAGGGGCCTCTGCTATAAGAATCGATTGTCAGGTTATTTGAATTTGAAGATCTTAGACGCGCGGTACACAGGGGTCTGAGCTGAAAAGATTTTGGTTGGTAGGTTGCCCGGTGGGTCTTGGTTATGTTTGTCGCGAGTTCCGCACGAGCCGAAGAGCATTTAATGTGCTCTTCGTGCGAGCCAGGACTGTAGAGCAGCAAATATAACCAAGACCCACCGGGCAACCGGACGAGCTAGTTTACTTCGCGGCGCCGGGGATGCCGTGGGAGGTTTTGGCGGTTTTGGCTCCGTTTACGATGGCGGTTTGCAAAGCCCTTACGGCGAGCATGCCCAGCAGGTCTAGGGGAACGGCGGCGCTTGCCTGGGCGCCCAGTTTGCCGCTGGCGAGGGTGTAGATGGTGTCGCCATCGTTGGTGGTGTGCGTGGGACGGATGGCGTGTGCGTAGGCGTCTGCGGCCATCTGAGAGACCTTGGTGGCTTGTGCCTTAGTGAGTTCCACGTTGGTGACGATGCAGCTGATGGTGGTGTTGGTGCGGTCGAGCGGCATCTGCATGGATCCGGCGGCGGCAAAGGCTGCGAGTTCCATGTCGACGATCTGGTCGCTATCGGCTGCGGCACGCATACCGGCGACCCACTCGCCGGTGAAGGGGTCGACAACGTTGCCGCAGGCGTTGACCGAGACCACGGCGCCCACCTTGATGGGGTCGAGCGCCACGGCGGCAGCGCCAAGGCCGGCCTTCATGCAGGTGGCGGGGCCCATGAGCTTACCCACGGTAGCGCCCGTGCCGGCGCCTACGTTGCCCTGTTCGAGCTTGGTGGGGGTGTGGTCGAGCGCCTCGCGCACGGCGGCGATGCCGGCCTCAATGTCGGGGCGAACGGTGGGGTCGCCAAAGGCAAGGTCGAAGATACAGCTGGAGCACACGATGGGCACCTGCGTGGGGCCGACGGGCAGACCAATGCCGCGGCTCTCGAGTTCGCGGGCCACGCCGCTTGCAGCCTCGAGGCCAAAGGCCGATCCGCCCGAAAGGCAGACGGCGTGGACCTTATCGACGGTGTTTTCGGGACGCAGCAGGTCGGTCTCACGCGAAGCGGGGGCGCCACCACGTACGTCAACGCCACCGGTGGCACCCTCGGGCGCCACGATTACGGTGCAGCCGGTGCCAGCCTCCTCGTCCGTATAGTTGCCAAAGCAAAAGCCATCGACATTGCAAACATCGATGGCTTCGAGCAGTGTGTCCATGTGTTCTCCTATCGGTTTTCCGCCGGGCCTTATGCCCGGTCGGGATCCGTACGGTACGGCAAAATTGTAGGCGCTGGGGGATACCCAGCGCCAGATGCAATTACGAGAGTTTTTGAATCGCGCGTGCGACGCGAGCGATGGGCAAGCCCACCACGTTGTAGAAGTCACCCGAAATATCGTGCACAAGCATGCGGCCGCCTGTGCCTTGGATGCCGTAGGCCCCGGCCTTGTCCATGGGTTCGCCGGAGGCAACATAGCGCTCGATCTGCTCTTCGGTAAGCTCATAGAACGTCACGTCGGTCACATCGACAAACGACAGGCTCTCGGCGGCATGCGGAGCTGTAGCGTCGCCGGCTTTAACGATGCAGACGCCGGTTGCGACCTGGTGCGTGCGGCCCGAAAGCTCGCGGAGCATGGTGCGCGCCTCGTCCCCGTCTGCCGGCTTGCCCAAAATTTGGCCGTCAAAGGTGACAATAGTATCGGCCGCGACGGTCAGTTCGTTGGGCTCGGCATGCTCGGCGGCAACGGCGGCGGCTTTGGCACGCGCCAAGCGCTCGACGAGTGTAAGCGGAGCTTCGCCATCAAAAGGCGTTTCGTCGATATCTGCGGGAATCACGCGAATGTCATAGCCCGCCTCGCGCATCAACTCGATGCGGCGCGGTGATTGCGAAGCCAAAATCATAGCTGAATGCCCTCGGCGACCTTCTCGACGGCCTTGTCGCCGGCGAGCGTGCGCAGCAGCTCAAGCGCAAAGGGGAGCGACTGGGCCATGCCGCTGGCGGTGATGATGTTGCCGTCTTGCGTAACCTTCTCGCCGGTATAGGCGCCTTCGGGGAAGCTTTTCTCAAAGCCAGGGAAGCACGTGGCGTGGCGCCCCTCGAGTAGGTCGAGCTCGCCCAGGATAAACGGGGCGGCGCAGATGGCGGCAACGTGCTTGGTCGCGGCGAACTCGCAGACCACGTCGCAGACGCGCTGATCGGCACGCAGGTTGGTGGCACCGGGCAAGCCGCCGGGCAGCACGACGCAGTCGTACTCGTCAAAGTTGATCTCATCAAAGAGCGCATCGCAGGTCACGGGGATCTGCAGCGAGCTTACGACCTCACGTGTGGGCATAATCGAGACGAGCGTGGCACGCACACCGCCGCGACGCATGACATCGACCATGGTCAAGCATTCAATAGTTTCAAAGCCATCGGCGGCGAGAACGGCAACGCTGGGCATGAGGGTTCCTTTCATAGGCGGCATACAATTAGCCGTCTTATACCCCGAAGACCTCCGCTTGCCACGCTCGATTTCTCAATGATTTATCTGAGCAATGATTGAGTGACTAGTTGCGCCTAAGGTGGACGACGGTCTCGCAGTGGAAGGTTTGCGGGAACAGGTCGACTGGCGTGATCTTGACGGGGGAGAAGGTGCCTTCTTCGACAAAGCGTTTGAGATCGCGCGCCAGGGTGGCCGGGTCGCAGCTCACGTAGGCGACATCGCGAGCACTCGTGCTGGCGATAAGGTCGATCGCCTCGGGGGCGAGGCCTGCGCGCGGCGGGTCGACCACCAAGACGTCGGCATCCTGGTCGGGGAACTCGCGCACCGCGTCTCCGCCAATGACGTCGACGTTATCAAGCTTGTTGATCTCCAGGTTACGGCGCAGGTCGCGCACGGCCGGGCCGTAGGCCTCGACGGCGGCGACGAAGTCGCAGCGGCGGGCGAGCGGCAGGGTAAAGGTTCCGGCGCCGCAGTACAGGTCCACGGCAAGCTCGTGCTCTTGCGGGTCGAGCGCCGCCATAACGAGCTCAATCAAAATTTCGGCACCCTTGGTGTTGACCTGGAAAAACGACGGGGCAGACAAGCGCATCTGGCCATCGGCGATGTTCTCGGTCCAGGAGCCCTCGCCGGCGAGCATCTCAACCTTGGAGACGCGACGGGCCTTCTTTTCGCCCTTGCTCATCACACGCACGATGCTCGTGGGATGAGCGGCGTCCGCCAGCACGCGGGAGACTTGCGAGCGCGGAAAAGAGCCTGTGGGCGTCCAGAGTGCAACCTCGAGCGCCTTGGTGCGGCGCGATGCGCGAATGCCCACGCGTTCGAGCCCCAAGTCATGGCTGCCGCTTAGATAGTTGAGTGCGCCGACGACCGATTTGAGCGCCTTCGGGAAGCGCTTATCGAACAGCGGGCACGCATCGACGGTCACGATTTTGCTGGGGTCGACACCGTGCATGCCAAGGCGCACGCGACCGTTGACGACGGTCGGTTCGAGCTCGATTTTATTGCGGTAGCCCCAGTCGTCCTTGGTGTGGCAGATGGGCTGTACCAACTTATCGACCTGCTCAGGAGCGAACTTGCCGATGCGCTCGAGCGTGGAGCGCAGGTTTTGCTCCTTGGCGGCAAGCTGTGCCGTGCGTGAGAGATTGCCCCACGAACAACCGCCGCAGATGCCAACGAAGGGGCAGGGGGGCTGAATGCGATCGGGGCTCGGCTCCAGAATCTCGGTCGTGCGGGCGCGCATGAACGACTTGCCGTCCTGTACGACCTCGGCCTCGACGGTGTCGCCTGCCACGGCGCCCTGCACAAAGACGGCCTTGCCGTTGTCGGCGTGCGCCAGCCCATCGGCGCCGTAGGTCATCGATTCTATAGTGAGCTTCATATCCCTGCCTGTCATTCGTGTTGTTGTTCGCACCATGGTAGCAGGGAAAAGCGCCCCGCATCCGAGGCTTTCCTCAAATGCGGGGCGCTTCTACAAACTGCTTCTACAAACGACTATTTCGTCTTGCCGGTAATGAGCGTCTTAAGACCCAGGCCGATCAGGCCCAGGCCCATGCGCACACGACCGGGGCGATGGCGCTCGATGGCCTTGGTCTTGCCGGCGGGCTTATCGCGACGGGCGCTCGTCTCGGGTGCGGGCTTGGTGACCTGCGGCTCGGGCTGAGGTACAGGTGCGGGCTCGGGCTCAATGACGGTCGCCTGGACCTTCTGAACCTCGGGCGTGGCCGGCTGCGGCTCAGGAGAAGGGGCGGGCTTTGCCTCAATGACGGGCTCGGGCGCGGCCTCGGCGTTGCGGTAGGCACGCTCCAGCAGGGCTTCCTGCGAGTTGAAGGGTTTCTCACCCCCTGTACGCTCCACGGGAACCCAGGTGCCGTCACTTGTCAGGCTGCGGGCTTTCACGTTGTCGCGCAGCTGCATACCCATGTACTCGTGCACCAGGGCGCGGCAGGTGGGGTCGAGCACGGGGAAGGCGATCTCCACGCGGTGCTCGGTGTTGCGCGTCATCATGTCGGCCGAGCTCAGGTAAATCATGTCCGAGTCCACGCCGAAAGCGTAAACACGGGCATGCTCCAAAAAGCGTCCGACGATAGAACGGACATGCACGTTCTCGGTCTTGCCAGGAACTCCCGGCTTGAGGCACGAGATGCCGCGGATGATCATGTCCACGCGGACTCCTGCGCACGATGCCTCGGCGATCTTGTCGATGACCTCGCGGTCGGTGAGCGAGTTGAGCTTAAAGAACACGCGGGCGGGCTCGCCAGCGAGGGCGCGCTGGATCTCGCGGTCCAGGCCGCGCATGATGAGCGGCTTGAGACCGACCGGCGCCACGCCCAGGAAGCGGTAATCGCCGCGCAGATTGCCCAGCGACAGGTTGCGGAAGAACAGGTTGGCGTCCTCGCCGATACCGGGGTGGGCGGTCATGAGCATAAAGTCGCTGTAGAGTTTGGCCGTCTTCTCGTTAAAGTTGCCGGTGCCCAGCAGCGTTAGGCGCGTTAGCGCCATGCCCTCGCGATAGGTGAGCTGGCAGATCTTGGAGTGGCACTTAAAGCCCTCGGAGCCGTAGATGACGGTGCAGCCGGCCTCTTCCAGGCGCTCGGCCCACTCGATGTTGTTCTGCTCGTCAAAGCGCGCGCGGAGCTCCATGAGCACCGTGACCTCTTTGCCGTTCTCGGCGGCATCGATCAGCGACTCGCACAGGCGGCTCTGCTTGGCCACGCGGTAGAGCGTGATGCGCAGCGAGATGCACTCGGGGTCGTAGGCTGCTTCGTGCACCAGGTCCAAGAACGGATTCATGGCCTCGTAAGGGTAAAAGAGCAGCTTGTCGTGCTGCAGCACCTGCTCGCGGATGGAACGGGACATGTCGATGGTGGGGTTGGGCTGCGGCTTAAACGGCGTAAAGAGGAGCTCGTTGCGTAGATGCTCGGGAATCTTGCCCTCAATGCCGAAGACGTAGCCCAGGTCGAGCGGGATATCGCAGGTAAAGACCGAGCGGCGAGAAAGCTCGAGCGCCTTGCGGATGGTCTTGAGCGTCGCCTTCTCGAGCGACCCCGAGACCGCGAGCACCACCGGCTGCAGGCGCAAGCGTTTCTTGAGGATGCGCTTCATGTGCTGACGGTAATCCTCTTCCTCCTCGACGCCCTCGCCGTCCGGGTCGATGTCGGCGTTGCGGGTGACGCGGATGAGCGCGCGGTCGAGCGGCTTATAGGAGCCAAAGCAGCTGTCCAGGCAGGCGAGGATGACGTCCTCGAGCAAGATGTAGGAGTAGGTGCCGGTGGGCGAGGGGATCTCGACCACGCGGTTCATCGAGGTGGGAATCTCGATAAGGCCCAGCAGACTCTCCTCGTCGGTGACGCCGTCCAGGCCGCAGGCCAGGTAGAGTGCGCCGTTGCGCAGGTTGGGGAAGGGGTGGCGCGGGTCAATCACCAGCGGTGAGATGACCGGCGACACGTAGGCCTGGAAGTAACGGGTTACAAAGGTGCGCTCCTCGGGCGTAAGCGAATCGATGCGGGCGCGGTGAACGCCCAGGGTGTCGAGCTTGCCCTCGATGCTCTTAAAGATGGACTCCCATCGGGTAAGGAGCCCGGGCATTTCGGCCATGACAGCATCGACCTGTTCGGAGGCGGTCATATTGCTCTTGTTGTCGACAGGCTGTTTTTTGAGCTCTGCCAGATCGGACAGGCCGCCCACGCGCACCATGAGAAACTCATCGAGGTTAGACTCGAAAATCGACACGAACTTTAGCCGCTCGAACAGCGGAACGGTCTCGTCGAAGGCTTCGTCAAGCACACGGTTGTCAAAGCGCAGCCAGCTGAGCTCTCGGTTCTGCGTGTACGAGAAGTCGCGCGGCGGCTTACGCAGCTTTGCAGCGGCTTGCTTTTTTTCGATTTTGCTCGGCATATGCATCTGTCCGTTCAGTCCCCGTGGGGGACGGTTGCCTAACACTATTCACTATTGTCTCAATTTAGTCGACCTATGGCACGGACGTATCGCGTGAACGGTATCTTTACCTACTTCTTACGCTGACAAGCCATAGAGCTGACGCCCTTCGCGTTGTGAAAAACGGTCTATATTCTCACTCAACTGATAAGGATGCGTGAATAAGAATGATGGCAAGCTGAATATCATTGAATTCGGTCCAAAACGTGGGCTAGCTTCATTTATATACATAAAACCGTTTTACCTATGCAATTCTGAATCATGGATTTATAGATGCGATGGGGGATAATTTATAGGAAAAAGAGCGTTTACCTTTGAAAAGGTACTTTAGAGCGCCGAAGTGCATCATGGGGGAATCACATGCGATATACCGTTCATCGCACTTTGTTGACCGTTCGGGGGTGAGGTGGAATTGCGGGTGGAATTTGGATATAACTAGAGCTGTCAGCAAGCAGCGCCCGTTACGGAAGGGCGCTGATAGATTCGGCCGAGAGGCCCGAAAGAAAGGTAGGAGGCCATGACGAAAGGTCTGCA
>CABOHA010000004.1 GCA_902399975.1 Coriobacteriaceae bacterium | reverse complement strand
GCTGGGGTAGAGGTGGTAGAAGCCGTCGAAAAGGCTCTTGAAGCCAAAGGCTTGCTGCCAGTCCGTCATTCCGGCGCGCGCCATGCCTGCGCGGTTGTAATGGTTGAACCCGGCGGCGCTTGACATGCCCGAGCCGATGCCGACGATGATGGCGTCGGCATCGTCGATAAGGCTTCGAAGCCTACGCGCTTCTCTTTCTAGGGGTGGCATCGGGCGATCTCCTCGAAAGCCGGGGCCATATCGCCGTCAACGAGAATCGTCTCGCACGAAGCGTCGGGCGCCATGGCCTGGCCGTAGTTGAACACGATGTAGGTGGCGTGCTCGCAGGCGTTCGCGATCTGGGCGAGCATGCGCTTTATGACGCCGTTGTGCAGTCCCACGCCAAGTTCGAGGATGGCGACCCTGCCGTTGCGATGGGCTTGCACAAGACGCGCGAGCTCGTCGAGCTGGGTCATGGCGAGGGTGTCTGGATGGGCGAGGCGCCGCTCGTCAACCGACGTGCGCGTGCTCCCCTCAGTCTCGAGCACGCGCTCCTCGTCGAACCCGGCGCGCGCGAAGTGCCCGTCGATGTTGCATGTGACCACGAAGGTGTCGGCGTGCTCCGTAAGACGCCGCAGCCCGTTCATGAGCGGGCTGGGCTCATATTCGACATACTCCTTTTGATGGAACCGCTCGCTCCACCGGCGTCGCACGTTTGCATCCGGGGAGGCCAGCCCCTGCAGTATGCAGCCGATACCGTCGGCCTGGGCGAGGTCTCCGTACGCCTCCCGAAAATGAGCATCGGTGCAGAAGAGATTGAGCCCCTCCGCCATATCGAGTCCGTTGCTGGCGCCGATGATGACAAGATCCGCCTCGGCTAGCGTCCTGCCTATGCGAACTGCTTTCGCCGTCTCCATGCGCTACCTCCCCAGCGTCTTGCGCACGTCGTCGAGCACGTCGGCGATATCGGCGCGAATGGCGAGCCCCCGATCCTCGATCGCGCGGGGGAGGAACTGCGTCTTGTTGTTTACGGCGATGTAGCTGGCCTGCGGTAACTGCGCCGTGAGGGCCCAGAACGGCTCCTGGATAAACGCGGGCGTCATGCGGCCCACACCCAGCTCGAGGAAGAGGATCCTCTGCCGCGCGTGCGCGTCGAGCCAGTCGGACATCTTGCGGTACTGCTCCTCGTAGAGCTCGCCCTGCAGGAAGTTGCCGTAGCCGCGAACCCAGGGGAACGCCTCTGCCCCGCAGTGCGGGCAGCGTGGCACGAGCTCTGTCGGAACCTCTAGGCCGTCTCCCATGGCCTCTACCATACGAGAGACCGGCTCGATGGCGTCCCATACCTCGTCGGTACAGCAACGGGAGCACTGGAAGAAGCGGTGGTCGCCTTGGATCTCTGCCACCTTCTCCCAAGGGTAGAGCTTCACAAACTGCGTGTCCTGGTTGGTGGTGAGCACGAAGAAATCCTTCTCGGCGAGAATGGCGTCGAGGTCCTTGTAGGGCTTGCGCAGCGGGGCGTTGAGCGTGGTGTCGAGGAAGGTGGCAAGGTAGCCCCAGCGCGCCTCGGCAGTGGGCCAGCGGTAAGACGACCCCTCAAAAGCGCCCCTGAAACCGTAGCGCTCGGCGAATTTGCCGAAATGTCTGCGATAGGTCGCGTTGTCCTCGTAGTAGAAGTCGCCGCCGCCTGCCGCGGAGAGTCCGGAAGCCCCGCCTACCAGCACGCAATCGGCTTCTTCGATCATGCGGGCAAACGTTTCGATTTGCTGGTTGTAGGGCTCTGGTTCGCGGTCGCTCAGCTCATATGGTGTGCCGCCGGCGCGGTAGGCGGCCTGATGGGAAAACGATCGGTTGGTGAGTTCGATAACGAGCTGTTCGTATAGAGTCACTTGATACTCTCTTTCAACTACAATGAACAGGTGTCTATAAAAAGTATCAATGTTGATTTGCATCAGAGCAATGAACAGCTTCGAGCTGCTGTCGATAAACGAGCGGCTGCTGGATATTGTTGAGCGCTGCAATTGGAGGGGCCATGGAAGTGGGGAAGATCGATCGTCGCCGACGCTATACGCTCTCGGTCATACGGGAGGCGTTCTTCGCGCTGCTGGCCGAGGTCGGCTTCGCGAAGATGACGGTAGCGGATATCTGCCGCCGCGCCGATATCAACCGCGGCACGTTTTATCTGCACTACGAGGACAAGTTCGCGCTGCTCGACGCACTTATTGACGAGGCCTTGGCGGCGGTGCCCCCGCTCGAGGGATCGGAGGCGGATGCCCTCTGCCAGCGTCCGCCGGCAAACGATGACTATTATCTGCTCTACTCGGATGACGACGCGTACGCCCGGGTGGCACAGCGCGTCGTCGAGCGCGGTGCCGAGCAGATGGTTCCCTCGATCATGGAGGAGACTGGGCTTTCGCGCGAGGACGCCTATCTGCTCTTCGTCCACAACGTCCAGGGAAATCTCGCGGTCAACCGCCTACTTGGTTGGAGGCGAGGGCCCGAGTTCGCCCACGCCCAGGAGCTGCTCAGTGCCTATTCCGAAGGAGGTATGCGGGCGGTATCGGCCCCTTGCGGATTAATCGCGAATTAGAACATGATAGCGTCGTCGGCCGTGAAGGCGTCGAGGGATCCCTGCTTGACCTGAATGCAGACGTATGTGATCCCCGAGTCGGACGCGGCGCGGAACTGACGATGCGCAGCGGGGGAAATGCGCAGCCAGTCGCCGGCCGCAAGCTCGATATCCTCACCGTCGATCGTGACCGAGCCTGCGCCCTCGAGCACGCCATAGATCTCCTCGTTTTCCTTGTGTGCATGGACGAACGGAACGCCAGCGCCGGCGGGAAGACTGTTGATACTCACCTCTGCCCCGGTAAGCCCGAGCACCTCGTGCAGCTCAACGCGGCTCTCATTGCCGATGTGGGTCTTTGCATAATTAGCCATAATGGTTCCTCTCTTGGGGTTGATTTACCTTGCAGGCATCTCCTGCGTGAGATATATTCAACGCGAAAGCGCATGCAAATACGAGTACGCACATATTTGTAACTGCGTGCTTTTTTGTGAAACCGGTATGGTCAAGGAGGTTGGGTCTCCCATGATGGCGAAAGAGGAGCTTCCGGAGTGTCCGGTCGCAACGGCGGTAGCGCTCATTGGCGGCAAGTGGAAACTGCTCATTATTCGTAACTTACGCGTACGCCCTTGGCGTTTCAACGAGTTGCGCCGCAACCTGGAGGGGATCTCTCAGAAGGTGCTTACCGACAGCCTGCGGCAGATGGAGGATGATGGGCTGGTCTTTCGCCATGACTATGGCGAGAATCCTCCCCGCGTTGAGTATGGCCTTACCGAGCTCGGCCGCCAGATGATGCCCATCATGGACTCGCTGGCAGACTTCGGCGCTTATTACAAGACAATTGTTTCGTAGCGGACACATCGCTTGGGGGGCGGAGAACCGCTACGAGGGTGCTAACGAAAACCTGTCCCGAATCATCGTGCGCCTGCGGCATGAAGAAGGGAGATTCTTATGAAAATCGTTGTATTGAGCGGCAGCCCGCGCAAGGGCGCCAATACTGACACCATGGTCGAGGCGTTTGCCGAGACCGCGCGTGAGGGCGGCAATACGGTCGAGGTCGTCCGCGTTGCCAGCAAGAAGATCGCCGGCTGCTTGGGATGCCAGTACTGCTTCGCTCATGAGGGCGTCTGCGTGCAGAAGGATGACATGGTCAACGTGATCGAGTCGCTGAAAGACGCAGATATGGTCGTCTTTGCCTCGCCTATCTACTGGTTCGATATCACCGCGCAGGAGAAGGCTGTCATCGACCGCCTGTACGCCTTCGGTGCTACGGGCTTCCCGTTCACCAAGACGGCCCTTTTGCTCGATAGCCACAGCGAGGGCGTCTATGATGCGGCGATCGCCATGTACAAGTCCACGTGCGCATACTGCAAGTGGGAGGACCAGGGCATTGTCACCATCAGCGGTATGACCGAGCGCGACAGCATGGCCTCCTCGCCCAAGCTGGAAGAGGTGCGAGAGCTCGCTCGCAAGCTCGCCTAAGGGCAAGAAGAGCGCATGGCAATCGGTGTTGGTGGAAATGCTTGCTGTCCTTACCGAGAGATAGGGGCGAATTCCCCCAAGTGCCGTATAGAACAATTTTTAAACGCAGAAAAATAACTGAAAACAAATTAATCCGCGTTAAAATATTGTCAAATAGAAGTTCATGAGGGAAGGTTACGTATGCGTCGCAAGGCAGACGAGCTCCTTAGGGAATGGCGAGACAGAGCTGATAGAAAACCTTTGCTGGTCAAAGGCGTGCGCCAGTGTGGCAAGACCTATTTGCTCAGAACGTACGCCCAGGATCTTTTCGAATCGGTTGTCTACGTTAATCTTGAGAACGACCGGTCGGCGCGAGCGGATTTTTCGGGCGGTCTTGACCCTCATTCGATCGTACGTGCGATCGAGGCTCGTACGGGACAGCGTATCGTGCCTGGCAAAACCTTACTGTTCATTGACGAGATCCAGGCATGCGAGGAAGCGCTCACTTCCCTTAAATACTTTTGCGAAGATGCTCCCGAGTATTACGTTGCGGCTGCCGGGTCGCTTCTTGGGGTTGCCATTAACCATCAGTCGTATTCGTTCCCCGTCGGAAAGACCGACTTGATTGAGATGACTCCACTCGATTTCGAGGAGTTTCTCTGGGCGATGGGGCACGATCAGCTGGTCGACGAGATACGCTCATCATTCGAGATAATGGGTCCTCTTGCGCCAAGCCTTCATGAAAAGGCACTTGGGCTCTATCGACAGTATCTTGTTGTTGGCGGAATGCCCGAGGCGGTCCAAACGTACATCGATGATCAGTCAATCATTGATGTGGCCGAAAAGCATCGGATTATTCTCGACGGATATTCCGCCGACACCAATAAATATGCTGATGAACGCTTGAGCGCAAAGACGCGTGCGTGCTTCGATTCCATTCCACAGCAGCTTGCCAAAGAGAATCGTAAATTTCAATACAAGGTAGTGCGAGCGGGGGGCAATGCGTCTCTCTTTGGAGATGCTCTCGATTGGCTTGTATTGTCGGGTACGGTGGCGCGCTGCAGCCTAGTCGGGCAGATCGAAAGCCCCTTAGAGGCCTTCGTTAACCCTTCTGCTTTTAAAATCTATCAGGCGGATACAGGGCTGCTCGTCTCCAAGGCCGGTGCTCAACGCGCCGATATTCTAGCCGGCATCGGCGGCACATTCATGGGTGCACTTACCGAAAACTACGTTGCCCAACAGCTTTCAGCCATGGGCTATCCGCTGCATTATTGGGCGCGAGATAATCGTGCGGAAATCGACTTTGTAGTAGAGAAGCAGGGATGCTTGTCTGCGATTGAAGTCAAGGCGGGGGAGAACACAAGATCTCGAAGCCTTTCCTCACTTAAAAAGACCCATCCGGGCGTGCGCCTTATCAGGCTATCTACGAAGCCCTTTGGAATGAATGATGGGCTTATGTCTGTTCCACTTTATGCGGCATTTTGTCTATAGGGATGATGCTGCTGTAATGCATGGGGCCCGGAGCGCGGCATTTACTGTGCTCTGGGCCCCACCGTTTTGAGAGCTTATGGCGGTTCTGCCGTCATCCTAGTCAAACAAACTCGGCATGTCATTTTCCTTCATGAGGGCGCCGGCGGAGGGCAGGCTCTGCGCGGTGAACTTCTCGGCCGAGACGCCGGCGCCAAGGATTTCCTCGGTCGTGCCGACGGTGGTGACCGAGCGGCCCTTCTTGGCCGTAAAGGCCTGGACGCCCTGCGTGTTGGTGGTCGTCTTGGTCTTGAGCAGCGACGTGTTGAAGTTCATCAGGCGGTAGTCGCTCGAGACCAGCGCGAGGTCGCGGTCCTCCTTGAGCACCTGCGCATACAGCAGCTTGCTGCCGCCGTAGATGGCGTTCTTAAGGCGCTTGCGGTTGGTCTTGGTAGCGTATCCAGAAAGCGCGACACGCACCACGCGGCCGTTCTCAAAGACGAACAGCACGTCGGCCTTGTAGTCCTCGGGGTCGATGACCCAGATGACGCTCTCGTCGGGTTCCATCTCGAGATCGGTCGGAAGGTACGAGCCCAGCTGGGCCGACTTGGTATCCTCAAACGCCGCGACCTTGCACTTGTACACCTGGCTCTTGTTGGTAAAGACCAGCAGCTCGTGCGTGTTGGAGGACGGGAACTCGATAAAGGGTTTGTCGCCGTCCTTGTACTTGAGCGTGGTCGCCTTCTTGAGCACGCGGTCCGTCATCTTCTTAAGGTAGCCGTCGCGCGAGAGCATGATGGTGACCGGGTACTCCTCGACCTCGGGCTCCAGGCTTACCTCGATGACCTCATGGGGCTCGATCCTGCCCGTGCGGCGCGGCATCACGTACTTCTTGTTAACCGCGGCCAGCTCGTCGCTGATGACCTTCTTGATGTTGTCCTCGCTCGAGAGGATCTCCTCGAGTTCGGCGATCTCGCCCTCGAGCTTGGCAATGTCCTTGGTGCGGTTGAGGATGTATTCCTCGTTGATGTTGCGGAGCTTGAGCTCGGCGACAAACTCGGCCTGGGTCTCGTCGATGTCGAAACCCTTCATAAGGTTGGGTACAACCTCTGCCTCGAGCTTAGTGCCGCGGATGATGGCGATGGCCTTGTCGATGTCGAGCAGAATTGCCTCGAGGCCGTGCAGAAGGTGCAGACGCTCGGACTTTTTGTCCAGGTCAAAGCTAATGCGGCGGCGCGTGGACTCAATACGCCACTTGGCCCATTCGTGCAAGATCTGGCGCACACCCATAACGCGGGGATAGCCGTCGACCAGTACGTTGAAGTTGCACGAGAACGAATCCTGCAGCGTGGTCGAGCGATAGAGCTTCGCCATGAGCTTGTCGGGGTCGACGCCGCGCTTAAGGTCGATGGCGATGCGCAAGCCCGAGAGGTCGGTCTCGTCGCGGATGTCAGCGATCTCTTTGACCTTGCCCTCCTTGGAGAGCTTGACGATGCGCTCGATGATGACATCGGTCTTGGTGGTGTAGGGAATCTCGTACACCTCGATGATGCGCTCTTCGGGAATCCAGCGCCAGCGGGAGCGAATCTGGAAGCTGCCAAGACCGGTCTCGATGATCTTCTCCATCTCCTCGCGGCGGTAGATAATCTCGCCGCCGGTCGAGAAATCGGGCATGGGCATGTACTCGAGCAGGTCGCAGTCGGGGTCCTTCAGGTAGTGCATCGTGGCGGTGCAGACCTCGTTGAGGTTGAAACCGCAGATGTCGGACGCCATGGCGACGCCGATGCCCTTATTGGCCGAGACAAGGATGTTGGGGAACGTGGTGGGCAGCAGACGCGGCTCCTTCATGGCACCGTCGTAGCTGTCAACGAAGTCGACCGGGTCCTTGTCGATGTCCTTGAAGATCTCGGCGCTGATGGGGGAGAGCTTGGCCTCGGTATAACGCGAGGCGGCGTAGCTCAGGTCGCCCGAATAGTACTTGCCAAAGTTGCCCTTCGACTCAACGAACGGCGCGAGCAGCGCCTCGTTGCCGGTAGCCAGACGCACCATCGTCTCGTAGATCGCGGCATCGCCATGCGGGTTGAGCTTCATGGTCTGGCCCACGATGTTGGCGCTCTTCTGGCGCTCGCCCTTGAGCAGACCCATCTTGTACATGGTGTAGAGCAGCTTGCGGTGCGAGGGCTTAAAGCCGTCGATTTCGGGGAACGCGCGCGACACGTTGACGCTCATCGCGTAGGGCATGTAGTTGACCTCGAGCGTCTGCGTGATCGGCTGGTCGGTGACCTCGGAGTGCAGGCCGATGACGTTCTCGGCGTTGACCTGTTTTTTCTTTGGCTGGTTCTTCGTCTTCTTCTTTGCCACGATATCCTCTTGAACTTCTTATGGGCCGTCGTTATCGATTTGCTGCTACTGCAGGTCCAACTGGTCCAGGTATTCCTTGCCGTGCTCCGAGATATGGCGCTTGCGGCCCGCCTCGTCGTTGCCCAGCAACAGGTTGAACATGGTTTCCATCTTGGTGACGTCCTCGGGCTCCACCTTAATCAGGCGACGCGTCTCGGGGTTCATGGTGGTGAGCCACATCATGTCCGGATCGTTCTCACCAAGACCCTTGGAGCGGTTGATGGAACACTTCTGGTCGCCGATCTCCTTGAGGATGCCGCTCTTCTCGAGCTCGGTGTAGGCAAAGTAGGTCTTCTCTTTGCAGTTGATCTCGTAGAGCGGCGACTCGGCGATATACACGTAGCCTTCGTCGATAAGTGTGGGCACCAGACGGTAGAGCATGGTGAGCACGAGCGTGCGAATGTGATAGCCGTCGACGTCGGCGTCCGTACAGATGATGACTTTGTTCCAGTTGAGGTTGTCCAGGTCAAAGGCACCGAGGTTCTTGATGCGCTTGTCCTTGATCTCTACGCCGCAGCCCAGTACGCGCATGAGGTCCATGATGATGTCGGACTTAAAGATGCGCGGGTAGTCCTCCTTCAGGCAGTTGAGGATCTTGCCTCGGACGGGCATAACGCCTTGGAACTCGGCATCGCGCGAGGTGCGAATGGCGCCTGCTGCCGAGTCGCCCTCTACGATGTAGATCTCGCGACGGTTTTTGTCCTTGGAGCGGCAGTCGATGAACTTCTGCACGCGGTTGGCCATGTCGGTCTTCTGCTGCAGGTTGGTCTTAATGCTCTGGCGAGTCTTTTCGGCGTTCTCACGCGAGCGCTTGTTGATGAGCACCTGCTCCACGATCTTGTTGGCAGCGTCTTTGTTCTCGATCAAGTAGGTCGAGAGGCGCTCCTTAAAGAAGGCGGTCATGGCCTGCTGGATAAAGCGGTTATTGATAGCCTTCTTGGTCTGGTTTTCGTAGGACGTCTGGGTGGAGAAGCAGTTGGTCACCAGTACCAGGCAGTCCTGGACGTCTTGCCACTTAATGCCGGTCTCGTTTTTGTTGTACTTGCCCTGTTGCTTAATATAGGCATCGATGGCGCTGGTCAGAGCGCTGCGCGCGGCCTTCTCGGGCGAGCCGCCGTTCTCGAGCCACGATGAGTTGTGGTAATACTCCTGCATCATGAAGGTGCGCGAGAAGCACATGCACGCGGTGATCTTTACGTTGTAGTCGGGCAGGTCCTCGCGATCGCGACCGCGGCGGTCGGCCTCGATAAAGAAGGGTTCGGTAAGGTAGTCGGTACCGACCTTCTCGAGCACGTAGTCCTCGATACCCTTGGGGTAGCAAAAATCCTCTTCGGAAAACTCGCCGTTGTCGCCCTCGATGCGCAGGCGGAAGGTCACGTTGGCGTTGACCACGGCCTGGCGGCGCATGGTCTCGCGATACCAGTCGTGGGGAATGCTGATCGAGGTAAAGACCTCAAGATCGGGGCGCCACTTGATGGTGGTGCCGGTACGGTCCTCATCGCTGGGCTCGATCTCGAGCGCCTTCTTTTTGGCGCCGACGACCTTGCCTTTCTTAAAGTGCAGAGAGTACTTGTTACCGTCGCGCCAAACGGTGACGTCCATGTACTCGGAAGCGTACTGGGTCGCGCACGAGCCCAGGCCGTTGGTGCCGAGCGAGAAGTCGTAGTCGCCGCCCTGGTTGTTGTTGTACTTGCCACCGGCGTAGAGCTCGCAAAAGACGAGCTCCCAGTTAAAGCGCTTCTCGGAAGGGTTCCAGTCGAGTGGGCAGCCGCGGCCGTTGTCCTCTACCTGAATGGAGCCATCGCGAAAGGCGGTAAGGATGATGAGCTTGCCGTAGCCCTGGCGTGCCTCGTCAACGGCGTTGGACAGGATCTCGAAGGCGGCATGCGCGCAACCGTCGAGTCCGTCCGAGCCAAAGATGACGGCGGGGCGCAGTCGTACGCGCTCCTCGTCCTTGAGCTGGCGGATACTGTCGTTACCATAGTTTGCGGTGTTTTTTGCCATACTCGCTCTCTCGGTGCTCCTTTGCTGCGTTTAAGTCATATAGATAGTCAAGGTAGCATAGCCCGGCCCTTGGGCGATTCCACCCAACACGAAATCCATCGAACGCGCGTTCGGATTAACGGGTAAAACGTGTCGTGCGGATTGTTGTTCCGAATCGAACATTGGGACAAGCGTCTCGTTTTATGGGCCACGGGCGTGCGTGTGCGAGTCCCTTTGGCCCATAAGGAACGCTGGCGGGTCGTTATTTGGGCCGTGGGTCACTTCGCCGGCGTCGTGTTTCGTCATACGCTCATAGTGGAAGCCGATGCCACGGGGTCGACTTGGGACTCGGGCAACGGATGAGCTGCAAGCCGAAAGGAGCGGTGAGGATGATGAAGCCCATGACGAAGAAGCTGCTGTTAGGAATTCCCACCGTGACGCTTTCGGCCGTGCTGGCATGTACGGTGGCCGGCTGCGGCGGTAATGCGCCGAGTGGCTCGGGCGGGAGCGCACCTGTGCAGGAGAAGGCCGAGAAGCCCAAGGCCTATGAGTCGCAGACGGTCGAGGTGGCAGGCATTACCTATGAGTCGGTGGCTCACGGTACGTTCTATCGCGGTGATGCCAAGAAGCAGGACGGCTTTTACCTGCACATCAAGATTACCAACAACAACACAAAGAACAGGACGTTCAGTTCCTTTAACGTGCATGCTGCCCAGGGCGATCTTGAGGCAGGCGACCCGTTGTTTACTTCCGGCAAGGCGGCCGTGCTCGACTACGTTGCAAGTGAGGCTCCCGATGAGCTTCACGAGGGCATCGATCTTTCCAAGAGGCCAGATATCGGCCCGGGCGAGACCGTTGAGTACGTGTATTTCTGGGTGCCCAAGACGGCGTACTACGGGCCCATCACTGTCGAGTTCGTAGACGCTTACGCCCCCGCCAAGAATCATGAGGCCATGCACTTTGACACCACGGGATGCGAGACCAAGGAGTTCAAGGCGGCCGGCGGCGTGGCCGATTCTGGCGAGAAGGCAGATTTAACGGGCATCGACTGCGCATCGTACAGCATCGAGGCCGCCGATGGGTACACGCTGGATTCGTCCGACGAAGAGCACGAAAAGGCAAACTTCTTCCACGACGAGACTGGAGGACGCCTGAACATCAGCATCTTCCTACGCTCGCCGGAGGAAGAGGTTGCAAGCCTAGAGCAGGTCTACGAAGGTAAGGAGACAACAACCGACCAGGTCGAGTACAACGGCATAACGTGGCTGCGCTTTACCGGTCCCGACAACGGCCATACACTGTTTGCGACGGCTCCCGCAACGGGTGAAACCGTCCGCGTGTCGATTGGCTGGAAGATCGATTGGGACGCCGCCGTGCCCATGATGGAGGCGCTGAAGCTCAAGTAACGCCGCGATTCTTACGTCAGGCGACTCAGGGCTGGCTCCGAGTTATCGGGGCCAGTCCTTTTTGGTGCTCGATGAGCCGAGCCGGCGTCTCTCACAAAAATAACTAGGAGCTAGCGAGACTTATCCGAATTGACCTCATTGGCGGTGTCTTTTTCGAGCGCCGTGCGGCGGGCGCTGTAGGCGATGAGGCCCGCGCCTGCCGCGGCGAGTGCTGCAGCGGCTGCCGTAAGGGGAGCGTTGACATCGCCCGTGCCCGCAAGCGCGCCCGCTTTTCCGGAGCGCTTGTTATTGCCGTGGTTCTTGCCGCTGCCGGAGCTGCTTCCGCCGGAGCCGCCGCCCTCGTCAGTACCGCTGCCACTCGAGCCACCATCGCCGTCTGCTGTCATCGGGGCGTCGTGAAGTCCTGTCGTATCCGCGCTGTCGCATACGCCGACCTGCACTTCTGAGCGTTCGCATGCCGCGTCGGGCACATGAAGCTCGTGCAGAACGGCACTCAGCGCCGAGTTTGCGCCCGGTCGGATCTCCTCGAGCGTTACGGGATTGAGCGCCACCAGATTACGCGCCTTCGCATACAGCGTGACGCGTTTGCCCACTTCGTCGCTCCAACTCTCGGGGATGGCGAAGCTCATGCGGAACTGTGCCGTGCAACCCGGTGCCAGCACGGCGTTGCCGTTGTCGGCTACCAGCGGGTGCGTTGCAAAACGTGCGCCCAGCGTCTCGAGCGCGTACTTTACGTGTGTCATGTCGTTGGCCGAAGCGTCTTCGGCAAGCTCTGGATCGTAGATCGAAGCCATGCGTGCGTTCGCTCCGAATCCGATGGATGCGCTGGAGAACGGCTGGCTGGAGCCCTCTCGGTACAGATCGATTGTGCCGGCAGTCAGCAAAGTGTTGCCGTCGTTTCGCACCGTGACCATGAAGGATTCGCCTGCTGCTCCGGGCACCACCGCGCCCGAGGTAGCGACCGCGCCCGTCGGAGTGGCACACGCCACCAGAGGCACTTCGATGCCGTGCAGCTCTGCCTCGCTCTTCTCCGCGCTCACAATGTGCGTGGCGAGCGCGGAGAGCATGCCTCCCGACGTCAAAAATGTCGTTATCTGATCGACGGGATGGTCCAGCTCGCACATCACGAACGGCTCCGTGAACAGATCGCCTGCCAAGGTGCTGGCGAAGATGCGGAAGTGCTTGCCCATCACTGCTACCGGGTTGCCTTCTTCGTCGTAGGTTTGCCCCACCTTGCCATCGGTGTTCTCTACATAGAGCGCGCACCTGCCGTTGTTGCTTACGCTAAACGATGCCGGGCCACAGCCTGCGGCACCCACGGGCTGCGTTGCAAATGCCGATGCGCCTCGCGTCCAAGTAATATGCTGCAGCTGCTCGTTGACGGTGGCCAAAAAGCCCGAATGTTGTGGCCACGGCACCGCATGGGGCACCGTGGCGTCTGGTGGCATAACGCCCCAGCCCGCAATGGACTGGCCGATCACGGCGTACGATGCGCAGCCGCAACCGTCTGCGGTCTCGTACGCAACGGGCACCACCATTTTGCCGTTGATATTCTCGGGCTCGCTCAGCTCGATACTCGACGGTGCCTGCGGAAAGCGAAGAACTTGGCGGAACGTCAGGCTGTCGCCCAAATCATCCGACCACAGGGTAAAGCATTCCAGCGCAACCTCGGCCTCGCTGCCGAGCGCCTTCTCTGCGGTGGTTCCGCGGCGGTGGAGGTAGGCACCCGACAGGCGTCCGTCGACCAGCGTCTTGCCTGCCGTGATGCGCGGGCACTGCAGGCAATGGTAGCCATCCTCTTGCAGGCGGCCGCGCGAGATGCTGCGCCATGACGTATGCGACACCACGCGGATCTCGTCATTACTTATGCGCAGGCGCACAACGGACAGTATGCCGGCTGTGCTTGCCGTATCGAAAAGGGTGTTGTCGCCGGCGGGGCGCTCGCCCGAGACCAGCAGCACGTAGGCGTCCTGGTTTCCTCTTCCGTCCGTATATTCCACCACGTCGAAGTCGTAATCGAATATGCCGTCGCGCTCCACGTCGCCCTCGCCAAACCCAAGGGGAAAGTCCACGGGCGTGGGAGCGGACCACGTGCCGTTTGCCTTTGTGTGCACCACCAGGCGCGAGCGGCCATTGTCGCCGTAGCGCACCGAGGCGATACGGAACAGGCATTCTACGCCGGCAATCATCGTTAGCTTCATGTGGGCTTCGCTGAGCACGCCGGAAAACAGCACGTTGTCGCTCGAGGGTTTTATGCCGCCACGCTCGTCCTCCGACACGCCGGCAGAATTGGCGTTCGGGTCCGCAACGGCGTTCGTTGACTGACCGATGTAGGTGTACTCATACATCGGCGCGGCGTTTTCGTCGTTTTCCATCAGTGCGTGGACGAAATGCTCAACCTGTCCCGTGTCGTCGCTTTCTGCATCCGCCTCGAGCTCAATGCGCGTGACCGCTTGATCCCAATCGCGCACGACAGGCGCGACGTTTATCGCGGCGGCTGCAACCTCGGCGCGTGCGAGCAGCTCGGAATTGGTGACGATGGTGGCCGACGCGATAAACTGCGGCACACCACCTGCCTCGGTGTTGCCGGGCGTGCCGAAGCAGGCATCCAGCGTGTAAGGCGTATCTCCACCCAATGCCAGCTCAGAGCGTTGGGGCACATACCGGTCGTCATTGTTCACCGACATATTCCACGAATCGATGAGTGTGGGCCACGACCCCGACCAAGCCTTGGTGGTCCACTTGAACATTACGAACTGGAGTATCACATCGACATCGACGTCTGCACCCACGCGCAGCCGCGGAAGCTGGTGTCCATCTGCCTTCTCGTACCCAATGAACAGCGTGAGGGATGCGGCACCGCGCACGGCAGACGAAGCGACGCCTGCAACGCCGGCTCCAAAGGTGACGGCAAGTCCGATCTGGATGGTGAACGAGCCCGACGTGTTGGAATAGTCGAGCGAAATGTTCTTGAAAAACGCCGCGCCGCTGCCGTGCGTGTGGGCACCCACAGCGAGCGCCAGCTTCGCCAGCACCCAAGGGTTGACGTTTAGGAAAAATGGCACCGGTCCTAGGGTAAACTGCTCGGTCCAATTGAGGTCAGTTCTTACCTGGAAGAGGGCCTTAATATTGCCGTATGCAGGGTCGTTGTTGTTACCCCAGGTTTTGCCCACCCAATCGTAGGCGAGCGAGCCGTACAGCTGTGTGGCGATATCCATCGTGAACAGCGGCGTGCAATGGTGGCGAAGGAGCTTGGTGTTTCTTGGATCGGTGCCCGAACCGGCACTCATACTCTTGTACTGATTCCACTTCCCCTCCATCTCGTCGAGGTAGCGGTTTGCCTGCTTGGCGCCCGACTCACGCGGCGATTTCTTCCAGTATTCCGGATCAGGGTTGCCCGAATCGTTCATATAGCTGGCTGGTTTGTATCCTCCGCCAAACAGTACGTACCCGGCAAACGAGAAATCGAACAGAATGGGGAACGAGGGCATCCAGCACGTGAACTTATTACCACCGATGCCGGGAAACGATGCGGGGAAATCAAACGGAGTGATCTCTTGGTCCATAGTGGTGGGGACGATAGTGGTCGATCCGGATTCCGCCTTTGCCGCCGGCGCGGTAACAACGGCCATGGGGGAGGAGAGCGTGTAGGTTTTGTCCTGGTAGTCGAGGACAAAGCGCAGCTTGCATCCTTCTTCCAGAAGGCTCGACGCTGCATCGAGGAACTTGTCTTCGAGTGTGAACGTCGCCAGATTATCCGCGCTCGATGCGCTGGCCTTGATCTGACCAATCTGCGTGACGGTTTCGGTTGAGCTGCCCGCAGCGGGCATCACTTTATTGATATGCAATGTTGCCTGCCCGCCCTGCGGCAGATGAGCCTGCACGGTAAATGCGTGCGTATCGGGCTGCTCGTTTGCCGTGTCGTCCTTCGGCAATGCCATGAACGTGGCTTCAGCGTACTGGATGTCCCATTCGTCGAATGTGAGCTGGCGGAAGTACGGCTCGCCGTCGGAAAGCGGACGCGTGGGCGCGGTTATGGCGGTGCCGCCCTGGATACGCGCAAGGGGAATCTCGACATCGCGGTAGCCCGCCATGCTAATGGAGATGCCGCCGTTAAAGTCGTACGCGTCAAGGAGCTTTGCCTCGTCTACGTAGCCTTCCGAAAGCGAGGCAATCTCAAAGATGGCGGTGCCTTCGTCATCGGTCGTGGCGGCGAGCTGCTTGCTTGCGGCGTAGCGCGACGTGAGCGTGACCTGCGCTCCCTTGATGGGCATATTCTTGTTGGCGACGTCGACCACGACCACACCAAACATGGTGCGCGAGAGAACGAGCACCCTGAAGGGGTCTTTTTCGTCGGCATAGGCCGCGGTGGGCGCGAACGGCAGCAGGAAGGCATTTTCGCTTCCCGGCACGCGAGGCAACATGATGCTCGCTAGTGAGGACGCTCCGGCAACAAGTAACGAACGGCGATCAAGCATCTTGGGCTCCCATCCCGCAAATATCGGTGGAAATAATCCAATTTTGCGAGAAGACGCTTCGTGGCGGTAGTGCCGTTCAAGGGTCAAAATGTCCAAATTGATCGAGCGAAGCGCCGGGTTCCGGAACGCGTTCGATGCGCTTGGCAGCCCGGTCGCTAACGCAACATGTGCGCGACCAGCTCGGCGCGTGTGCCGATGCCAAGCTTTGCGTATACGCCGGATAGGCGGTTTTTGACGGTGCCCGGCGATACTCCCATATGGCGTGCGATTTCAGCGTTGGTCCATCCGCGGCAGGCGAGCATGGCCATGGTGAACTCTGTGGTCGTTAAATCGTCGGCAACGTCCTCGCCCGAATCGGGGTTGTGGATGCGCCGCCAGCCGTAGCTGAAGCGGTACGTGATCTCGATGATGCGTGCGAAGTCGTCAGGGTATTGCGTTTTTAGGCATGCCTCGATGAGCCCCTGCAAAAGGCCGTGGTGCTCGCCAATGAGCTCGATAAGGCCGTCGGGGCGCGCAATGTCCCAAGCGGCTCCAAAATGCGCTTTTGCGGCGTCGATGTCCTTGAGGCTCATGCATGCCATGGAAGCTGCCAGGTGCAGGAACAGTTCCGAGATGGGATAGCTTCCCTGTTTCATAATTAGGGCGTTTTCCGCCATGCCCAGGCTGCGGCCGTATTCGCCGCGCAGATACAAGGCGTGCGCCATCACGTAGCTGGCGAACAGTCGCAGGCCTTCGGGTAGGTGCGCCGCAAGTGGATAAAACTCTTCGGCAGAATACGGGGAAGGCAAGTGCAGCAGGACGCTCGCGGCCGAGGCGAACAGGATATGCGTGGCGTGGACGGCGGGCGATTCCTCGTCGGCCGGCGTATCGAGGATGCCCGCAAGGCACCGGCGGGCGTCGGCGATACGGTTGAGCGACAGACTGGCGTATCCGCAGATAAAGCATGCGGAATAGCGCAGCGCGGGATCGGTGACGTCAAGATAGGGGTGCGCCGTCTTGGCGGCGAGTGCGGCCTGTCCGCGAAAGTACAGCGCTTCTGCCGTGGCGATGGCGCGTGAATCGGGGTCGGAAATGCCTGCAACCGCAGCGTCAATCTGCCCCGGCACAAAGGCGGTGCACATCAACGGCATGGGAACGCATGGGTAGCCATCGCAGTCCATCTTCCATCTCCCAACAGCTGGCAACACTAGCAGCAATTGTACTCTTGTTGCTCGGGACTGGAATTTGTGGGTATCGCCTACGATTGTGCCGAACGTATAAAGGAAGAGTCTATTGGCGATGCTCCCAAGGTGGCTACCGAAGTCTAGCTGACCTTGGGATATAGAAAAACTGCCGCCCCTGCAAAAAGCTCTGTCGCAGCGATGGGAAACGTATCTCGTTCTGCATATAATGAGGTCATATGACGGTGCGTCTGCATACGCGCGGCGCATTTCCATCGAACCGAGAAGGAGCTCTGCATGGATCCCAACAAGCGTCCCGACGACATGGTGCGTATCACCACTCCCGAACTTGCCCAGGTGTTCATCGATGAGCAGGTCGCTGCAATCCGCGAGCAGATCGGCGACAAGAAGGTCCTGCTGGCTCTTTCCGGCGGCGTCGACAGTTCGGTTGTCGCGGCCCTGCTCATCAAGGCCATCGGCAAGCAGCTCATTTGCGTGCATGTGAACCACGGCCTGATGCGCAAGGGTGAGAGCGAACAGGTCATCGACGTCTTCAAGAACCAGATGGACGCTAACCTGGTCTATGTGGACGCGACCGATCGCTTCCTGGATAAGCTCGTGGACGTCGAGGAGCCCGAGGCCAAGCGCAAGATCATCGGTGCCGAGTTTATCCGCGTGTTCGAGGAGGAGGCCCGCAAGGTTGGCGACGAGGTCAGTTTCCTCGCCCAGGGCACCATCTATCCCGACATTCTTGAGTCCCAAGACGGCGTGAAGGCTCACCACAACGTGGGCGGTCTGCCCGAGGATCTGCAGTTTGAGCTCTGCGAGCCCGTCAAACTGCTGTACAAGGACGAGGTCCGCGTCGTGGGTCGCGAGCTCGGCCTGCCCGAGAACATGGTCGAGCGCCAGCCGTTCCCCGGTCCCGGCCTGGGCGTCCGCTGCCTTGGTGCCATCACCCGCGACCGTCTTGAGGCGCTGCGCGAAGCCGACGCGATCGTGCGCGAGGAGATCGACAAGGCGGGTCTGACCATCTGGCAGTATTTTGCCGTCGTGCCCGACTTCCGCGCCACCGGCGTGCGCGAGGGCAAGCGCGCCTACGATTGGCCCTGTATCATCCGCTGCATCAACACCGTCGATGTCATGACCGCCGAGGTGCCTGAGCTCGACTGGGCGTTGCTCAAGCGCATTACCGCCCGCGTCACCGCCGAGGTTCCCGGCATCTGCCGCGTGTGCTACGACCTCACGCCGAAGCCCGTCGGCACGGTGGAGTGGGAGTAGGCTTCTACTCTTTTGGGCGAATTGCATTGACAGGGAGGGGGTCCCGCGCAAACGTGTGCGGGACCCCTTTCGTTTTACTGTTCGGTTAATGCTGCGGATCGTTTTGGAAGGCTTGCGAGCATAGTGGTCCCGTTCTCGGAACTTGCTTCGACCTCTACAGCGCCACCGTGAAGCGCTGCAATCTCCCAAACGAGCGCGAGTCCGAGTCCTGCGCCGCCGTATGCCCTGCTGCGGGATTTATCCAGGCGAAAGAACGGTTGGAAGATGCTCTCGTGGTACTGCTTGGGTATTCCCGGGCCCTGGTCCTCGACTCGCAGGAACACGCGGCTGTTGTTGTCGCAGATGGAGACGTTGACAGTCGAGCCGGGGCGGCTGTAACGGATGGCATTTTCGACCAGGTTAAACACCAGCCGATAGAGGAGCGTGTCGCTCCCGATTACTAAAGCGTCTCCAGCACAATTGAGGGCTACGCCCTTATTTTCGGCAAGTGGCGCAAGGTCGGTGAGGACCTCTTCGGACAAGGGACCAAGTTCAACATCGTCCTCGCAAGGAACGCTGCGGAGCTCACTCATCTCGAGCAACACCTTGGTCATCCGCGACATCCGCTCAGTTTGTTCTTGTAGCAGGCCGAGCAGCTCGGCTGTTTCGGGTTGCAAACCGGAGTGCTCGGAGATGAATAGTTCAATCTGTGCTTGCATAAGGGCGAGCGGGGTGCGAAGCTCGTGTGCGGCGTTGCCGGTAAACTGACGCTGTGCAGAGAACCCTTCGCCAAGACGAGCGATCATGTCGTTGAAAGAGGCGCTGCATCGTTGTAGCTCGGTGGGCACATCTTCATTGAGTCTGATTTCGCTTAGGTTGTCAGGCTGCACACGCTCAACCTGAGCTGCAAAAGCCCGTAGCGGTTTGAGTGCACGGCCGCTCACAAAGTATGCCAGCGCGCCGCCAAGGAGTGTGACTCCAGCCGTGATGTACCAGGCTGTCGTGCCAAAAGACTCCTGTGCGTCATTTACGACGATTGTGACCTTGTCATCGAGGGCCGCTTTCGTTGGGTCGAACGCCTGGAGCGAATCTTCGCCGGTTGCGTTAAAGGCCGAGATGTCGCTGCCGATGGCATCCATGTAGCGCATGCCCGTATAGCCGACCAAGCAGTTCGTCAGTACGCATGCCGCACACGTCAGCAGTGCCGTCATAATCGTTATGCGCCATTGCAGCGAAAGCCCTTTCATTCTCCATCCTCCATAACGTAGCCCTCTCCAATCCGATTGCGAATCGGGTCGTATCCCAAAGCGCTGCGTAGCTTTTTGCGGAGCGACGAGATATGAACGCGGGTTGCGTTGCTAAAGCTGTTGACGCTGCTGTCCCATACATGCTCGATAAGCTCTTCCTGGCTCACCGGCCGCCCCTGGTTAAGCATCAGGTATTCCAAGATGCCGGTCTCCTTGCGCGTGAGGGATAGGGTCTCGCCGCCCACGGAGGCGAGGCGCGCCTTGGTGTCAAAGCTCAACAATCCACAGGCTAGAACAACGTCGTTTTGCGTAAAGCGCCTGAGCGTGAGACTGCGTATGCGTGCCGCCAGCTCGTCAAGATGGAACGGCTTGGTGAGGTAGTCGTTGGCGCCCGCATCGAGCCCCGCTACCTTGTCGGAGACCTCGCCACGTGCCGAGAGCACAAGCACCTTGGTCTCACAATCAGTTGTCCTGAGTTGCCTGAGCACGGTCATGCCGTCGACATGGGGGAGATTGAGGTCGAGCACGACAAGATCAAAGGTCTCGACATCGAGCAGATCGAGGGCCTGCTGCCCGTCGTAGCAGCAGTCGACGCTATAGGCCAAGTTGCGCAGGCTGCGTGCGATCGCATCGCACAGCGCCCGCTCGTCCTCGACGACCAAGATGCGCATAACGTTCTCCTTGCATAGTCATTCACGCTTAACACGGATTTTATAGTCGGTATGGTCCAATGGGTCGCGAAACGAAAGGAGTGGTCAGATTGTTCAAAGCGATTAAGCCTGTGGCGCAGGTGGCTTTGCTGATCGTTGGGGTAGCCATGGTTGGCTTTGGCATTATGCGCGGCGAGGCAGATGCCGTGCTGGCCAAGGCAATCAGGCTGTGCTTGGAGTGTATCGGAATTGGTTAAAAGAAAAAATACCGTATCGCATCTTTTGGCGAGATTTCGCGGATTGATTCAGGCGGCGGCAACGCTTGCGACCAATATTCACCTGCCTAACTTTGCCAAGGGAGGCATCTACCAGGGGGCGGGCAAAGCCGTCTGCGTGCCGGGGCTCAACTGCTACTCGTGTCCGGCGGCCTCGGGTGCGTGCCCCATCGGGTCGTTTCAGTCGGTGGTGGGCTCGTCTAAGTTCAGCTTTTCGTATTACGTCACCGGAACACTCATTCTGATCGGCGTGCTGCTGGGGCGTTTTGTATGCGGCTTTTTATGCCCGTTTGGATGGCTGCAAGAGCTTCTGCATAAGATTCCCGGCAAAAAGCTCTCGACGAAAAAGCTCAAGCCGCTCACGTACATCAAGTACGCCGTGCTGCTGTTTGCCGTGGTGCTGCTGCCCGTTCTGGTAGTCAACGATGTGGGCATGGGCGACCCGTTCTTTTGCAAGTACATCTGTCCGCAAGGCGTGCTCGAGGGCGCGATTCCGCTGTCCATCATGAACGTGGGAATCCGCTCCGCGCTGGGAAAGCTCTTTACCTGGAAGCTCGCGATCCTCATTGCGGTTGCGGTGCTGAGCGTGCTGTTCTACCGCCCCTTCTGTAAATGGATTTGCCCCCTCGGTGCGTTTTATGCACTCATGAACAAGGTGTCTTTGCTGGGGATCCAGGTTGACCAGTGCAAATGCGTCTCGTGCGGCAAGTGCGCCAAGGTGTGTCAAATGGACGTGGACGTTACGCGTACGCCCAACCATGCCGAGTGCATTCGTTGCGGCAAATGCGTGGGCGCGTGCCCCGTCGATGCTATTAGCTTTCGCTATGGGCTGGGTGTGACGGGCGACAAACCCGCGCAGTCCACGCAAGCCTGCGAAAACAAATAGGTACCTATATAAGTTTCGATATAAACGGAGGAACCATGAAACTGTCAAAAATTGCGGCTCTGTTGATGCTGCCCGTGCTGGCGCTGACTCTCGCGGCGTGCTCTGCCCCCAAGGGCGACGCGAAGGGTGCTACGAGCGGCGATGCGCAGATTGCCGAGCTTGTGGCACAAAAGCCGTCGAGCGCCGAGGAGGCGGCCGAGCTGTACCAGCAGCTGCTGCAAAAGGAAAACGAGATCTTTGCGAGCGATAACGCCCTATGGGAAAAGGTGTTCCTTGCGGCCAACAAAGACACTCCCATGATTGAGGACGGCAAGAACTACGGTGACTTCTTGCTCGATACCATCGAGGGCGCCAAGGATCAGTTTGCGGCTGACGAGCTTAAGACGCTTAAGGCCGGCGCGCAGCAGGTCAAGGAGATCGAGGACAAGCTCATGGCGCTGGAGAAGGAGTTCCCCGGATGTGGCAGCACGCCCGGCGAGGGGGAGAGTGTTGATGCCTCGACCGCGGGCATGACCAACGGCGAGAGCGGGGAGACGAAGTTCCCCAGCTTTAAGGGCAAGGACTTGGACGGCAACGATGTAAACAGCGACGAGCTGTTCTCCAAGAACAAGGTCACCGTCATGAACTTCTGGTTTACCACCTGCAAGCCGTGCGTGGGAGAGCTGGGCGATCTGGAGAAGCTCAACAAGGAGCTTGTCGAGAAGGGCGGCCAGGTCGTGGGCGTTAATTCCTTTACGCTCGATGGCAACAAAGACGAGGTGGCCGATGCCAAGGACGTGCTTTCCAAGAAGGGCGTAACGTATAAGAACATCTGGTTTAAGTCGGACAGCGAGGCCGGAAAGTTCACCTCCAACCTGTACTCGTTCCCGACCACCTACGTGATCGACCAGAACGGTAACATTGTGGGAGAGCCGATCATGGGCGGCATCAACTCCGCTGAGCAGCGCGAGGCGCTCAACAAACTGATCGATCAGGCACTCGCGAAGAGCGAACAGTAAGTCCGTGGGACAGACAACTGAAGGGGAGTCGCTGGAAACAGCGACTCTTTTTTCTGCTTCGGGGTAGCATCATGGGTATACGTCGAAAGGGCACGCAGCTTTTCGTGCATTGCCTGAGCGGTGCGCGAAGCAACCAAGCTGTGAGTTTTCTTAAGCGTTCTGGGTATGGCAGTGTCAAGAATATCGGCGGCATAAGCGGCTACACGGGAAAGGTGGTGCGTTAGCTATGAAGGTGGTTATCGTTGGAGGCGTCGCGGGCGGCGCATCGGCGGCGGCACGTTTGCGCAGACTCGACGAGCAGGCCCAAATTGTCATCTTTGAGCGCACGGGTTTTGTATCGTATGCCAACTGTGGGCTTCCGTACTACATTGGCGGCGTGATAGAAGAAGAGAGCGCATTGACGCTGCAGTCTCCCAAGGGCTTTTGGGATCGCTTTCGCATTGCGGTCAAGACGAGTCACGAGGTGTTTGCCATCCATCCCGATTCGCATACGGTCGAGGTTCGCAATATGCTGACGGGCGAGGAATTTGTCGAGACGTATGACAAGCTCATCCTGTCGCCGGGTGCAAAGCCGATTCGCCCTGCGTTGCCGGGCATCGACTCGGATAAAATCTTTAGCCTACGCACCGTTGAGGACACGCTGCGTATTCACAGCTATGTTCGAGAGCGGCGACCGAGCAGTGCCGTCGTGATCGGCGGCGGCTTCATTGGCGTCGAGACGGCGGAGAATCTGTGCGAGCTGGGGCTCCAGGTGACCCTTCTGCAGCGTCCCGTCCAGCTTATGAACAACCTGGATTACGACATGGCGACCCTTTTGCATACCGAGGTGCGTGAGCACGGTATCGATCTGCGCCTCAAGGCCGATGTGACAGGTTTTGAGGAAGTTGATGGCCGCGTTGTCACCCATGTTGCGGGCGATGACCCTATCGGAGCCGATATGGTGCTGCTTGCCATTGGCGTGGCACCTGAGAGCCATCTGGCGCAAGAGGCGGGGCTCGAACTGGGCATCAAGGGGGCTATTGTGGTCAACGACCGCATGGAGACCTCTGCTGCCGACGTGTATGCCGTGGGCGATGCCGTGCAGGTCACGCATCAGGTGACCGGCGAGGACGCGGTCATTTCGCTCGCCGGCCCCGCCAACAAGCAGGGGCGTGTCGTCGCCGATGTCATAGCCGGCATGGACAGCTGCTACCTCGGATCGTTGGGCTCATCGGTTATCAAGGTATTCGACTTGACGGCGGCAAGCACGGGACTATCCGAAAAGGCGGCACACGCGGCGGGAGTTGACTGCGACAGCGTGGTCCTGTCGCCCGGTTCGCATGCGGGTTATTATCCGGGTGCAACGCCCATGACCATGAAGGTTGTCTTCGAGAAGCAGGGATTGCGCCTGCTGGGTGCGCAAATCGTGGGCATCGATGGTGTGGACAAGCGTATCGACGTTCTGGCGACTGCCATCCAGGCAGGCATGCGCGGCGATAGGCTTAAGGATTTGGACCTAGCATACGCGCCGCCGTATTCATCGGCGAAGGATCCCGTCAATATGGCGGGCTTTATGATCGAGAACCTCAATCGCGGCATACTGGCGCAGTGGCATTGGGAGGATGAGCCCAACTTGCCACGCGATGGCAGCGTGCAGCTGCTCGATGTTCGTACGGAAGGGGAGTATGAGCGCGGGCATATCGATGGTTTCGTAAACATTCCCGTCGATGATCTGCGCAATCGCCTGGGCGAGCTCGACCGGGCCAAGCCGGTCTACGTGATTTGCCAGAGCGGCATTCGCAGCTACATTGCTTGCCGCATTTTGGCGCAGCATGGCTTTGAGTGCTTTAACTTCTCGGGCGGCTATCGCTTCTTTGCAGCCGTGACTGAGGCTCGCCGCGGCAGCGCTAACGTTATGCCGTGCGGGTTCGAAAAGTAGCGCGCATTGGAATGTGACAAAGTGACAGCCTCTTTGTCGCATCGGGGATGTTATATGCGGGATGGTGCGCCATGCGGCGTGCTGTCCCGTTCGTTTTTTGGCGCGGTTCGTTACATTCCTCACTGGTATCGGCCAAAAATGAGGATAGAGTAGGACAAACGCGCCGAACGTGAACGGCGGGGGAGCGGGCGAGCGCGCCCGCGCGAGAGAGGTTGCCGTCCATGCTGGATCTCAGAGTTATTTGCAAAAGGTACGTTACGCAGTCGTTTACGCAGGTAGCGCTCGACAGCGTAAGCCTGTCTTTTCGCGATAACGAGTTCGTAGCCGTTCTGGGTCCCTCGGGTTCGGGTAAAACTACGATGCTCAACGTCATCGGTGGACTCGACCATTTCGATTCGGGCGATCTGCTGATCGACGGCATCTCGACCAAGGACTTCAACGACCGCGATTGGGATGCCTATCGCAATAATCGCATCGGCTTTGTGTTCCAGAGCTATAACCTCATTCCGCATCAGAGCATTTTGGAAAACGTGGAGTTGGCGCTTACGCTCACGGGCGTGGGGCATGCCGAGCGCCGCCAACGTGCGCGCAAGGCGCTCGAGGCAGTCGGTCTGGGCGAGCACGTTGACAAGCGCCCGAGCCAGCTTTCGGGCGGGCAGATGCAGCGCGTGGCCATTGCCCGCGCCCTGATCAATGACCCCGAGATTGTGCTGGCTGACGAGCCGACCGGCGCCTTGGACTCAACGACATCCGTACAGGTCATGGATTTGCTCAAGGATGTTGCGCGCGATCGTTTGGTCATCATGGTCACGCACAATCCCGAGTTGGCATACAGGTACGCCACGCGCATCGTCACCCTGGCGGACGGCAAGATCACCGACGATTCCGACCCCTTTGATGCTGCCGAGGCCGCGCGTCGCGAGGCCAAGCCCACGCGCAAAACCTCGATGAGCTTTGTGACAGCGCTGGGGCTTTCGGCGCGAAACCTTTTGACCAAGAAGGGCCGTACGGCTATGACGGCCTTTGCTGGTTCGATCGGCATTATCGGCATTGCGGCGATTCTGGCGCTCTCCAACGGCGTAAACGGCTACATCAAAAAGGTCGAGGAGGATACGCTCTCGAGCTACCCGCTCACCATTTCCAAACAAGATTATGACCTGTCGTCCATGATGGGCGGGCATGGAGCTACGGATGAGGAGGCGTCCGAGGACAAGGACGCGTCCGACGGCGCCACCGGCGGCAAGGCTCAGGGGACCGATAAGATCCCTGTGGTCACGGCCGTAAAGGATATGTTCGCAAGCGTTAAGTCCAACGACATGACGAGCTTTAAGGCATGGCTCGATGCCGGTGGCGACGGCATCGATAAAGAGGTCAACGCCATTCAGTACGGCTACGGTGTATCGCCGGTTGTCTATCGTGCCGGCAAGGGCGATGAGAAGCCTGTCCGGCTGGTGCCCAACGCTATGACTGAGGCCATGAGCGGAGGTGCGAGCTCGGCGGCAACGGTGAGCATGGAATCCATGGGAACGTCGGTCTTCAACGAGATGATTGACGACCAGAGCCTGCTCGACGGCCAGTACGATGTTGTTGCCGGCCATTGGCCTACGTCAGCCAACGAGGCCGTGATGGTGCTTTCGAGCCGCGGAACGGTGGGCGACTACACGCTCTACAGCATCGGTGCGCTGGATATCGATGAACTCAACGACCTGGTTAACAGCGCCATGACGGCCGACGGCAAGGTCGAGGCGCCCAAGACCGGCGCCGACTTTACCTACGACGATGCACTGTCCACGACGTTTAAGGTGCTGTCGCCGGCAGATGCCTATCGCAAAAACGAAGAGACCGGCATGTGGACTGACATGGCTGGCGATGCCGACTATATGGCGGCCAAGGTTGCCGACGGTATTGACGTGCGCATTGTGGGCGTGGTGCGACCCAACGAGACGGCCAACGCGAGCGCATTATCCCCGGGCATTGCCTATACGCATGCGCTGACTCGCCAGCTTATGCAGCGTGCTGCCGATTCGCAGATTGTGCAGGAACAGCTTACCCACCCCGAGACGGATGTCTTTACGGGTAAAACCTTCGACGAGCTGCAGGGCGAGGCCAAGCAAGGCGTGGATCTGAGCAGCATGTTCAGTGTGGACGAGGCGGCGCTGAAGAGCGCGTTCTCTCTCGATTCGTCTGCGCTCTCGGGCGCGGCCGGCGGTATGGACCTTTCTGGTATCGACTTGTCCGGGCTGGACATTGACCTTTCGGGCGTTGGGAAGGACATCGACTTCAGCGACATCATAGCCAAAGCGCCGGCTCCAGATTTCTCGGGCATTTTTGACGGTTTGGAGCTCACACCCGAGCAAATGCAGCAGGTGGGAACGCTTGTCAACCAGCTGTTTGAGGGCTTTATGCAGTCGGATCAGTTTAAGGTGCTGTCGCCCGAAGATCTTAAGGACGCGTCAAAGCTTGCTGCCGCATTCTCAGCGTACCTTGAGAATGATGCCGCCGCCCAGCAATGCTTGGCTCAGCTTAAGGCGCTCGGCGGCGATGCCTTGGCCGAGCGTCTGCAGCAGGTGATGGGCGACTATGTGCAAAAGCAGCTGGCTCCGTATTTGCAGCAGTCTATGGATCAGGTGATGAAGGCGGTCAGCGAGCAGATTGCGACGACGGTATCAACCCAGCTCAAGGCGGGTGCGGCAGGGCTCATGGGCCAAATGGCGACGCAGATGTCTTCGAGTTTTGCCAACCTGGCGAGCGCCATGCGCGTGGATGCGGGCGCCTTTGCTCGTGCCATCCACTTCAACATGGACGCCGAGGACCTGAGCTCGCTCATGATGAGCTATGCCAAGGCGTCGAAGCTCACCTACGACAACAATCTGACCACGTTGGGCTATGCGGACGAGGCGGACCCCATTTCGGTCAAGATTTTCCCGCGCGACTTTGAGGCCAAGGAGCGCGTGCTCGATTACATCGATGCGTACAACAAGCAGGTCAAAGCTGCTGGCCACGATGAGCAGGCAATCTCGTATACCGACTACATGGGCATCATCATGGGCTCGGTGACCGACATCGTGAATACTATCAGCTTGGTGCTCATCGCATTCGTGAGTATCAGTTTGGTGGTGAGCTCCATCATGATCGGCATCATCACCTACATCAGCGTGCTGGAGCGCAAAAAGGAGATTGGCATCCTGCGCGCGATCGGCGCGTCAAAGCGCAACGTGGCCAACGTATTCAATGCCGAGACCTTTATCGAAGGCCTCATCGCTGGCGTCTTTGCTATTGTCGTCGTGGTGGCCGTGAGCTTTCCGGTTAATGCCTGGGCGCTTGCGGCCAAGCAGGTGCCCAACCTGATGAGCCTGCCCGTTCAAGACGCGCTGATGCTCATTGTAATTTCGGTGCTGCTGACGGTCGTTGCCGGCCTGCTGCCGGCTCGCAGCGCATCCAAGAAAGACCCTGTGGAAGCCCTACGCTCCGAATAATGTGACAAAGGGACAGTCCCTTTGTCACATTGGGTGGCTAGCTCGTTTTGCCCATCAACGTGATACGGATGCTTGGATGGGTGTACTCGTCAAATTCATCCTCGGGATCCGTGTCAAACGAATAGTACGTTTTGATGGGGTTGCCACTCGTCCTGATGGAGATTCTCTCGTAGAGCGAACCGTTCAAAAAAGCCTGCCTAAACTCTTCGGGGAGCTTTTGCGGTGCTAGGAGCTCGGGACTCACGGTCTTGACGTCTACGGTTTGGACGACAGAGGAAAGTTCGTCCAAGTCGAGCTCGATGCGGGCGAGGTTGTCCTCAAGGCTCGCGTCGGGGTCGATCTCTGCTATGTAACTCACTTCCTTGAGCGTTCCCTTGTTGTCGAAATCCAGGTACGTATAGGTCTTCTGGGTATCGGAGTCGCCGTCGTGAAGGTAGCCGCGGACGTGATAGCCGTAATCTTGATATCGCTCGTAAGGGTCATCGGCGGATACGTACTCGCATGCGGGCTCTAGCGTCTTGCGGGCGATGGCGATCTGCTCGGCCGCGGCCGCGGCGTTCTGTTGCATCTCGATGTTTCCCTGCGCCAGCTGCGGGATATAGGCACCGCACACGATTGCGAGGGGCAGTGCCACAAGCGCGACGATCCACTTTTTTGCACGGGGGATAGGCACGCCACAGGCCTCTGCCATGGCCTTTGCGTTGGCAAAGCTTTCGGCAAGCACGTCTGCCGCGGTGGCGACGGCGCCTACGGCAGCGGCGACTTCTGCCGCACCGCCCAGGTTGCGTGCGGTCTCATTGTCGCTGTTCTTGAGCAGACGCGCGGCGGCCTGCGTGCCAACAACGCCTGCAATTTGTGCCGAGCGGTCTTTTTCGCTCTGCTCGACGGCGAGCCGGTGCTGCATTTCCCTCCACTGCTTGCCGCGCATGCCAAAGCGCGGCGCGAGCGCGCAATAGCAGAAGATGATGAGCTCGACGGCGGTGAGCGCCAAGGCGGTCATCATGCCCGTCTCCTGGAAGCTTTCATGATGGAAGACGATATCGTCAATCATTTCGAAGGGAATGATCAAAAAAGGCAGCACAAACGCCATGGCAAGCGCCGCGCCGGCAACCTTGGGACAGATGCAGTATCGCTGGATGCGCTTACGTTCTTGTTCGGAGAGTGCTGCCATGGCTGGTCCTTGGTGTCGTGGCGGTCGTTGTGGCGCGATGCCGTCATATGTGACTCAGTATAGAGAATCCCGCCATCGGTGAGCGCAGGTCATACGGCAAAAGTGCCACGACAGCCCTGGTTTAGAGCGGCTGCTCCTGTGCCCACGCGATGATGCCGCCCGATACGTATGTGTGCCAAAATAAACAGCCGAATGATGATTTGCAAATGTGACAAAGGGACTGTCCCTTTGTCACATTGAGTTGAGAGTGGATGTTGATGTATTTATCGCTGGCCCCTATGGAGGGGATTACCGGGCATGTGTTCCGTCGCGTGCATGCGGAGTGCTTCGGCGCGCTCGATTGTTATTACACGCCGTTTTTGCCGCCGCCGCGGGTGGGCAATCGCTTTGGCGGCAAGGCGTTTAAAGAGGTCGATCCTGCCAACAACCAGGGACTTAACGTGGTGCCCCAGCTGATGTCCAAGAATGCGGACGAGTTTGTGTGGGCGGCGCAGGTGCTTGCCGATATGGGTTACCGCGAGGTCAACCTCAACCTTGGCTGCCCTTCGGGTACGGTGGTCGCGAAGGGCAAGGGTTCGGGCTTTCTGCGCAATTTGGATGAGCTCGAGGTGTTCTTGAGCGACGTGTGCGAACGCTCGCCCTTGCCGGTGTCGGTCAAGACCAGACTGGGGCTCGAATGCGATGACGAGTACGAGCGCGTGCTCGACCTCTATTGCCGAATGCCGCTGGCGGAGTTGATCGTGCATCCGCGCGTGCAAAAGGACCGTTATACGGGCTCACCGCGCAAAGAGTTTTACGGCGAGACGCTGGAACGGGCGCCGTTCCCCGTGGCCTATAACGGCGACATCTTTGATCTTGAGGACATGGATGCGCTGGTGAAGGCCTATCCCGGAACACGCCACGTAATGTTGGGGCGCGGCTTGCTTGCGAATCCCGCGCTGGCTCGCATGGTTAAGGGCGACCCTGCCGCTACCGCCGCTGAGCTGCAACGCTTCCATGACATGCTGTTTGCGGCCTATGCGGACGAGATTGGGGGCAACGCGGTCTTTCGCATGAAGGAGTGGTGGTTCTACGCCAAATGCGCCTTCGCCGATCCCGCGACCGTTCACAAACTCGTACGCAAGACCAAAAAGGTCGATGAATACCGTGCCGCTGTCGACCGTGTCTTTCGCGAGCAGCAGCTTGCGCCCATCGCCCGCTTTTGTGGCTAAATGATCCCTTGGGGACGGAGAAGAACGGATCGCCTGTGCCGGACCCATGCAAAAAACTGTACGCCAGCATCCAAGGATGTCGAAAAATATCGTTTTTGGATGCTGACGTACATGTTTGGTTCGGCAGGGGACTAGGCAATCATTGCATCGAGTGTAATGAGTTCCCTGAGTCGCTCCGTGCGCGTTTGCCCATGGCGCTTTGCCTTTGCGTCAAATGCTTCAAGAACCGATTCGCCCACACGTGCCGATAAAACAACGCTTGGCTCATCAGAGATCGACGGCCTTCCCGGCTTGATGGTGCGACCCTTCGGCCATTCATCTTTTTCGTATGCCTCCGCGGCTTTCTCCAACTCTCCGGGGGCAAACCCCATCATCTTTTCAAGCTGCTTGGCGTCCATAGCGCCTCCTATCGATTGACATAATGTCGAGCGCTGGTTACCGGAATCTCTTTTTGTATACAGTTTTGTAGACAAAAATACAAGCAGTTTATCAAGCTAATTAGCGTGTATTGACTAGTTTTTTCGATAGGAAATGAGCATCGATGGCTTCGATATTTCTTCACTTGCTAGTCTGGAACATGAGCGCTCATTGAACCTGCAGAGGGGCACTTTAACAAACTATCGAGATTCTGGCCAGGAGCTTTCACCGGTCTTCGGTGGTGAGAACAGCTCAATTCGCGACACAGTGTGTCGCGAATTGGAGTAGTCGCTGAGTGTTCTTTAACAACTAGTCATTCAAGAAGAGAGCATCTAAGTGCCGGAATTGCCATTTTGAGTCGTTCCTAACGACTATTCTGGAGGGCTGTGTGCAAAAAGGGGCAAATATGAGTACTGTTGCCATTATGGTTGCATTTATTTTGTTCAAAAATGAGGTCCCTGATGAGATTTAATACCATTAGGCGTCTCTTTTATTGAACATATGGGGAGAAATAACGCCGTCTGTGGGCGCTTGGGGCGTTGAATGATCCCTGAAATGATTAAAATTGCTGTTACTAAACAAGTAGCAGTACTCATATTTGCCATTTTTTGAACACGGCCCTCTAAGGAGCCCTTTCCAGAGACGTCAGATGGCCCCAAACAGCCATAATCCAAAGGCTGTCTCAAACAACTAGTCATTTAAGAACGTCCCCAACGACTACCTGTGCCGGGGCCATGCAAAAAGCTGTACACCAGCATCCAAAGATGTCGAAAAACGTCGACTTTGGATGCTGGTGTACATGTTTGGGTCGTATGGGCTTGGACGTCGGGGCGAGCCGACTGCAATTGCGTACTAGAGCAGGTTCTTCTGTATCCACGCGATGATGTCGCTCGATTCGTAGAGTGGTTTGCCGTCGATGAACAGGCAGGGAACTTGGCGCTTTCCGCCGACGGCGATGAGCGTCTGCTCGGCATCGGAATCGGTCGAGATATTACGCTCGGGGATGGTCACGCCGTTATCGGCCAGGAAGCGCTTGACCTTTATGCAATACGGGCAGCCGGTCATAACGTAGAGCGCGAGCTCGTGATCAGTAGCCATAGGTCTCCAATCGGTTGAGGTTTCGATTGAAATACCCAAAGCCGCCGCGGTCTATGCACGTGTCAACGACGACTCGATTGCCTGTACCAGAAACGCCGTGGCTCCGGTGCCGCAGGGCTTGTCGTAGTAGTCAACAAAGCGCTGGTCGGCAAGATAACCATTGGCGAGGCCCAGGTATGCTTCGTCCTGGGGCTCGTGTCCCCAGTTAAGGCCAACCCATCGGCGGTGCATTGCGACAAGCTTGCGGGCTTCGTTACTCTTTGGATCGCCGTCGTCCATGGCAATCGAGAGCTGGCCTAAAATCGCGCGCTCGAGTTCTTTCATGTCGTTCCAGGTTTCGGGGTCCATGTCCAACAGCGCTTCGTTTGCCGTATCGATAGCCTCATCGCCATAGCGCGCCCGCGCCTCGGCACCGTAGCGGTCCTCGTTTTCGTGCACGGAGCGCCAGCGCTCCAGTTGCGGCAGCACGGCGCCCATGAGCGAGACGGCTTCATCGAGCGACATGCCGGTGCTTTGTGCCAGCCGCGGGGCACAATCTTCGATCATTGCCTCCATCGTGGTCTCATAGGTGTACTTGCCGCGGTCGTAGCACCACTTGCAGTAATGATCGGTCCTGGCGCCCGCGGCATTGGTGCCGCAGTCATCGGGCGTGAGTATCATGCCGCAGCTCTGGCAATAGTGCTCGGGCATTTCGAGCAGGTGCGACAGCGGTTCTCCGGTTACGGCGGCAATGAGCTTCATCATGTCGATGCCCGGGCTGACTTCGCCGCGCTCCCAGCGGCTCACGGCCTGGCGCGTGACATAGAGCTTGGCGGCGAGCTGCTCTTGGGTGAGGCTGTTGGCACGACGGACGGCGATGAGTTTTTCTGCAAAGGCCATGATAGTTCCTTTCTGCTGCTTGCGGCTTTAAGCATACGCGGCGGCCGATGCCCTTCCAAGCAACCGTTGGTTGCAAAAAGGGCGGTCGTGGTGGGGGATTGCACGCAGCGTCCATGCCCTCATGCCGTACAATGACCGGCATGGAACCTATTGCACACATACATACCGACCTGCCGCAGAAGTTCGGCATCCCGCGCAACAGCTTTTTGGCGCCCCATCTTGAGGGACGCATCGTTTTTGAGCCGGAATTTGCCTCCAATGCAGCGGTTGAGGGCCTGGACTCCTTCTCTCACCTATGGCTGCTCTGGCGCTTCGAAAACGGCACGCCCGGCGGCACGGCTAAAGATATTGCCGTCGACGCTAAAACACAGGACAGGTCCGGCACCAACGCAAAATGGTCGAAAACCGTGCGCCCGCCGCGTCTGGGTGGAGCTGAGCGCGTGGGCGTGTTTGCCACGCGCAGCCCGTTTCGCCCTAATCCCATCGGGCTCACCTGTGTCAAGCTCGATCGTGTTGAGCCTACCGACGATGGCCCCATCATTCATGTGCTGGGGGCCGACCTGCGCGACGGCACGCCCATCTACGACATTAAGCCCTACATTCCGTTTGCGGACTGCCACCCGGATGCAACGGGCGGCTGGATTGAAGACGCGCCGTGGCAAGAGCTCGACGTCGAGTTTCCGCAAGTGCTGCAGGATATGGTCCCGCCTGAAAAGCTCCCCGGCTTGATCGAGGTGCTCCGCCAAGATCCGCGCCGTGCGGGCGGCAAACACGAGCCAAACCGCGTTTACCATTTGGCTTACGCTGGGCTCGACATATCGTTTACGGTCGACGGAACCAGGTTGACGATAACCGCCATCAACGACGCGCGAGACTAACCAGCTACTCGTCCGCACCCGTCAAATTAAGCGCCAAACTCCGCTCCAAAACCGCCCGCGCTGGTGGACAATAACGCCTACCAAAACAATCCGCTTTGCACGGGAGCTCAGCATGAAATACGACTTCAGCTCGCTTATCGACCGCCACGGCATGGACGCCATCGCCGTTGACTCCTGGGGAGAAATTCCCGACATGGCTCCGAACGCACCCGACGAGGGCTTCGACCGCATCCCCATGTGGGTGGCGGACATGAATTTTGCCACGGTGCCCACGGTTCAGGAGCACATCATTCAGCGCGCCCAGCATCCCATGTTTGGCTATTTCGATCCGCGCGACGAGTACTTTGACCGCATCATCGAATGGCAGAGCCGCCGCAATGGCGTTAAGAGCCTGCTTCCTGAGCATATCGGCTATGAAAACGGCGTGCTGGGCGGTGTCGTGTCGACGCTGCGCGCGTATGTCCAGCCGGGCGATGCGGTGCTGGTTCACAGCCCCACCTACATCGGTTTCACCAAGTCTATCGAAGCCGCGGGCTATCGCATTGTCCACAGCCCGCTTAAGCTCGACGACCAAGGCGTGTGGCGTATGGACTTTGAGGACATGGAGCGCAAGCTCGCCCAAAACCACATCCATGCCGCGGTGTTCTGCTCGCCGCACAATCCCTGCGGCCGCGTATGGGAGCGCGACGAGATCGAACGTGCCATGGACATCTATCGCCAGCACGATTGCGTGGTGATCTCGGATGAGATTTGGTCCGATATCATCCTGCCGGGTCACAGACATATCCCGACGCAGTCGGTGAGCGAGGATGCCCGCATGCGCACGGTTGCCCTCTACGCGCCCAGCAAGACGTTCAACCTGGCGGGCCTGGTCGGCAGCTACCACATCATCTATAACGAGACGCTGCGCGACCGCGTGTGCGCCGTGTCCAACAAGACTCACTACAACGAGATGAACGTCCTTTCGATGCACGCGCTTATCGGCGCCTACCAGCCGCAGGGCTACGAGTGGGTCGATGAGCTCAATCAGGTCATCCAGGGCAACATTGACTACTTCTGCGATTACGTGGACGAGCATTTTGAGGGCGTGGGCTATTCGCGTCCGCAGGGCACGTACATGGTGTTTCTGGACTGCACCGAGTGGTGCCTCGAGCATGGCCGCGATATTCAGTGGCTGCTCGACGAGGGGGCGCGCGTGGGCGTGGGGTATCAGGACGGCCGCCCGTTCCACGGGCCCTGTCACATCCGCGTGAATCTGGCACTGCCGCTTTCGCGGGTAAAGGAGGCGTGTGAGCGCCTGGACCGCTACGTTTTTGGGGTATAGGGGGCGCTCGATTCGAGTGCTGCCCCATGTGCCCACGCCGTCAAAATGCGTGGGCACATGGGGTGCAGAGGGTAGCGAGCGCGTTTTCCGCATTCGCTACTTTTCATGAATCTGCTTGCCGCAAAGATGTTCAATCGAAATCTCGTAGAGTTGGACGCCCTTTATGTCTTTGGCGATCTCCTCCTCGACTTCTTCGGCAGAAGGGTAGTACTTAAGCGCGAGCTGACGGACTTTGTCCTCGATAAACGCGGGCGCTTCATCTACCAGGCGACAACGACCAAAGACAACGGTACTCATAACGTAGGGAGCCCAGTCGCCGTCCTTGTACCACTCGTTGCCGTAAACGGTAAAGCAGACTTTATCATCATGCTTGAGTGAATCGACCTTGTGGCCAGCCTTGGCGCCATGGAAATAAATCTTGTCGTGCTCGGCGTCAAAGAAGTAGTTGACGGGAATGGCATAGGGGTAGCCATCATCGCCGTTGACGGCAAAGACGCCGCGCTTGCAGGTAGCGAGCAGTTCGCGCGCTTTCTCGTCGGTGATGGCGCGTTTCTTTCGACGTAAGGGCCTAAACATCGTTGGCTTCCTTTCTACTGCGCATGGTGGTTGAGCACAAACTATAGCGAAACAGCCCCATTTTTCTTGATACAGGCGAGTATGTTTTTGAGCTTGCTAAAGTCGAGCGGTTTGGGCAGATGGGCGTTCATGCCGGCGTCGTGTGCCGCCTTGGCGTCTTCGGCAAAGGCGTTGGCGGTGAGCGCGATGATGGGGATGTCGGCCGCATCGGCCTTTTCGCTCAGGCGGATCGCCCGGGTTGCCTCGTAGCCGTCCATGCCCGGCATCATGATGTCCATCAGGATTGCATCGAAGCTGCCGGTGGGACGACCAACATATAGATCGACCGTTTCGTTGCCGTCGGCGGCGCGAGTCACGACGATGCCTTCGCTTTCGAGCAGAGCTTGGGCAATCTCGGCATTGAGTTCGTTATCTTCTGCCAAAAGGACGTTCATGCCGGCGAGTGAGCAGCTGCTTACCTGCGTGTCTGCACATTCTTTTATCTGAGGGTTCTTGTCGATATCGAGCGGAATCCGGACGTCAAACGTACTCCCCACGCCAACCTCACTCGAAATCTCAATCGTGCCGCCCATCATATCGATGAGCGATTTGACGATAGACATGCCAATGCCGGTTCCTTGGAACTTGCTGCGCGCATCGTCGCCTTCCTGGGCAAACGGCTCGTAAATGTGTGCCAAAAACTCGGATGTCATACCAATGCCGGTATCCGAGACGCTAAAGCAAAACACGGCGTGCTCGTCGTCGACCGGTTTGATGGTCGATGAGAACGTGACGGTGCCTCCGTGCTTGTTGTACTTGATGCTGTTGTCGAGCAGGTTGACAAGGATCTGCCGAATATGGGTGGGGCTGCCGATCATATATTGGTCGACAGCGTAGGGCTCGCTGGTGTCGAGCATGGTTATGCCGCGGTCCGATGCGCGGAGCTTGCACAGTACGAGCGCATTGTCGCACAGCTCTTTAAGGTTGAATGATTCGTGCTCGAGTGTCACTTTGCGCTCCTCGATCCTGCCCATCTCGAGGATGTCGTTAATCAGTGACAGCAGGTGATTGGCGGCAACGCGCGCCTTGGCGCGGCTTTCGCGGGCGACCTGCATGTCGCCTTCTCTCAATTCCTCAATTTCGATAAGGCCCAGGATGCCGTTGAGCGGCGTGCGGATGTCGTGGCTCATGCGCGTGAGGAAAGCGGTTTTGGCGGCGTTGGCGGCATCGGCTTTCTGCCGTTCCTCCTGTGCGCGGTAAAGCGACCAGACAAGGATGACGATGCCGGTGAGCAAAATGCAAATGACGACTGCCGCAATGACGATGCGGTTGCGGTAGAGAAGTCGGAACGCATCCGATTCTTGCGCCGAGTACGATGTGGGGAAATAGCTGTTTGCAGAGAGCGATTCACCTGCATTGACGATGCCCTTATTGATGATTCCCAGCAGCTCGGGCTTGCCGCGCGAAATTAAACACGATAGTTGTGCCGTGTTGGTGAGTTCCTGTGTTTCGAAATCCTCGATGTCGTAGATGTCGCGGAGAGTTTCCAGGCGCGTGCTGGGGACAATGATGCAACGTGCCTTCCCCTCATCGAGGGCTTTGAGCACCTCGCCGTCATTCGAATACTCGGTTACCGTTGCGTTCGGAAAGAGACTTTCGAGCTCAAAACGGTTAACGATTGTGCTCTTTGTACAAGCGATGTTCTTAAGGTCGCTGTTCAGGTTTTTGCCACTGTGAATGGCGGTCAGCGAAACCGTTCCCATCGAGTTTGACTGGATGACCCCTGTCTGCTCGGCGAGCCAGTAGTCGCGAAACAACGGCAGGGCGACATCGATGGTCCCGTTGGAAAGGGCTTTGATCATTTGTTTGTTGCTCGAGAGTGCGATTGTTTTGACCGTAATGCCAAACTTGTCGTGCAACGTCGTTGCAAGCGAGGCGAGCGACCCTTCCATCTCGCCGTCGTCATTTTGCGTACAGTAGGGAAGTTGGTTTTTAAGATAGCCGAGCGTGATGGTATTGCCGTTTGCTTTGAGCCAGGTGGTCTCGGGGCCGGTGAGCGATGACGAGCCACTGTTTTGGGTCGAGTAACTCGATTTGACTTCCTCGTTATAGCGCGGGTTATCGCGGGCGATGGTCGTCATGGCGGCGTTGATGTCGTTCATCAGATCGGGGCGGCTTTTGGGAACGGCAAAATAGTAGTCGCTCGAGCCTACGTAGAACATGGGTGACGCATCGGGCGACGAAATGGTGTCGTTCATGATGACGGCGTCGACCTCGCCGTCTGCAAGCGCCTCAAAGAGGGCACTGCCGGTGTCGATTTCTTTATAGGTGCAGGTGACGCCTTCGTCGGCGAGCCACTGCTGGCCGACGATAGTTTGCATAACGCCAGAGTTGCAGCCGATGGTGAGGCCTTGGAGCGCCTGAGGGTCACCCTTGGCCAGATCGTCGCGGTCGGGCCTGGCGTAGATATAGTAGCGCTCGGTGCCCTCGGGATTTGAGGAAAAGAGCAGCTTCTGCTCGCGTTCTGCCGAATACGAGATGTTGGGCATGAGGTCGATTTCGCCTGCCTCGAGCATGTCCATAAGCTCGGAGAAGGTGCCGCTAACGTATTCGTATTGCCAGCCCTTTGTGTAATACGAGAGGGTCTGGAGGTACTCGTAGCCCCATCCCGAGAGGCGCTCGCCCGGCGTGCCTTCCTGGAAGCCTTTGTTGTTGACGAGCCAGCCAACGCGGACCGTCTTGACCTGGTGGTCGGAGTCGGCGGCAAAGGCGGGGGCAGGCATGACGGCGCTCAGTACGGTGAGTACGGCAACCGCAACGGCTAGGGTGCGATATAGAGCCAAACGAAGGATGGCGGAAGGTTTCACATGAAATCCTATCGAGTTGAGACAGTTTCGCATAAGGATACCAGCTCAGCATGCTTAGTCGGCAGCTGAGCCGCTAAACGGTCCCGCCCGGCAGTTGGGACAGTCCCTAACTGCCGGTTGGGTAGTCATTGGGGACGTTCTTAAATGACTAGTCAAACAAGAACGTCCCCAATGACTGGTTCCGTTTGCGGGGGAGGCGTGGGACAATACCGAGCGAATGTGATTGGGCGTCTGGAAAAGGGGTCGCGATGAACAAGTTGAGGACGCTTGCCGACGTGTTGCGCCAGGCTGGCTTTGCGCGCATCACGGGCCTGTTTCTTGTCTTTTACCTGCTGTGCTCGACGGCCGTCTGGCTGTCCGAGCCCACGACCCTCACGTTTGGCGACGGCCTCTGGTTTAGCTTTGAGACCGTGTCGACGATCGGCTTTGGCGACATCCCGGCTGAAACGCCGGTCGCCCGCGCTATCACCGTCGTCCTGAGCGTCATCAGCATCTTCTACATCGCCATGCTCACGGGCGTGGCGGTGAACTACTGCAATACGCTCATTAAGATGCGCCAAAAGGACACCCTGGCGCGCTTTATGGACGATCTTGAGCACCTGGAAGAGCTCGACCGCGATGAGCTCGCCGATCTGTCGCGCCGTGTGCGCGAATATCGCCGACGCCAACGCTAGAGCGGGCGCCGCGCGTCACGATGAGGGGGACAAATCATGAATATCACGGTATACCTGGGCGCCAACGTCGGTAACGACCCGGCGTTTCTGCCTGCGGTGCGGCAGCTCGGCACATGGATTGGCTCTAACGGCCACGCGCTGGTGTACGGTGGGTCCAAGTCGGGGCTGATGGGCGCGCTTGCCGATAGCGTGCTCGATGCCGGCGGACACGTGACCGGCGTGGAGCCAAGCTTTTTTATCGAGGCGGAGTATCAGCACGATGGTATCGATGACCTTATCGTGACGAGCGACATGGCCGAGCGCAAGGCCAAGATGATTGAGCTCGGCGATGCGTTTGTCGCCTTTCCGGGCGGCACGGGCACGCTCGAGGAGATCGCCGAGGTCATGTCGGCCGTGTCATTGGGACATCTGAGTACGCCGTGTATTCTGTATAACTTGGACGGCTACTACAACGACCTCAAGTCGCTGCTCGAGCATATGATCGATAAGGGTCTATCGAGCCTGCAGCGCCAGCAAGGCATCTACTTTGCCGATGACCTGCACGAGATCGCATCGATTATCGGTAGCTAAGCCTTGGGTCTGTCGCGCGTGCGGTGCCCAGTAGCGCCGTTTACGGCGTAGATGGTTTGCCCGTCTGCGCTGCGCCCGTCTTACAATAAAAGTTATCTTTGTCGCTTTTGACCAACGGGAGGCCCCGATGGATGACCTGGCAAAACCTAAAAACCGTGCGCTGTTTTTAGTGAGCGTGGCTGTGACCGGTGCGTTTGCTGGTGCCGCGGTCTGGCTGTTCTTCTTTGCGATGGAGCATGGTATCGACTATCTATGGACCGAGATCCCGCATATGCTGGGCGTCGCCTCGCCCGAACTCGCGAGCGGTCCGTTCGGTTTTTTGCCGTATCCGTTTTTCGTCTGCCTGCTGGGCGGCTTGGTGATTGGTCTGTACGAAAAGATGACGGGTGCCAAGACCGACGACCTCAACCAGGTGATGGCCAAGGTCAAGCAAGATGGACGCTACCCGTACGACAATCTGGGCAAGCTTTCGCTCGCGGCATTGCTACCGTTACTGTTTGGCGGAAGTATTGGACCGGAAGCCGGTCTGACCGGCGTCATCGCGGGCCTGTGCAGCTGGGTCGGCGACCGCATGCGTCGCTTTGGCGCCGAGTTTAGGGAGCTCACGCTGCTGGGTACCCAGGCTGCCCTGACGGCGCTCTTTACCGCGCCCGTGTTTGGCTTTGTGGCGCCGCTTGCCGGTAGCGCCGACGGCGACGAGGACCCCGCATCCGATGAGATCACCATCAAGCTCCCCAAAGCGCAAAAGACGGTGGTCTACGGCATTGCGATTGCCGGCGGTCTGGGCGCTTACCTGCTACTTGGCCAGCTTGTGGGCGGCGGCATGGGCATGCCGAGGTTCGAGGCCGCCCAGGTGGGTAACCTTGAGCTTGCCTGGCTTATCCCCCTGTCGTTCGTCGGTACGGCCTGCGGCTGGCTGTACTTTGTCTCGGAGCACGCGAGCGAGGCTCTGGCGCACGCGATGGGGGAGCGCCCCGTCGCCAAGGCCATGCTGGCCGGTCTGGTACTTGCCGCCTGCGGTACGGCTCTGCCCTTCACCATGTTTGCCGGCGAGACGCAGGTCGACGTGCTCATGGAAACCTATCTGACCATCCCCGCCGGTATGCTCATCGCGACCGGTCTTGTTAAGGCCATGCTGACCCCCGCCCTCATCAATATGGGCTGGCGTGGCGGCCACTTCTTCCCGGTTATCTTCTCGGGTGTGAGCCTGGGCTATGGCCTTGCCATCCTCACCGGCGCCGATCCGGTCTTTTGTGTCGCCGTCTGCACGGCATCGACGATGGGTGCCGTTATGCGCCAGCCGGTCATGGTCGTGGGCCTGCTGCTCATGTGTTTCCCGCTCAAGGGCATTGTCTGCATGATTATCGCTGCAGCCATCGCCGCCGGCATTCCGCTGCCCAAGCCGCTGCGCAAGTAGTACGGTGGCGCACGCCGGGGACATGCCGTTTGCCATGGATTTGCGGATGGGCGATTGCGACCGATTGTGGCCTACGTGGGTCAAGTTTCGTGTGGCTACAAATCGCGTACTCGATAAACCTTGGTGCTGACGGTGCAGCTGATTGCACATAGCACGAGGGCAAGTGCGGCGATGCCTGCACACAGGCAGCCGAGGACGGCGGGATCGGGATTCGCCCCGGCAATCGATATGAGCCAGTTGCTGATGGGGTTGGAGGAGCTCAACGCTGCCATGGCAAGGCACCCGAGCAGGGCAAACAGGCCGACGGAAAGGCGCAGCGCCTCCATGTGTCCAAATCGAAAGAACAGCGGCTGTGCCAAAAACACCATCATGAGGGAGATGAGCATCGATGCGGCGGAGGCTATTGTGGTCTCAAAGACGATCTGTCCCGTCGAGGGCATGCCCGTGTGATCGAAGAACGGAAGGGTGATGATGCTCAAAAGCGCGGCGGCGCACGCCATGACGGCTGAGAAGACAACGATGCACAGGTAGCGGGCACAAATAATGTCTTTGCGCGAGAGGGGCAGCGTTGCCCGATAACGCTCCCATCCGTTTTGATTGTCGAAGCCGGCCAGCGAGCTCATGACCATGATAGGCGACATGGCGCTGACCGCGCAGGCGCCGGCGCTCATGCCGGAATCGCCATTCGATGCGTTGGCGAGGGTCAACACGACGAAGATGAACAGGCCGACGCCCGCGATGCTCGGGACAAGCGTGCGGACGATGGCGAGCTCAGACATAAAGGCGCGTTTCATTTCGAAGCCCCTTTCAGCATGAGGCGAAGATAGTCATCAATGGTTGCCCGGTCGCAGGGAATCTCGGGGAAGGCTTCGAGCGCCTCGCGACGGTTGGGCACGAGCACGTCAACGCTATAGGCGTGGTGGGCGGCACGGGCGCCTTCGACGCAAGCCATGAGCTCGGACGCTTGTGCTTGGGTGCAGTGGGCGATGCCGGCTCGGTCGGTAATGTCCTCGCGCGGCAGGTCAAACACAATCGAGCCGTTATCGATGCAGATGACGCGGTCGGCAGCGCGATCGAGGTCGGACGTAATATGACTCGAGAGCAGCACGCTGCGCTGGCCGTCGGAAACAAAGGCGAGCAGCTCGTCAAGCAGTTCCTCGCGCGCCATGGGGTCGAGGCCCGCAGTGGCTTCGTCCAAAACGAGCAGCTTGGCATTGTGGCTGAGTGCGCAGGCGAGCTGCAGCTTCATGCCCATGCCGCGGGAGAGGTCCTTGACTTTCGTTTTGGGATCGAGGCCAAATCGGTCGATGAGACTGGCGAACGTTTCGCGGTCCCACGTGGGGTATGCCGAGCCTACGAGCGCCTCGACCTCGCCCACCTTGAGCGTGGAGGGGAAGGGACACGTGTCCAGGACAAGCCCGATGCGGGAGCGCAGGTGGCACTGCGTCTTGTCGGGTGCGTTAGCGTCGCGGTGCTGCCCAAACAGGTGCACCTCTCCGGCATCGAGCTTTATAAGCCCAAGCGCGGCGCGAATGGTCGTTGTCTTGCCGGCGCCGTTTGCGCCCACAAAGCCAACGATCTGGCCGGGCTCCACGGCAAGCGTGACGTCGTGGAGGGAAAAGCGGTCGCTCACGCGGCGCGATACACCTTTGAGTTCTAGCAAATATTGCATGGTATAGCCTTTCTTGCAGATGGCTACTGCATGGTTTCGGGGGCTACCAGGTCGAGCATCTCGTGCAGCTTGTCGCGCGTGACGCCCAGGGTTTCGGCTTGCGTTGCTGCCTGTGCGAGCAGCTCTTCGATATGGCAGAGCTGGTTTTCGCGCAAGAGTTCTTGGTTGCCCTCGGCGACAAAGCAGCCCTTGCCCTGCACGGTGCAGATAAACCCGAGCTGCTCCAGGTCGGCGTAGGCGCGCTTGGTGGTGATGACGCTCACGCCAAGATCGCTCGCGAGTGCACGGATGCTGGGGAGTTTGGCTCCCGCAGCGAGCGCGCCCGAAAGGATCTGAGCTTTGACCTGCGAGGATATCTGTTCGTAGATGGGCTTGTCGCTCGAATTGGATAGGATGATGTCCACAGCGGCTCCTTAGCTGTTGGGCTACACGTGTATATAACCGGTAAGCACAGTATATATACACTATGCACAGTTACGCAAGAGCTAAATGTGGAATAGACCGCCGGCGCCGCGCTTGCTCCAAAACAATCTCAATCTGTAACACCTAGGTCCGTTTTGGGTTGCTTGCTGTTACAGATTGAGATGTTATTTGCCCGCCTGCCTATTTGTCTTGATCTGTAACGGTAAGAGTCGATTTGCGCGGCTAGATGTTACAGATTGAGATTGTGCCGGCGGGCCTGCCAGTTTGTCTTGATCTGTAACAGGTAGGGGCTCAAAACCCGTCTTACTGTTACAGATTGAGACGATCCTTGAGGCGGCTGCCCGGTGCACGGCGAGCTCGGCTGATGAATTTGTCCTGATAGGTGCTCTATGGCGGGATTTCGCGGCTACAATAGTGCGGTTACAACGACGTAATGCACTCAATGCAAGAAAGGATCCGCATGGCAAGCCTGTCGGATGAAATCTCGTCGCGCCGTACATTCGCGATCATCAGCCACCCGGACGCCGGTAAGACCACGCTTACCGAGAAGCTGCTGCTCTATACCGGCAGCATCCAGACTGCCGGCTCGGTTAAGGGCAAGAGCTCGGCCAAGCATGCCGTCTCGGACTGGATGGACATCGAGAAGGAGCGCGGTATTTCCGTTACCTCCTCGGTGCTGCAGTTCACCTACAACGGCGCCTGCGTCAACATCCTCGATACTCCCGGCCACCAGGACTTCTCGGAGGATACCTACCGTACCCTTATGGCCGCCGACGCCGCAGTCATGGTCATCGACGGCGCTAAGGGCGTCGAGGCCCAGACCAAAAAGCTCTTTAAGGTCTGTACGCTGCGCCATATTCCCATCTTTACCTTTGTGAACAAGCTCGACCACGAGGCTCGCGATCCGTTTGAGCTCATGGAAGAGATCGAGAATGTTCTGGGGATCAATACGTATCCCATGAACTGGCCGATCGGCAGCGGGCGCAACTTCCGCGGCGTGTTCGATCGTCAGACCCGTCGCGTCATTGCCTTTGAGGGCGACGGCCACGCCAACGCCACCAAGAAGGTCGCCGAGGTCGAGGCCGAGCTGGGCGATCCGGCCATGGATGAGCTTATTGGCGAGGAGAACCACAAGAACCTGATGGACGACATCGAGCTGCTCGATGGCGCCGGCGACGAGCTCGACCTGGATGCCGTGGCCTGCGGCAAGCTGAGCCCGGCGTTCTTTGGCTCGGCGCTCACCAACTTTGGCGTGGAGCCCTTCCTCAAGGAGTTCCTGCGTCTGGCCCCGACGCCGCGCGCCTATACCGATACGCTTACCAGCGAGCCGGTCGCGCCCGCCGAGAACGACTTTAGCGGCTTTGTCTTTAAGATCCAGGCCAACATGGACAAGAACCACCGCGACCGCATCGCCTTTGTGCGCATTTGCTCGGGCAAGTTCGAGCGCGGCATGGACGCCTTCCACGTGCAGGGCAACCGCAAGCTCAAGCTGGCGACGGGCACCTCGATGATGGCCGATGACCGCGCCATCGTGGACGAGGCGTGCGCGGGCGATATCGTGGGCCTGTTCGATCCGGGTATCTTTAGCATCGGTGACACCGTGTGCTCCGGCAAGCGCCACGTGCAGTATCCGCAGATCCCGACGTTTGCCCCCGAGATGTTCGCTCGCATTACGCAGGTCGACACACTCAAGCGCAAGCAGTTTGTGAAGGGCATGGAGGAGCTTGCCCAGGAGGGTGCCATCCAGATCTTCCGCGAGCTGGGTGCCGGCATGGAGAGCGTCATCGTGGGCGTGGTCGGCGTGCTGCAGTTTGAGGTGCTCGAACGTCGTCTTAAGGCCGAGTACCGTGTTGAGGTTCGTCGCCAGCCGCTGCCCTATACGGACATCCGCTGGATCCAGAACGACCCCGACACCATCGATATCCCGGGCCTTTCGCTCACGCGCGACACGCTGCGCGTCGAGGACATGCGCGGCGGTAAGCTGCTGCTGTTCACGAGTCCGTGGAACGTGGACTGGGCAACCGACCACAACCCCGACCTTATCCTGTCGGAGTTTGGCAACGTAACGTTTTAGTGCACCGGCGCGGTGGCCTTGCGGGGCTGCCGCGCCGTTTGCTTGCCTGCCGCCGCGTGAGCGGCTATCATACCCACCGTCGCCTCAAGACCGTGGCGGCCGAGCAGTTCGGGTCCGATATCCTGCTCGTTAAACCTAAAACCAAAGGAGTACATAATGATCAAGAAGGTCATGGAGGACTACAAGGTCCTGTTGCGGAGCATTCCCGCGGCAACGGTTTCGCTGTTTTTCGTGAGCGTCATCATGATGAACCTGCTGGCCAACAAAGAGCTTATCAGCCTGCCATATCTGGCGCTCGACTGCGGCTTTGTGGTGAGCTGGGTCTCGTTTTTGTGCCAGGACATGATCTGCAAGCGTTTTGGCGCCAAGGCATCCATCAAAATCTCTATCCTCGCGCTGGCGGTCAACCTGGCCGTAAGCCTGTGCTTTTGGCTGTGCTCGCTCACGCCCGGCATGTGGGGCGCCTACTATGACACGGGCATGATCGAGGTCAACACCGCCCTTAACGCCACCATCGGCGGCACCTGGTACGTGGTGTTGGGCTCTTCGCTGGCAATGCTCGTTTCTGCCGTGGTGAACTCCACGCTCAACCAGTCGCTCGGCCGTATGCTCAAAAAGAATAACTTTGCGAGCTTTGCCTTCCGTTCCTATGTGTCCACGGGTGTTGGCCAGTTTATCGACAACCTGGTCTTTGCCATTGTGGTGAGCCACACGTTCTTTGGCTGGACCTGGGTGCAGGTTCTTATGTGCTCGCTGACGGGTGCCGTCGCCGAGCTGCTGTGCGAGGTCTTCCTGAGCCCCGTGGGCTACAAGGTCGTGCGCGGCTGGGAGCGCGAGAATGTGGGTGCTGAGTACCTCGAGCGCCACGCAACCGCCTAAGGAGCAGATATGCGGGTTTTGATCACGGGCGCTTCGGGCGGCATCGGGGCCGCGTGCGTGCAGCGCTTTTTGGACGACGGCCACGAAGTCGTGGGCTTTGATCTGCTGCCGGCGGCGATCGAACACGAGCGCTACCGCCATCTGATCGTTGATGTCCGCGAGCCGGACTCGTTTCCAGGCGAGCTTGAACCCCAGGTGATCGTAAACGTCGCCGGTACGCAGGATTCGGCCAACGATATTGCCGCCAACCTGTGCGGCACCATCAACGTGACCGAGCGCTATGCCTTTGTGGGGGAGGGGCTTGCCGCCAAGCCGGCGCCGGCCATTACATCCGTGGTCAATGTGGGGTCGGCGAGCGGGCATACGGGATCGGAGTTTCCCGCCTATGCCGCCAGCAAGGGCGGCGTTATCGCCTACACCAAGAACCTTGCAAACCGCTTGGCGCCGCAGGCCATCGCCAACAGTGTGGACCCGGGCGGCGTTATCACGTCGCTCAACCGTTGCGTGATGGAAGACGAACACCTGTGGAACCAGATTATGGAGCTCACGCCGCTTAAACGCTGGGCCACCGCCCAAGAGATCGCCGAGTGGATCTACTTTGTGGGCGTGGCCAACCGGTTTATGACCGGGCAGAGCCTGCTGATCGATGGCGGCGAGGCCGGCCGCACCCAGTTTATCTGGCCCGAGTAACAAAACGCGCCCGATGGCAAGGTTGCCTCGGGCGCGTTTTGCATCATTAATTGCTAACTTTAGCTGGGTATTATCTCTGTAAAGTGCCTTTGAGCTGGTAGACTAAACCCCGAAATATGAAAAGGGGGCATATTGGGGCTGTTCGGTTCACACGAGAAGCGCGACGCGGACCGAGCGCGTCGACTGTTTGAAGAGGCGCTTGCGCAGCAAGGGCCCAACGTTGCGCTGGTCTTGCGTGCCAGCGACTGTCTTCCGCTCTATATCACCCCAAATTTTGAACGCGTCTTTGGCGTATCGCCCGAGCGTATTGGCGACGACATCGAGACGCTGTACCGTTTTATTCCCGATAGCGACCGTGTTCGCATACAGCGACAGGTGAGGGACTGGGACCACGCGACTCCGCTGAACCTTCTGTGCTCCTACCATGCGCCCCATGGAGAAAAAACGCAGCTCAGCATTAGGTTTACGATTGCGCTCATTCAAGACGGCACGCAGTACCTGGTTTCTGCAGTCGATGTGACGACCGAAAACGAGCGTATCGCCAAAGCGGAGTCCGAGCGCGATCGCGCCGTCGAGACCGCCAACGCGCGCACGGACTATATGAACCAGATGAGCCACGAGATCCGCACGCCGCTCAATGGCATCGAGGGCATGATTTCGCTTGCCCGCGAGCATCATGCAGATGAGCCTCGCCTGATGGACGACTTGTCTCGCGCCTCGCAGCTTTCGGCCTACTTGCTTTCGCTTATCAACGATATGCTCGATATGAGCCGCCTCAACAGCGGGCGCGTGCGCCTTGACGATGCGCCGTTTGATATGCGTCTGTTTGCCGACGAGATCGAGCGCATGTTTAGCTCGCAGGCAGCCGACAAAGGGCTTACGTACTCGGTCAATCTGGAGGACTGCGAAAACGTTTTTGTCGTGGGCGACCGCATGCGCCTGTCGCAGATCGTCATCAACTTTATCTCCAATGCGGTCAAGTTTACCGAGCAGGGCGGCAGCGTTACCGTGACTCTGCGCGAGATGTACCAGGCAGACGGCGGCGTGAGCTATATGCTGCGCGTGCGCGACACGGGCAAGGGTATGGATCCTCGCTACGTCAGCAAAATCTTTAAGCCGTTTGAGCAGGAGGACCGCACCATCGCGCGCCGCTACGGCGGAACGGGCCTGGGCATGGCCATTACGAGCGCGCTCGTCGACCTGATGGGCGGCGAGATCGTCGTCGATACCGAGCCCGGTCGTGGCTCAACGTTTTCGGCCTACATCCCGCTGCGCCTGGCCACGTCCGAGCAGGTTGAGGACCTTAAACTCAAAGGGCAGACGCTCGAGACGGCTCCCGATTCCCTTGGTTCGTCGTTTACCTACCAGTTTGAGGGCAAGCGATTCCTGTTGGCCGAGGATAACGAAATCAATGCCATGATCGTGATTGAGCTGCTGGCAAGACGAGGCGCGGCGGTCGAGCGTGCCGAGAACGGCCAAGCGGTCGTTGAGCGATTCCGGAGCATGCCCGCGGGTACGTACGATGCGATCCTTATGGATATTCAGATGCCCGTGCTTAACGGCTGGGAAGCGGCAGAGCGGATTCGAGGGCTTAATCGTGATGACGCCGCCGCCATTCCCATCATTGCGCTTTCCGCCAATGACTACACCGAGGACGTTGAGCGCTCGCTCGCCGCGGGCATGAACGGACATGTGGGCAAGCCCATTGATCTGAACGTTTTGAAAGCACAGCTGGCGGCCGCGATGGCAGAGGCAGCTTACCGAGGAAATGAGTAACCGTGATCGTCGAACAGTCAAGCAGCATCATCAACGAAGTGAGCCGCGCCCTGCTGGGCAAGCGCGATGTGATTGAGAAGGCTCTCATGGCCATCTATGCCGGCGGTCATATCCTGTTGGAGGATGTGCCCGGTACCGGCAAGACGACGCTGGCCCTGGCTCTTTCGCGTGCACTGGGTCTGGACTTTAAGCGCGTGCAGTTTACGCCCGATACGCTGCCCTCGGACATTACGGGCTTTACGATGTTCGACCGCGACACCGGCACGTTTCGCTTTGTGTGGGGTGCCGTCAACTGCAACATGCTGCTGGGCGACGAGATTAACCGGACCAGCGCAAAGACGCAGTCGGCCCTGCTCGAGGTTATGGAAGAGCGCGCGGTGACTATCGACGGGCAGACACATCAGGTCCCGCGTCCCTTTGTGTGTATCGCAACCGAGAACCCGGTGGGCTCGGCGGGCACCCAGCCGCTGCCCGATAGCCAGCTCGACCGCTTTATGGTTCGTCTGTCCGTTGGCTATCCGTCGCGCCAGGACCAGATCGATATCCTCAAGGCCCGTCGCTATGTCAACCCGCTCGACGACATTAAGCCCATGGTTGCCTGCGATGATCTGCTCGATATCCAAAACTACCTGGGCAATGTACAGGTTGCCGACACGGTGCTGGATTATATCGTCCGCCTGTGCGAGGAGACCCGTAATGACGATCTTGTCGAGCTGGGCGTGAGCCCCCGCGGCATTATCGCGCTCACCCGCATGGCGCGCGCCTGCGCATTGATTCGTGAGCGCGACTATGTGGTGCCCGAGGACGTGCGCGAGGTATTTAAGGCTGTTTGCGCCCACCGTCTCGTTTTACGCCCCCAGGCGCGTATTGAATCGATTGGCGCCGCCGACGTCCTCGACCGCATCCTCGCTGCCGTTCCCGCCCCGTCTATGGGTCAGGTTCGCGGCCGCTCGTAGCGGATCGTTTACCTTTTGCGTCCTACGTTACGCCCATGATTGCCAACAAGATTACCTATATCGTGTCCGTCGCGCTCCTGCTCGCCACGTTTGTGTTTACCGCCAATGCGGCCGCGCTCGCTGCTGCCGCGGCGTTGATCGCCATGCCCGTGATTACGGTGGCGGCGTGCCGTTCGAGCGTTGCCCTGCTCAAGCTTAGCTTTGAGCTTCCCCGGTCGTGTGTTGTCAACGCGCCTCTTGTATTGCGCATCACACTGGATCGCCCGCTTATGTTTCGCGGTCGTATGGAGCTGTCGTTTTCGGTTTATAACCAGCTGACGGGAGCGCGGGCAGTCTATCCCGTAAGTCTTGCCCCCGCGACGGGCAGGCCCGCTTTGTTTGAGCTGGAGCTCGATTCGACCGTCTGCGGTGCGCACACGATTACCCTTGACACCGCGCGCCTGGTCGATGAGATGGGCTTTACGTCGCTTGCTCTCGAGAATGCAGACTTTCATGGGTTGTTTACGGTCTATCCCGAGGTGCTCGACATCCAGGTTGTTCCTAACCAAAGTGCTTCTGCCGGTCTTGAGGGCACGAGCTACGACCCCCATCGAAGCGGCCAAGATGCCTCCGAGGTCTTTGACATAAGGCCCTATCACGAGGGTGATGCCGTTAAGTCGATTCACTGGAAGCTGTCGACGCGTTTTGACGACATGCTGGTGCGCGAGGCTTCGCGCCCACAAGACCACGCTATTGCCATCTTGTTTGGTGCGTTTGCGTGCGACTTTGAGCACGCAAGCCACGCTGAGGTTCTTTCTGCGGTGCTGGGTTTTACCGCATCGATATCGCTGGCGCTTATGCGTCAGGGATACCATCATGTGGTCGTGGCTGCCCCCGAAGGCTCTTTGGCTGTCTATCCCGTTGATGACCGACGTGGGTTCAATAGGATGCTTGATGCTTTGACGGCAACGCCGCTCGGCCCTGCCTATCCAACATCGCACGAGCACTATGCCAAGCTCGTGGCAGCAAAGGGCATTGGCAAAACGGTGCTGGTAACGGTGGGCGTCGATGAACAGGCCTATATCGAGATAGGCCGTCTGACCGATCTATCGGTACTCCATGTGTCGGATTCGGTCGAGTCGTATAGCATCGAGCACGGAGCCAACTACATCATCACGCATTGCCCGGTATCGAGTGATTCGGCCCGTATCAAGAGTCTGGAGCTCTAAGATGGACTTTGTGACTCTTACCTCGACGGAGCACATCGCTTCGAACAGTCGCGTTGTTGCCGTATTCCTGTCGGTGGCTCCCGCGGTGTTACTGTCTGCAGGTTTTTGCTGCACAATTGCTTGGTGCCTGAGCGTAACGTACATGGGGGTCATGCTTGCCGTCGCCGCTGGCGTGGCTGTTGCGCTGAGCGTTTTGGATGTTTCGCTGGCGTCGAAAAAGACCTCCCTCTGGATAGCCTTGGCTGCGGCGTCCGTGGCGCTTTTATGCGCGCTCTTAGTTCCTTCGGCACGCTGGGGCTTCTATGCGTGCGTCAATACCGTTATCGCTCGCGTCAACTCGATCTGTGAACTGTATATTCCATTGGTGGCAGACGCCGGTCTGCTGTGTGAAGCCGTGTCGCTGGCGGTGCTCGCCGGCATGTTTGCCGGCTCACTCGCCTGGCTTTTTGCCAACTTGAGCGTTTCGTGGCCCACGCTCTTAATCATCGTTATCTGCGGCTCGGCTTCCATGGCGCTGCAGCTTGGTGATTCTGCGATGTCTATGACGCTGGGCGTTGCGGGCTGGCTTGTCCAGTGCCGTGCTGACGAGTTGCGGGGCTCTACGGTAGGTTTGCCCCAGGTTCTATTTGGTCTTGGCGGCCTGTGCGTTGCATGCGGCGTTCTCTTTGCACTGACCGTTGCCCTTGTACAACCTCTTCCCGCGTTGTCCGCCCTGTCGGCGTCTGCCGTCAGAGCAGTCCAGGGCGTTCGATTTGGGGACGATTCGCTGCCCGAGGGCGACCTTTCGCAAGCGGCGGACATGAACGAAGGCGAGTCCACGACGCTGTCGCTTGCCGCCAGCAAGACGCTCGGCGACGACCTGCTCATGAAGGGTTTTGTGGGCACGACGTTTGATGGCATGTCTTGGGGGCGCGGCGACTGGATGTCCTACGAGGGCGAATGGTCCGGCATGCGTGAATGGCTGCGTCAGAACGGTTTGACGGTAGCCGAGCAACGCGCCGCGTTTGATACCGAGACCGAGCGTGAGGGCGGCGAGCCTGTCGAGGCGGTTGAGATTTCAGTCAATGCCTCGGGCGCCAACCGCAGATACACCTATGCTCCCTATACGCTGCGCTCGCTGAGCGGTGCCGACGCAATGTTGACGGGCTCGACGATGCTAAGCATGGACCTTTTGCCGTCCAAAACATACAGTGTGACCGTCGATAACGTGCCATCAGATGACGTCATTGCAGATTCGAGCTGGCTGGCGTCCTCCAAGAGCGACTATGCAAAAAGCGAGCGGGTATACGCCGCTTTCGTTCGCGATAAGTACCTGGACGTTCCCGAAGAGGAGCGGGATGCCGTTAATACATACCTGTTCTCGAGCGACAGCTGGGATGCTGGGGCGAATGTTTCGGATACAGCCGTGATCAGTCGCGTGCGCACGATGTTGGCTTCGCTTGCGGGGCAGACGGATAACCCGCCAACCTATACGGGGGCGACGTCGTTTGTCGCGTGGTTCTTGGGCACGGCGCACGAGGGCAACTCTGCCTACTTTGCCACGGCGGCGACGCTCGCGTTTCGATCTCAGGGAATTCCCGCGCGCTATGTCGAGGGCTATCGGGCAGCAGATGATCAGCTGGCCGCTGCTGTTGGGGCAGGCGTGGCGCTCAACTTGACGGCTGCCGATGCGCACGCGTGGACCGAGATCTACCTTGACGGTCAGGGATGGACGCCCGTGGAGGTCACCCCTGGATACTATAGCCAGACGCTCGATGCCGATAAGATTATCGATGTGGGCGAGGCATGGAGCAACGGCGCCAACGATAAGACGCTCGATGCGGGCTCGGTTGCAGGACAGGCCGAGGATAAGCATCGCGAGGATGTGCCGGTAATGTATAACATCCCCGTTGTGGCCAAAGTTGGGGTCAGTTTGATCGGCACGGCGATCGCCGCCCTGCTCGCTCTGTTTGTTCGCAGGTTTGTCTTGCGCGCTCGGCGCACGCGGGCTATCGAGAGCGATGAGCAGGATATATGCGTGCCGGCGCTCTACGGCTATCTTGCCCTTGTGATGAACCAAAGCGGTCTCGACGCCTTTGACGAGACCAAGCCGCTCGATTGCCTGGACACCTTTGCCGCGGTGTTCCCCCAGATCGACCCGTGGGAATACCGCCGAGCGATTCAACTCCATCAAGCCTATGCGTTTGGTGGGCGCCAGCTTAAGCCAAACGAGTTGCGCACGCTCCGTCGTTTTACCGAACGCCTGCATCGGAGCATGCCGGTTCCGCAAACTGTTATTGAACGCTTCCGCCGCTACATGCTGCACGCGTTGTAGAGGGAGTAGGTCTACGTGTTTTCTAAATATCCTCAACATATGGCTTCGCACAAGAACGCGGCGTCGGCCAAATTAAAAGGCCCGCGGAATGCGTCCGCGCGCGTTCAGCATGCCGCTAAAAATATGTATCGCGCCAAGCCTTTGGCTGCAACGCGCGTTGTGGCAGCGGCGGTTTCGGTTGCTGCGGTCGGCGTATTTGGCGCGGTCGCCTTTGAGTTGGCTCAGAGTAATCTGAGCTTCGATCCTTCGGGGTATATCGCTGCATACAGTCACGGTGACGCGGAGTCCGGCGAGGCGTATCGGATCAGTCCGCTCTCGACGGATGCCGAGGCAAATCGTCATGACGAGGATAGCGACAGCCGGGACACGAGCGCACGTGAGCAGCAGGCGCGGCTCGATAATGCGCAGGGACAGGTAAATCTGACGGGGCAAAGCGGCACGACCGCCTACAACGTTACCGGCAGCGCCGATGGAACGGGCGTAGGAGTTGCGGGTGGTTCGGGCAGCGGCGCGGGCGGCGCTGGCGGCTCGGGCGCGGGACAGAACGTCCCCGTCATTAATGGGGGTGGAGCGTCTGGCGGCAATGCCGGCGGCGGTGCGGGTGGAAACGGTTCGGGCGGTAACGGCGGTAGTGGCGGCTCGGCCACCTCGACGGCCAATTCCTACAAGTATCTTCTTGCGGACCCCGCGCCCCAAAAGGGTGCCCCCATGGGAGACACAACGTTCTTTACGCAGTTTAACGGTGCAAATGGATTGATCGATCCCCATGAGGTGCAGATTTCACCCATGGAGGATGCAATCTACGATGGGCAGATGCTCGACGCCTGGACGCTGTTCTGCGCCATGGATGTCCACTGGAGTGACGACAAAGGCCTCTACTATCTTGCCTGCACCAAGGACGAGTTCGCCTCGTTTCCGTATCTCCGCATCGACTCGTGGACCAATGCCGCGGGCGAGCAGAATCCGGCGCTGTGCTCGAGCCAGCCGCTCACGGTAAGCGTCTCGCTGCGCTTGTCGCAGGATACGGCGTGGACGACGCGTAACGTTACCATCCAACCGGCGCGGTCGCGCCTGTTTGTGGTCGGCCAGCCCGATTCGATGGGCCAGCGAAGCGTGATTTGGAGCACGCTGAGCTCCAAGGAGAACCTGCTGGGTGTCAACACACAAGAAGCCTTTATGAAGCAGGCGGGCCATGTCGATTCGGGGGGCTACCTCAATGCCTTGTTGCTGGGGTGGCGCGAGAACGAGGCGGCCGTCCCGTATTTCTACACGCTGACACCCGGTCGCCATGTGGTGGTTCCCGGCGACATCGTGTCCATCGACCCCGCCTACAAGGTGCGTTTTCAGGGTTATGCTCTCGACGAGGACTATCGCTTTGACGACGACCCTACCAGCCTCAATAACTCACGCCTGCAGACGCTTGTCGATGTGGATGAGTCGGTCGTGTCGGTCGATGGCGGGGGCGAGACGCTCAGCGTTCCGCAGGGTGTGCAGGCGGTCGACGCCTATACCGACAGTCGTCAGCGTGAAGTCTTTACGTGGCAGATCAACAATCTAGAGCTACCGTCCTCGGTGTACTACGTCAACGTCAATGCGGGCTTTCAAGTGCTCGATGTCTACCGCGTCGCGTCGGATAACCCCGTCTATGCCGCAACGGATGAGGGTATCTTGACCTCTCGCGATGGCAAGGAGTATCTGGGCGTTCCCTACCATACGCGCGAGCTCGATGTTCCCGCCGATATTGCCCATGTCGTCATTCCCGATCGCAATAAGCTCGATCGTATTGTTCTGCACGCGTCCAAAGAGGGCGAGTTGCCCCAGATTGACGTGAGCAATCTGCAGGACTGCACCCTGGTCGTCGACGATGCCGCGCTGCTCGATTTTATTACCGAGCACGCGGACGAACTAGAGAATGCCTACGGCGTATACGTGTCGCCCGCGACCAACCCCAGTGTCCAGCTCACGTACTCACAGGGGCTGGTGTACAACATTAATTCGCAGCTCGAAAGCGACCTGTGCTATGTGCTCGATACGGGTTCCAATATTGCCCTGGTGCAGATTTCCAACACCATCAAGAAGGGTGCCTTTGCGGGCAACACTTCGGTGGACACGCTGGTACTCATGCCGTGGTTTGACGATAAGGTGACGCTCGAGGACGGCAGTCTTGAGGGCGGTTCCGTGCGGACCATCGTGTGCGCAACCGATGAGCAGGTCGCGTATGTCGAACAGCGCAAGGCTGCCGCCGGTGCACCCGATGCGCGCGTGATTAAGATGAGCCTGTCTCAAGACGGATACTTGTATTACGCCAACGCCGACAAGACGATTTTGCTGTCCGCTGCAGGCGATGAGGATGGCAACCTGTCCGCGACCTTTGACGGCACCTTGCTTGCGGATGGCGGCAAGCAGCTCCAAGTAGATTCCATCGCACCGTATGCTTTCTCGGGCGATGCGGAGCTCAGGTTTGTCAATCTGGGCGAGAAGACGAGTGCCATCGGCCGTAACGCGTTTGAGAACTGCCAAAACCTTCAAGGTGTGTTTATCGGCACGCCCGATAGCATTGAGGTGGGTGCCGATGTCTTTAAGGGCTGCACGGGCCTGGGCTTTGTGGCGTCGCGTGCTAAAAAGGCTGTCTTTGCCACGACCGAGAATCCCAATCCGGCCGGCTGCACCTGGTATGCGCCCGATGGCGAGCTGCAGGGCTACGACAGCCGCTTTGTCACTGTCGACGGCATTTACGATTTTGCTTGCGATGCCCAAAGCGACGACGCGCCCCTTCTCTACGGCTATTACGATGGCGACGAGGAAGGCAAGCCAAGCATCCTGCTCGGTGCGCCCTCGATGCTCAACGGTACGATTGAGCTGCTGCCGAGTACGATTGAGATCTTTGGCGGCTATTCCTTGTCTGGCGCCAAGGACCTGCCTGGTGCCTTTGAGGGGACCGGAGGCGCGTGGGATGTCGATTGGGCTTCGGCTCCCAATCTGGCATATATCGATCGCTATGCCTTCAGGAATTCCGGCATCGCCGGCGACCTGAACATCGATCTTCCCGATAACGATATCTACGTCGGCGTGTCGGCGTTCGAAGGCTGTACGAATCTTGTCTCGGCGTCTGTGCACGCGGCAACGATCGAAATCAGCGACCAGGCATTCATGGACTGCCCGAGGCTCGCGAGTGCATCGTTTGTGGCGGATACCAATGGCGACTACGACGCAGCTACGGGTGCGGGCTCTCGAAACTACCTGGCGTCATCGGTGTTTGGCAATGATGCCGCCTTTACGAACTTGACCGTCGGTACCGGTATCGCGACGCTGGGCCATCCATCGCCGGGTGTGGGTTTCTTCTTGGACGGCGCAACCGATGCCCAAGAAGAGGCCAGCCGCATTCACCTGTCGTTGCCCAGCGGCATGGAGCAGGACTACCTCAATGCATGGGTCTACGGACTCATTGGCTACGACGACTACGACACGTATTATGGCGTTGTGGAATTTGGCATGCTTTCCGATTGGTTCATGGGGGAGGGTCCGGAGCCGACGGCCGATGCGGTTAGGGCGCAGATGGCTCAGAACCTATTGGAGCCCGAGAATCGCCTGCGAACCATGATGGGGCTGCCGTTGGTCGAGGCTTCTACGGTTATCCAGGCGGACGGCGATGCGTTCGAGAGCGATGAATGGAAGATCGAGGACAGCGGTGACGGTACCGCCACGCTGGTCTCGGCGCCGTCCGATATCGAGCGTGCCGATTTAGCGAGTGTGTTGACGGGACCGACCGTAATCGACTCGAACGCCTTCTCGCACTGTTCGAACCTCACCGAGATTGAGCTGTGCGATAAGGTGGTCGGCATCCAGAGCGGTGCGTTTGCGGGCTGCAGCGGCGTGACGGTGACGCTGCCTACTGGCTGTCTGCTGCCGGAGTTGCTGGGCGGGATGGAGAGCATGCCGTTCTCGTTTGGCGGCAACGTGGCGCTCAATATTGCCGAGGCCGATCGCGAGCCGCTGCTCAAGACGTGGTCTCGTCAGATGGTGGGGGTTGCCACAGACGACGAGGAGGCCGACTACGTTGAGAGCAAGTGGTTCGGCAACGTCAACATGGATACGTTTGAGTCGCCGACGTTCGATGTGCTCAATAAGGCCGTAAATGAGCCCATCATGGAGTGCGAGAATCGCTTGCGCTCGCTGATGGGCATGGAGGCCATAAGCGATATCGGCGAGCTCGGCGACCCCATTGATATCAATAAGTATCCGCAATATTGGATCGCCGGCTAGGCAGGTTATGAAGCGAGGCAGCCCCAGTCGATGGGGCTGCTGCCGTTTTGCTCGAGCAATTCATTGGCTGCCGAGAAGGGACGCGACCCCATAAAAGCGGGGAATTCTGCCGTGGCACGGTTGGCCGAAAGCGGCGAGGGGTGCGTGGAGGCAAGGCAGAACTTGCCGCCCGCCTTGCCCGCGCCGGTCGCGGCGAGCTTGCCCTCGACCATCTGCTGGGCAAAGCGGCCCCATGCCAAAAAGACGACCGGCTGGGGCAGCTGACAGCAGCGTTCGATAACGTAGTCGGTGAGCGTGCTCCAGCCCAGCTTGGCGTGCGAGTTCGCGGCATGTTCGCGCACGGTGAGCGTCGTGTTGAGAAGCAGGACGCCCTGTTGTGCCCAGGGGGTTAGGTCTCCCGTGGCGGGAATGGGGCAGCCCAGATCGGCGTTGAGTTCCTTATAGATGTTGCGCAGGCTCGGCGGCAACTTGGTTTGCGTCGCAGGCACCGAGAACGACAGTCCCATGGCCTGGTTGGGTCCGTGATAGGGGTCTTGGCCCAAGATGACTACCTTGACCAGGTCGGCCGGCGTGTAGGCGAGGGCATTGAGGATGTCGTCTTGTGCCGGGTAGATAGTCTGCTCGGCACGCAAAAGGGCGATGCGCTCGAGCAGCTGGTTCGTCGTGTCACGTACCGGCTGCGGCGCATCGCCCAACCAAGTTGCTATGTTGCGGTCGCGAGTTGCAGCGTCCATGGAACTCCTTTAGGGCAGATGCTTTGTCGGCATCTATTGTAAAGGCGCACCGGTTGCCTTTATGCCGCGGCTACATGAGGAGTGGGGCCTACGAGACGTGCTCGGGCGCTGCCGCCATATGAGCATGCCCATGTGCGCGAAGGCGCGGAAGCTCGACAGTTGCCACCATGACGCCGGTGAGGATGAGGGCAGCGCCAAGGAAGGCGATGGGGCTCAGGACCTCGCCGACCAGGAAAAACGAGAAGACGGCGGAGCAGACCGGCTCGAGCGAGAAGGCGAAGCCAGTGGTTTCGGCAGGTACGTGGGGCTGCACGAGCGTCTGGGTGATAAAGCCGTAGGCAGAGCAGATGAGTGCGAGCGCAACGATAACGACGATCTCGCTCGGCGTGCTGGGAAGCGTGAAGCCGCCAAAGGTAAATGCGGCGATACCCGAGAACAAGCCGCCGAAGCCCAGCTGCCAAACGCCCAGAGCCAGCGGATCGACTTCTTCGACAAAGCGCTTGGCGATGATAATGTGGCCGGCATAGATAAAGGCCGAGAGCAGCATGATGATCGCGCCGGGATTCAGGCTGGTAAAGTCGGCGCCCGAGAGCAGCAACATGCCGCAGGTGACGATGGCGGTGCCGATGAGCACCTTGCGCTCGGGAGCGCGACGCAGCAGGGCCGCGTTGGCAAACGGCACGATTACGACCGTCAGGCTCTGCAAAAAGCCGGCGGTGGAGGCGGAGGTGAGGCTGGAGCCCAGGCACATGCAGGTGATCTCGGTTGCCATGATGGCGCCGATGATGGCGGCGCGGACCATCAGGTCACGGTTGATGCGCACCGCGTGCTTGTGGAAGAGCAGCAGGCAGGCCGCAAAGGCGATGATGCAGCGCAGCGCGACGATGCTCGTGGCGTTCATGCTGTCCATGCCGATCTTCATGAGGGGGTACGAAAAGCCCCATGCGACGGGAACGGAAAATGAGAGCGCGATTGCTTTTTTGCGATCCATGGGACTCCTTTTGTTACAGAACGGTTTCGCAAAAAGGATTCTGCTCCCAGATATGGATGTAGTAAAGCGAATGTATCTTCAGTATGATTAAGAAATACTAATGTTGGAAGAAAAAGCCCTGGCAAAACGTTTTACGGCTACATCGATGTGGAGGCACGATGGCATCGCGGTATCAGATTGTATGTATGGTGGTCGATTGCGGCAGCCTGAAACGTGCCGCCGACGCGCTGGGCTATACGCAAAGCGCGGTGAGCCAGGCCGTCAAGGCGCTCGAGCGCGAGCTGGGCACCACGATTATCGAGCGTGGCAAGCAGGGCGTCTCGCTTACGCGCGACGGCAAACAGTATCTGCCGTATCTGCGCCAGATCGTTACGGCCGAGGCCGAGCTTGAGGGCAAGCGCCAGGAGTTGCTGGGGCTTTCGTCGACCGACATTCGCATTGCGACGTTTACCAACGTGAGTCGTACTGTGTTGCCGCGTGTGATCCGCGACTTTGGGGCCCTGCATCCGGGCGTGCGCTTTACCCTCAAGCAGGGCGATTACACGCGCAACGCCCAGTGGGTGCACGATGGCGTGGTTGACTTTTGCTTTACGGCGCGTGGATTTACCGAGGGGCTCGAGAAACGCGTGGTCTATCACGACGAGCTGGTGGCGCTGTTGCCAGCCGTCCATCCACTGGCGGCAAAGGAGAAGGTGACGCTTGCCGACCTGGCGTCCGAACCTTTTGTGCTGCTGGATGAGGGCGAACAGAGTCTGGTGCTCGATGCGTTTGCCGCGCACGGGCTATCGCCGCATGTGACGAGTGAGGTCACCGATGACTACACCATTATGGCGATGGTGGAGGAGGGCCTCGGTGTGAGCATGCTCTACCGCCGTACCGTCGAGGGCATGCGGGCCGATATTTGTGTGCGCCCCATCGTGCATGCTCCCTCGCGCGACGTCGTGGCGGCTTGGCGCAGCTGGGACACCATGCCTATCGCCACGAGGCGCTTTATCGACTATATGAGCTCGCATATTGTCAATTAGCTGCCGATGTGCTACCTAGTTGTGTGCCTAGAACGCCCCGGTTTTGGCTTGTGCCAGACGGTAGGTGCGTGCCGGGTGGCAGAGCAGTACCGCCACGACCATAAAGAATGCCGTGGTGCCCAGGCTGATGGGATAGACCATCACGATGTTCGCAAAGGTGCGGAAGTGCGGGAACACGCAGAACACCCAATAGAAGCGGATGCCGCAGACGCAAATCATGGTGATGAGGGCGGGCATGAGCGAGATGCCAAAGCCGCGCAGATAACCGGACATGTTTTCGTAGAACATGCTAAAGGCGTACGCCGGGAAGATCGAACACACGCGGATATAGCCGATCGAGACGATGTTGGGATCGCTGTTAAAGAGCGCCAGGATCTCGCGCCCCAGACCGACGATGATGACGATGGTGGTGAGCGCGACGATGCCGCCTTCGACCAGGCAGACCTTGAGCGTCTTGGTGCAGCGGTCGATCTGGCGAGCGCCGTGGTTTTGCCCCACAAAGGTGGTGCAGGCCTGGCTAAAGCTGTTGAGCAGGTTGTAGCACACATACTCCAGGCTCATGGCGGCGCTCGATGCCGCCATGACCTCGGTGCCCAGGCTGTTGATGGCGGACTGGATGATGATGTTGGCGACGGCAAAGACGGCGCTTTGGATGCCGGCGGGCAGGCCAATCTTGACGATGCGCTTGAGGGCGACGGGGTCTAAGCCTAAGTCGCGTGGGGTGACGCGGACGACGGAGTCGGTCTTGAGCAGGCGGATAAAGAGCGTAGCGGCGCTGACGGTGTAGGCGATGGCGGTGGCGATGGCGACGCCCGCGACGCCCCAGTGGAGTACGGGGACAAAGACGAGGTCCAGGCCAATGTTGAGGACGGTGGACACGGCAAGCGCCTGCAGCGGCATGCGGGTGATGCCGACGGAGCGGAAGATCGCGGCCTCAAAGTTGTAAAGCAAAATCGAGGGCATGCTCAGCAAAAAGACGCGTAGGTAGAGCGATGCGAGCGGCATGGTTTCGTCAGGGACGTTGAGCGCGGCGAGCATGGGTTCGGCAAAGATCTCGCCCAGCGCGATGACGACAAAGCCCACGAGTGCCATCAGAATCGAGGTATGGACGGCGCGCTTGACCATGTTCTGATCGTTGCGGCCGATGGCGTTGGCGATGACCACGTTGGAGCCAAGCGACAGCCCAATAAACAGGTTGATCATAAGACTGGTAAGCGGAACATTGGAGCCGACCGCCGCCATGGCGAGGGTTCCCTGGTCGCCCGAGAAGTTACCGATGATGACCGTGGCGATGAGGTTCGACAGCTGCTCAAGGATGCTCGTGGCGGCGACGGGAAAGGCGAACAGGGGAATATTGCGCCACAGCGAGCCGGTGGTCATGTCAATGTGCTTGGACGCGGTTTCAGTCATACGCTCTCAATCTCTACTATGCTCTTTCGTGCTTATTTGCGCAGACGATGATACTCCTATCGGGCAGTCGTTGAGCTACCTGATCTTGCGCATCTCCTGTACAAGGTCGGCAATCACAATGGGCTTGGACAAAAAGCCGTTCATGCCGCTTTCCAAGGCGTTGCGGCGGTCCTCATCAAAGGCGTTTGCCGTCATGGCAAGAATGGGGACGCCTGCCAACGCGGGGTTTTCCAGTTCGCGGATGCGGCGGGTGGCGGTGTAGCCGTCCGTGATGGGCATCTGCACGTCCATCAGCACCAAATCGTACTGCCCGGGCGCTGCAGCGCTGACTTTATCCACGGCGATAGCGCCGTTTTCGGCGGTGTCGACCTCAAGGCCGTAGGCCTTCATGATCTCCTCGGCAATCTCGCGGTTCAGCTCGTTATCCTCGACAAGCAGAACATGCATGCCCTTGAGGTCGGTGGCATTTTGGGGCAATATGCTCTGCTCCTCTTTCGCCTGTTCCTGCCCGATGACGGTCATCAGCGTGTCGCGCAAGTCGGACATAAACATCGGCTTGGAACAGAACGCCGTGACACCGGCTGCCTTTGCCTCCACCTCAATGTCAGACCAGTCATAGGCGGTCAGGATAATAATGGGCGTATCGTCGTTCAGTGCGCGAATCTGGCGGGTTACCTCAATGCCATTCATATCCGGCAGGCGCCAGTCGATGATATAGGCCTTAAAGGTATCGCCCATCTCGAGGGACTGCCGTGCGCGCAGCACGGCTTCCTTACCAGAAAGCGTCCATTGGGCGCGCATCCCCACCTTGACCAGCATCTTGGTCACGCTGTCGCAGGTGTTGAAATCGTCGTCAACCACCAGCGCCTTCAGTCCTTCCAGCTCGACGATTTTTACCTCCCTACGGCGTTCTGTCTGGGCGCGCAGCGGAACACGGACGATAAATTCAGAGCCTTTTTCCGGCGCGGACTGTACCTCAATGGTGCCGCCCATCATATCTACGATGTTTTTGGTGATGGCCATACCCAGCCCGGCACCCTGTATTCTGCTTACCGTGGAGGAGCGCTCGCGCTCAAAGGGTTCAAATACCTTTTTGGCAAAATCCGGGTCCATACCGATACCGCTGTCCTTGACGCGGAATTCATACTGCCCGCATCCGCCGACCTTACCGGCAAGCTGGCGCACCCGCACCGATATCGTGCCGCCCGCGGGGGTGAACTTGATGGCATTGGACAAAAGGTTCATCAAGACCTGGTTGAGCCTGGTCTTGTCGCAATAGACGTCCTCGTCGGTAACGTCTATCGCGTCCATATACAATTCCAGTTGCTTTGCGTAAATCTGCCCGCTGACGATGGTTTTAATATCGTGCAGCACATCGGAGAGATTGACCTCGGTTTCGTCCAGCTGTATTTTTCCGCTTTCGATACGGCTCATATCCAAGATGTCATTGATGAGCGAGAGCAGATGGTTGCTGGAGGCAAGGGTCTTGGCAAGGTAGTCCTTCACGCGCTCCTTATCGTCCAGATGGCTGACCGCCAGCGTGGTAAAGCCGATGATGGCGTTCATAGGCGTGCGGATATCGTGGGACATGCTGGAAAGGAAGGTGCTCTTGGCGCGGTTGGCGTTTTCGGCGGCGGCAACGGCATCCGCAAGTGCTTGATTCACCTGCTTATCGGCGGTGCGGTCAGATAAAACCAGAATGTACTTGGTTTGTCCCTCGACCTCACTGCCCATAGCAACCACATGGAACCAGCGTCGTTCCCCCGTTTGCTGATGGGTATATTCCATATCCCATTCGCGTTGCTCGCCGCCGGCAAGCCCCGCCAGATAGTTTTCGACAGGTTCGACGGTATCCTTCGGGTGCAGCATGGCCAGCGTACCGACATTTTCGCGCACGCTCTCCTGCGTCAGACCCAGCAAGCGTTCCATGTTCGGGCTAATATAATCTGCCTTGTAGGTTTTTGCATCTAGCATCAAAAAGACATCGTCCACGTTCTGGGATAGCTTCCGGAACAGCTCTTCGCGGTACAAGATTTCGGTATTCTTGCGGCGCAGTTTGATGCGACCCCTGCTAATAACCTGCAGAATGGTCATGAGCGAAAGTCCGCCTCCAATGCCCACTACTATTTGTACCGTTCTCAGCCAAAGCTGATTCATAGCGGCATTGACGACATCCACGGGGACAAGCTCCACCAAGGTCCAGTCCTGGATGTCGGCGCTTTCGTACGCCAGATAGTATTTTGTGTCGCCCAGCTCTACCTCGCGGTTTCCGTCGGCACCTTTTGCAAAATCATTGGCAAGATCTTGCACCTGCGCTTCGCTGAGGTTGGAATGCTCGCGCAGGACCGCAAGCAGGTTATAGATGGATTGCTCGCCCTCTGCGATATTTTCGATCACGACCTGCCCATCCGGGTAGACGACATAGGTGCTGGCGGTTCCGCCAAACGCCGAATCGTCCACGGATTTCATCACAGCGTCATTGCGATGGCTGATGGCAATGGCATCGTAGGCAAAGCCGCGGTAGACGCCCTTTGTTTCGGGGCAGATAAACACCAGCGTCGGATCCTGCCCGGGCAAGACCGCGTTTAATACAATGTCGTTCTGATCGGCAAGCTTCTCGTCGAGGTTGCTCTGCAGGCCAAGATAGCCCGTTTCCCCGCGCGGTGTCATATAGTTGCCGTCATACGAAAGAAAGTAGAATTCGGCAAAGCCAAGCTCCTGCTTTGCGGATTCCAGAAACGCCTGAATCCCGTCGTCATCGGGGGTGGTCTCCAGGAAGCCGTTCCACAAATGCAGGTAGGAGATGTTTTGGTCGGCGATCTTTCTCAGCATGTTGTTAGATTTATGCAGAACTTCCTCTAAATGCGAGGTGCTTTCTTCATAAACGGTCTTGGACACAAATGAAAGGTACTGCACGCCAAGGAAAACAAAACACGTAATCGTCAGCACAACGGCGGCAGCGGACAGCCCTTTGCGCGGCACGTGCCATGTTCTTTTGGTTTTACGCTTATCTACTTCCACGTCGCCTACCCCAACGTAATGTAGCTTTCCGGCGCGGCGAGCGCCACGCTGCCGTCGGAAAGTGCCTTGCTCCAGAGGTTTTTGACCGTATCCTCTCCGCGCTCAAACGCGTGGGTTTTGTCCTGCAGCAGCGGCGTCATCTGCTTTTCCGTCGCCAGGCAGGTCACGGTAACGGTGTCATTGTCTTGCAGGGGCTTTCCGTTGCGGGTAACGCCGGTGAGCTTGTAGCTGCCGTCGTTCTTTTTTACCTGCACGGCAATACCGCTGACCACCGGCAGAGAGCCGCGGTTGAACGGGGTAAAGCCGCCCTCGCACCCTTCCACAAAGGCGCGCAGGGTGTCCTTTAGCTCGGCGCCCGTCATGGTGCGTTGGTACGACAAAAGACCGTTGGGCATGATCATGGCCGACGCCGTTGTTTGGGTGTAGTCCGCCTGCAGCACACTGCCGGTAAAGCTGTTGGCGGCCGCCACCAGCACATCGGTGCCGTATATGCCGCGCAGTGTGTTTGCCATAACCGAGAAAGAAGCATTGCCGCCATCTTTGTGGAACACGTTGGAGTAAGTCTTTTTGTTGCTCAGCACAATATCGCCTGTGTCGGGCGCCTGCTCTGCCAAAAGGCTGGCATCAAACGCGCTATAGGCTTGCGCGGCGTCATATTCGCCCATAATCATCTTGGAAACCACGTCCTGCGAGGTGGCAAAGAAATCGTTGGAGGCAATGCGAATATACATATGGTTTTCTTCCACCACGGAGCGCACGTCCTTCGTGGTGTCGGTCAGGCGGTAGTCGACGTCCTGGCTGTAGCTGAGCAGGTCCTGCCCGTCCGCGAGGATCTGCTCCTGTGCGTCCTGCGACATCATAACGTGCAAAACCTGCATTGCCTTTTCGCGGCGCGCGTCGTCCTGCTCCAAATCGTGGTTCAGTGCCACCTGGAAGTAGGGTGTGGTCATCAGCCACTTTTCGCCGTTTTGGCTAAAGAACGGTAAAAAGGTTGCGTCGATGCCCTGCTCCTGGAACATCTTTACGCCGGCAGAGCTGCCAAAGTACATGGCAAGCTGCCCGTTGCCGAACATCTCGGTCACGTCGTCGTAATTGAGCTCTAAATCCGCCGCGGTCAGACCCGTGTCCTGAATGAACTGCTCCATGCGCTCGAAGCCACCCGGCCATACGGTGTCGTCCAGCCCGACACGGGTGTTGTTGGCGGGGTCGCTGTAGGCGGTGCGCCACTTGCGCCCCTCCGTGGTCGTAAGCTCGGCGGCGGAAAGCCCCTGCAGCGTTTCCATGCAGGTGTAATCGTACTGATAATCGGCAGTAAAGCCGCGAATGCCCACTTTCTCAAAGGCTTTGCAGGCCGCGACAAAGCTGGCGTAGTCGGTGGGCAGCGGAATGTCGTACTGCTCAAAAAGGTCGCGGTTGACCACGAAACCGTGGGCATCGGCGCATACGGGCAGCCAGTTTACGCTACCGTCCTCATTTTTAAAGTTGTTGAGGTAGGTGTTGTAGATGGCGCCTGCCTCGTTGGTGGTGGAAAGGTCCATCAGGCAGTCCTTTAAGGGGGCAGCATCGTGCAGGGAGAAACGGCAGCAGGTAATAATGTCCGGCAAGCCGCCGTTTTGCTGCAAGAACTTATAAAAGTCCAAATCGTTGTTGCCGACGATAAACTCAATGTTTACGTCCGGCAGCTGTGCCTGCACATAGGGGGCGTACTTCTCGTACAGGCTGGTTGTCCACAGGTATACCTGAATGGTTTCTTTATTCTCCTGCGCCTCCTGCGATTTGGTGCCTTTTTCGGCGCAGCCGCTCAGCAGGGATACACCCAGCACCATGGCAGCAAGCAGTGCAAAAGCGATGCACAGTTGTTTCTTCTTCATGCGACCCTTTTCCTCCCGAACCGAAGGCGGCCTGCCCGTATACAGAACTGCTCATACATGCTTTGCAAGTCCATTTCGGGTAGTGCGTCGATTGTTGGCGTAAGCCGTCCTGGTGCGGAACAGCCGAAGGCTGCCCGAGCGGGCGGCATCTTGGTCCGGATCGATTAGATCGCGCCCTAGAATGTTTGCATGATACCACCGCTACGCTGCCATTCTGAGCGCGTCGCAGCACTCATTGCGGCACTTAGGGACGTTCCTTTTCTGCCGGCAGCTGGGGACACTCCTGGCTAGTCGTTGGGGACGTTCTTAAACGACTAGTCATTCAAGAACGTCCCCAATGACTAGGTGGGGAAGGCGTGCGACAATGGTGGGCGTTGTGTTGTCCGCGCTAAGGAGTTGCCATGTTGTTGTGTCCCGTTTGCCATAAGCCGTTGGTGGACGACGAGCGCGGTGCTGCATGCGCGGGCGGACACCGGTTTGACCGTGCGCGCGAAGGCTATCTGTATCTGCTGCGCTCGTCCAAGAGCGGTGACTCCATGGGCGATCCCAAGTCGCAGGCGCGCAGCCGTCGCGACTTTCTGAACCGTGGATACTATGCGCCGCTGCGCGATGCGATGGTCGAGCTGGTGCACGAGTGGGCGGCAGAGCACGGGGTGTCTACGGGCAAGCAGCTGACCTTGCTCGATATTTGCTGTGGCGAGGGCTACTACACCAGCGCCATGGGCGCGGTACCGGGCGTGGATGCTTACGGTTTCGACCTGGGCAAAGAGATGGTTCGCCTTGCTGCCAAGCGCGGCGATGCGACCTATTTCGTGGCCAATATGAAGGATATCCCCGTGGCCGATGATGCCTTCGATATGGTGACCGAGCTCTTTGCCCCCTTTAACGAGCGCGAGTTTGCCCGCGTGCTGGCACCCGAGGGCTCGCTCTACACCGTGGTGCCGGGTGCTCGGCATCTGTTTGGGCTCAAGGAGGTGCTCTACGACACGCCATATCTCAACGACGAGAAGCTGCCGAAGACGACCGAGCTGGAGTTGGTGGGAACGCAACGGGTGTCTGCGAGCATTACGCTCCAGACGCAGGCCGATATCGAGGCGGTGTTCCAGATGACGCCGTACTACTACCGCACGCGCCCCGCCGACAAAGAGCGCCTGGCAAACCTGGACACCCTTCAAACCGACATCGACTTCATCATCGCCGAGTACCGCCACTAACCTACCAAAAAGGGACAGGTTTATTTTGGCAGGTTTTATCTGGGCAAATGCAAAGGGCCGACCGCGGAGATGTGCGATCGGCCCTTTTTAGTTGCTTGGCTGCAGAGGCTATGAGAAGCGAGCGCTTACAGGCGGTCCTTGTTCTCGGCCTTGACGGCGTGCGCCTGCTGAACAAAGAACAGGTCGTACACCACGATGACAAAGGCGCCAAAGTTGATGGCGTCGCCGCCAAACGCGGGAAGCGTGAGCACGGCCTGCGCAATCGTGGCGATTGCGGCGACGATGCCGAGCTTAAACGCGCCATCCACCTGCGAAGGCTTGTTGGCGCCCTTGATGCCCGCAACACCTGCGGCAAGATCGACAAGACCCTTGATGACAAGTACGGCCGCGGCGAGCATGGCGTTCGGCCCGTACGTGGAATCGAGACTGCCTCGGGCGATGCCGACGCCGGCGATGACGAGGCTGGCGATACCCAAAACAAAGTAAATGAGGGCAAGGATTTTGAGTGTCTTGCGAGCGTAGCTCATGGCTGGATCCTTTCGATACGAGTACGGCCGATCTGGCGTACCCCCTGTGCTGCACATATGGTGAAGCACATTGTAGTTCAACGCGGCGGCGCATGCGTCTGAAAGCGCTTTAGGCCTGCGCACCTCAACCTTTCAAAAAGGAAAGCTGGACGTAAGTCAAATCGATGGCAGCTCATGTGCGGCGCTGCGATGATGAGGATGTAACAAGGAGTTGGTCTAAGGAGGAGCCATGATGTACGGAACAGGGCAGGCGCGCGAGCCGCAATCGTTGGGAAGGCGCATGAGCGATTCTGTGATCGCTGCCGTGTGCACGGGATTGATGGCGGTGCTTTGCATTGGGATGCTGTGGGCCATGTCGCATGTGGGACAATAGCGGACGATTGGGTGCCGACACATGCGGCGCTCACGTATCCGCTTTGCTTGCTAAGGAGTACCCATGGGCGTCGTCGATCCCTTTTCTGTTGCTCGGGCCGCGGGGCTTGAGCTGATCGGGAAGCCCGAGGGCCTCACGCTCACCGACGGTGCGATGGAGTTGCGTGCCGATTTTGGCCGCATGCTTCCACGGCTCAAGCAGGGCCGTCTGCAGCAAGAGCTACTGGTGAAGGCTGCGCGCACAAAAGGCATCGAGCAACCATGGGCGATTGACGCCACGGCAGGCTTTGGCGAGGATTCGCTGCTGCTGGCGGCAGCGGGCTTTACCGTCGATCTGTATGAACAGGACTGCGTGATCGCGGCGCTGCTCCAGGATGCCCTGGATCGCGCGGCAGATGATTCGGCGCTTGCGGCCGCCGTGGCGCGCATGCACTTACATGCGGGCGAGGACAGCATTGCCGGCCTTCGCCATACAGCTGAGCTGATCGGGCAGGGCGAGCTTGCCGCTCCCGACGTGGTGTATCTGGACCCCATGTTTCCCGAGCGCACCAAGAGCGCGGCGGTGAAAAAGAAGTTCCAACTCTTGCACCATTTGGAACAGCCGTGTGCCGATGAGGAGACGCTGGTTAAAGCTGCGCTTGCGGCGCGCCCGCGCAAGGTCGTTATCAAGCGGCCGGTAAAGGGACCGCTGCTTGCCGGCGTTAAGCCGAGCTATCAACTTGCGGGCAAGGCCGTTCGTTACGATATTTTGGTGCCGCCGCGCCCGTAGCTTGCGCGCGATAGCTGGCGCTCCGTCAGTGCCGTGCCGAAGTGGCGCCTATTTCCAAGGGTGCGACGTCAGGTGCCATCCGCCGCAGTATTCGCATTTGTAGCAGGCCAAACCGCGCCGTCCGCGGTTTTCGCAGTCGGCCATAACTGCCTCGGCCTCGGCGCGCGTGTCGTAACGGTTTTTGCGCTCGCACGACTTGTAGCGCCAGGCTTCATCGCGCTCGGCGTCTAGTGCGTCGCGGCGCACGTCTTCGCGTGCAAACAGGTCGCTCATATCGCCGCCCGTGGCAGCGCCTAAAAACTCGCTTTTGGCTTTTGACCAGGCGGCTCGCTTTTTGCTACCCATCTGCTTCGCGCCCTTCTCAAAACGTTGGTATCATTGCTCAATCAAAGTGATACCAATAAACGTGAGGTCGCCGCGTGATGATCAGAAAAACCCTCGATACCGACATTCCCGCCGTCATGGCTATCTATGACGCGGCCCGCGCCTTTATGCGTGCGCATGGCAACGCCACGCAGTGGCCCGAGGGCACGCCTTCTGCCGAGCAGCTGGCTGCCGATATCGCCGCCGGTGGCAGCTATGTGTGCGAAGTCGACGGTCGCGTGGTGGCGACGTTTGCCTTTTTGCCGGGCCTGGACGAGTGCTACGACGTCATCGAGGACGGCCAGTGGCGTAGCGACACTCCGTACGCCGTACTGCACCGCGTGGCGTCCGACGGCACCGTGCACGGTATCGCGGCTGCGATGTTTGCCTTTGCCAAGGAGCGCGCCGACCATCTGCGTATCGATACGCACGCGGACAACCTGCCCATGCAGGGCGCGAGCATGAAGGCGGGGTTCGAGCGCGCCGGCGTCGTGTATGTGTCGGACGGCACGCCGCGCGTCGCGTTCGATTGGCTGCGCGAGGCATAAGAGCGGGGACGCGTATCAACAATCCATGTACATGAAAATGGCCCCGGGTGGGGCCATTTTTGGTCGCTGCGCTGTTAGGGGAGGTGCCGGCTTTCGTAAGGCGCGAACCTACGAAAATCGCCGCGCGGCAACGCGGGGCGATGAGCTCGGTCGGGGGATAGGGCCCGCTTCGCCCGCCGGCCCGTAAATTGTATCATCCAGTGTGGAACGAGGGTGCCCGTTGCCACGTGCGATGGGCTTGCAATAAGAGGAGAGCCATGTCGAAGCAAGCGGTCGTTGGAATCTTGGCGCATGTCGATGCCGGCAAGACTACGCTGGCCGAGGCCATGCTGTTCAACGCAGGTCGCATTCGCAAGCGCGGCCGTGTGGACGACGGCGACTCGCACCTGGATACCAGCGCTATCGAACGCGAGCGCGGCATCACGATTTTCTCGTCGCAGGCCGTGCTCGACCACGGAGATACCCACGTCATGCTTGTGGACGCCCCCGGTCACGTGGATTTTTCGGCCGAGGCAGAGCGCACATTGCGCGCGCTCGACTACGCGATTTTGGTTGTGGGCGCCAACGATGGCGTGCAGGGGCACACCGAAACCCTGTGGCGCCTGCTTGCACGTTATGACATCCCGACGTTCATCTTCATCAACAAGATCGATTTGGAGAATCCTGGCCGCGATGTTTTGCTGACACAGCTTGGGCAGCGTCTTTCCGAGGGCTGCCTGGATGCCAACGAACTGTTGGCGGGTGGTGCCGTTCAGGAGGACGCTGCTGCGTTGGACGAGGCGGCGCTCGATGAGTTTCTTGAGACGGGCGAGCTTTCTGTCGCAACGCTGTCGCGCATGGTTGTCGAGCGCAAGCTCTTTCCCTGCTTTGCCGGCTCGGCGCTCAAGGACCAGGGCGTGGGCGAGCTGCTGGATGGCATGTGCACGCTGATGCGTGAACAGGCGTGGGCCCCGGAGTTCGCCGCGCGCGTCTATCGCGTCAGCCGAGGTGTTCGTGGCGAGCGCTTGGCTTGGGTTAAAGTGACCGGCGGCACACTGCATGCCAAACAGATGATTGACGGACGTTCCGGCGCCGAGGCATGGGAGCAAAAGGTCGATCAGGTGCGCATCTATAACGGAGAGAAGTACGAGCTTGCCCAGGAAGTTGCCGCTGGCGGCATCTGCGCCGTGACGGGTCTTGCGCACGTTCGCCCAGGGGACGCCCTGGGCGCGGAGTCCGCGGGCGATGCGCCCGTCATTGCGCCAGTCCTCACCTATACGGTGCTGCCGGGCGAACACGACGTCCATACGGTGTTCAAAGCATTGACTGAGTTGGCGGACGAAGATCCCATGCTCGGCGTAAGCTGGAATACGCATCTTGAGCAGATTCACCTGCAGTTGATGGGCACCGTGCAGCTCGAGGTCGTGCAGCGCGTGCTGGCCGATCGTTTTGGCCTTGCGGTCGAGTTTGAGCCCGGCGGCATTCTCTATAAGGAGACTATCTCGCAGCCGGTCGAGGGTGTGGGCCACTTTGAGCCGCTGCGCCATTACGCCGAGGTGCACCTGCGCCTGGAGCCGTTGCCAGTAGGTTCGGGCGTGCAGTTTGGCACCGTGACCTCGACCGACGAGCTCGACCTTAACTGGCAGCGTCTGGCACTCACCAACGCCATGGAGCGCGACCACCTGGGCGTGTTGACCGGCTCGCCCATCACCGATGTGCGCATTACGCTCACGGGCGGCCGCGCGCATGCCAAACACACCGAGGGCGGTGACTTTCGTCAGGCAACATACCGCGCGATTCGCCAGGGTTTGATGCAGGCGCGCGAGGCCGGCGCGGCGGTGCTGTTGGAGCCGTGGTATCGCTTTGAGCTCGAGGTGCCGGGGGAGTGCGTGGGCAGGGCGCTTTCGGATGCCACGCGCATGGGTGCCGAGTACGAGCCGCCGGCAATGACGGGTGACCGGGCGAAGCTTGTGGGCCGCGTGCCGGCATCCGAGGTGCAGGATTACGCGCTGGAGGTGGCTGCCTACACGAGCGGCCGCGGACATCTGTACCTGGAGTTCGCCGGTTATGCGGCTTGCCATGATGCCGAGCGCGTCATCGAGGCGGCCGCCTACGAGCCCGAGGCCGATCTGCCCAACACGCCCGATTCGGTCTTTTGCGCCCACGGCGCCGGCTATACGGTCAAATGGTACGACGTATCCGCTGTGGCACACGTAAACGGCGATCCCGCCACCTTCCGCCCCTATCGCCCCGCCGACGCCGAGTTTTTCGGCCACATGTGACAAAGGGACAGTCCCTTTGTCACATTCAGTTGGTATAACTCGGTATAAGTTGGTATAACTATTACCAGCGTTTGCCAATCCGAGGAGGCCGACATGAATCCAAATCCCTTTAAGCCAACGGCTGGTAAGCGACCTCCGATACTCATCGGTCGCGAGTCGGTCATCGAAGATTTTGAGGAAGGGCTCGATAACGGTGCCGGAGCGCCGGGCAGACTCATGCTCATTACAGGAAACCGCGGCTGTGGCAAAACAGTTCTCCTGCGGGAGCTGCAGCGTCTCGCCAGTGAGCGCGGATGGGCGGTTGTCTCCGATTCCGCTTCGCTTGGTTTATGCGACCGCTTGGCCGACGCGCTTCGCTCGAATAAACCCGTTGTGACGTCGATGGAGTTTGGTCCGTCATTTGGCCGAATGTCGGTTGAGGCGGCGCGGGCAAAAGGCGAGACGTTGCGGGGGCTGGTCAACGAACGTCTCAAGAAACTCGGTCCAGGTAAGGGCATCCTGTTTGCGATTGACGAGGCTCAATCTGCGTCTATCGAGGAACTGGCGGCTCTCGCCGTTCTCTATCAGCAGGTGCTCGGAGATCAGGATGCCACGGGCTTGCCCGATAGCGAGCAACGCGGTCTTGCGCTGGTCTTTGCCGGCTTGCCCAGCATGGTTGACGATTTGCTCGAAGAGCCGAGCGTGACGTTTTTGCGACGTGCCCAGCAGCGTACGTTGGGGGCGATTTCTTTGCCCCAGGTGCGCGATTCGTATATCCAGACGATCAAGCGCGCTGGTTTTTATATTGATGCGGAGACCGCGGACCTTGCGGCGCGCAAGAGCATGGGGCATCCCTATATGGTTCAGCTGGTGGGATATTACATATGGCGGTCTGCTGTCCGGCGTGGCTCGCAAGTCATTGAAAGGCGCGATGTCGAGGATGGCCATGCGGATGCCGTCTCCGAGTTCTACGAAGCGGTTGACGCGCCTCTGTATTACGGGCTGCGCACCCCACAGCGTCTCTTTATCGAGGCCATGGCGGTTGACGAGGGCAAGCCGACGCGTATGGCGGATATCATTGAGCGCTGCGACCGCACCCAGAGCTGGGCGAGCAAATACCGCGCAAGCCTGATTCGCGAGCGCGTCATCGAGGCCGCCGGATACGGCCTCGTCCGTTTTACCGTGCCCATGCTGGGCGAGTACATTCGAGATCGTGTTTTATGGCACGAGTAAAGGACAAAGGGACAGTCCCTTTGTCACATTCGATCAACAGGAAGGGGAGCGATGACGGTGTCGCAACAGCCGAGTGCTATCGAGGTACGTGGTGCGCGCGTCCATAACCTCAAGGACATCGATATCGATATTCCGCTGGGAAGGCTCGTGGGCATTGCCGGCGTGTCGGGTTCGGGCAAGAGCTCGCTGGCGCTGGGGGTTCTGTATGCCGAGGGCTCGCGTCGTTATCTGGAGGCGCTCAGCACCTATACCCGCCGTCGTCTGACGCAGGCCGAGCACGCACAGGTGGACGAGGTGCTGCACGTGCCGGCGGCGCTCGCATTGCATCAGCGTCCTAGTGTGCCAGGCGTGCGCTCGACCTTTGGCACCATGACCGAGCTCAACAACAGTCTGCGCCTGCTCTTTAGCCGCTGCGCCCATCACGTGTGCCCGCATTGCGGGGCGCGCGTGGAGCCGAGCCTTAACGTGGCCGCGGGCCTGTCGCTCACGTGCCCCTCATGCGGCCGTGAGTTCTATGCGCCGGGGGCCGAGGACCTTGCCTTTAACAGCGGCGGCGCGTGTCCCACCTGCGGCGGCACCGGCATTATGCGCGAGGTGGACGAGGCGAGCCTGGTGCCCGACGAGTCAAAGACCATCAACGAGGGCGCGGTGCTTCCCTGGGGCACGCTCATGTGGGACCTGATGAAGCAGGTGGCCGGCGAGATGGGCGTGCGTACCGACGTGCCGTTTAACCAGCTCACGCCTCAAGAGCGCGACATCGTGTTCCATGGCCCGGCAGTCAAGAAGCACATTCTCTACGTTCCCAAAAACGGCGAGGGCGCCACGCCGCTCGACTTTACCTATTACAACGCCGTCTATACCGTCGAGAATGCGCTCGCCAAGGTTAAGGACGATAAGGGGCTCAAGCGCGTTGCGCGCTTTTTGTGCGAGGGGCCGTGTCGCGATTGCGGCGGTACGCGTCTTTCCGACGCCGCGCGCCAGCCCCAGGTGCGCGGTATCAATCTGGCGCAGGCGGCAGCCATGACGCTGGGCGAGGCGATTGAGTGGGTGCGCGGGGTGCCCGCATCCTTGCCGACCGAGATGCGGCCCATGGCCGGGGACATCTGCGATTCGTTTTTGAGTACGGCCCGTCGCCTGGTCGATCTGGGTCTCGACTACCTTTCGCTCGACCGCGCCGGCGCCACGCTCTCCACGGGTGAGCGCCAGCGCGTACAGCTTGCCCGCGTGGTCCGCAACCGATCGACGGGCGTGCTGTATGTGCTGGACGAGCCTTCGATTGGCTTACATCCCGCGAACGTCGACGGCTTGGTAGGCGTAATGCGCGATCTGGTGGTCGATGGCAATACCGTGGTTGTTGTCGACCACGACACGCGCGTGCTGGCAGAAGCCGACTATCTGGTCGAGATGGGCCCCGTTGCGGGAGCAGGCGGCGGCCATGTAATCGCCGCCGGTACGGTAGACGAGGTCGAACAATCGCAGGGCAGCCGCATCGCGCCGTTCTTGCGCTCGGACCCCAAGCGTCTGCGCCCGCAGGTGGCTGACGACGAAATGTTCGACCTAGGCCATATCCGCATGGCGACCGATGCCATCCATACCGTCAAACCACTCGAAGTCGATATCCCGCGCGGCCGCCTTGTCGCGGTGACGGGTGTTTCGGGTTCGGGCAAGACGACACTGGTGCTCGAGACGCTCATCCCGGCGCTCAAGGCACAGGCAGCCGGTGAGCGCCTGCCAAGGCACGTGCGTTGGGTCGATGCCGAGGGCATCGCGCGCGCCAACCTGATTGACGCCACGCCCATCGGCGCCAACGTACGCTCGACGGTAGCGACCTATGCCGACATCCATGATGAGCTGCGCCGCGCCTTCGCCCGTACGCCCGAGGCCAAGGCGTCAGGGTATAAGGCGGGTGCCTTTAGCTACAACACTGGCGCTTTGCGCTGCCCCACGTGCGATGGCACGGGCTCGATATCGCTCGACGTGCAGTTTTTGCCCGATGTCGAGATTGTCTGTCCTGCATGCCGTGGCTCGCGTTATGCAGACGCAGCCTCGCATATTCATCGCGAGGGCAAGGACGGCAGTCTGCTCACGTTGCCGCAGCTCATGGACATGAGTGTGGACGAGGCCCTCGACGCCACGGTGGGACTCAAGAAAGTTCAGGCGCGCCTGCAGACCTTGCATGGCCTGGGTCTGGGCTACCTGACACTTGGCGAGCCCACGCCGGCGCTCTCGGGCGGCGAGGCGCAGCGACTTAAGCTTGCAAGCGAGATGGGCCGCGTGCAGGACGATGCCGTATTCGTGTTCGACGAGCCCACGATCGGCCTGCATCCGCTCGATGTTCAGGTGCTGCTGAGTGTGTTTGACGGACTCGTTGCCAAGGGCGCCACGGTTATCGTGATCGAACACGACCTCGACCTTATCCGTAACGCCGATTACGTGATCGACATGGGTCCGGGTGGCGGCGACGCGGGCGGGCAAATCGTCTGCACCGGTACGCCGGGCGACATCGCTGCCTGCTCCGCAAGCATCACTGGCCATTACCTCTAGCAGAATGTGACAAAGGGACAGTCCCTTTGTCACATCCGATGCCTATTTCACGCATTGAGCGGCGAGATAGTCGCGGAAGAACGGTAATTCAAAAGCGACGATTCCGCGCCCGCGTTCTCCAATGATGCCGGCGTCTATCATGCGGCGTCGGTAGCGGGAGACCTGTTGCGGCGAACGCTTAAGGCGCTCGACAAGGTCAGCGGTGGTGGACTCTTCCTCGTCATCGAGCATGGCGATGAGAAAACGCTTGTCCTCCGCAGTGAGTTCCCGATAGGTCGCTGCGAGGATCCGGTCGTCCATTTCGTCGCGTGCGATTTTGATTCCCTGGTCAAAGTCGCGAGATGATATTTCCCTCGAGTTGCTCGTGAGATCCCAGGCGCGGTAGCCCACAAGCTGCAAAAGGAAAGGAAAGCCCGAAATCGAGCGAACGGCCTTATCGATTCCCTCGGCATCCGCCAGACGGTCGTTTTCCTGGATCGTTCGGATCAAGGCCTCGCGTACATCGTAGTCGGCGATACGCCCCAGATGATATTGCTGGGCGCGACGAAGGAACGAGACCGTCTTGTGGTTCAGCAACGTCGAGACGTTGTTGGGAAGTCCCGCCATGAGTAGAGCGACGCGTTTCCCATCGGTCACAAAGTGCTGATACGTGGCTGCGAGCTGGATCATCTCGTCGAGCGTCGGGTCGACCTCATCAACCGTGACGAGCAGACCGGTGCCCGTTTCGTTGAGCTGGTCGATGATGTCGCTCATGCGATAACGCCAAGTCGAGGCATCGTGAACGCGATTGACCTCGATACTGCCGAGCGGCGCGATTCCGAGACCGGTGACTTCGAAGTTGTTAGACGGGTTGATGAGATGGCCTGCAGCACGTTTCGCCCCGAACTCGATTTCCTCAAGCATTCCCGAGAGCGCGGTCGTCTTTACGGCTATCCAGCCGTGGGATTCTGCCCTTGTCGCGAGGGATGACATGAGAGCGGTTTTACCGGTTCCACGCGCGCCTGAGAAGATCGAGGTCAATTCCGGGCGTCTACGCTGGCTCAAGAAGGCACGGTCCAAATCCCGAATAATCTGTTGTCTGCCGGCGAGATGGGCAGGAACCTCACCAAAACTGGGGGTAAACGGGTTCTCGAGATATTCCACAAGGCTCTCCTTTCACATCGCCGTTTAACTCCATTTTATTCTAGTTAATTCTGATTAAAAGCGACGGCTCGTTATTTGGTGCATCAATGTGACAAAGGGACAGTCCCTTTGTCACATGCCGGGGAAGTCTGTCTGGCGCAGGGCCTCGTAGAGGACGATGGCGGCGCTGTTGGAGAGGTTGAGTGCACTAATGCGGTAGTCGGCCGGGTCGATAAAGTTGCCGCAGATATCCTGCCGAAGGATGGCTTCGTGGCTGTCCTCGGTATGTCCGAGCGCCTCCTCGTGGGCTTCCCAAGCCTCGGCGTTATCGAGTGAGTCGCAATCGCGCAGCATCGGGATGCGCTCGCAGCGCGCGGGCGCCGCAGCAAGCAGGTCTTCGGGAATCCCCGAGCTCTCGCTGCCAAAGACCAGATAGTCAGCGTCGCGGTAGGTGCTTTGCGCATAGGTGCGGCGCGCCTTTTTGGTCAGCAGATGCAGGCGCTCGTCGGCAGGGGAGAGGTCGTTGCGCACAAGGAAATCCTCCCAGCTGGCATAGGTCGTCACGTCCAAGTTTTGCCAGTAGCTCAGGCCGGCGCGACGCACCGTCTTGTCGTCGAGCGAAAAGCCCAGCGGCTCTACCAGATGCAGGCGGGCGCCAGTAACCACGCAGGTGCGGCCGATATTGCCCGTATTGGCCGGAATCTCGGGTGCATACAGCACGATATTGAACATGAATCTCCTTGGCTCAGAATGAAAAACCACCACGAAGGGGACAGGCACCTTCGTGGTGGTTAGGCGGTTACGTGGGCGGAAAACGCCCGCTTTGATAACCTAGGCGCGGTGCCAGTCGGTCAGGCAGGCATCGAGGGCGGCGATGAGCGCGTCCTTGTCCATGTGACGCCCGATGATGCACAGGCTCGTCATGCGGTCGCCCGTCTCGTCGTCCCAAATCTGCATGATCTCGGGGTTCTCGTCGATAATCTTCTGCTTCTCGCCCTCGGGCGCAGAATCGACAAACAGACCGTTCTCCATTAGGCGCATCTGGTGGCCGGCCTGCTCAAACATGTAGCACATGTCCGGATTGCCGGTCTGCCACAGCGGGCCCTTGACGCGAATGACCTCGTCGGGCCACTCCTGCTCAACAAAATCGGTGAACTTCTGCAGGTCAAACGGCTTGCGGCGCGAGTACACAAAGGTCTCGATGTCGTACTCGAGCACCTCGGGGTCGTCGTGCTCCTCGGGATGCTCCATGGCCTCGATCCAAGCGGCGGAGTTGTAGGCGCGCATAAAGTCGAAGCGGTCGGTATCGAGCAGCTCCTCCATGGGGACCTCGCCGTTTTGAGCCTCGACAATCACGGCGTCCTTCTGCAGGCTGCGCACGATGGCTTTGAGCTCTGCGATCTGCTCGGGGGTGACGGTGTCAGTCTTATTAAGAATCAGCGTGGAGCAAAACTCGATCTGCTGGATGAGCAGGCTCTCGATGTCATCCTCGTCAATGTCCTCGGCCAGCAGGTCGCGACCGCCGTTGAACTCGTCGTACATGCGGGCGCAGTCGACCACGGCCACGATGTTGTCGAGCGCGAGCTTGGGCTCGCCGCCCACCTTGGCCTCGTCGCAGAAGCTCGAGATGGTGTAGGCGATGGGGATAGGCTCGCAAATACCCGAGGCCTCGATGATGATGTAGTCGAACTTGCCCGAATCGGCGATGCCCTGCAGCTGGTTGGCCAGGTCGTCCGAAAGCGTGCAGCAGATGCAGCCGTTGGTGAGCGGGATGAGGTCGTCGGTCTCGGAAAGGCCGCCGTCGGCGATAAGGCTAGCGTCGACGTTGATCTCGCCGATATCGTTGACGATCACGGCGGCGCGGATGCCGCCGTCGTTGGCGAGGATGTGGTTGAGCAGCGTGGTCTTGCCGGCACCGAGGTAGCCGGTAAGCATGATGATCTTCACGGGTTTGTTGGGCATGTGCCCTCCTTTGTTAGACATGGCTTACAGTTGAATCTTATGCCAAACGCCAGCTCTTATACCCACGCGCCGACAAATAACACAGGCTACTCCCAGGCTCCCCACACATCGGGACAATAGCCGACGGTGGCCTTCTTGCCGTTGCGTACGATGGGCTCGGCCAGAACCTGCTGGTTCTCGAGCAGCTTATCGAAACGCTGGCTGGGGGTGAGGTGCTGGATGAGTGCGAGCGTCTCCTCGTCCTTGGCTTTGGGGTTGAGCAGCTTGTCGATGCCGCCAACCGCCTGCATCACGCTCGTGAGCTCGCCCTTGCTCATCTCCTTTTCCTTAAGGTCGATAAACTGCACCTTAATGCGGCGCTCCTTAAAATAGCGCTGGGCCTTCTTGGTATCGAAGGACTTTTTGGTACCGAAGATCTGCACGTTCATTGTTTGGTTCCGCCGTTCTACCTGATGAAGTTGGTCCTAGCGCGATCGGCCTGGGGCGCTTCGATGCCGGCGGACTTTCCCGCCTCGATGCAACGCAGCAGCCAGGCCATGTTTTTGCCGATGTTTCGCATGGTGGCAAGGCCTTCGGCGTCCTGGGCGGCCTCGCCCGGCATGGCGCCAAAGACGTTGTTCCAGTAGGTGGATGCCACCACGGGCATCTGGTTGATGGTGAAGTATTTGTTGAGCACATCGAAGGTGGTCGACGTGCCACCGCGACGGGCAACGGCGACAGCGGCGCCCGGCTTGTGCGCAAAGGCCTTGCTGCCGGCATAGAATGCACGGTCGAGGGCAGAGAGGATACGTCCGCTGGGGTGCGCGTAGTAGACGGGCGAACCAAAGACAAAGCCGTCTGCCTGCTCGGCAGCTGCAATCAATTCGTTGACCATGTCGTCGTCAAAGGTGCAGCGGCAATCGAGCTTGCCGCACTGGCCGCACCCGATGCAATCGCGAATAGGCTTGGCGCCCAGCTGAAACACCTGCGTCTCAATGCCCTCTGCGTTGAGCTGCTCGGCAATCTCGGCGAGTGCGCGGGCGGTGTTGCCGTTTGCCTTGGGGCTGCCATTGACCAAAAGAACCTTCATCACTAACTCCCTCTGCTGTCGGTGACTTCTGCGGAGGATTATCGCACGAGCGGGCAGATGGCGTGGGGCGCGATGCGAAACGGGCTGTGTTTCGCATCGCGCCCCATAACGCTAGTCCAGCTTGGTGCCCGGTACCTGTGGCGCCTCTCTAATCAGCGCATTAAGTTCGTTCAAAATGGAAACGGGTTGTCGGTCGACGGCGTCCAGATGAAGCGTTGCCACGCGAAGGGGCGGCTGATATTCAAATGAGCCAAGGAGCACGGGCGATCCCAAGAACCGTTCGATTTCGTCTGCAACCGCGTCGGTCTCTTCGGGATCAAGCTCGTCAAAGAGCGCCACGAACATCGGTCCGGTCGAGCGGAACAGACGACCCTTGCCGCGCGAGCAATCCATGAGGCAGGCGGCGCTTTCTGCCAAAACGCGGTCGCCTGCATCAAAGCCAAAGCGGGCATTGACCTGTGCGATTTCGTCGATTTTAATGGCGATCAAGCCCGCGTTTCGTGCCACGCGACGCATCTCGCCAATGGCGTTGACCAGGGCGTGGATATCGCCCAGACCGGTCACGGAATCGGTCGTATCTGCCAAGCTTCGGTTGGTGACAATGCCCACATACATGTTGGGCTCGGTATCGGTGCCGTCCAGGCGGTAACCCGTGCAGTCGCAAAGCGCGTATTTTCCGGCGGTATTCATGACGCGATACTGCATGCAGTGGAAGTGCCACGTGCCGTTTACCACCATATCGAGCTCGGCACGTACGTTGTCGCGGTCCTCGGGGTGAACACGGGCAAGCCATATATCGAGCGAGTTGTAGGGATGCTGGGAAGGTAGGTCAAAATCGCGCACGGCATTAACCGACCATTGCGATTCGCCGGTGTCGAGGTTAATGATGAACGGATAGCGTGTCTCGGAGCTCATGGAGATCGCTTGGAACACTCGGTCGTTGCAGGGGGGGGGTTGTTCGGTGACCGGGCGTTGCGGCGCATCGCCTTCTTCCGGTTGTTGCACACGGTACATGAGCTTGTAGCGATACATTTTGCGGTCGGCGTCCTTTGTCATCTGGCGACGCGTATCGCCTGCAAGCGGGTCGACGCGCGAGCAGCCAAAACTAAAGCTGGCGATCATGGGCGCCTTGCCGTCCGATGTTGCCTCGATAAGATTGGCACGCGTCCGCTCCAGGCGCTGCTCGAGCTCGGCTTCGTCTGTCGTGGGGGATATAAGTACAAATTCGTCTCCACCGATACGGAACAGCAGCTCATCGTGCTCCATGGTCTCGGTGAGTGCGCGGCAGATGCTCAGAATGTAGCGATTGCCCTCGGCGTGGCCAAACTTATCGTTGCAATGCTTGAGGCGATCGATGTCAATATAGGCACAGGTGAAGGGGGTGCCTTTGCGCCAGAGCTGATCGACATGGCGGTCGAGCCCGCCACGGTTGCCAAGATTGGTGAGCGAGTCGATATAGGCGCCGTGCTCAAGCAGCTCGCGTTCTTGTTGCAGGATGGCGAGCGTTTTCTGCAGTTGCTCACCAATGGCACGCAACTCCGGGGGCAGCGCGGCAACATCGAGCTCGGTGGTTGAGGCCCCGTTCGCAAGTCGCTGAAGATGAGCGATGATTGATTGCTCGCCCAGGCGATACGACTCGTTCATGATGGATGACCTCCTTGGATGGAACAATGGTTTGTATCTTACTCCCAATTCGGTTTAGATTGGGGTATTAGTTAGCTCATGGGAACAAACGCTCCCTCGACGGTGGCGTTTGCGCACGAGCGTATTAGTTGCTGTCGCCACCGTCGAGCAGTGCCTCAAAATCCTCCGCCTGCATGGGACGGTAGTAGAGGAAGCCCTGAGCGTAGCGGGCGCCCATTTGGCGTAGCATGTTTGCCTGCTCATTTGTCTCGATGCCTTCGATCACAACGGGCAGATGGAGCGACTGCGCCATCTCGAGCATTGATGAAATGATTTGCACGCTGCGGCCTTGATCGCCGTCGACGGGCACAAACGTGCGGTCGAGCTTGATGACGTCGACGTTGACGTTCTTGAGCATCGCGAGCGTGGACTGGCCGGTGCCAAAATCGTCCATGTAGGTCGAGAAGCCGCGGTTGTGCAGGTCGGCCGTCAGCTTATCCACAGCTTCGGACTCTCCCGTATAAGCCGTCTCGGTGATCTCGATGCGCATGAGCTCGGGCGGCAGATTGTATTGGTCGGCGAGTGCCCCCATATGCTCGGCAACGTCGCAGGCAAGGATATCCACGCGCGACACGTTGAGCGAGATCGGAACCACGCGAAGCCCTCGATCGATGCGCCCGCGCAGCCACGAGGCAACGCCCTGCCAAACGTATTTGTCGAGCGTCACCACAAAACCGCTTTCCTCGAGAGCGGGGATAAAGGTGACGGGTGAAATGAGGGAGCCATCCTTGTCAATCCAGCGCGTGAGCGCTTCGGCGCCAGTGATCTCGCCGGTTTCCATGTCGACCTGGGGCTGCAAGTAGTAGGTAATGCGGCCGTTTGAGAGCGCATACTGGAATTCGGTCAGCGTGCGGTGGAACGAGATTTCGCGCTCGTACTCCTCGGGGCGGAAAATGGCAATGCGCTCCTTAAAGTCGTTTTTTGCACGCCGATTGGTAAACATGGCCTTGGCCTGCGCATCGATAGTGATTTCCTCGTTGGAGTCGATGGGGTAGACGCCCATGGACGGCCAGAAACCCACGCCGTCATCATGCTTGGCCACGGCCTCGCGAACGCTGTTATAGATTTGATGGACGGTGTCGTGCTCAAAGGGGATGAGTATGCAAAAGTCGTCTTGGCCCCAGTATCCTGCGACGCCCATGTCGGCATTCTCGATATCCTTGAGGACCGTGCCCACGTCGGCGAGCATGCGGTCGCCCTCGGCCTGTCCGTGCCATTCGTTGAACAGTCGCATGTGCCCCATGTCGACGGTGGCGATACACCAAGCGCCGTCGCGCCTTGTCTGGAGAAATGCGTTGGCGCGTCGCATAAACTCGCTGGGTCGACAGAGGCCCGTGAGCATATCGATGCGCTCGGCGATGGCGCTTTTGCGCTCTATCTCGGGTATGGGGAGGCTGTCGTTGGGAACAAGTCCGCCGGCCGTGCGAAGGCGACGGTCGAGTTCGCCTAAAACGGCGGTCGCTTGGTTGGCTAGGCGCTCGTAGAAGGCCGGGACGACAAGACAGACGGGAGTAATGGTATCGCCCGCGATTCGAACGGGAGCGAAAACGGCCTCTTTTAGATGATGGACCAGTTGCTCGAACGCCTCATGGTCCAAATCGTTGCTGAGCACGACAAACTGGACGCTTCGTGAGCGGTAGACGCGACTCCTGCCACGGGTGATCGACAACATGCGGCCTGCGTATTCGGCGAGCATGTTGTCGACAGCCTCGGCTCCGTAAAGCTCGTTGAGCTTTGTCGTGCCGCGAACGCGCACCGCTATAAGCCCCGTCTCGCAACAGTCGCGACGGCAGGCATCGATAGCGTTGAGCAACATGCGCTGCGTTCCAAGGCCCGTGGCGGCGTCGACGGTCTCGGCAAGCGAGTGGTTGACGAGCTCGCCAACATAGAGCGAGGGGACATTTCCGTCGCCGTCGATACGAAACCCGCGAGCACGGCAGAGAACGTAGTCGCCGGCGGCGTTGCGTACGCGGTATTGCATGACGCGACGGTGCTTGGAGCCGTTATAGATCTGGTCGATATCGTCGCTATAGGCCTCGAGGTCATCGGGATGGACGCGCGTTTTCCAGTAATCGTGGCAGTTGTCTATATGCTCCGAAGGAAGGCCAAGGTCGCGCATAGCGCCTTGTGACCAAAGGGTGCGATGTTTGTCCAGGTTCTCGATAAAGAAATAGCGGCCTTCGTTGAGCATCGAAAGGGCGTCGAAAATGCGATCGCTTACTTCGAAATCGTCGGCGTGGACTTGCGTGATATTGCGTCGATCAAGGTGCACGGCATGGCGCAGCTTGTAGTCGTACATGCGATGGTCGGCATCGAGCGTCATGCGATTGGAGGCTTCGCCCAGGGCGGGGTCGGCGTGTGACACTCCGTAGCTAAACGAGTGAGGCATCTCGGAATCGTTATTTTTGAGCAGGACCTCTCGACAGTGCTCCAGACGTTCGGCAAGGTCATCCTCGGTCGCGATTGTGGACAGGATGGCAAACTCGTCGCCTCCCAGGCGAAATGCCGCCTCGTCCACCTTCATATACAGCTTGAGATAGAGGCTCACCTGCAAGATATAGCGGTTGCCCTCGTCGTGTCCAAAGATGTCGTTGCAGTGCTTAAGGTTATCGATGTCGATAAACGCCATGGTTACGGGCAATTCCTGCTCCCAGATTTCCTCGAGGGAACGGGTAAAGCCGCCGCGGTTGCCAAGACCGGTGAGCTCGTCGGTAAAGGCAGTCCTGATCAGATCGTCCTGACGCTCGAGAAGGTCACGGATGGTCTTTTCGAGCGTCTCGGTGTAATTGCTGGCGATATCCATGCTGTAAGCGGCTTCCTGAGGTCGGGGTGTATTGCGTCGGGCGAGCTCGTTGTACACACGCGTTGCTGCTCAACGCTTTGCGTGTATCCAGGCCCCCGCCTTGCTGCGTCGCTGGTTTAATATGTCGGTCCGTGTTCGCTGCTGATAACTATTGAGTAGTATAAACAACAATAGAGGATTGTATATGGGTGCCCCTGCCGCGGGCGGCTATTATTCGCCAATCGGTAGCGTGACGATGCGATGCTCGATATAAATGCGACTGAGTCGATATATGTTGGCGGGTATACTTGTTCCGCTTTAAAACACGGGAACGGAGATGGTCGCATGGCACAGCCAGACACGACGCGCACGGTGGGGCTTGCGCTCGAGGGAGGCGGCTACCGCGGTATGTATACGGCGGGCGTGCTCGACGTATGGATGGAGCACGGCTTAACCTGCGACCATATGGTGGGTGTCTCGGCGGGCGCGGCGTTTGGCTACAACTTTAAATCGCGCCAGATCGGCCGCGCCATTCGCTACAACAAGGCCTATTGCGCCGACAAGCGCTATGCGAGCGTGACGAGCTGGTTGCGAACCGGCGATATGTTCAATGCCGAGTTTGCCTATCATGAGGTACCCATCGAGCGCGATCCCATCGATCTGGAGGCATATCGCGCCTGCCCCATGCGGTTTACGTGCGTATGTACCGATCTTAAGACGGGTGAGGCCGTCTACCATGACCTGCCCTATGGCGACGAGCGCGATATTGAGTGGATCCGGGCGTCGTCGGCGATTCCCGTGGCGACGCGTCCTGTTGCCATCGAGGGTCGTAAGTACTTGGATGGCGGTGTTGCCGATTCCATTCCCAGCGCTTGGCTGTTTGAGCAAGGCTATGACCGCAACGTGGTGGTGCTGACGCAGCCGGCGGGCTTTGTAAAGCAGCCCAATAGCGTGATGCCTATGCTGCGTCGCGTGTATCGTCACTATCCGGAGTTTGTTGCGGCGCTTGAGCATCGGCACGAGGTCTACAATGCCACGCTCGATGACCTGGCGCGTCGCGAAGCCGCTGGCGAGATCTTTGTGGTGCGGCCGAGCGAATCGGTGAAGGTGCCGTCGCTGTGCCGCGAGCCCGATGAACTCGAGCGCATCTACCAGATCGGCCGTCGCGATGCGGAGGCGACGTTGCCCGCGCTGGAAGCGTATCTGGCGGGGTAGGGACTACGCCGGAAACTGCATCCCGTAATCAGCGCTCAGACTGGGACGTAGTTTCCCGCTGGTCCTCTATGCGGAAAGCGCATCCCAGAATGGACGTCCAAACTGGGATGCGCTTTCCGCTATTGAAGATATGGGACTGCGGAGCAACTGCTCGGTCTAGGCTTATGCCTGCTGCCAGGTATCGACGAGCTCCTTGGCTGCGGCGTGGGGGTCGTCGGCACTGCAGACGGCGCTCACCACGAAAAAGCCGTCGACGCCGGTGGCCTTGAGCTGCGGCAAGTCGGCTGTCTTAACGCCGCCGCCCACCACGATGGGCACGGGGCTTGCCGCATGGAGGGCTGCCAGGTCCTCAAAGCTTTTGGTGATGATGGAGCCGTCGGCCGCGCGTCCGCAGTCGCGCTTGGTCTCGGTCTCGTGGAGCGGGCCGATGCCCAGGTAGTCGACCAGGCTCATGTCGGCGGTCTTGACGTACTCGAGCATCTCCTCGCAACGGGCCGAAAGACCCACGATGGCATCGGGGCCCAGCAGCTTGCGACAGACCTCGACGGGGATGTCGCTCTGACCCACGTGCACGCCGTCGACAGCGATGCCCTGCTCGCGCGCGGCGAGCACGCAGTCAAGGCGGTCGTCAATCAGCAAGGCGACCTGACCGGTCTTGCCGGCCTGAGCGATAGCCTGTGCGGCGTCGTCGGTCAGCGCGATGATCTCGCGGGCACTTGCCACCTTGGAGCGCACCTGGATGCAGGTAAAGCCGGCGTCGAGTGCCTGGGCCACTACATCGCCCACGGGGCGCCCGAGCGTGTTTTCGGGGCCGAGTACCAGATAGGCCGAGATATCAAGGTTGTCGCGGATGCTCATCGTGCTTCCTCCTGTTTCTTGATCTGTGCTTCCATGCGCTCGAGCTTGCCAGTCATGGTGTCGGTAAATCCGGGTCGAATATCGGCCTTGAGCACGACTTCGGTGCGGATGCCCTTGCTCGCTAACACAAAGGTTGCGTCGCGCACGACCTGCATGACCTCGTCCCAGTCGCCCTCGATCTCGGTGAACATCGAGGTGGTGCGGTTGGGAAGGCCGCTCTCGCGAATGACGCGCACGACCTCAGCGACCTCGGCGGACAGTTCATCGCCGGTGCCACACGGGGCGATGGCCACGGCGACGAGCGTGTTCATGCCGGCGTTGGTTGCGGGCTCGGACATGGCTTATGCCTCCTCGAGCTCGAGTCGGTTATCGGCGATGTCCTGGGCGGTTGCGCGGTAGAGCTCGTCGATAAAGGCGACCTTAAAGCTTGCCGGGGCATCGGCGACAGCGGCGGCACGCGTGCCGGCTACGTTGTAGACGGCGGTGCCGCAGACGGCTGCCGTAAACGGATCGGCAGCGCAGGCGTACACGGCTAGCACGCCGCCCTGCGAGCAACCGCAGCCGGTAATCTTTGACATGAGCGGGCTGCCGCCGTGGGATTTGGCTACGGTCGTGCCGTCGGTAATCAGGTCGACTTCGCCCGAGACCACCACGGCGCCGCCAGTGTAGCGGGCGAGCGCTACGGCGGCATCGCGGGCGGCATCGACCGTGTCGGTGGTATCGACACCGCGCACGCGGCTCAGATCGGCTGCCTCGCCCCCAAGACCCCACAGGCCGGCGAGCGCGATGATCTCGGAGGCGTTGCCGCGTACGATGGCGGGCTTGTACTGCTTGAGCTCGTTTACCAGCTGGGTGCGCAGGCTACCGATGCCCAGGCCCACCGGATCGAGCACCCAGGGCTTGCCGGCGTGGTGTGCCGCCTTGGCCGCGCGGGGAATCGTCTGCTCGTAGATGGGGAAGAGCGTGCCCATATTGAGATAGATGGCGCCGCCGCCGGCAACGAGTGCCTCGCCCTCGTCTGGTAGATAAACCATGGCGGCCGAACCGCCCACGGCGAGCTGTGCGTTGGCGACAAAGTCGATCGTCACCGTGTTGGTGATGGAGCCGGCCATCGGATTGGTGGCGCGAATCTCTTCCACGGCCTTGACCACATTTTGCTTAAGCTGTTCCGAATCAATCACTGCACATGCCTCCTTGGCATAGAAAAGGGGCGCTGTGCATAGACAGCGCCCCTGCAAAGGCGGCATGCTCCCTACGCCAGCATTAACTGACAGGTTCAAAGGATTGGGCCCCATGCCCTCTCAGCCTTGTGGTTTGCACCGCCGGCACTCCCGCATCGAATCTGTTGTTCCCTATACTAGCGCACCTGCCAAAAAGGGACAGGTTTATTTTGGCAGGTGGCAACAGGGGCGCTGCGTTTTCCCAGATAAAACCTGCCAATATAAACCTGTCTCTTTTTGGCAGGTCGGTACAATAGACGGGATTAAGAATGACCGAGGGGGCCTTATGATTAAACTTGTGCTGACCGATATGGACGATACGCTGATTCCAGCCGGGCATGACGGCGCCAGCGACTACGCCATCGAGGGCATTCATGCCATGCAGGCGGCGGGTCTGCACTTTGGCCCGGTTTCGGGTCGCCAACCCTCCGCGATGGGCTGGATGTTCCGCAATCGCGCCGAGTGCTTCTCGACCGGCGCGTTCTGCAACGGCCAGGTCATGTTTGTGGACGGCGAGGTGGTAGCCTCGCATGCGACCGACAACGCCGCCCTTATGCGCTTGGCTGACTACTTGGAGCAAGAGACCGACGATACGTATCTGAAGGTCTACGGCCTGGGTGATGACTTTTGGGGCAACGATGCCTATTGTGTGACGAGCGACCCCGAGCGCGTGCGCCGCGCCATGGAGTCGGGCGGCAACGCATGGCTCAAGGGCGAAGAGGCCCCGTGCCGTCCTGTCGTCGATGACGCGTCGGTGTTCAAGGCGAATATCTGGAGTGCTCGTTCGCGTGAGGAGCTCGCGGAGCTACGCGAGCGCGTTGCCGCTGAGGTGCCGGAACTCTCGCTCGTGTTTCCCAACAATCGTGTGCGCCTGTTCGACATTCTTCCAGCAGGTTGGGACAAGGGTTGCGCTGCGCTGGAGCTGGCGCGCGCTTTGGACCTGACGTCCGACGAGGTGGCCGTATTTGGCGATTCCGATAACGACCTGCCCATGATCGGTGCCGTCCCCAACTCCGTTGCAGTCGCCAATGCCAACGAGGCCGTCACGGCTGCCGCGCGCTGGCATATCGGCGCTGCGGCAGACGATGCGGTTGCCGGGGCTCTGCATCAGATTGCCGCCTGCGCCGCGACGGGGGAGATGCCGTCGTTTATGCGTCAGGCAGATGCGGCGGGTTCGGGTTTCGCGGACGTCTAGGGAGGCCATCATGAAGCTTCAACAGCTCAGGTATGTCGTCAAAGTTGCCGAATGCGGCAGCATCACCGAGGCCTCGCGCCGGCTCTTTGTGTCGCAGCCTTCGATTACCGCGTCGATCCGCGATCTCGAAAACGAGATGGGTGTGCACATCTTTGAGCGCACCAACAAGGGTGTCATTGTGTCCGAGGAGGGCGAGACCTTCTTGGGCTACGCGCGCCAGGTGCTCGATCAGGCGGATCTGCTCGAAGGCAAGTACAAGGGCGCGTCCGAGCAGGTGCCGCACTTTAGTGTGAGCTGCCAGCATTATTCCTTTGCCGTCAACGCGTTTGTCGATGTGATCCGTGAGTTCGATGCCGCGCGCTATGACTTTACCCTGCGCGAGGAGCAGACTCACGAGATTATCGAGGACGTCGCGCATATGAAAAGCGAACTGGGCATCCTGTACTTATCCGAGCATAACCGCGAGGTTATCGAGCGCATGCTGGCGGCCAACGAGCTCGTATTCGAGGGGCTTTTCTGCGCCACGCCGCATGTCTTCGTCTGTGCCGACCATCCGCTGGCGGCCCGCTCCAGCGTGACGCTCGAGGACTTGGAAGACTACCCGTTCCTGTCCTACGAGCAGGGCAGTTACAACTCGTTTTACTATTCCGAGGAGCTGACCTCGACGTTTGAGCGTCGCAAGAATATCCGCGTGCGCGACCGTGCGACGCTGTTCAACCTGGCCATGGGCCTCAACGGCTACACGGTATGCTCGGGCGTGATCAGCCACGAGCTCAACGGCCCCGGCATTATCTCGATTCCGCTCGATGTGGATGAGTACATGGAGATCGGCATCATCACGCGCAAGAACACGACGCTTACGCGCTACGGTCAAGCCTATATCGACGCGATCCGTCAGCATATCTAGACTGCTGCGTCCTGCACAGGTCAAATCTCTTCATGGCAGTCCCAACTGATATAGGAAGCATCTATATCAAACTGTTATAAACGTATATTTTACGATGGCTATATGAGCGCTCATACTCTGTTCCAGTAAAGCAACCAATGCAAAGGGAGATATCTATGAGCACTTCAATTCAACCGAACGCGCCGTTTCGCGCTGATATCGTCGGCAGCTTTCTTCGTCCGCAGGCCGTAAAGGATGCCCGCGCTGCCTATGCGGCAGGCACGCTTGATGCCGAGGGGCTTAAGGCTGTCGAGGATGAGGCTATTCGCGAACTGGTGGACAAGCAAAAGGCCGCTGGCCTGCAAGTGATTACCGATGGCGAGTTTCGTCGCAGTTACTGGCACCTCGACTTTATGTGGGGGCTCAACGGCATTGAACGCCGCACCTCGCGTACGGGCTATATGTTCCACGACGAGGAGACCACGGCTGACACCGCCGTGGTGACCGGCCCCATCAGCGGCGAGAACCACCCCTTCGTCGAGCACTTTAAGTTTGTCAAGGCACTCGAGGGGGAGGGCCACGTTGCACGCCAGACCATTCCGGCGCCGATCCAGACGTTCTCGGAGGTTACGCTCGACCGCTGCGATGGCCAGCAGGAGAGCCTGCGCGCTGTCTATAAGACCGATGAGGAACTTGCCGACGCAATTGCAGCCGCTTATCGCACGGTGATCGCCGACCTGTACGCAGCGGGTTGCCGCAACATCCAGTTTGATGACTGCACCTGGGGCATCTATTGCGATACCGACTTTGTGTCCAAGACTGGCATGAGCCCGGTTGACCTGCAAAGGGTGAGCGAGCTGGGCGTGGCGCTCAACAACGCCGCCATCGAGGACAAGCCCGACGACCTCGTCATTAACACGCACGTGTGCCGCGGCAACTACCACTCTACCTATGCTTTCGAGGGCGGCTATGACCCCATCGCGCCGTACCTGTTTGCACATGAGGATGTCGACGCATTCTACCTGGAGTTCGATACGCCGCGCGCCGGCGGTTTTGAGCCGCTCAGCTACGTTGCCCCGGGCAAGAAGGTCGTGCTGGGCTTGGTGACCACCAAGGCCGCAGAGCTCGAGAACGAGGATGTTATCGTCGAGCGCATCCGCGAAGCCGCAAAGTACGTGCCGCTCGAGAACCTGTATCTGTCTCCCCAGTGCGGCTTTGCCAGCTGCGAGATTGGCAACAAGCTGACCGAGGACGAGCAGTGGGCAAAGATCGCCCTGGTCAAACGCATCGCCGAGCGCATCTGGAAGTAATGCTGCCGTTCGCAGGGGCGTCGTGGTCGGAGCGGCATGCATCGCGTACAATGGTTCGGATCGTATCGTTCGGGCAGGTAATCCGATATGCCCGGGCGCCCTTCCATTATGAAAGGACATCCATGTCCCAATCCTCGACGCCCGCCGTCGCCGATGCCATCTACGATGCGTCGTCGCTCGGTCGCCCGCGCATGTTTTTGCTCGGCCTGCAGCACCTGTTTGCCATGTTCGGCGCTACCGTGCTGGTGCCTGTGCTCACCGGCCTTTCGGTTTCGGCGACCCTTTTGTTTGCCGGCCTGGGCACGCTGCTCTTCCACTTCCTATCGCGCGGCAAGGTGCCAGCGTTTTTGGGATCTTCGTTTGCCTTTATCGCGGGCTATGCCGCCATCGCGCCCAACGGCGAGGCCGAGCTTTTGCCCCACGCCTGCCTGGGCGTAGCTTGTGCCGGCCTGCTCTATCCGGTGCTTGCGGCGCTCTTCCGCGCGTTTGGCGCCAAGCGCGTTATGCGCTTCTTTCCGCCATTAGTGACTGGCCCCATCGTCATTTCCATCGGCTTGATCCTGGCAAGTTCCGCTATTGCTAACTGCCAGACCAACTGGCTTGTGGCTGTCATTGCCGTTGCCGTTATCGTCATCTGCAACATCTGGGGCCGTGGCATGGTCAAGATCGTGCCGATTTTGCTGGGCGTTGTGGTGAGCTATGCCGTTGCGGCTGCGCTCGGCGAGGTTGATTTCTCGGGCGTTGCCGCCGCTCCGTGGGTCGGTCTGCCCATCGTGTGGGACAACACCGTGTTTGCACTCTTTGGGCCGCAGTTCGATAGCGGTCTTGCCACGACGGCCATCATCACCATTATGCCGTTGGCATTTGCGACCATGATCGAGCATATCGGTGATATCTCGGCTATCGGCTCCACCTGCGAGCGTAACTACATCGCCGATCCTGGCCTGCATCGCACGCTGCTTGGCGACGGCCTGGCGACCATTCTCGCATCGCTCTTTGGCGCTCCGGCTAACACCACCTATGGCGAGAACACCGGTGTGCTTGCCCTAACGCGTGTGTTTGACCCGCGCGTGATTCGCATTGCCGCATGTTGTGCCATTGTGCTCTCGTTCTGCCCCAAGTTCGCGGCTGTCATTGCGGCCATGCCGGCGTGTGTGATCGGCGGCGTGTCTCTCGTGCTCTATGGCATGATCAGCGCCGTGGGCGTCCGCAACCTCATCGAGAACCAGGTCGATTTCCAGAACAACCGCAACGTGCTGGTGGCCGCCCTGGTGCTGGTGCTTTCACTCGGCATTGCGTACAGCACTGCCGGAGCTATCGTGTTGGAGCTGGGCGGCGTGACGATTTCGCTCTCGGGCCTTGCCGTGGGTTCGCTGGTGGGCATTGTGCTCAATGCCATCCTACCGGGCAACGACTTTGAGTTTGATGTCTCCGAGCTTGAGGAGGCTGCTGAGTAACAACTGCGTCCAGCTGAATCAAAAAATGGCGCCCATGCGTACGCGCGGGCGCCATTTTTAATGCGTCAATATCCAGTGGATGCCACGTGCCATGCGCAGATCGGTTTGGGCGAAGTGATTGCCGGGGTTGAGCTCCAGCGTTGTTGGAATGCCGCGCGCGATGAGCAGCACTTCCGTCGCGCGCGTGTCGTCGAGCACATGCCGCATCATGCGGTTGGGCGTCTTGGTCTCTTTTTTGCCGAGCGACAGATAGACGGCTTGCGGGCTGCCGGCAAAAGGGGCCGTGCTGGCACGGTCGACAAAGTCGGGAAACCATAGCGACCCCGATGCGCTCGCGGCGCGGTCAAAGGCGTCGGTTTGCCAGAGGGACCAGAGTGCGAAGAGGCCCGCGAGCGAGTAACCGGCAATGCCGCGCCAGGTGGGCGGCTGAGGAAGCGACGACTCGACCTGGGGGATTATCTGATTCAGCAGCTCATCAAGAAAATCGGCAGCTTGACCGCCAAAGGGCTCGGCATCGCGCACGGTTCCGTCGCATCCCCAGGGGCTCAGCTCGCGATTCCAGTTGAGGCTGCCAATGCCGACAAGCGTGAAGGGCGGGCAGTTGAGCTCTCGGCAACACTTATAAACCTCGCTGCCGTCGCCCACGACCACAGGAAGGTAGATGACAGGCGCGCTTTCCGTATGATTCGAATAAACGGTTATCTGCTTTTGATGCGCTTCCATGACGGGCTTCTCTCAGTGTTGTGATATCGGCAGCCCCAATTGTCGCACGCCAGCGTATGCCGGTTGGGCTAGACCAAAGACAATCTCGTGCATCCCCTGCGGACGCATATGGAAAACGCCACCGCTGGAGGGGAGCTCGGCGGTGGCGTGGTTAAACGGTGCTGGGGCTCGGGGCCTTCGCGGGAGCTGCCATGTGCGCAGAGGCGTCTAAGAGCGCTTACGGCTCGCCATGGTGCCTGCGGCGATAGCGGCTGTTCCCGCAAGGACGGTTGCCACGATGGCCGCACCCGAGGTGTCGCCGGTTGCCGCGAGCACGCCGGTAGTCTTGGCTTTCGTGATTGAAGCCGCAACGGCCTTGGTCGGCTTTGAGCCCTCAGGCTTGGGGTTCTGCTTGGACTCCGCGGGCTTGCTTTCTGCGGGCTTGGTCTCGTCGGGCTTGGGGTCTTCCGGCTTGGCTACCTCGGGAGGTGCGATGACCATGCTCTTGGCGACAGCTTCGTTATAGGGGGAGTCGATCACAGCGTCGCCCGTGCCGATGGCTTGGCCTGCCTCGTAGATGCCGTCACGGAGCTTGCGATAGTCAATGACCTTGCCGCCTTCGGGCGTCTGGATGGCGGCGTTCTCAATCTTGATGGTGCCGATTGCCTTGCCGTCAGCGCTCATGGCACGGGCAAAGATTGCCGCTGTATCTCCTTCGGCCGTTACCTTGCTGCGGATGATCGAGATGACTGCGGGTGTGACGCCCTCGCTGGTCTGGGCGATGATGCCGATGTTCTCGCCTTGGGGCTCGGGGCTCGTCTCGCCATCTTGGTTTTCGCTGTAGGGGATGGGGCCGTCGCCGTTCTCGACATAGCGGGCTATGGCCTCGACAACGGAGTCGCTGATGTAGATGTGGCCACCCTCCTCGTTGGGTCGATCGCTTCTGGTGGAGAATGCAGCCGAAACCTCGCCTTCCGCAAACGCGTCCACGGTGGAGCCGTTCTTGACGACGATATCGTCTGGGTAGGTGAAGAGGGCAATGGCGCTACCGTATCTGCCTTTACTTGCGCGGACTGTCACGTTTGCATGATCGAGGGTGATGCCCTTGTGGGCATAGACGCCATATTCAACACCGTTTACGTTGAGGGAGGCGTTTGTGGCTGCGAGGCTGCCCTTGGCCTCGACGGCAGCGTCTTTCTCGGAGCTTGCCTTGACCTGGCTGCCGTCCGAGATGTTGATATTGCCGCCGCTCCAAAGGGCCTCACCATCAGCTGAGCTTGCCTCGACCGTCCCGCCACCCTTGATGGTGAGGTTCTTGTCGGTTCCAATACCCTTGTCCTCGGTAGTCCTGGCGGTGACGGCTCCGCTGTCGTCAATCGTGATATTACCGTTTGCCCTGATGCCATCCGATGCACCCGTGGCGTTGACGTTGCCCGAACCTTTGATAGCGAGATCACCCCCGGCATTTATGGCGTCAAACCCAGTGCTCGTGGCGTTGACGGATCCGGCTCCGTCGATGTTGATATTACCCGTGGAGAGGATAGCGTCCTCAGTAGATGTCACGCTGAGCGTGCTGCCCGCGTCGCCTTGGATATTGAGCTCGGCGTTCTCGTTAGTGCCATGAGAAACGTTGATGCCTTCGATCCATTCGGCAGTGACGATGTTGGTCCCCGAGTAATTCACGTTGAGCTTGCCTGCGGCCTGGATCTCGCCGCCGTTATAGTTGTTGAGCTTCAAGTCGTCGGCGCCGTCCCACGACCAGGTACCGGCCTCGTCGCTCGCCGCGGTGTTGTACTTGTTGCCGCCGACCTTGACCCATTCCGCCGCGAGCGAGACGCTCGGCATGAGCAGCGAGCTCACCGTGAGCGCGCACACGGCGCCTACGACGATGCGGCGCGTCACGCGGCGCCAGCTGCCGTGCGCGAGTCCTATGCGACGGCGAACGTCGGGTTCGGCAACATGGGTTCCGGCGGTAGTGTCATTGCGTTTGGGGGTCGTGAACAAGGCTGCCATGGTTGCTCCCGTTCTCATAGGGCCTATACGGCTAGATTCAGCGTATCTGCTGGATGTTGCCGGCGGTAGTGCCGTTTGGAGGGCAAAATGTCCAAAATCCGGAAGAGGAATAAGCTGCGCACCTACGCGTTGTCGGGCATTAATCACAAAGCGCGGAGCCGCTTGTTGCGACTCCGCTCGCGTGTGCGCCATACGAGTGCAAACAGGAAACGCCACCGCCGGAGGGGAGCTTGGCGGTGGCGTTGCTAAACGGCGTGCGGACTAGGCGTATTCGGGGGTGCCGCCCCGTGCGTTAAAGATCGAGGCGTCTATGCACGCTTGCGACTCACCGCGGCGCCGGCGGCGATGGCGGCTGTTCCCGCAAGGGCGGCTGCCACGATGGCTACGCTCGAGGCGTCGCCGGTTGCCGCGAGCTTGCCGGTGGTCTTGGCTCCCGTGGCTGCAACTGCAACGGTCTTGGTTGTCTTCGTGCCCTCGGACTTGGAACCCTCGGGCTTGGTCTCGCCTGGCTTCTCCTCGGGTTTGATCTCCTCGGGAGGCACGATGACCGTGCTCTTGGCGACAGCTTCGTTATAGGGGGAGTCGATCACAGCGTCGCCCGTGCCGATGGTTTGACCCGCTTCGTAGATGTCGCCGTTGCTGAGCTCTTCTTTGTTGCGATAGTCAATGACCTTGCCGCCTTCAGGCGTCAGGATGGTGGAGCCTTCGATTTCGATGGTGCCGATTGCCTTGCCGTCCGCGCTCATGGCAAGGGCGAAGATCGCCGCCGTGTCTCCTTCGGCAGTGACCTTGCTGCGGACGATCGAAATAGTCGCGGGCGTGATGCCCTCGCTGGTCTGGGCGAAGATACCGATGTTCAGACCCCTAGGCTCAGGGATGACCTCGCCGCTTTGGTCGTTGCTGTAGTGATCGGGGCCATCGCTACCGGACTCGACATAGCGGGCTATAGCCTTAACAACGGAGTCGCTGATGTAGATGTGTCCGCCCGCGTCGTTGAGCTGGTGGTTTCTGGTAGAGATTGCAACCGAGAATTCGCCTTCCGCGAACGCGTCCACGATGGAACCATTTTTGATGACGATGTCGTCCCCGTCAGTGATGAGGGCGATGGCCTGGCCGCCGCTCGCGCTTGTGCGGACCGTTACGGTCGCGTGATCGAGTATAGCGCCCTTGCAAGCATAGACGCCATATTTAACACCACTTGCGTCAAGGGAGGCGTTCGTGACCGCGAGACTGCCCTCAGCGTTGACGGCAAGATCTCCCTCGGAGTTCGCCTTGACCTGGCTGCCGCCCGAGATGTCGATGTTGTCGTCAGCCCAAATCGCCGCTTCTTCTATCGAGCTTGCTTCTACCTTGCCACCGCCTTTGATGATCAGGTCACTGCCCGCGGCGACGCCGTAACCTTCGCCTCCTTTAGCGATCACTGTACCAGAGGAATCGATGGTGGTCTTGCCCTTGGATTGGATGCCTTCGGTACCGCCCGTTGCATTCACGGTGCCCGAGCCTGTGATAGAGAGATCGCCCTTTGCCTCAATTCCGTCGGAATTAGTGCTTGTGGTGTTCACAGTGCCTGGGCCAGAAATGGAAAGGTCACCTGTTGATTTAATTGCATTGGCCTCGGCTGTCACATTGAGCTCATCCGTGCTATTCGAGCTCGTTATGTTCAACTCTGCTTTCTGGCTAGTGCAATCCTGCGCCTTGATGGCGGCTCCGGTGTAATCGGGCTCGGTTTTCACGGTGTTCTTGCCCTCGTAGGCAATGTTGAGCTTGCCCGCAGCCTGGATCGCACCGCCGTCATAGCCGTTGAGCTTCATATCGTCGGCGCCGTCCCAGCTCCAGGTGCCGGCGGCGTCTCCCGTGGGCCCCGCGGCCGCTTCGTGGCGGACGCCGCCAACGTCCACCCACTCCGCCGCGAGCGAGACGCTCGGCATGAGCAGCGAACTTACCGTGAGCGCGCAGGCCAGGCCGCAGACGATGCGGCGCGTCACGCGGCGCCAGCTGCCGTGCGCGAGCAGCGTGCGACGGTGCACGTCGGGCTCGACAAAATGGGCTCCTGAGGTTTTATTATTGCGCTTGGGGGTCGTGAACAAGGCGGCCATGGTTACTCCCATCCTCATAGGGCCTATGCGATTACGCCCAGCATATCTGCAGGATGTAGCCGGCGGTAGTGCCGTTTGGAGGGCAAAATGTCCAAAACTTGGGAAGCAATATATCGCGCGTCCGTGCGATGCCTGGCTTTAAAAGAAAAGCGCGGAGCCGCTCGATGCGACTCCGCGCTTTGGTGTTCTGCTTTGGCAGCTTTGCCGCTACGCTACAAAGAAGTAGACGAGGAAGGCGAGGGCTGCGATCCACATGAGCGGCTTGATCTTGGAGGCCTCGCCCTTAAAGAGCGCGACGATCACGTAGGCGATAAAGCCCAGACCGATGCCGGCAGAGATGGAGTAGGTGAAGGGCACGCCGGCGACAATCATGAACGCCGGGAAACCCTGCGACACGTCGGACCAGTCGATCTCGGAGGCCTCGCTCATCATGAGGTAGCCGACGTAGACCAGAGCACCGCAGGTGGCGGCGCTGGAAACGATGGTGACGATGGGGGAGAAGAACGCGGCGAGAATGAACAGCACGCCGGTGGTGACGGAGGTGAGGCCCGTGCGGCCACCGTCGGCAGCGCCAGAGGTGGACTCGACGAAGGTGGTGATGGAGGAGACGCCCATAAAGCCACCGGCAGCAGCGGCCACGGAGTCGACGACCAGGATGGGACGGATGTCCTCGACATTGCCGTCCTCGGTTAGGAACTCGCCCTGCTTGGCGACGGCCATCGCGGTGCCCATGGTGTCGAAGAAGTCGCTCATGAGCAGCGAGAAGGCAACGACGAGCAGCATCGGGTCGGTCAGGACCTTCACGATGGCAAGGTTGCCGTCGGCAGTGCTGGCAAACGGGGCGCCGAAGGTCGAGAAGTCGAGCGGTGCGATGAGGCCCTCGGGCGCATGGGTGACGCCCAGCGGGATTCCGGCGATAACGGCGACGATGATGCCGATGAGCAGCGAGCCCGGCACGTTGCGGGAAGCCAGGGCAACCGTCACGACGATGGAGATGATGCCGACGATAAAGGTGGGGGAGGCGATGTCGCCCAGGCCGACGAGCGTACCGGCGCCAGCGGTGATGATGCCGGCGTCGCACAGGCCGATCATGGCGATAAACAGGCCCAGACCCACCGAGATGGCGTGGCGCAGGACCACGGGGATGGCGTCCATGATGGCCTCGCGCAGGCCGCACAGGACGAGCAGCAAGATGACGATACCCTCGAGGAAGATAACGCTCATGGCCACGTGCCAGTCGCCGCCGCACATGGTGGTGGCGATGCCCGCGATCATGGCGTTGATGCCCAGACCCGACGCGCAGGCGAGTGGGCGGTTGGCGAAGATGCCCATGCAGATGGTCATGATGCCGGCGCCCAGGCAGGTGGCGCAGGCGAGCGCTCCCGCATCGATGCCAGCGCCCGAGAGCACTGCGGGGTTGACGGCGATGATGTAGGCCATCGCCAGGAATGTTGTCAGTCCAGCGCGAAGTTCGGTCCCGATTGTGGACTTGCGCTCACTGACGTGAAAAAGTTCGTCCATGCATACCCTTTCCTTGTTCGGCCCCGAGTTTAGGCCGATTGACACGAACTCACTTACTATATCGTCTTTACAACCTTGCTGTTCCTCGCATGTTGATGTTCGGCGCTTTGTAACAGACGGACGGTATTTATCGCATGAAAATGTGTGGGTACCGTATACTTAAGCGGTTACAACGACCCCTATGGAGGAACGTATGATTAAAGAGCTTTGCCACGACGAGGCTATCCTGTCCCAGCGTTGCGAGGTTGCGACCGTCGAGGACGAGTCGGTTGCTCAGGACCTGATCGATACCATCAAGTCGCTCGACGATGCCGGCTGCCTTGCCGCTAACCAGATTGGCGTTACCAAGAAGGTCTGCGTCTACCTGGACGACGCCGGCGAGCCCCACGTGCTCTACAACCCCCGTCTGGTGTTTGGCCTGGGCGCCAGCAAGATGGAGGAGAGCTGCCTGACGCACGAGGAGGTCACCAAGTCCACGCGCTATATCAAGTGCAAGGTTGCCTTTGACCAAATCGTCGACGGCAAGATGAAGGAGTGCCGCCGCGATTACGCAGGCTTTGAGGCGCAAATGATCCAGCACATGATTGATCACTGTCTTGGAAAGTTGGTCTAAGGGGACCAAAGCACCGCACCTCGTCGTTTTTAGTCCGGGTATGACATTGTTGTCATGTCCGGACTTTTTTGTTTAGCGCTCCTTTGTTTGGTGACAATGACCTTAGTAAGAACATTGAGCTAGGAGGCGCTATGTGCACGAGCATTCGATTTACCGATAATTCCGGCCACATGTATCTGGGCCGCAACCTCGACTGGAGCTTTGGATACGGCGAGCAGGTTCGCGTGGTGCCCCGCGGGTTCCACATCCCGTACTCGTATATCGACGATGCGACGGCGGCGCACGCGGTGATCGGCATGTGCATCGATTACAAGAACTATCCCATGTTTTTCGACTGTGGCAACGATGCGGGTCTGGCTGTGGCGGGGCTCAACTTTCCCGGTTATGCCGAGTATGCCGAGGGTCCGGTTGACGACAAGACCAATATCGCGGCCTACGAGTTTCCCCTGTGGGTGGCGGCGACGTTCTCGACGGTCGACGAGGTCGAGGCCGCGCTGCGCGACACGGTGATTGTTGCCAAGTCTGCCGGTGAGGGGCTGGGCGTGTCGCTGCTCCATTGGATTATCGGCTACGGCGAGCGCAGCATCGTGGTCGAGATGATGGCCGACGGCCTGCATGTGTACGACGATCCGGTCGATACCCTTGCCAATCAGCCGACCTTCCCGTGGCATATGGAAAACCTGCGCACCTATATCACCGCCTCAAACGATTTTCCGCAGACGGCGACATGGCGCACCGCCGAGCTTAAGCCTTATGGTGCGGGTGCCGGCATGCGCGGTATTCCGGGTGACTGCTATTCGCCGAGCCGTTTTGTAAAGGCGGCCTATCTCAATGCCAATTACCCGCAAAAGGAGAGCGAGGCCGAAAACGTCGTCCGCATGTTCCGCTCGCTCGAGGGCGTGGCGATGATCGAGGGAGCGTCCAGGATGGGCGATGGCAACTTCGAGAAGACCATCTACACCGGATGCTTTAGCGCGCGTACGGGCAATTATTACTACGCGACCTACGAGGACCCATCGATTCGCTATGTGAGCCTGATGGATGCCGAGGGTGCGAGCCCCGATAGGCTCGTGGTTCCCGAGCCGCGTCGTTCGTAGCCCATAGCTTTACTGCAATGCAAAATGGCCCTGCATCTCCCGTGAGGTGCAGGGCCACTGCGACCTGGGCTTTATCCCGCATGCGCCCCGAGAAAATGTCCCTTAAGCGCGCGCTGCCTGGGCGATACCGGCCTTGGTGCTTGCGCGTTTGCCGGCGAGTTCGCAAAAGACCGCGCCGCCGATGATGAGCGCGGCGCCCATGAGGCGGATTGGCGTCATGGTCTCGCCCAAAAGGACGGCGGAGAACACGACTGCCGAAAGCGGCTCGAGGTAGCCGACAACCGCGACGGTCTGCACGGGCAGCTTGGCGACAGCACTAAAGTAGAGCAGGCAGCCGATGCCGGTGTTGACGACGCCGAGCATGGCGACGGCGCGCCAATCGATGCCGGCGGCAATGCTGGGGGAGAGGAACGAGGGGGCGCCCTGTGTGAGGAGCGTAAGGACCAGCGCGGTCATAAAGGCGGCGCTCACCTGGAGCGCGGAGTTTTCGAGGCCTTCGACGTGTGGCGCACCCTTGCTAGCGATGACCATCAGCGCATAGCAAAATGCCGAGGCGATGCCGCAGGCGATACCCGCAATGGGCATATTGCCGCCTAGACCTTGTACTGCAATGAGAAAAGCACCGCAAGCAACGGCGGTGAACCCGGCGATTTTGCCGCTGGTCAGTTTTTCGCCAAAGATAAACGGTGAGAGAGCCATGACGATGATGGGGCCGCAGTAGTACAGCAGCGAGGAGATGCCGACGCCGATCGTCTGATAGGCGCGGAACAGAAAAATCCAGCTGGCGCCCAGCGCGGCCCCCGAGAGGATCAGGGCCGCAGCTTCGCGGGGGCGAGATGGCGCCTGCAAGTTATGGCGTTGGGTGATGGCAAGGATGATGACGAGCGAGAGGGCTCCCAGAAAGGTGCGCAGCAGCACGATGTCGGAGCTCGGCAGCGCGATGGCGGCGGCGATGATGCCGTTGGAGCCAAACAACAGCAATGCTGCCAAATACCTAAACAGTCCGTTGTTCATGCGCAGCCGCCCTTCTATATCCGTGCATGTTCACTATGGGCGAGGTGGATTTAGAAGAAAAGCGAATATAATGCATGGATGACATGACAAAAACTCATGCAAAGGTGGGGACGTGCCGTGGAAACGAATATTCAAAAGATGCAGGTGCTGCTCGAGACAGTACGCGCCGGCAGTTTTACGCGCGCCGCCGAGCACTTGAGCTATTCGCAATCGGGCGTGAGCCGCATGGTGGCCGACCTCGAGGCCGACTGGGGTTTTAAGGTACTCGACCGCAGTCGCGAGGGCGTGACACTTTCTGCCGACGGGCGGCAGGTCATGCCGGCTGTCGAGGCGCTCTGCGAGGAATTCATTCGCTTGCAGCGGCGGGTGGATGAGATGCGTGGGCTCATGCGCGGCAAAATCTGCATCGGTACGTTTTCGAGCGTGGCGACCCACGTACTGCCGCCGGTGATTGCGCGTTTTCGCGCCGATTATCCAGACGTCGATTATGAGTTACTGATGGGCGACTATTCAGAGATTGAACAATGGGTGGCGGAGGGGCGCTGCGACCTGGGCTTTATCCCGCGTGAGCCCCGAGAAAACGGCATGGCATCACGGTCTTTAGTGTGTGATGAGCTGATGGCGGTGGTGCCGACAGATTCGTTGCTTGCCACGGCGGAGTTCGTCTCTCTTACCGATTTGGCAAGAGAGCAGTTTATTCTGCTGGAACGGGGTACCGATGATGAGATTACGCCGCTATTCCGTCGGGCGGGGCTGGCGGTGCGCTCAAAACTGTCGACTTGGGATGACTATGCGATTATGGCTATGGTCGAGGATGGCCTGGGCGTGAGCATTCTTCCCGCGCTCATCTTGCGTCGCTGCCAGTTCGATGTTGCTGTGCGTCCGCTCGAAGGGCATCCCCATCGGCAGATCAACGCCATATATCGAACGGCCGATGTTTCGCTTGCCGCCGCTCGTTTCCTCGAATACCTCTAAATGCGTGCACGTCGTTATCGCCTTGGGATAAATCTCGAGGTCTTGCTCATTTTATTTTTGAAATTGAACTTTTCGAAATAGCACGGCGTTATACTGCTGCCTAAATTGAACTCAGGTTCAATTCGTGTTGTATAAATTGAACTTTGCCAGCAAGGAGGTTCTAGTGGCCCAAGAGACGTTTAGCTATCGTCTGCGACAGGCTATGTCCGATCGCGACGTTCGCCAGTCGGACGTGATCCGCGCATCGGAGATGCTCGGCAAAAAACTCGGCAAGAGTCAGATGAGCCAATATGTGAGCGGCAAGACGATTCCGCGGCGCGATGTGGCTGAGCTGCTCGCCCGTATTTTGGAGGTCGATGTTACCTGGCTGCTTGCCGGCGACGCCGATCAAGGCGAGGCATCATCACCCCGCAACGATTCCAAGCCCGAACCCCATCCCTCAGCTCAAATTGCAAGGAGCACCACCATGCGTACTTTTTCTAAATCCACCAAGCTCGATAACGTCCTGTATGACGTGCGCGGTCCCGTCGTCGACGAGGCCGCCCGTATGGAGGACGAGGGCGAGCGCATCCTCAAGCTCAATATCGGCAACCCGGCGCCCTTCGGTTTCCGCACGCCCGATGAGGTCATCAAGGACATGCGCCAGCAGCTGCCCGACTGCGAAGGCTATTCCAACTCGCGTGGCCTGTTCTCCGCGCGCAAGGCGATCATGCAGTATTCGCAGATCAAGGGCCTGCCCAACGTTCAGATGGAGCATATCTACACGGGCAACGGCGTGTCCGAGCTCATTCAGCTTTCGATGAACGCGCTGCTCGACAATGGCGACGAGATTCTGATCCCCAGCCCCGACTATCCGCTCTGGACGGCGTGCGCAACCCTTGCCGGCGGTCATCCTGTGCACTATCTGTGCGATGAGCAGGCGGATTGGTATCCCGACCTGGAGGATATGGAGTCCAAGATCACGAGCGCGACCAAAGCCCTCGTTATCATCAACCCCAACAACCCCACGGGCTCGGTCTACCCGCGCGAGGTGCTCGAGGGCATCGTCGAGGTTGCACGCAGGCATCAGCTGATGATCTTTGCCGATGAGATCTACGACCGCCTGTGCATGGACGGCTACGAGCACGTCTCGATTGCCTCGCTCGCTCCTGATCTGCCCTGCGTCACCTTTAGCGGCCTTTCCAAGTCGCACATGATCGCGGGCTATCGTATTGGCTGGATGGTGCTTTCGGGCAACCAGCGCTGCATGAGCGACTTCATCATGGGCATTAACATGCTCTCCAACATGCGCCTGTGCTCCAACGTGCCGGCTCAGTCGATCGTTCAGACGGCGCTCGGTGGCCATCAGTCCGTCAACGACTACATCCGCCCCGGCGGCCGTGTCTACGAGCAGCGCAACTTTGTGTATGAGGCGCTCAACAAGATTGACGGCATCTCGGTGGTTAAGCCGCGTGCGGCGTTCTACATCTTCCCCAAGATGGATGTGAAGAAGTTCAACATCACCGATGACGAGCAGTTTGCCCTCGACCTGCTGCACGAGAAGAAGATCCTGATCACGCGCGGCGGCGGCTTCAACTGGGCTGAGCCCGACCACTTCCGTATCGTGTACCTGCCGCGCATGGAAGTACTCAAAGAGTCCCTCGAAGACCTCGCCGACTTCTTCGACCATTACCGCCAGAGCTAGTGGGATAGAAGTTCCGCACTATGAAAAGCTCCCTGCAGTTGTTTTGCTGCAGGGAGCTTTCTTGAATCGGCGGAACTAAATAACGATTCCGCAACAGTGGTCGATTTCGTGTTGGATGATCTCGGCGGTGTAGCCCGAGAAGTTTTTGATGCGGTGGACGAAGTTCTCGTCCAGATACTCAACCTTAATGCGGCGATAGCGGGTACAGGGACGCTCGCCGATCAGCGAGAGGCATCCTTCGCTCGTCTGGTAGGCATTGACCTGCTCAAGAATCTGCGGGTTGTACATAAGCAGCGACTTGCTGCCGTCCTTTACGCAGATGATGCGTTTGCGCACGCCAATCATATTGGCGGCGAGCCCCACGCACTCGTGCTCATGCTCATGGAGCGTATCCAGGAGGTCCTGCCCGGTCGCGGCATCGTCGGGTCCCGCGTCTTCGGAGGGCAGGCGCAAAAAGAACTCGGATTTCATGATGGGCTTAATCATGGCGGGCTCCTCATGTCTCATGCTTTCGTGGACTTTTAATAATAGCGCGGAAGGAAAGCGGCGCGTCCGCGTTACAATCTTTCGACGTTGGACCATGTGGCCAGATTCGTCGTGCGTGGCGTCTGGCGTAAGTCTAGGGCTCATTCTCGCCCTGGACTGTTCCTCCGGGGCGATGCGACGGTCGTTCCAAGAGGAAGGAAATGCATGGGGAGTAAATCTCAGCAACAAGTTAGGGCAACGCCATCGGGCACTTCGGCGTTTCTCATCGTTATGTATATCGCAGCCTTTGTTGCCGCGTTTAACGAGAACATCATTAACGTGGCGCTGCACGACATTATGGCGGCCTTTTCGGTGAGTGCCACCACGGCGCAGTGGCTTGTTTCGGGCTACATGATCGTGACGTCGATCTTTACGGCCATCATGGCCTTTCTGTCCGGTCGTTTCTCGACGCGCAAGCTGCTGTTTTTCGCATGCGGATGCATGGTCGCCGGAGAAGTTCTGTGCCTGGTCGCCCCGTCGTTTACCGTTTTGCTGCCAAGTCGTATTTTGCAGGCTGCGGGATCGGGCATCTTGTTTCCGCTCATGATGAATGTGGTGCTATCTTGTGCTCCGCGCGAGAAGCTCGGTCTGTATCTGAGCCTGGGCGGTGCCTGCATTACGCTAGGGCCGGCGTTTGGGCCCGTGATTAGTGGTCTTATGTGCACGTTGTTTGGCTGGAGGGCTGTGTTCGTAGTGCCGCTGGTGGGCGGTGTTGTGGTCGCTGCGGCGGCAGCAAAGCTCGTTCGGAATGTTGGAGAGCGCTCGAACACTACGCTTGATATTCTGTCGGTTGCTTTGCTTGCGGCCGGCATCACGGCGTTTGTATATTCCGTAGGCGAGTTCTCGACCAATCTGATTGCCGGTATCGTGGCGCTCTTCGCCGCCATTGTGCTGCTCGGCCTGTTTGCGGCCCGCCAGCTCAAGCTCGAGCATCCGGTGTTTAACGTGCGTCCCATGGCGAGCGTTCGTTTTTGGCCTGCGTGCCTGCTTGTGATGGTGTCGATGATGACGGCGTTCTCGATGAGCGTTTTGTTGCCGCTCTATTTTGAGGGCGCATACGGCATGACCGCGCTTGTTGCGGGCCTGCTCATTTTGCCGGCAATTGCCTGCAATGCCGTGACCTCGATTGTAGGCGGGCGCGTGATGGATGCCCGTGGCGCATGGCCGCTGCTGCCGGTCGGTTTTGCCCTGATTGCCGTGGGACAGACTGCGATCTCGATGACCGCGGCGACCATGAACATCGGCGTTGTCGCGGCACTGACCGTTGTAGTGTATGCCGGCGTCGGTTTGGTGCTGAGCCCCTCGCAGACGGCCGGCTTGGAGACGCTACCCGTCGCTGAGCATCCTCACGGAACGGCATTGCTCAACACGTGGAACATGATTGCCGCGTCGTTTGGCCCGTCGCTGTTTATCGGCCTGCTTTCGAGTTCTGCAGCGGCTGCCGGTGCCGCCGGCGTCGCGACGGACGTTGCCCAGGCGATTGGATTTGCGGTTGCCGTGCGCGTGGCGGCTGTGATTGCCGTTGTCGGGTTCGCGGTGTCGGTTGTGTACGCTCGCCGCGAGTCGTACATGTCGCATTAATGTGTGCACATAGATTCTGCAGCTAGATTGGATGGCGACACCATAAACTAATTGACGTTTTGCCGAGAGGCATGAATGCTTAAAGCGCAAAGAGTGCGCGACGGGCCCCGCGAATGGGGCGATGATGCCCGAGAGGGCCAAGAAGGAGTCTCATGTCCGAGAACGAAGAGATCATGAACGAGACCGAGAACGAGACCATGGCTGCCGAGGTTGAGGCAGTCGAGACCGTGGAGACCGAAGTTGCCGAGGTTGAGGCTGCTGACGAGGTTTCCGCCGAGGAGGAGGCCGAGGTTGTCGAGGCCGCCGTTGATTACGATGACGAAGAGCTGATGGACAAGATGCAGAAGGCCGCCCGCCTGCTGCGTAGCCGTCGCTTTGCTATTTCCAAGGAGGAGGAGGCCAAGGCCGAGCGTATGGCGAACATCGAGCGCGCCATCAAGCTGCTTGACCTCAAGCCCAAGATGGAGCAGAAGGAGATGTCCGACCTGCTGGGCATGCGCCTTCGTGAGCTCGATGGTCTGATGGCCGAGGCCGAGGCTGCCGATCTGGTCGGCCGCATCGACGACGCCGAGGGCGATATGCGCAAGATCGTCGTCTTCGCTGCCGAGGATGCCGCCGAGGGCCTGGTCGAGCTTGCCAACAAGAAGGAGAAGCTCCTGCCCGAGCTTTCTTACGAGGAGGCCACCGAGCTGATGGCCGCTCTCGATAAGGTTATTGCTCCGCTCGTCGCCATGGGCCTGGACGAGGACCGCGGTCCTCGCGGCGGCCGTGACGAGCGCGGTGGCCGTGGCGGCGACCGTGGCGGTCGCGGCGGCTTTGGCGATCGCGGTGGCCGTGGCGGCGACCGTGGCGGTCGCGGTGGCGATCGCGGTGGCCGTGGCGGCTTTGGCGACCGTGGCGGCGACCGTGGCGGTCGCGGCGGCTTTGGTGGCAACCGTGGTGGCTATGGCGATCGCGGTGGCAACCGTGGTGGCTTCGGCGGCAACCGTGGTAACGACCGCGGCGGTCGCGGTGGCGACCGTGGCGGCCGCAACGGTGGCGGCTTCCGCGGCAACCGCTTCTAGGGGTTACGCGGTTCTACGAACCGCGTAACTAGTTGACGCTGCGCGCCCACCAGAGCGACAACTTGTCATTCAAAGAGGACGGCATGACCAGAAGGTCTATGCCGTCCTCTTTTCATGTCAATTTGTTCGCTCTGGTGGGCGCTCGCTGTCGGTACCAAAACATCGGCATCCCCAAGGGATCATTTGCACCAAAGAATGAGAGTGGATAATCTCCCGGTATGAGCCCATATTCATGCTCAAGGTGGGAGATTATCCACTCTCGTTTCGTTTGTTGATTTCGATGCCTACATTTGCAGGAACAGTTCGTGGAGGTGGGTGTCTTCGTCGAGCTCGGGGTGGAAGGTGACGCCGAGCTGGTTGCCTTGGCGGGCGGCGACGATGCGACCGTCGACTTCGGCTAGGGCCTCAGTGTCGCCGTGCACTTCGACGATGCGGGGCGCACGGATAAACGTCAGCGGCACTTCACCGTCGATGCCGGCTACCTGCCCCTTGGCTCGAAAGCTGCCGAGTTGCCTGCCGTAGGCATTGCGCTCGACGAGTACATCCATGGTTGCCAAACGCGACGTGCCCTTATCGTCATGAGCGGCAAGGTCGTGAGCCAGCAGAATCAGGCCGGCGCAGGTGCCCAGGACGGGCATACCTTCAGCGATACGGGTACGAAGCTCCTCGAGCATGCCCAACTCATCAAGCAGTTTCCCTTGAACGGTAGACTCGCCGCCGGGAAGTACCAGACGGTCAAAGTTCTGCTTCAAATCGGCCGCCTGCCTCAGCTCAATACAGCGTGCGCCCAGCTCGGACAGTCTTGCCTCGTGCTCGGCAAAAGCGCCCTGGACCGCCAGCACGGCGACCGTTTGGTCTGCATAATCGCTCATGTGCGATCCTTTCTGCTGGACTAGCGCCCGCGCTCCTCCATGATGATCTCGATTTCGTCGGCGTTGATGCCCACCATGGCCTCGCCCAGGTCCTCCGAAAGCTCGGCGATGAGCTTGGCGTCGGTGAAGTTTGCCACGGCCTTGACGATGGCGGCGGCGCGCTTGGCGGGGTCGCCGCTCTTAAAGATGCCCGAGCCAACAAAGACGCCCTCGGCGCCCAGCTGCATCATCAGCGCGGCGTCGGCGGGGGTCGCGACTCCGCCGGCGGCAAAGTTTACGACGGGGAGCTTGCCCGTGGCATGGACCTCGCGCACCAGCTCGACCGGAACCTGCAGCTGCTTGGCTGCCTCAAAGAGCTCGTCGTCGCGCAGGGCAACAACGTCGCGGATCTGCTTTTGGATCTTGCGCATATGGCGCACGGCCTGAACGACGTCGCCCGTGCCCGGCTCGCCCTTGGTACGAATCATCGTGGCGCCCTCGGCAACACGGCGCAACGCCTCGCCCAGATCGCGGGCGCCGCAGACAAACGGCACGTCAAACTGGGTCTTGTCGATATGATAGACGTCGTCGGCAAGGGAGAGAACCTCGGACTCATCGATGTAGTCGATCTCGATGGCCTGCAGGATCTGCGCCTCGACGATGTGACCGATGCGGCACTTGGCCATGACGGGGATGGAGACGGCCTCCTGGATGCCCTTGATCATCTTGGGGTCGCTCATGCGCGACACGCCGCCGGCGGCGCGGATGTCGGCCGGGATGCGCTCGAGAGCCATGACGGCGCAGGCGCCTGCCTCCTCGGCGATGCGTGCCTGCTCGGGCGTGGTGACGTCCATGATGACGCCGCCCTTGAGCATCTGCGCGAGCTCGCGATTGAGTTTGACGCGATCGGCCTTGCTGGTCTGTTCTGCCATGGTTGCTCCCTTGGTTGGCATGTACATTGCTTGACGGAACATCCTATCGGGGAGCTGGGTATGGCGAAATAATCAGTTTTCGAGATAATAACAAGGTCAGACTAATACCAAATTGAATGACTCGATAAGGTCAGGTGACAAACTCATGCTTGACTACAATTTGGAACAACGCGGCGAAGCATCGCTTTATGAGTATGTTTACCAGCAAATCCGAGATGATATCGTAGCTGGACGCATTACGGCGGGGGAGCATCTGCCGTCTAAGCGCGCCTTTGCGAGTCATCTCGGTATCAGTGTCATTACCATCGAGAATGCATATAGCCAGTTGCTTGCCGAGGGTTATATTTGCTCAAAGCCGCGGCGTGGCTACTACGCTTGCAAGCTTCCGGATGCACCGGTTTTGCCTTCGGCTGCGGGGGGCATCGACCGAGATGCCGTTTCTGTGGGTCCCAGCACGCATGATATCAACGGACAGGTCGAGCGATTCGATGCGCTTTCTCCTTCTGCTTTGGAGGCGGCGCGGCTTTGGCAAAGCGCGCTACGGGCGACGCTGGCATCCGAAGACGAGCGCGAAATCTTTTCGCCCGCACCGGCGCAGGGCACTGCTCGGCTGCGACGCGCAATTGCTCACCATCTGCGCGGGACAAGGGGTATGAATGTCGACCCCAACAACATTGTTATCGGTGCGGGCGCCCAGCTGCTCGATACCATGTTGGTTCAGTTGCTTGGAGCCGACAAGGTGTATGCCGTTGAGGACCCGGGGTATTTGCGTTTGACGCGCATCTATCAGGCCATGGGTTGCGAAGTGCGGCATATCCCGTTGGATGATGAGGGCGTGGACTTGAGCATTCTGCAGAAAAGCGGGACCGATGTCCTTCACCTGATGCCGTCCCATCAGTATCCGACCGGCCTTGTGACGAGCATTGCGCGGCGCTATGCGCTTCTGAGCTGGGCTGCTGAACGGCCGGGTCGGTATCTCATCGAAGATGACTTTGATTGTGAGTTTCGCCTTGCCGGGAAGCCGATTCCCGCGCTTGCGTCGATCGATGCCGCTCAGTCGGTTATCTACACCAACACGTTTTCGAAGAGCCTTTCATCGGCGTTGCGTTTGGCGTACATGGTGCTGCCCGATGAGCTAATGGAGAGGTTTAAACGCAACCTTGGTTTCTACGCCTCGTCGGTAAGTTCTGTCGATCAGGTCGCCTTGGCGCGTTTGCTGGAATCGGGTGATTACGAGCGACATGTGAACCGCGTGCGCGTTCGTGCTCGCGAGGCGCGTGATGGCCTGATGGCGCTTGTGCGGAAGGTGTTTCCGGCAGGAGAGGTCTCGATCGAGCATGCGGATGCGGGTCTTTACTGTATCGTGGTTGCGGAGCGTGGAACGGGCGGAAGCACTTTTGCACGGGCCCTCACGCGCTCGAGCATCCCTTTTATCGATATCGGTGACTGTTTTTGGTGTGCCGATGGCGCATCTGTCCCTGAAAGCTCGACTCGAATCCTTGTCCAGTATGACGACTTGAGTTCAAATGCGCTTAATACCCTGGAATCGCAGTTAATGGGGGTGCCCTCTAGCCTAAGTGAGTAGACCTTTAGCTCTTTGGCGACCAGGCAGTTTTGCAACAAGCTATCTACCTGCGGTTTTGAAAAGCAGGATGACCGGCCTGCTCGGGATGTTCCAAAAAGTCTACTCACTTGCCGCGCAAAGCTTCTCCATGAGAAAAAATGGGGTTTTCAACAGCACTTCGTCCAGCTCTCGGCAAGCTTTTGGCCAGTTGGGGAGGGCTGTTGAAAACTTAGCGGTCCGTTCGGCGCCGTTTTCGGTGCGTTCGCGCCAATGCGAGACCGGCTGGGTTGAAATTCGTGTTTTCCTGTGCCTATGAAGGACCTACTTTGTGACATATCGGCTTTTAAGTACTGGCGCTTGCCCCCTCAGGCCCGCGCTCTGTGTCCGCCGCTCCCGCGACCGGAAGAAGACCGGCGGCGATGCGAGCTCGCCCGTAACCCGACGGCTACGGTTGTGCTCGGCTTTCCGCTGTATACATTGGTTCGGACGAGAGGCAAGCGGACTTGCCCTGTCAGCATTAGGCAGCGGCTGTTCCTAGGCGAGTTCCCCAGGGAATCCGTGCTGGAAACGGAACATGGGTTTTTGGTTACGTCTCCTCTGCTGACGGCATTCATCATGTCGCGGCATCTGACGGATCTCCAGCTTCTTTTGGTGTTGGCGGAGATGTGCGGCTTGTTTACGGTTTGTGCCTTGCCAGCAGCACTCGAGGCAGAGCTTTCGCGTGCAAATGAGTCGGGCGCGATTCCGGCAACCTTGGGTTGGGCGCGCTGTCCGTCCGAGGACGGCGCCGCCTCAAATTTATGGCGGCGCGACGCTTTGGTTTTGGGCGAAGACCTTGACCGTTTTTGCTCAGATGTTTGTGGGATGCGTTACGGCAAGCGATTTGTCGCGGTATCTCATCTCGTTCCACTGGGTGCCGCATCGCCTTTTGAGGTTGAGACGTATTTGTTGCTTGGGTTGCCACGATCCCTGGGAGGCGAAGGTTTTTGCGGCATAGAGCTCAATGTCGAAGTGGCGCTAAGCGCAAGTGCTCGGGCGATTGTAGGCAAGTCCCGCGTATACATTGACCTACTTCTGTCTTCGCCGGACGGAGAGCGACAGGTGGCCATTGAATGTCAGGGAAAGGCCTCGCACGGACGCGCAGGGGATGGCTTGCGTGACGCTGACCGCATGACGGCCCTTCAGGCCATGGGCTACGATGTATTTCTCCTGACACACAGACAGATATTCGATGAGGATAAATTCCGCGCGATCGTTAAGGCCGTATGCAGGATGCTCGATGCTGAATATCGTGATAAAAGTTCAGATGAGCAAAGGGCTGAGACATTACTCCGGTCCGAACTATTCGTTGACTGGACAAAATTGGGAGTAATCGACGGAAAGATGCCCGTTAGACACAAAACAGCTCGATCGTGGACGGCTGCGGTTCTAAGTGAGTAGACTTTTGGCACTTTGGTGACCAGACCGTTTTGTAACAAGGCATTTACCGGCGGCTTTATAAAGTGATATGGATGGCCTGCTCGGCAAGTTCAAAAAAGTCTACTCACTTAGTTTTTGACGAGAAGCCGATGCCGAAGGCGGTCCTGTTTCAGGGCGTTAACAAGTTCGTGAGGCACGAAAAAGGCCCGAACCAATACGGTCCGGGCCTCATCGAGCTAGAGATTATCTCTCAGGCGGCTGGCTTAGCCAAAGTAGCGCTTGAGCAGACCGGCGAAAGCCTTGCCGTGGCGAGCCTCGTCGCGAGCCATCTCGTGCACGGTGTCGTGGATGGCATCGAGGCCAGCGGCCTTGGCGCGCTTAGCGAGATCGGTCTTGCCGGCGGTGGCGCCATTCTCGGCCTCAACGCGCATCTCGAGGTTCTTCTTGGTGGAGTCGGTCACAACCTCGCCCAGGAGCTCGGCGAACTTGGCGGCGTGCTCGGCCTCCTCGTGGGCAGCCTTCTCCCAGTACAGGCCGATCTCGGGATAACCCTCGCGATGAGCAACGCGAGCCATGGCCAGGTACATACCGACCTCGGAGCACTCGCCCTCAAAGTTGGCGCGCAGGTCAGCAACGATGTCCTCGGAGACGCCCTCCATCTTGGCGACGCCCACGACGTGCTCGGCAGCCCACTCGAGCTGACCCTCCTCCTGCTTCAGGAAGCGAGAGCCGGGAACGCCGCACTGGGGGCACTTGAAATCCTCGGGCAGCTGGTCGCCGTCGAACTCTTCCACATAACCGCAAACGGGGCAAACAAACTTCATGATTCGATCCTTTCGATCGATGGCGATGGTGCGCTCGTCCGGTCCCGTAAGGGCCCTCTCCGGACGTGCGTCTTGACGAGTTCTATTATCCATAAATGCGACCGAATGTGAAGCCTATTAGGAATGATTTTTAATAAAACAATTTTCGGCATGTGAAGATGTTGATTGATTAACGATTTGCAAGCCATATGCGGACGCCGATGAGTACAATCGGTCGAACAAATGTTGACCTATCAACAAATGAAGGAGTTTCCTTTATGCATCTAGCCCGCCGCGCCTGGTGCCGAACATATCAGACGGTTTTTCGCATCGCATTGCCGATCCTGCCCTATACCGAGCCGCGCATTTTGGAGCATGCCGAGGATGTGCCCGCAGTGCTTCAAAAGCGCTCGATCCAGAAGGTCCTTATCGTGACAGACCCTGGTATTGCTCGTTTGGGACTCACGGCATCACTCGAGCGTGCGCTTACGGCTCAGGGGATTGGCGTTACGGTCTATGCCGAAACGCGTGCGAATCCCACGGTCTCAAACGTGGAGGAAGCGGCGTCCCTGTATCGCGAGAGCGCCTGCCAGGCCATTATCGGCTTTGGTGGCGGTTCGGCCATGGACTGCGCCAAGGGTGTGGGCGCACGCATCGCACAGCCAAATAAGCCCATCAACAAGATGCGTGGCCTGTTGCGCGTCCACCGTCTCCTGCCGCTGCTTATTGCGGTTCCCACTACCGCCGGTACGGGAAGCGAAGTCACACTCGCGGCGGTAATTACCGATGACGAGACGCACTACAAGTACCCCATTAACGACTTTGTGCTTATCCCGCGCTTTGCGGTGCACGACCCCGAGCTTACGCGCGGCCTGCCCGCCTCCATTACGGGGCAGACGGGCATGGATGCCCTGACGCATTCCGTCGAGGCCTTTATCGGCCGTAGCACCACGCCCTACACGCGCAAGATGGCGCGTCAGGCGGTCCAGCTCATCCACGACAATTTGCCCGAGGCTTATGAGCATGGCGACGACATGCGCGCTCGTCGCAATATGCTTTCGGCGGCGTATAAAGCGGGTGTTGCATTTACCCGCTCCTATGTCGGATATGTGCATGCCATCGCGCATAGTCTGGGCGGCCGATACGGAATTCCGCACGGCTTGGCCAACGCCATCATCCTGCCGCACATGCTTCGCGCTTATGGTGACGCCGCCGCCCCCAAGCTTGCCGATCTTGCTCGCATGGCCGGTATCGCGCCGGCTAACGCGCAGGACAGTCTTGCGGCCGAGGCCTTTATCGATTGGGTCGACCGCATGAATGCCGCCTTGGGCATTCCCAAATATGTGACGGGCATTCGCCGCTCCGATATTCCGCAAATGGCGGCCCATGCCGATGCCGAGGCCAATCCGCTATACCCCGTTCCACTTTTGATGGACCGTTTGGAGCTCGAGCGTATGTACGAGGTCGTCGCGGGTGGTATGTTTGAGGATGAGAACTAGGAGGGCCCATGAACACCGAGGAAATCGCGCGCATTGTCGGCGAACAGCGCGCCTACTTTAAGACGCGCGCCACGTTTGATGTCGATGCTCGACGTCGCGCCCTCGTGCGCCTGCGCGAGGCGGTGCGGGCACACGAGACCGATATTGCCCATGCGCTCAAGACCGATTTGGGAAAGTCGCATGACGAGGCCTATATGTGTGAGATCGGCACCTCGCTTTCCGAGATTCGTCATCAGATTGCGCATGTTGCTCGATGGAGTCGCCCACGCCTGCGCCCGTGCGACCTCGCCAACGCCGTGAGCGTGTGTAAGACGCAGGCCGTGCCCTATGGCGTCACGCTCATCATGGCTCCATGGAACTATCCGTTTTTGTTGACGCTCGAGCCGCTCGCTGGAGCCCTTGCCGCGGGCAATACCGTGGTCATCAAGCCGAGCGCCTATGCCCCGGCATCGAGCGCGGTGCTCAAGCAAATCTGCGAAGAGGCATTTGATCCGCGCCTGGTGACGGTTGTAGAAGGCGGCCGTGCCGAGAACGAAGCACTGCTCGATGAGTGCTGGGACAAGATTTTCTTTACCGGTAGCGTTCCGGTCGGCAAGCTCGTCATGGAGCGCGCAAGTAAAAACCTGACGCCCGTGACGCTTGAGCTGGGCGGAAAGAGCCCCTGCATTGTGGATGCCACGGCAAACTTAAAAGTCGCGGCACGGCGCATCGCCTTTGGTAAATGGCTCAACGTGGGGCAGACCTGCGTGGCGCCCGACTACCTGCTGGTCGATACGCGCGTACACGATGAGCTGTTGGGCCTCATCAGGGAGGAGACCCGTCGCATGTTTGGCGAGCATCCGCTCGACAACGAGGATTACGGTCATATCGTCAACGCCAAGCATTTTGCGCGCGTGCGCGGGCTGATCGATCCCTATAAGGTTGTGCTTGGAGGTACCGCGCGCGAGTCGTCGCTCAAGATTGAGCCGACGATTCTAGACGGCGTGACCCCCGATGACGCCGTAATGCAGGAGGAGATTTTCGGCCCCATCTTGCCGGTGCTGACGTTTGAGAGCCTAGACGAGGCAGAGACGTTTATTGCGGATCGTCCGACGCCGCTAGCTCTGTATATCTTTAGCCAGGACCATGCGGCTCAGCAACGCTTTGTGCGTTACGTGCCCTTTGGCGGCGGCTGCGTCAACGACACGATCATGCATCTGGCTACGAGCCATATGGGCTTTGGCGGCATGGGCGCGAGCGGTATGGGGCAGTACCATGGCCGCGAGAGCTTCGATACGTTTAGCCACAAGAAGAGCATCGTGAACAAGGCAACATGGCTGGACGTGCCATTCCGCTACGCCCCTTATGCAAGCTGGAAGCACAGGTTCGTACGCATGTTTGTGCATTAGAAAATGGCAGGTAATACGAACAAGTGTTCCTATTACCTGCCATTTACGTTAGACTACTGCTATGGGGTACGGATGGGCCAACTCCCTTTAGAAGGGAATTGGTATGAACGTAAGCGATGTTATTTCGTTACTGGCGTTGTTAATCGCGGCTATCGAACTCGGCCTGTTTATCGGCCGAATGAAATAGCCGCCCCCGCGTAAGCGAAGACGGCCACTTCTCACGATGTAAACGTGCACTGGAGTTGGCAAGACCCGCTGCAACGGGTGCCATCCGTGCCTCTATCTTATCTGCAAGCGCTCTGTCTCGCAAGCGTTGCGGCAAATGGGCGAAAGGTGCGAGCGGGTGAAATTTTGTCCGCACGGGCCCGTAAGCTTCTCAGTAAGGTTAAGTGCCGGTTTATTCGGTCGTTAGAGGAGTTGCCATGTACGAGCCTTCACGTGTTCTTCTGTCGTTTCATATTGCAGGATTTCAGTATGCCGATGGCGCCTTGGTCTTGGGCGATCTTAAAGTGGGCGATAAACTGACGCTGTGTGCCGAGCGCGATAACCCCCATGATCCCGAGGCGGTTGCGATCTACTACGGCAACACCAAGCTTGGGTATGTTCCGGGAAACGAGGTCGGCCCGCTGTCCTTGATGATGTATTACGGCCACGAGGACGTATTTGAGGCCCGTGTGCAACAGGTTGCTCCCGAGCGCAGCCCGTGGCATCAGGTGCGCGTTGGTCTCTATGTGGTGGATGCTCGCTAATCGGCAATGGAGGCGGTCATGTTTGATGACGATGACCTGTTCGATCTGACGGACGACCCGTTTGAGTGGGATATGCTGATCGACGATGATGAGCTGGAGCAGGACCGGAAGAAGCGGCAGGACAAGAACGCCCAGGGCGACGCTTCGAAAAAGCAAGACAAGCGCCGCCGCGGACTGTTCGGCGGGCTCTTTGGGTAACTGTCGCATCGCTGCGTCTGTATACTAGGCACGTGTTAGACGCGTTGCGAAATGAGGACAGAGACGATGATGTGGTTTACCGCCGACCTGCACCTGGGCGATACGAATATCTTGCACGATATGGATCGGCCGTTTGATTCGGTCGAGGAGATGAACCGCAAGGTCATCGATGTCATCAACGAGTGCGTGACTGCGAACGACCTCCTCTATATCCTGGGGGACTTTACGTATCGATTGCCCATGGCGGAAGCGGTGCGCCTGCGTAAACGAATCGAATGCCAGAACATAACGCTCATCCGTGGCAACCATGACGGTGATTGGGAAGATCCCGACGTACCGCAGATTTGGGATGAGGTACGCGATTACCTGGAGATTGCTCCCGGCTATGCCAAGGGCCATCGTCTAGTTATGAGCCATTACCCCATGCTCAGCTGGAATGGCAAGGCGCGCGGCGCCATCATGCTGCACGGGCATATCCACAGCAGGGGAGACCGCACCAACGCGCGCAACCGCGATCGCGAGCGCCCTATCTTTCGCTATGATGTCGGTCTCGATGCCAACGATTACAAGCCCGTAAGCCGTGATCAAATCCTTGACTTCTTTGGGCTGTAATTCTCGAACCACCACACAAACCACCACAAAGGGGACAGTCGCCTTTGTGGTGGTTCTGGCGCCGTTGCCATTATGGCAGCGGCGCCTTTTTTGTCCGTGCGGCGCGGTAGAGTGTAGGCGGTTGATATTTGCGTCCATCGAGGAGCTGCCATGAACGAGATCAAGTGCCCGCATTGCGGCGAAGTTTTTAAGGTCGATGCGTCCGGTTATGCGGATATCGTCAAGCAGGTGCGCGATGCCGAGTTCTCGCGCGACCTGGATGAGCGCGTGAAGGCGGTCCAGCGCGAGGGCGAGCAGGCACTGGAGCTTGAGCGCTCGCGCTCGACGGCTGCTTTGCAAAAGGCAGAGTCTCAGCGCGACGCTCAGTTTGTCGAGCAGAAGAACGCTGCAGCTCAGCAGCTGGCACAAGAGGTTGCCAAGCGCGACGCTGAGCTTGCCGAGCTGCGCGCCAAGCTCGAAGGCGCTGCCGCAGAGCGCGAGAGTGCAAGTCAGCGCGCGGCGGTTGAGGCTCGTTCCGATGCTCAAAAGGAGAATGCCGAGCTTCAGCGCGAGATCGACAATTTACGTGCGCAGTTGGAGCGCAAAGATGATGAAGCCAGGCTTGCCGAGGCGGCGGCACGCAATGCTGCTCAAAACGACCTGTCCGCGCGCGACGCTCAGATTGCCGAGCTGCAGGCCAGGATCGCCGCGGCGGACAAGGCCCAGGAGATGGCGCTTGCCGCTGCCGCGGCAGAGTCGCAGCGTGAGCTCGATGCCGCTCGCAGCGAGGCCGAGCGCGCGCTTACTGACTATCGCGCGAAGGTGCAAGAGAAGTTTTCCGCCGCAAAGGCTCAGTCCGAGCAAGAGGCCGAGGGCCTGCGTGCCCAGCTGCGCGAGCAGGAACTGATGGCAAAAATGAACCTGTCAGAGGCGGTCGCCGCGGCGGAGCGAGAGCGCGATGAGGCACGTGCCAAACTGACGAGCGAGCTGGCGGTGCGCGATTCTCGCGAGGAGCAAGCCAAGGCGGCACACGAGCTCGAGCTTGCGCAGGCCAAGCGCGCGAGCGATGACCTGATTCGCTACAAGGATGAAGAGATTGAGCGCCTTAAGGACATGAAGGTTCGCCTGTCCACCAAGATGGTGGGCGAGTCGCTCGAGCAGCACTGCGAGACCGAGTTTAACCGTCTGCGCATGACGGCGTTTCCCAATGCGTACTTCGAGAAAGATAACGATGCATCCGAGGGCACCAAGGGAGACTTCATTTTCCGTGAGTGCGACGCGAGCGGCAACGAGGTCATTTCGATTATGTTCGAGATGAAAAACGAGAACGACGAGACCGCGACCAAGCATAAAAACGAGGACTTCTTTAAGAAACTCGATCACGATCGTCGCCAGAAAGGCTGTGAGTACGCGGTGCTCTGCACGCTGCTCGAGCCCGAGAGCGAGCTTTACAACGCGGGAATCGTGGACGTGAGCTATCGCTATGAGAAGATGTATGTGATCCGCCCGCAGTCCTTCATTCCCATCATTACGCTGCTGCGCAATGCCGCCATGGGTTCGCTTCGCTATAAGCAGGAGCTGGCGGAGTACAAGCAGCAGAATATCGATGTCACGAACTTCGAAGCCAAGATGGAGAAGTTCAAGAACGATTTCGGCCGCAACTACGAAATCGCGAGCCGCAAGTTCCAAACGGCAATCGATGAGATCGACAAGACGATTAGCCATCTGCAGAAAACCAAGGAGGCGTTGCTGTCCTCCGAGAACAATCTGCGCCTTGCCAACAAGAAAGCCGACGATCTTACCATTCGCAAGCTCACGTGGGGCAACAAGACCATGAAAGCAGCGTTTGACGAGGCACGCGGGGCTGCGGCAGAGACAAACGATGAGCCAGCCGAGGCGGATTCGTATGAGGTCGAGGATGCCGAGTAGGGGATAGCGTATCGCGCAAAAAGCGGGGCCGCTGGCGATGTTGCCAGCGGCCCCGCTTTGTTTCGTCCCATTGCGCCCGGCTAGTCCTCGAGCAGGTCCTCGATAAAGCCGACACGGTAGTTCTTGAAGATTACCTCGCCGCCGTCTTGCGTGGCGTCCAGATCGACATCGCCCATGATGCCAAAATCGTGGTCGCCATCCTCGTCAGCAAAGATCTGGTGCACGTGCCATACGTGCGCGGTCTTCTCGTCGGACTCGTCGATGGAAAACATCGCGGCGCTGCGGGCATCTCCGTCGGTGAGGATTTCCTCGTGCTGCTCGTGGTAAGCGTCGAGTGCTTTTTGCCAGCGGATCTCGCTCATGCCCCAGTCGTCGTCGAGCTCGCCCAGGTCGCGAACGTGCTCGCGGGCGGCAAGGGTCACGCGGCGGAAGAGCGCGTTGCGCACCAACAGCGTGCAGCCGCGGCGGTCCGCCACGACCTCGTCGATGCCCTGCGGCGGCGCAGCATCGAGGGCTGCCGGGTTGCCGGCGTTCTCCCACTCGTCCACCAGGCTCGAGTCCACCGAGCGCACCACAAAGCCGAGCCACGAGATAATGTCGCGCAGACGCTCGTCGCGCTTCTCGATGGGCACGGTGCGGTCGAGCGAACGGTAGGCCTCTGCCAGGTAACGCAGCAAAATGCCCTCGGAGCGGGCGATGCCGAGCTTTTGAATGTAACCCTTAAAATCGCTCGCGCTTTCCAGCATATCGCGCAGGACGCTTTTGGGAGAGAGCTGGTAGTCGTTTGCCCAGGGCACTTCCTGGCAGTACTTGTCGAAGGCGGCGTCGAGCAAGTCCTCGAGCGGTTTTTCGTAGGTGACATCCTGGATGCGCTCCAGGCGTTCCTCATATTCGACGCCGTCAGCCTTCATTTCGGCCATCGCGCGGTCGCGCGCTGCGCGCTCCTGAGCGCGCAACACCTGCTTGGGATCCTCGAGCGTTGCCTCGACCATCGAGATCAGGTCCATGGTATAGGTCTCGCTCTCGGGATCGAGCAGCTCCAACGCGGCAAGCAAAAACGGCGAGAGCGGCTGGTCGAGCGCAAAGTCCTCGGGCAGGTCGACCGTCAGTGCGTAGTCGATGTCCGGCGCGGCGTCAGCCGGAGCGTCGGGTGCGGGCGGCACCTCGGTGCGCACGACGACGCCGGAATCGATGAGCGTGGCGCAGATCTCGTCGGCACGAACCTCGAGCTTAGCCTTTTCCTCGGGGGTCTGCAGGCTCGTCTCGATGAGGTCGTGTACGCGGGCTCGGGCATCGCCACCCTGCTCGACCACGCTAATCACCATGGAGTGCGTGATGCGCAGGCGCGGCTTGAGTGTCTCGGGCTGCGTCTCGATCAGGCGCTCGAACGTCTGCTTGTTCCAGGTGACAAAGCCCTCGGGGGCCTTCTTCTTTTTAATCTTGCGGAGCTTTTTGGGGTCGTCGCCCGCCTTGGCCATAAGCTTGGCATTCTCGATCTCGTGCTCGGGTGCCTCGGCGATGACCATGCCCTCGGTATCGAAGCCCGAGCGGCCGGCACGACCGGCAATCTGATGGAACTCGCGGGCGCGCAGACGACGCATCTTGTAGCCATCGAACTTGGTGAGCGCGGTGAGCACCACGGTGTGGATGGGCACGTTGATACCGACGCCGAGCGTATCGGTGCCGCAGATGACGGGTAGCAGGCCCTGCTGCGCCAAGCGCTCGACCAGCAGGCGGTAGCGCGGCAACATGCCAGCATGGTGCACGCCGACGCCGCATCCGAGCAAGCGCTTGAGGATTTTGCCGAAGGCCGTCGAGAAGCTCGTGCCCTTGGCCGCCTCCTTAATGGCCTCGCGCTGCTCCTTGCTGGCAATGCCAAAGTTGGCGAGGGATTGCGCCGTTGCAAGTGCGGCGTCCTGGCTAAAGTGCACGATGTAGAGCGGGGCCTCGCCACGGCGCATGGCGAGCTCGACCGTGCCCTCGAGGGAGGTCGTCACATAGTCGTAGCTCAGCGGAACAGGACGTGGGGCGTCGACAACCAAGTCGCAAGCAGCGCCGGTGTGCTCCTCGAGTGAGGCGGCGATGGCAGTGACATCGCCGAGCGTGGCGCTCATGAGCATGAATTGCGTGTGAGGCAGGGTGAGCAGCGGCACCTGCCAGGCCCAACCGCGATCGGGGTCGGCAAAGTAGTGGAACTCGTCCATGGCGACGCAGCCAACATCGGCATCTTCGCCCTCGCGTAGTGCGTCGTTGGCGAGGATCTCTGCCGTACAGCAGATGACGGGCGCCTTGGTGTTGATATGCGTGTCGCCGGTGATCATGCCGACGTTATCGCGGCCGAGCACCTGCACCAGGTCGAAAAACTTTTCGCTGACCAAGGCCTTGATGGGGGCCGTGTAATAGCAGCGCTTGCCCTGCGCCATGCCCATAAAGAGCATGCCCAGTGCGACGAGCGATTTGCCCGATCCGGTCGGTGTGCCCAAAATGACGTGATCGCCGGCGGCTAGATCCATGAGGGCCTCTTCCTGGTGGTCCCACAGCTCAATACCGCGATTGCTCGTCCATTCAAAGAAGCGCTCGAAGGCCTGGTCGGGCGTGAGCCACGGTTCGGGCTCGCTGCCGTCCTCGGGCTCCCACCAGGTGGGGGAGAGCGCACCGAGTGAGCCGAATTCGGCTTCGGTTCCCGTGCCGCCCGAGAATGAGCTGGCGGCTCCGGCGCCGGAGACGGTGCTGGCGGCGATATCTGTCGTGGTCTGTGCCATGTGTTTGCTTTCTCTCGCGATTGTCCGCCAACTATTATGGCGTAGCGGCGGCGCGGGGTGCCAGCGCGAAAGAAAATGCAGGAAATGGGCGTTCTGCTCAGCCGTTTGGTGCGGCCGCGAGCTAAGTGAGTAGACTTTTTGCGATTTCGCCAGCACATGGCTTTTGCGTAAGTGATTTACCTGCGGTTTTACTTGTTCCTATGCGGGTTGTGCTTGGCTATTGCTAAAAAGTCTACTCACTTAGGCTTGAGGGTCGTTCGTCGGTGCCTATTTGCGCTTGCTCGCTGGCGACGTGACTGTCAAAAGCCCCTATGACTCCTGCGGAAGGCGCTTTTTGCCTTTGCGGGCGCGGTTTCTAAAGTTCTCGACGGCCTCTTCCATGCCCAGGGGTACATAGGTGAGCTCATCGAGGTCGTCGGGCAGGTAGCAGGCAAGACTTTGCTCCTGCATGCGGCCCGCCGCGAGCGCATCGTTACTGGGCTGCGCGCCGGGTGTGGCACAAATGCCATAGACGGTGGCGCCCATATCGCGGGTGCGCTGCTCGTATTCGGTTTCGGGATGCTCGGGATGGTCGTGGCGGACGTCGTCACTTACCCAAAGCGTGTCGTAACCTGCCGCGGCAAACTGTCCCAGGGCGTAGTCGCGCAATGGCTTGCTGTCGGTGCGCAGTGTGACGGTGGCACCGGCTGCAAAGAGCGGGCGGTAGAGCATCAGATGGTCGACATGGACGAGTCGTTTTTTGGCGTACTTGGCCTTGGGCTGTGGCGTGGGAAAGTTGATGGTGATGGCGTCGAGCTCGCCTGCGGCAAACAGCTGCGGCAGCGATGCGGCACCTCGGGGCAGGACGAGTGCGTTGGACAGCTCCTGCTCGCAGATTTTCTGTGCGGCATAGGCAATGCAGATGGGCTCCTGGTCCATGCCGATAAAGAGCGCTTCGGGTTCACGGTGAGCTCGCTCAACCAGATAGGTGCCTTTGCCACAGCCCAGATCCAGATGAAGGCGGGCGAAGGATACGCTGCCGGCCGGCGCGCAGGCTTCGCGCCACTCTCCGGCATAGGCCTCGGGGTTCGTCTCAATTGCATCGGCGTAGCGCTCCAGGCGCTCCTCGAGCACAAAGTTCTTAGGCGTGCGAACGTGGACGGCTCCCATGAGGCTCCTTGGTCATACGTGTGGAACGCATAGCCATGCGTTCCGTCAATGGGTTGGAAAAGGGTGGGCATAGCTTGCCCGAACGTTACGGCGCGGCTCGGTGGCGAGTCGACGATGCCTACAGGCGCTTGAGAATCACATAGCGGTTGAGCTCGCCGCTGCGACCGTCGGCATGGAAACGCTCAAGCTCGCGTACGGGAACCTCGCCACTCTTGTAGAACGTGCGCACGCCGCGCACCAGGTCGGTGATCTGCTGATCGTCAAAGTGATGACAATAGCGGTAGGCGTGGCGGTCGTTTTGCCAGCCAATGAGGTGGTCGCCGGCTTCAAACTGTGCGGAATCGTAACCCTCAAACGGCGGGGTGAGCTCGGCGCGGGCCTCGGCGCGAACGGCCTTGCGCGCCATGCGCTCGTCATTCATAAACTCCCAAAAGCTGATGGCGATGATGCCGCCCGGGCGTGTCTGGCGCACCAGGGCGTCGAGCACGCGTACGCGGTACTCGCACGATGGCACGTGGTGCATAAAGCCAAAGCAGACCGAGATGTCGGCGAGCGGGGCATCGAAAAGCACGTCGGGCGTCTCGGCGGGGTTGAGCCTCATGAGGGCGTCGAGCACGTCGAGTTCCTGGAAGTGCAGGTTGGGAATGCGCAGTGCGTGGCCACGTGCATCGATGGCCAGGTCTTGGCATGAGTCGACGCCGTAGAACTCAAACGGGCAGCTGGCATCTGCCGAGGGGTTTGCGCCATCGACGCCCTTGGCGGCAAGTGCGCCGCCGGCGGCAAAGTTCTCGAATCGCATATTGCCGCAGGCGAGATCGAAGACGCGGACGGGATGCTCGATCGTGGCGACGTCGAGCTGTTCGAGCGCGATGTCCATGGTGCGCACCCAGCCGGGCCACGGGGCCTGGCGCGTATCGGAAAAGGAGGCGGAGTGCTCGCGATAGAACGTATTGTTGAGCTGGATGAGCGATGAGGCGAAATCGCGGTTCACGGCGCGGAACTCCCTCCGTTGGCGGTGCGGAATAAACAGTACGACCATACTACCGTTTACGCCGCAACGGGGACAACCAAGCTACGGGTCATTGCTTTGTTTGGACACATTTCCGCAGCTCATATGCACCCGCAACCGCCGGTTGTCAAAAATCTCACTAGAATAGGTGGCATGCTTTTGGCGGTGGCGGATAGATTTTTAACTGTGCAAGGCGCCTTAAGAAGAAAAACGGTCCGGCGGCACGGCTGGCATCACATAGGAGGAACCATGAATGTAGAAACTGCGCAGCGGCTCGCCGACCTTCGTCGCAGCAAGGGTTTTAGCCAAGAAGGGCTCGCGCGAAAGCTGGGGCTGTCGCGCCAGGCGGTCAGTAAATGGGAGCGCGCGGAGAGCTCGCCCGATACCGAGAACCTGATCTCGCTCGCTAAACTCTATGGCGTGAGTTTGGACGAGCTCCTCAATCCGAGTGACGAGATCGAGGACGATATCGAGTTTGAGAACGAGGACCGCGCTCGTCAGCGCGAGGCCGAGGCGGCAGAGCGTGCCCGCACCCATGAGGCGGCGGCGCGCGCTACCGAGGCGGCAACGCAGGCGAGTGATGCTGCGGCCAAGGCGGCGCAAGCGGCAAGCTGGAGTGCGCAGGCCGCCAATGCCGCTACGGCGCAGGCGACGAGTGGCGGCGCAGTTGGTTCGACTCCGGTGAAGGGCCCGTTCCAGTCGTTCCCGTATTGGGCCGTGTGCTGGCTGCTGTTCTTTTTACTGATGTTCCTGGTTGGTGCCAGCCCCTTTCCCGCACTGATCTTCTTTACGATTCCCATCTATCACTGGGTGGCGCGTGCGCTCGATGGCGATTGGGCACGTGGGGATATCCAGGTTGGTCCGGTGCCGGCGGTCGCTAGGACTAAGGGGGAGGACGTTTCCACTGCGGTTGACGCTGGCATGGCTGCCGCGACCACTGCTGAGTCGAGTGCCAAAGAAGGTGATGAATGATGAAGCTCTCGCATGAGTCTAAGAGGCGCTTGGGCATTGGCATCGGAGCGTTTGTGCTTATCATTGGACTTGTCTTTGGCACTTCGCGGACTTTGATTCATTTTGATGGTCCGTGGGATCTCGACGATGTTGTATCCGGCTTGTCTGGTATGGACGATGCGCTTGACGAGGACGATCTTTTGGATAGCGGTAACTATTCCGCTCGGCCTCAACAGCTTTCGAGCGAAACGTTTGATGCCGACGCGTTCACATCGCTTGACTTGGACGTGACGTCGGGCACGGTCGAGGTCAAGTACGTTTCCGATGGACCGGTGCGTGTCATCGAGAGTGGTCGCGTTGCAAAAGGAGTAACTGCTTACGATGCTGCCACGCAAAATCTGGCCGAGATTAGGGGCTCTACGCTCAAGATTAACCAGTTCGACTGCGATGACGAGCGTGCGCTTGACCGTACGGTCACCATCGAGCTGCCGCGCGAGCTTGCCGATAACATGATGGACATTTCGGCGAATGTGGGGTCGGGGGATCTGACGATTACGGACATTGCGTGCCACGACTTCGATTTGACGTTGGACTCGGGAGACATCGAGTTCGCGGGCACTGTAACTGACACCCTGAATGCCGAGGTCGGTTCGGGCGATGTGGCGTTCGAGCTCTACCAGGCCCCCGCGAAGTCGATGGACGTAAGCGTGGGCTCGGGCGATGTGGAGATATCGGTTCCGAACTCTACGGGCTTTAAGGCGAGCCTCACCGTGGGCAGCGGTGACTTTGAGAGCGATTTCCTTCCGCTTGGCTACGATGGCGAGACCATATTGAATGCTGAATTCGACAACGGTGACAAGTCTGCAACGTATCGTTTTAAGGTCGGTTCGGGCGACATGTCGTTCGAATCGGTGTGACATGCGGTTTTCGGAGATCGGTGCATATAGGCATGCTCTTTGATGGAGGCGTCGGGGCCGTGACGGGCTCCGGCGCCTTTGCCTTTACAATGGGGACATGGAACAGATTATCTTGAACATACTCGAGGCTCTGCGTCGCGGTGAGACCGTGGACGACAAGGCGCTCGTCAAACTGATACATGCCGAGGCGCGCCGTGAGGGTGCCGACAAACGCGATTTGGCCAAGCGCCGTCTGCTGCCGTTCTACCAGCGGGCTAAACGTGAGGAGCCGGCTCGGTGGGCTGCGTGGAATGTCGATGCCGATCTGGAACGCCAACTGCTGCAGGTGCTGCGCATGAAGCCGCGCCGCACGGCTTCGGGCGTGGCGACCATTACCGTTATCACCAAGCCCTGGCCATGCTCGGGCGATTGCCTATTTTGTCCCAACGATCTGCGCATGCCCAAGAGCTATCTGCACGCTGAGCCGGCGTGTGCCCGTGCGGAGCAAAACTGCTTCGATCCGTATCTGCAGGTGAGCGCTCGTCTGACCGCGCTTTCGCAGATGGGGCATGCGACCGACAAGATAGAGCTCATCGTGCTCGGTGGTACCTGGAGCGACTATCCGCAAGGGTATCAGGCATGGTTTATGTCGGAGCTCTTCCGTGCGCTCAATGACGATGCCGTCGCCGGCGTGGCGGCAAACCCCATGTTGGCGCGTCCGGGCATCAGCCGTGCCGAGGCAGGGCGCCTGCTCGATGATGCTCCCGCCGATGCCCTGCCGCCGGTGGTAACAGAGCGCCGCGAGCGCTATCGGGCTGCCGGCATTGCGACAGACGAGGCCAAGCTCGCTGCCGGCGTTGCCGACGAGCAGGGGCGTGTGGATGCTGCCGTGGGCGGCTATAACCGCGCGGTGCGTTGTCTGTACGGCTCCGGCACGCCGTGGGGCGAGGTCGCCGAGTGGCAGACGGCGACGATGAAAGAGCTTGAGCGGCAGCAGCGCATCAACGAGACGGCGAAGCATCGCGTGGTGGGGCTCGTTATCGAGACGCGCCCCGATGCTGTGACACCGCAGGCGCTCACACTCATCCGCCGTCTGGGCTGCACCAAGATTCAGATGGGTATCCAGAGCCTCGACCAGCATCTGCTCGATATCAACGAGCGCCGCATTTCGGTGGCGCAGATCGAGCGGGCGTTTTCGCTCGCGCGCCTGTTTGGCTTTAAGATCCATGCGCATTTTATGCTCAACTTGCTGGGCGCCACGCCCGAGGGGGACAAGCACGACTACGAGCGCTTTATGACCGAGGGCGCCTTTATGCCCGACGAGGTCAAGGTCTACCCGTGTGCGCTCATCGAGGGCTCGCGTCTGGTGGGCTGCTATGAGCGTGGCGAATGGCGCCCTTATACCGAGGAAGAGCTGCTCGATGTGTTGGCCGACGACATCGTGGTGACGCCGGCGTTCTGCCGCATTAGCCGTATGATTCGCGACTTTAGTTCCGACGACATCATGGTGGGCAACAAGAAGCCCAACCTGCGTCAGCTCGTTGAGAACCGCCTGGCTGCTCGGGGTGACGGTGCGACGGTGCGTGAGATTCGCTATCGCGAGATCAGTACCGCGGGTGCCGACCTGGGCGAGTTGACCCTTGACGAGGATGTAGCGTACGAGACGCCGGTGACGCACGAGCGCTTTTTGCAGTGGGTAACGCCGCAGGGCAAGATCGCGGGGTTTTTGCGCCTGTCTCTGCCCGATCGCGCCTTTGTCACCGCACATGCGGACGAGTTGCCGACCAGGCCGGAGGAAGCGATGATTCGCGAGGTGCACGTCTATGGTATGGCGGCACGTGTGGGCGATCAGGGCCAGGCGGCTCAGCATCACGGTCTGGGGCGTCTGCTCGTGGAGCGTGCGTGCCAGATTGCTCGGGACGCGGGCTATGCGCGCATCAACGTGATCAGCGCGATTGGCACGCGCGAGTACTATCGCCATCTTGGTTTTTATGACCATGGCCTTTATCTGCAAAAGGAGCTCTAGATGAACAAACCGAGTGTTTCTGCCGGCGTCGTTGCCAGCGTTGCTCTGGGAGCTGCGGCGCTTGGTGCGGCCGCCGTCGCTGTTCGTGCTGCCTGTCTGCAGGTTGCGCGAACTCGCAATGGGTTGGCGCGTGTGAAACGCATGCACGACGAGAGCGGTGACGAGGTCCGTGTGCTCGTGCAGGGCGGCGTCTACCAAAGCGCGAGTTACGTTGGCGAGCGCTGGGCGGAGCCCGTCTTTGCGTACTATCGTGCGTTTGACGACGTATTTGAGGCCGAGGATGCGATGCGCGACGTTTGTGGTCACGGCGTCGACCGCATGCTTATGCTGGGCGGCGGTGGGTTTGCCTATCCCAAATTTGCGCTGATGTCGCACGAGAGTTTGCGCATGGACGTCATCGAGTATGACGCAGAGATTACGCGTCTGGCACGTCGTTGGTTCTATCTGGACGAACTGGAGCGCACGGTGGGCGACCGCTTGCGGGTGATTACCGCCGAGGCTCGTTCGTATCTGGGCGTGACGAGCGTGGGCCATCGTCGCTACGACGTGGTCGTGAGCGATTGCTTTGGCGGTGCCGAGCCCGTACGCGAGCTGGCGACGGTTGAGGCGTTGCGTTTAGTGCGGGGCAGCCTGAACCCCGGGGGTATCTACGCGGCCAATATCGTGAGCGCAAACGAGGGGAGCGACGTGACGTTCCTGCGCGACTGCGCTGCCACGGCACTCGAGGTATTCGCCCACGCCTGGGTGGTCCCATGTGGCGATGCGGAGTTCGGCGGCGAGGAGAACTACCTGCTCATCGCCAGCGACGGCGACTACGCTTTTGCCGAAGCCGTGCCCTTCGACACCGACTTCCTCGGCACCGTCCTCCACGACAAGTAAGTCTCCCCGTCCCAAAAAGACTGGTTTTATGTGTGGTCGCGCCAGCTGCGGACACGCTGCTTCATGCCCTCTATGTCGAGCACGCCTTCGGCGAAGCCTTTGCGCACAAGCTCCTCGGGAACGTACTCGTCGTAGCGATCAAAATAAGGCACCTCGCCGGGATAGACGAGCTCGATGGGGTCGAAGTCCTTCTCGGCCTCGTCGGCGAGCACCTCAAAGAACGTCTCCTCATCGGCCTTCATCTTAAACTGCATAAAGTATGGACGCGACGGATCGAGCCCGCGAAGGCCCAGCTCCGCGGCGCATTTAATCTTGAGCATGCGCTCGAGCGCCAAAAAGGCGTAGCTTCCCAACCAGGGGAAGAGCACCCAGGTGTCGCCGCCCAGGTTAATGAGCGGTTTAGTTCCCGCGCCCGAAATCTCGGCGGTATGACGAGCCTGTGCAAGGCGTGCCCGCGCGTTGCCCATGAGGTACGGATATGCCGCGTGCTCGTTGAGCGCCTTGCGCATGCGCTCGAGTACGTGTGTATTGATATCGCCGGGACAGTCGCCAAAGTAGGCCGGCACACGGCCCTTGACCTGCGTGGCAAAGACGGTATGACGCTTCCAGTCCACTTCCTCGACAATCCAGCAGTGTCCGGCGATGGCGATGCGCTCACCGGGCGGTGGGGGATTGACGATCGTGCCCAGCTCGGCCGATTCGCTGCGAACGGTAAACTCCTCGTTTTCCTGGAACACGGCGTAGAACTTAAAGTTGTTGATGATGCGCTCGCCCGCGAGGCCCACGATGAGCCCACCGCCCTCGGTGACCTGGATGTGGTCGATCTTGATGAGGTGGCGCAGCAGTACGCGATAGTCATCGGCCGAGACGCGGTGGAAATAGCTGAGCGTGAGCACGCGCTGAGCAAGCTCGGCCGGTGTGAGCTCGCCGGTGCTGGCGAGTGTCGACATGGTCTGGTGATAGAGCAAACTGTAGGGGAGTCGATCGAGCTCGGGCGGCTCGACCCACTTTTCCTCGCGATAGAGTTGTACGAGCGCGATGCCCTGGAGGAGCTTCCATGGAATGGTCTCGGGCATCATCGTGCGCGGCTCGGGTTCCTCCTCGCGCATGACAAACCACATCTCGGGCGGAAGATCGCGGCGTCCCGTGCGTCCCATGCGCTGCAAAAAGGAGCTGACGGTAAACGGTGCATCGATCTGGAACGCGCGCTCCAGGCGACCGATATCAATGCCGAGCTCCAGCGTGGAGGTGGTGACGGTTGTCTGTGCCTGTTCTTCGTCGCGCATGAGCTCCTCGGCGGTCTCGCGTAGCGATGCCGAGAGGTTGCCATGATGGATAAGGAAGCGGTCTGGCTCGTGTCGGCTTTCACAGTAGCTGCGCAGCATGGAGCATACGGCCTCTGCCTCCTCGCGCGAGTTGGCAAAGACCAGGCACTTGCGGCCGCGCGTATGTTCAAAGATGTAGCCCATGCCGGGGTCGGCGTTGTCGGGTGCGGTGTCGGTGGGGTTGAGCAGTGCCTGTTCGGTTGCCTGCGGGATGTCGACTTCGCCCTCGGGGGCTGAGGAAGCGCGACTGTCCTTGGGGGCAGCCTTGCCCCGTGCCCGCTCACGACGTTGACGGCGCTCCTCTTGTGTGAGCTGTCCGCTATGGCGCATGTCTTGGGTGCTGACGGGCAGTGCCGCGGGTGGTGCCGCCTCAATGCGCTCGCATGCGAGCACCTCAGCTTCCTGCGGGCCTGTGCTCGTGAATCTTCGCTGCTGTGCCTGGGGGCCCGAGTTGTAGAAGTGCTCCATGGAGATGCGCCATACGCGGCGCGGTTCCTCAAAACGGGGGACAACGCAGTTGCGCCCCGTTCCCTGCGAGAGAAAGGCACCCGTGCGCTCGGGGTCGCCGATGGTGGCCGAAAGGCCGATGCGACGGGGCTGCACGCCTGCCATGCGCGACAGGCGCTCAATAAGGCAGAGCGTCTGTCCGCCACGGTCGCCGCGCATGAGCGAGTGGACTTCATCGATGACCACATAGCGCAGGTCGCAAAACATGCGCGGGATCGCCATGTGCTTATGGATTAAGAGTGCTTCGAGTGATTCGGGCGTAATCTGCAAGATGCCGCTCGGTCTTTTGATGAGCTTAGCCTTGTGCGACTGCGAGACATCGCCATGCCAGTGCCAGACAGGGATATCGGCCTCTTCGCAGAGGTCGTTGAGGCGGACGAACTGATCATTGATGAGCGCTTTGAGGGGGCCGATGTAGAGGGCGCCCACGCTCGCGGGCGGGTTCTCCCAAAACTCGGTCAGGATGGGAAAGAAGGCCGCCTCGGTTTTGCCGGAAGCCGTGGATGCCGTCAGGAGTACGTTGTCCTGCGTGTTAAAGATGGCGTCTGCCGCCGCAACCTGGATAGAGCGCAGACTCTCCCAATCGTGGGAGTAGATGAAGTCTTGGATAAACGGGGCATATCGGTCAAAGGCGTTCATGGGACCTCCTCTCAACAACGGGCTGATCAACGCAACGGGCAACGGCTCGATATCTTGCAATATCGGCGTTTGCCCAGATAAAACCTGCCAAAATAAACCTGTCCCTTTTTTGGCAGGTTAGATGGTGAACTCGGCGAAATTGCGGTCGCCGCCTGCGGTATCGGTGTCGCCTGTTGCGGTCGCCGGCGCTAGCGTGTCGCCACCGACGCTTTGCAGCAGCTCGGCTACGTTGGCGTCAGGGTTCTGACACAGGATGTCGAGCAGCTCAATAAAGTCGCGGATGACCTCGCGGGGCGTCAGATGCGTGTCGGCCCCCACGCGGCCAAACTCAATCTTGAGGAAGTCCACCAAGTCGTTCTCGGTAAGCGTGGGCGTCCAGCCAAAGTAGCCGGCGTGAATTTGCATGAGCTTTTCGATCAGCACCAGCAGCTCCTCATAGGTGAGTGGCTGCAGGCGGATGATGGGCGCGAGCATGTCCTTAAGGTCTTCGCGCGCAAAGCGGCCCTGAGCGAGTCGACTGCGCAAGGCCTCGTAGGAGAATACGCCACGGCGGCGGTCTTCGATGGAGGTTGGCGTGCCGCCCATGATCACGCCCAGGTACTGCGCCTTGCCCTGAAGCGTGTCGTTGTACATGGTCAGAATCTTCTCGTAGTTGTATTGGCGCGTGATCGCGTTGGGAATCTTGTACAAATTTACGAGCTCGTCGATGAGCACCAGCATGCCCTTGTAGCCGCTGCAGACCAAAAAGCGCGCAATGAGCTTAACGTAGTCGTACCAGTCGTCATCGCTGATGATGGTCGAGGAGCCCAGCTCGGCGCGTGCCTCGCTCTTGGTGCGGTATTCGCCGCGAATCCATTTGGTCACGCGGCTCATGGCCTCTTCGTCGCCCCCGGATGCGGCCATGCGATAGCGGCGGAGCATGCGGGTGAAGTCGAAGCCGTGGACCATCTCCTCGAGCGGGGCCAGTTGGGCATTGACGACCGACTCGTCGACGCCGGCACACGAGGCGACCCAGCGATCCAGAATAAGGTTGAGCGCACCGCCCTCGGGGCGCGTCTTGGTCGATATATTGCGGATGAGCTCGCGGTAGGTGGCAAGGCCCTGTCCCTGACCGCCCTGCAGGCGGCGCTCGGGCGACAGGTCGGCATCAGCGACGACGAATCCCTCGCCCATGGCGTGCGTGCGGATGGTCTGGAGCAAAAAGCTCTTGCCGGCGCCGTAACGACCGACCAGAAAGCGGAAGCTCGCGCCACCGTCGGCGATGAGACTCAGATCGGTGAGCAGGGCGCGGATCTCGACCTCGCGCCCTACGGTGATGTAAGGAAGGCCGATGCGCGGGACCACGCCGCCCTTGAGCGAGTTGAGAATGACGGCAGCGACGCGCTTGGGCACGCGAGGTGCTGCGGATGCGGTATCACTCATGGTCTAGGTATCCTCTCACGTCTGCTTCGTAGTCCTCGATAATCTGCGGCCCTGCCGCGCTAAATTCAATTACGGTGTCGCCCACCAGGTCAAAGAGCGCCTCGTTGATGCTATCGACGAGCATGTCCTCACTCTTGCCCGACTGTTCCACCGCCGATGCCGTCTGTGCTGCGTTTTGCTCGAGTAGTGCTCGAAGATAGGCGTCTGCGGCGGGATCGAGTGCGGACGCGGTGTCGGCGGGCGCGGGCGTTGGCGCGAGGAGCGGGGCTACGACGCCAAACTGCTCGGTGGAGATGGTCGGCACGCTAGCCTCGTCCTGCTGCATAGTCGTCGCGACTGGTTCGGCGATCGTGTCGGCCACGGGCTCGGCTTCCCGTCGTTCGGCAACTGCCACCTCGGCATCCGTAAGCGTGCCGTCCTCGCGCTCCTCATCGATCAAAAGCGCTTCGCGCGTTTGCGCGGCGGCGCTCCGAATGTGCCCCAGCTGGCTCAGGTCGATATCGATCTTGACGGGCTGGTGCGCGGCATCCCACGAAAGCCATGCCACGATCTCGTCATCGATGATCTTGGCCATATATTTGGGGACCTTCTCTTCCTTTAGAGGATGGGCGGGGTCCAGGGCCAGGCGCAGGCGTTGGTCGCAGGCGCGCATCATCTTGCCAAGCTTGCTGCTCTTTTGCCTACTACCGTGGATACGCATGCATTCCCAAAAGCCGTTTTGGCAACGGTAGATATGGATGGGGTCCAGACGGTATTCGCAGTCCTCGTGGCGCTCGGGCGCAAAGAATACGGCCGAGGCAAACATGGTGTAGGGCATGGCCGTCTCCTCCCCAAATAAACTTGCCACGATGCCGGTCTTTCGGTGCGTGTCATAGTAGCGCACCATGCGGACATACACGGCGCACGCCACGTGGCGCAGATCACGGTGGTGGCTGCGGTCGAGCCGCGAGCTACTTAGGTTGTACGTGGAGAGGGCGTTGATGGCGGCCATGAGTCGCTCCTCGCGCACCTCATCGGGCGGAAGGGGGAGCGTGGGCTCGGAGGTTTTGCGACGCTTAGGGGTCTGGCCGGACGGTGCCGGTACAAGGTCTCGTGCCGCGCGCCGCAGTTCGATAAGGGCGTTATCGAACATGACGGTTTTAGAGTCGCGAAGCAGCTTGGGGTCGAGCCCGTGGAACACGGCGTAGTCCTGCAGCCACACGCGCGCAAACCGGTCGATGCCGGGCTCGAAGGCGCGATAGACATCCCAAAAAGCCTTGATCTTGTTAAAACCATCGAGCGGATCATCTACGCCAATGCCGCAGATCAGCTCGTAGAGATACAAGAAGGCAAACGAGGTCGATGTCTCCTCGATATTCCCGCGGCGCACTTGGGCACGCCAGGTAAAGTAGCCGCGCAACTGCCGGTCGCTCATGGCGTTGTAGGTGGGAAAGTACGACTTAAAGGTGCCGTTGTAGGGACAGTCGTCCTCAAAGTCGGCCATCAGCAGGCCTTGGCGGTAGAAAAGTTCGGCTTCCGAAAGCCAACGGCCCGCGCCGCCCTTTGGGTCTTCTTGCCAACGCGATATCTCACGCATCTTGCGGTATTGGTCGGGGAGGAAGTTCTGCATCTGGCGGCCGGTCTTGAGAATCGGCTCGTCTGCGTAGATTTCGTTTGAGAAGCGGGCGGACTGATGGGTTCGGGCCTCGGCCATAATGCGCTCGATGAGCATCTTGATGTCCTGGTCGGCCACCGCTCCTCCTCTCGAACGCAGCTACGATGACCTCATATCATAGCACAGCATCAAACAGATGTTCGAGATACCGCTGCGTTGATAGATTTAGAACAGGAGGGCGTATATGACGGCGATGACGACGGAGGGAAGCATATTGGCCGTGTGGAACGTCTGAGGACGGATGAGGTTGACGCCGACGCAGAAGATGAGCATGGAGCCTACGAGCGAAAGGCTGTTGAGGGCTGCTGTGGTCATGATGGGGGAGAGCGCGCCGGCAAACAACGTGATCGTCCCCTGGAACACGGCGACGGGCAGGGCCGAGAAGATGCAGCCGCGGCCAAGCGAGGCCGTCATGGTGCAGACGATGATGCAGTCCAGTGCGCCCTTGAGGGCAAGCGTTGACCAGTCGCCGAGCAGACCGTCCTGGATCGATCCCACAATGGCCATGGCGCCAATGCACACGGTGAGTGAAGTCGAGACAAAAGCGTTGGTGAACTCGTTATCGCCCTCACTGCCAGTCTTGCGCTTGAGCCATTCGCCAAGGTTCTCGATGGCGGCTTCCAAGTTGACGGCCTCGCCGATGAGCGAGCCGAGCGCAAATGAGACGATGGGCATGGTGGTACCGGTGGTCGCTAGCGCCTTTCCATCGATGATGAGCATCTTTTGCATGGTGCCGCCCAGGCCGATAAACAGGACGCACAGCCCCGATGCTTTCATGAGCGTGTCTTGGATGCGCGGTGTAATGAAGCGGCCGCCCGCTAATCCCAAAAGACCGCCCGCAACTAAAAGCGCAACGTTGATGATTGTTCCCAAGCCCGGCATGAGCCCTCCTGTATTGATGCCAACGTGGCAATCGTAGCAGAACGAAATGCGAGGCACATCGCGACTCATCTAATACGTTATATAAGTGGTATTAGGAATGATGCGCAGCATTTAAGCCTCAGGTGGTTGTCGGGACATAGGGATAGTAGTCAAAGCGCAGTGTCATAAGCCGCTGTGGGGATTCAATAGCCGCGGCGATGATATTGGCATCGCGGGCACGATCAAACCCTTCGAGTTCGATCTGATACGAGACGTCTTGCATAATGTCCAGACGTCGCCAGGCTAGAAGTGTGTCGCCATCGAATTCCAGGGTCTTGCTTCCGTCTGGGGCAACGGCGTATAGACGCAGTTTAGCGGTGGTTGCAGGGTCGACAACCGTGACCTTTTTAATTTCGTTTCGAGTATTCTTGGCGCCCAACAAGGTGAGCAGTGTTGGGGCCACGACCTCGCCCGATGGCAAAAAGACGACTTCGATGGATTCGGGAAATGCGATGATGGCCGACTTGCGGACGGGCTGATTGGCGGCGGCAACTTCGATGCTCGCGGCGTCGATGACCTCTGTGTGGTCGAGGGCGGCAAGCACGCAGCAGTTACCTTCATCGATCTCCTGAGGATCAGCAAGCCCCAGACTGTCCGCGAGCTCGGGATCGTTTGGACCGGTAGCGGGCTCATTCGGTGCTTCGAAAGAAGCTGGGACGCTGTTTGTCGGCGACGGCGTGTCGCCCGCACCTGCTTCTTTGTCCGTGCTCTCTTCTTGTATGGTTGCGTTGATGAGTTCGTCGTTTGAGGGGAGCGTCTTGGCGTCAAGCGCGGAGGGGACAATCCCGATGGCTCCGGATCCGTTCCACTCCATCTCGAGAAGCGCCGGGTCGGCAAGAATGCGTTGCCTGCCTAGCGTGTGGGTATCGATCGCAATAGGGCCTGCCTCCGTCCCGCGCGTAAGGCTGAGCGATCCGGCCGGCTTCTCGAAATGAATGTCTGTGTCTTCGGTACTGGCGGCGTAGAACAGCAGGGATGCTTCTCCCGCCGCGATGGCATCGGTGCCCGCCTTGGTCAGCCGCAGCGATGCCGTGAATGAGAGGGTGGGCTGCACATCGTCTGCATTCGCGGCGGCGCAGCCCAGACATATACCGCCTCCTTTCTCGAAAAACGCACCGTCGAAGGCGACCTTCGCTCCGTTCGCCGAGTCATCGACCGAAGCGATATCGATGCGCAACCCCAAATCGCACGGATCGCCATCTGCATCGAGCACAATCGAGCGCCATGTGCAGACGGCGCACCCCGCCTGGGAGCCGTTTGCCTTGTTCGAACGATTGATATCCACGACTATCGAGCCGTCCGTATTACGACGAAGGCATCCCGAGGTTGAGATTGCGGCCTGTGCGAACGAAAAACGCTTGCACGCAATGGCGCTCGACGGATTTGGTGCGGAGCTTAGGGCTGCTGGTAAGGAGTCTGCCATGACGGGAGTCGCCCAAGCGGCGACAGGCGTTCCGGTTGCGAGCGCGCCGCAGAGTGCGACGACGGGCAAAAGGTTCTTCGATGCCATGGGGTCTCCTTAGCTAATTTAGTGCGGCCTATCCGTGTTTTGTTTCTGGCTGTGTTTGATGTGCAGACCGAGGCCGGCGGTCCCCGCGCCTGCTGCTGTGGCACCTACTGCCAAGAGCCATCGTCTGTCGCCTGTCTGCGCCAACGGTTCCTCGCGGTCGCCGCGGTCGAGTTCCGAGAGATCGACCGTCACTTGCGTGGCGGCCTGTGCCTGTTCTTGCTGGGCAAAGGCCATGGCTGGCCCAAACGCTAGGATGCTGACGGTGGCGGCCAGGGCGATAGCCTTATGCCGTGTGCGCACCGGGCTCGACCGTCCAGGTGATCGTTGCAACCTGATCGCCTTCGCCGGTTACGCGGAAGATGTCGCGCGTGACGCGGGCGACGTTTCCGCTTGTCTTGAGCTTAATTTTGTCCGTGCCGCCGGCAATGCCCTGGTAGCCCATGTCGAAGGCTGCATTCTTGGAAAGATCGAGGCCCGTCTCCTGCATTGCGGCGCTGGCGTTCTGGAGTGCGCCGTCGGGGCCGACCTTAAGGTCGATGGAATTCTGCGCGGTTCCGGCCTTGGCGTCGGCGGCAATGGTCCAGGTGTTCATGGCGTCGATCTTCATGTTGGTGACATGGATGCCGTAGGCCGAATGATTGTCGATGGTGGTCGCGTCTTCTGAGGGGCCCTGAAGCGTGCCGTCGGCCTTGGCGACGAAGGGAATAACCGTCGGAACTTTGAACTCTACGTTGTCGATCTCGGTCCTGACCATTACTTTCGTGGTTCCAACGCGCCCGGCTGCCAGAGCTGGCGTCGGGGCGGCGCCCATTGCGAGCGCGAGCGCGAGCCCTGCGCCCACGACGAGCGCTCTGGCTCCGTTCATGTTCCTGGTGATGTCCATGGTCGTTCCTTTCTATTCGCCGCGGGCCGTCCCCGCGATGATTGGACGAATGCTGGTGAATTGCGTGCGGTGCCGCGTCGGCCGAAAAAGCTAGTTCTCGGCTTGCTCAACCCGTACCCTGACACGTGTCGGATTGCCGTGGCTGTCGAGGGTCTTGGCATCGAGTGCCTGGATCTCGATGTATGCCTCGCCTTCTTTGATGTCGCCGGCGGGGCACGTCTCGATTGTCTTGCCGGTCTCGACCACACCGGATTCGTACATGGTCTCGTCGTTTTGGATGACGCGGAATCGCTGGGGAAATTTATTGTCTTGGACGTTTTGCACGTTGACGCGCAGCTTGCCGTCCTCCTGTAGCTGAGCGACCGGCGCGACCGAAATCGTCATCATGTTGTCGCGGACGATGGCATCGAGCTCATCTTGGATTTCTTGTCGCGATTTGCCCTCTGCCGTCGTGACTGAGGCGCCCGCTTCGGGCACGGGCTGCGACTGCCAGGCGTATAGCCCTACGGCGATGAGGGCGCAGACGATAGCCAGGCAGACAACGACGAGTTTCTTGCGACGCCCCAGTCCTGCGAGGCGGGGCGGCTTCTTCGCACTCATGCGGCGTCCTTGGTGGTGTAGACACGTGCGAACGTGGACGGGTCCGCTCCAAAGAGCATGTGAAGCATCAGGCGGCGCGAGTAGATGAGCTCGTCAAAGTCGTGAGGGAGCTCGATGTCGTGGATACGCGCGATGTGGTGGGCGAGCGCCGAGAACGACTCGGGGTCGCAGATAACATCGGTGGTGACGTGGTAGACCGCCGTATCGGGGAACGCCTCTTCGTCGAAAGGCAGGAGATAGGGATCGTCGTCGACCTCGATGGCGACGCCGTACTGGGGCCAGTAATATGCCATGGGAACCTCCCTGCTTCTGGGGCCAAAACTTCTATCGGTTTTGGTTGTCGACGCCGACCGTATCAGCCGCTACTTGACCAATTTCTGACCAAATGCTTGACGGATTGACATCTCAGCAGGTAAAAGGTGGAAAAAATTACTTCAACTTTTTTCGAGCGACAATCGAGCGGTCGGCGACGGCGGGGCGATATGTGTCAAAAGCATCGTCTGCCGAGGAAGCCTTGCCGTTCGCCGAATTGCACAAACGTAAAAATCGCCAATTATGGAGACGGTCTCGAACACGTCGACGAAACGATGCGGTAACATCTCCCTGCAAACACTGTAGTTAGCTAAAGGGGGAGTTCGCGTGTCTGCAACCATTAAACCCTTCACCGATGAGTTCGAAGAGTATGGCCGCGATGAATCTCGTGCATCGGGCGAAGCATCGAGCATCTCGTTTCCGACAACGGAAGACGAGGTCCGTGCCATTTTGGAAACGCTCCATGCCGAGCGTGTCCCGGTAACGGTTCAGGGCGCCCGAACCGGCCTTGCCGCCGGTGCTGTGCCCCACGGTGGGCATATCCTCAATACTTCCCGTATGAATCGCTACTTGGGCCTTCGCCGCGATGAACAAGGCCAATTTCTGCTGCGCGTGGAGCCGGGCGTTGTGCTCTCGGAGCTGCGTAAGCAGCTGAGCAAGAAGGTACTGCCGACCGCTGGTTGGGACCAGGCATCGCTTGAGGCCTACGAGGAGTTCCAAGAGTCCCCCGAGCAGTTCTTTCCCACCGATCCCACCGAGGCATCTGCCTGTCTGGGTGGCATGGCGGCATGCAACGCCTCCGGCGCCCGCAGCTACGCTTACGGCCCCATGCGCCCGCATATCACGGGACTCCACGTCGCGCTGGCTGATGGCGATTTGCTTGAGCTTCAGCGCGGCGAGGCTTTTGCCCAGGGCCGCCACCTGTCGCTCGTGACGGCAGAGGGTCATACATTCGAGCTTGATCTTCCTGACTACACCATGCCCAAGACCAAAAATGCCTCGGGGTATTTTGTTGCGGACGATATGGACGCCATCGATCTTTTTATCGGTGCGTGCGGCACGCTCGGCGTCATTACCGAGCTCGAGATCGCCCTGCAGGCGGCACCTTCGGTCGTATGGGGTGTGAGTTGCTTTTTCGATAGCGAAGACAAGGCCGTGTCCTTTACCGATTCCGTGCGTCCCGTGCTGTCCCATGCCGCCGCTATTGAGTATTTCGATGCTGGCGCCCTGGATATCCTGCGTCGCCAGCGCGAGCAGTCGACAGCGTTTGCCTCGCTGCCGGCGCTCGACGACGAGGCAAAGGTCTGTGTCTACGTGGAGCTCGACTGCGATGACGAGGCGCAGGCGACCGAGGAGCTGTACCGCCTGGGATGGGTGCTGGAGTTTGCGGGCGGCCGCGACGATGCGACATGGGTCGCCCGCACCGAAGTCGATCGCGAGTGCCAGCGGTTCTTCCGCCACGCGGTTCCCGAGAGCGTCAATATGCTCATTGACGAGCGTCGCCGCATCGACCCCACCATTACCAAGCTGGGCTCGGACATGTCGGTGCCCAACGCACGCTTGGACGATGTCATCGGCCTTTATCGCCGCACGTTAGCCGAAAGTGGGCTTGAATCTGCTGCCTGGGGGCACATCGGTAACAACCATCTGCATGTGAACATCCTGCCGCGCGACGCGCAGGACTACCGTCGCGGTGGCGAGCTGTTTGCCCAGTGGGCTGCGGAGGTAACGGCTATGGGCGGTGCCGTTTCTGCCGAGCACGGCGTCGGCAAGATCAAGGCGGGCTTCTTAGAGACGATGTACGGTCACGAGGCCATGGTCGAGTCGGCGCGGCTCAAGCTCCAGCTCGATCCCGACGGGCAGCTGGGTCGCGGCAACCTGTTTTCGGAGAAGCTCTTGGATGAACTCGTCCAGAAAGGGGGCGCGTGAAGATGAGTGATTTCCATATGGTGGTGTGCGTCAAGGCGGTGCCCGGAAGCACCGAGGTCAAGATGGACCCCAAGACCAATACTATCGTGCGTGATGGCAAGCAGGCGGTCATTAATCCCTTCGATGCAAGTGCTCTCGAATGTGCGCTAGCGCTGAAGGACGACTTTATCGGCTTTGGCATGGACGTGCGTGTGACGGTGGTGTCGATGGGCATCCCCGCGACCGAATCGCTGCTGCGCGACTGCATCGCCCGCGGTGCCGACGACGCGCTGCTGCTGACCGACCGAGCCTTTGCGGGCGCCGATACCCTAGCCACCACCTATGCCCTCAAATGCGGCATCGAGGCACTCGATGAGGACTTTGACCTGATCATCTGCGGCAAGATGGCAGTGGACGGCGATACGGCCCAGATCGGCTCCGAGCTGGCCGGCGCCTTTGGGGTCCCCTGCGTGACCGACGTGAGCTGTGTGCAGAGCGCGGGATTTACGACGTGTGGCTCGCTGGCGCTCGTTCACGGCTGCGATGCCGGCGAGGAGACGGTGTACCTGGAGATGCCGTGTGCGATGACGACTGCCAAGGAGATTGGCCAGCTGCGCATGCCGAGTATTGCCGGTATTCGCGCGGCCGAGGATGCAGACGTGCGCGTGGCCAGCGCTGCCGACGTAAACGCCGATCCTTCGCGTTGCGGCCTTGCCGGATCACCGACGCAGGTCGTGCACTCGTTTGTGCCCGACCGTGACCAAACGTGCGAGGCCGTCGAGGGAACGGCGTCCGAGCAGGCGGTAAAACTTGCCAAGATTATCGAGGGGATGGCATAGATGAGCGGGCTGATTATCGATAGCGAAGCCTGCATCGGCTGTGGTCGCTGCGTTCGCGCCTGCGCCTCGGGCGGCATTGTGGTGGAGGGCGAGCGCCCCAATCGCTGTGCCCGCGTAACCGACGGCTGTATCCTGTGCGGCGGGTGCGTCGACGCCTGCCCCGTCAACGCCATCTCGATTGAGCGCGACGAGGCCGCCGGCGCGGCAGACCTTGACGCATATCGAGACATCTGGATCTTCGTGCAGACTGACGAGCACGATGCCGTTGCATCCGTGGCCTTCGAGCTCATGGGCAAGGGACGCGAGCTTGCCGATGCCCGCGGCTGCCGTCTGGTGGCACTGGTCGGCATGAGCCCCGAGGGCTCACTCGGGGACCTGGAGCATCTGACTTGCGCCGGTGCGGACGAAGTTCTGGTCTGTCGTGACGAGCGCCTGCGTCAGAACGACGCGGAGGTCTACGCCCGCTTGATCTGCGATTTGGTAGCCGAGCGCAAGCCCGAGGCCATCCTGTACGGCGCGACCGCCTTTGGTCGCGAGCTGGCGCCCGGTGTGGCCGTGCGCTTGCAGACGGGTCTTACGGCCGATTGCACGGTGCTTTCTATGGATACGGAGACGGGTCTGCTGCAGCAGACACGCCCGGCGTTTGGCGGCAACCTGATGGCCACCATTATCTGCCCCAACCACCGTCCTCAGATGGTAACGGTGCGCCCCGGCATCTTTAAGGCGCCCGAGTTTGACTATAGCCGCTCCGGCACGATTACCCAGGTAGTGCTTGCGGATGACGTTAAGGCCCGCGTCGAGATCTCGATTCCCGCCGAGGAGTGGGGACAGCAGGCCTCAATTGCCGATGCCGAGCGTCTGGTCGTGGTGGGCCGCGGCATCGGCTCCAAGAAGAATCTGCCCCTGATGCGAAAGCTCGCCGATGCCCTGGGTGCCGAGCTTGGTTGCACGCGTCCCATTGTGGAGGCAGGCTGGTTGGAGTATCGCCACCAAATTGGCCAGACGGGTGTATCGGTCTCGCCCAAGCTCCTCGTGAGCATCGGTGTCTCGGGCGCTATCCAGCATCTCGCCGGCATCGGTGGGGCGGAGTGCATTGTCGCCATCAATGAGGACCCGGATGCCCCCATCTTCGGTGCTGCCCAGTATAAGGTCGTCGGCGATGCCGTTGAGATCGTTGAGGAGCTGCTGGCTCAGCTTGAGCGCTAAGCGCGCGTCAGCCAGTCGCGCATCTCGCCCTTCAGGCGCTCCCAGGTCGCTTGCGTGGCGGGATCGGTAAAGGGGCACGTAATGCCAAAGGGCGCGTCGAGCAGGCGGTAGATATCACCCTGCTCGCGCGCCAGCGCGCGGCTTGCTGGATAGACGAGCTCAAACATAAAGCAGATGAGTCCCACCAGGTAGTCTGCGGGCTCATCGCGCTCATCGCGTGCGACGCAGCGGTGCTCGTCAAAGGCGGTAAGCGCCGGTGCCGAGAAGTGGCTGGCGAGAAATGCGTCCTCATCCACCTTGAGGATGGTCTCGACGGTGCTGTCGGCGATGGTGCGCATAATGTCGATCTTGTCACCATCGCGCACGATATCGCAGAAGCTCCGCGTACGCTCGTCGAGCTGCGCGGGTAGACGAAAATCGCTGTGATAGGCAATGCTCGCTCGGATGAGCTCATCTTCTGCCGGGTCATCGATAAAGTCGCGGATGCTCGTTACGGCGGGTGCATCGGCGGGATTCTCGCCAAAGAGGACCTCGATGCCCAGCGCTGCATGGCTCATGCTCTCGGCGTCCTTAAAGGTGTCCCAGCGCCGCAACTGCTCAAAGCGGCCCATATCGTGTAGCAGGCCGCAAAGCCATGCCAGGTCAATATCTTCTGACGACCAGCCCTGCTCGCGTGCTACGGCATCGCATGCCTCGGCCACGTGGTACGTATGCTCGAATTTGAGCGCGATGCGTGGGTTAGTGGCGTCGTAGGCATCGGTGTAGCTTTTGAAGGCCGCGCGCGCCCGGTCTCGATCGATAGCTGTCATAATGACTTCCTAAAAAGTTGTGTCTTTCGATCCGGTGGCAATTGTAGGTGAACTCGGTTGCTGTCGGATGATGATTCTGCCGTGTCGCTACATGCGGCTCGGAGACCTTGTCAGGATGAGAAGCGTATGGTGCTCAAAATCGTTAGAACCGTCTGGCCAGTGATGCTTACCTATGTTGCAATAGGCGCGCCGTGCGGAATGATCATGGGGCAGACGGGAATGGAACCCTGGATGGTCTTTGCTCTGAGCAGCACGTTCGTGACGGGCAGCGGGCAGTTTATGATCTGCAATCTGTGGCTGGCAGGTGTGCCTGCGGCGTCGATCGTCGCGAGCGTTGCTGCCATCTCCTCGCGCTTTGCGCTTTACTCGGCATCGATCACGTCGCATCTGACGGGTGCCTCGAAGAGTCAGACGCTGGCTGTTGCCGCGACACTTACCGAGGAGGCATATGGCATCTCGCTTGCCAAGTTGGTTGAAGGGGAGGATTGGGGCCCGCGCGAGTCCTTTGTGCTCAACGTGATCCTTATCGCAACATGGGGCGTATCGTGTACGACGGGCGCCATCGTCGGCGCCGTTGTCGATGTTCCCACCGCCATTGCAGCCTTTGTCTGCACCTCGCTCTTTATCTGCCTGCTCTTTTCGCAGCGGCTGTCGCGCGGCAACGTTGTCGCGGCGGTTTCGGGCGCGGTGTCCGTCGCCGTATGCAAGTTCTTGGGCCTCGTGAATATTGCCGTGCCGGCAAGCGTCGTGGTCGGCATTACCATTGCGCTGGCGTGCGATGCTGTATTTGACGGAAGAGGTGCCCGCGATGCCCGTTAACGAGTTCTTGGTTCTGTGGCTGTCGTCGTGGGCTGCTATCGCGTTCTTTCGCATCGCGCCGGCGTTCGCCTTGCGCGGGCGGACCCTGTCGCCCCGTATTACCGAGGCCCTGGGCTATATCCCGCCCGCTGCCTTTGCCGCGCTGGTCGCCAACGACTTGGTGAGTCCCGGCGCGTTCGACGCGGGGCTCTGGCCTGCCTTGGTTCCCTGGATTGCGGCCGCCGGCGTCGTGGTCGTGGCGGTCAAGACAAAATCGATGCTGTGGTGCTGCGTCTCGGGCATCGTACTCTATATCGTCTTGAGCCTTATATAGGGGTGGCGTCGCGGGCGCCGAATCTCGTTCCATCCCAACTTGTCGAGTTTTTCACCGAGCTGGTCTATTTCTTCTGGTACCATGGTCAAACTTTACTGTAGCAAAGCGTGACGTGGGCTTTTGTACCCCGTCAGCGGAAATGGGGGTTTCATGGCACAGGAAGCAACCGCCAACGAGCAAAAGAAATTCAAGGTCCCGCGCATCCCGGGCGACATCATGATTTATCCGATGATCGTCGGTCTTTTGCTCAACACCTTCTGCCCGCAGGTTTTTGAGATCGGCGGATTCTTTACGGCTGCCTGCCGCGGTGGCTCCAATACCATCGTCGCCGCGATCCTGCTGTTTGTGGGCGCCGGCATCAGCTTTAAGTCCACGCCGGGCGCTATCAAGACCGGCATCGTCGTGCTGATTCCCAAGCTGGTCGTCGCAGCGGCTCTCGGCCTGGGCGTGGCATATTTCTTTAACGACAACTTCCTGGGTCTGAGCTCCGTGTCTATCATCGGCGGCATCACGTTTTGCAACATGGCGCTCTATACGGGCATCATGGGCGAGTTCGGTGATGAGTCTGAGCAGGGCGCCGTCGGTATCCTGTTCTTTACGGCCGGCCCCGCCGTCACGATGATCATCCTCGGTGTTTCCGGCCTCGCCAACATTCCCATTGGCACCATTATCGGCTCCATCTTGCCACTCGTTATTGGCATGGTTCTGGGCAACCTGTTCCCGTTTATCAAGAACCTGCTGGTTCCCGGTGCCAATCCCGCGATTGCCGTCATCGGATTTCAGCTCGGTGCGTCCATGAGCCTGTCGAGCTTTATCACCGGCGGTATTTCCGGCATCTTGCTGGGCCTTGTCACGCTGTTTGTCGTCGGTCCCATCACCTTTGCGTTCGAGCGTCTGTGCGGCGGCAATGGCAAGGCCGCTGTGGCTTGCTCCACCATTGCCGGCACGGCTATGACCACACCGGTTGCCCTCGCCGAGGTCGCACCGCGCTACGCCGAGCTTGCGCCCACCGCGTACGCTCAGATCGCCACCGCCGTTATCATCACGGCGATCATGGCTCCGATTCTGACTGGCTGGGTCGACAAGAAGTTCTGCCAAGGCAAGGAGGATCTGTCGCCTGTCGGTGTCGAGGCCATAGAGGAGGCCGTCGCGACTGACATCGATGGCGAGTAGCAATCGATACCCATCAATGATGCCGGCGTGTGCAATTCGCGCCGTATGGGCGCCCGAACAGAAACTGTTTTGCAGTGATGTTCGGGCGCTCTGCTATTATCCCCTTTACCCCTGTGGAGTAAAGGGGTGTTTATTGCCCTGATTCGAATTGGGCGATTCTGACCACTTGGGTATTGAAGGGATGGCGCTAGTGGTTAAGGCACTCAAGATTGAGATATTCGTGCTATGCATGATTGTTCTTATCGGGCTTGCCGTGCGAAGTCGTCGCTCCTTGTTCTCGAGCACCCAGCAGCTATTGTTTAGCATGCTTGGCTACGCCTCTGCCGCGTACATATTATTCGATATGATCTGGACGCTTTCGGACGGTGTGGACGGCACGTTGGGCATTGCTGCCAACTGGATTTCCAACGCGGTTTCGTTTTCGCTCTTTGCTATCGCGTGTCTCATTTGGTTTATCTATTCCGAGACGGTGCAGGGTTCTCGCCTTTTGACCTCGCGCTATAGGGTGGTGCTTGTAGCGTTGCCTACGGCTCTGGTGGTCGTGCTGGCGTTTACCAGTTACTGGACGCACGCCCTGTTCTATATCGATTCGCAGGGCGTGTATCGTCGCGGCTTTGCCTATATGATCCAGCCCATCGTCAGCTACTGTTACGTTATACATACGTCCCTGCATGCATTTGTGCAATCTCGCAGGGTCGAGAGCCTGCAGACGAAGGCCATCTATCGAACCTTGGCATTTTTCGCCATTCCGGCCCTGGTGGGCGGTACCTTTCAGGTCGTATACTCGGTGCCCGGCCTTTGTGTCGGCATAATGATTAGCATGTTGCTGCTCTACATCATCTACCAGGAGCAGCTCATCTCGACCGACCCGTTGACTGGACTTAACAATCGCAACCGTTTTGAGACCTATATGCTGTCGCTCTTCTCAAATGTGGATCAGGCCGAAGATGTATATCTGCTTATGATGGACGCCGACGGCTTTAAGCAGATTAACGATCGCTATGGGCATGTGGAGGGCGACCATGCTCTTCAGGTCATATCCGCTGCGCTCAAAGAAGTCTGCTCGGCGTCTGGCGGCTTTATCGCACGTTATGGTGGCGATGAGTTCGTGGTGCTCCAAAAGGCAGTGGCGGAACAGGATATCATGCATCTGTGCGCGACAATCAACGATGAGCTCGCGCGCGCCGAGGTTCCGTATCTGTTGCGGATGTCCATCGGCTACGCACGGGTCGGTGATGGCGTCGATACCTGGCAAGACTTGTTTCGTGCTGCCGACGCGGAGCTCTACCGCGTAAAGCGCGAGAAGAAGAAAGCCGGCGCCCAGATACGCTAGAAAAAGGGCGCACGCTGGCGGGCGTGGCGGCCCTCGGCTCTCCGATGTACTCCATTAAGCTAAAGCATGTGAACCCCCTCTGCTAAATAGGGGTAGTTCGTTAGACCTTTTTGGGCCTGTTGACGATGATGATGCCGCCGCAGACCAACAGCAGGGCAACAAGTACGGTAACAGGGCTCGTGCCAGCGCCCTCGCCGAGCAGCAGAGCGCTCAACAGTACGCCAAAGACTGGATTCATAAAGCCAAAGACCGACACACGGCTGACGGGGTTGACGGCAAGCAGACGCGACCATAGCGAGTACGCGACGGCGGAAATGAGTGCCATATAGATAATGAGTGCGATGGCGGGGATGATTGCGGTGGGGGAGAGCGCGCCGCCCATCAAAAACCCGATGGTGGTAAGGACCAAACCTCCGACTAAAAACTGCCAGCCGGCGAGCAAGACGCCGTCATGCTTGCGCGAGAAGATGCCGATCAGGCAGGTCGAAAGAGCACCCGCGACAGTGGAGGCTAGGATAAAGCCCTCGCCATCGAGCCTGAAGCCAAAGGTGCCATCTGCGCCCGAGAGGTTGACGAGCGCGACGCCGGCAAAGCCCAGCGCACAGCCAAGCACCTTGGCCGCATTGAGCTTCTCGGTGTGAAATGCCAGGGCGGCAAAGAGGATTGCGAGGAAGTTGGCGCTGGCCTCGATGATGGAGCTCGACATGGCGCTGGCGTGCGAGAGGCCCAGATAGAAAAAGAAGTACTGCCCGATAGTCTGGAAGAGCGACAAGACAAAGATGGGCTTGATGTCGCGAGCCTGCGGAATGAGGGGGCGGCGCTGGGCCGCACTCATCCCAACGACAACCAGGGCGCCGGCAAGCGTGAAGCGCAAGCCCGCAAAGAGCAGCTGCGAGGCGCTATCGCGCGCCGGGATACCAAAGAGTGCGTAGCCGATCTTGATGCAGGGAAAGGCCGATCCCCAGAGCGCGCAACAAACAAGACAGCCCAGGATGAGTCCGGGCAGGGTGGCGAGATACGGCTTGCGGCTTTCCATGATGTCCTTCCTGCATGCGCGAAGCAAAAAAGAACCCGCCACCGGATGTGTCGGTGGCGGGTGTTGTTACCCGAGGGGATTGTACCCGATGGGAAAGGTTTAAGCGAAGTAGGCCACGCCGCTCTCAAAGATCGGCATGAACTTATCGCCGGGGACATGCTCGGGCACGTTGCGGTACAGGTTGTCGCCGCGACGCTCGGCATGGCCCATCTTGCCCAGGACGCGGCCGTCGGGGCTCGTGATGCCCTCGATGGCGAGTGCGGAGCCGTTGGGGTTGACGGAAAGATCCATGCTGGGCTTTCCGTCTTCACCCACGTACTGCGTGGCGACCTGGCCGTTGGCGATCAGCTGGGCGAGCACCTCGTCATTGGCGACAAAGCGGCCCTCGCCGTGGCTGATGGCGACGGTGTAGGGGTCGTCCAGGCTGCACTGCGAAAGCCACGGGGACAGGTTGGACGAGATACGGGTGCGCACCAGACGGCTCTGGTGGCGACCGATGGTGTTGAACGTCAGCGTGGGCGCATCGGGCGTGGCGTCGACGATGTCGCCGTAGGGCACCAGGCCGAGCTTGATCAGGGCCTGGAAGCCGTTGCAGATGCCCAGCATCAGGCCATCGCGGGCCTTGAGCAAGTCGCGGACTGCCTCGGTGACCTCGGGAGCGCGGAAGAACGCCGTGATGAACTTGGCAGAGCCGTCGGGCTCGTCGCCGCCCGAGAAGCCGCCGGGGATCATAACGATCTGGCTTGCACGGATGCGGCGCGCAAGCTCGTGGGTGCTCTCGGCGACGGCCTCGGGCGTGAGGTTGTTGATCACGAAGGTGTCGGCCTCGGCACCGGCGGCACGGAAGGCGCGGGCGCTGTCGTACTCGCAGTTGTTGCCGGGGAACACGGGGATGATTACGCGCGGGCGGGCGATCTTGGCGCCGCCGTACACGTGGATATCCTTGGCGCGGAAGTCGATAGTCTCGACCTCGGGGGTCTTGCCGGCGCTGCGGTAGGCGAAGACGCCCTCGATGCCGCTCTCCCAGGCCTCCTGGAGCTCGGCGAGCTCGATGACCTCGGAGCCGGTGTCGATGACATAGCCCTCGACGGTGGTGCCCAGGGGCTCGACGACAACGCCGTCGGCGACCTCGGGCAGCTCGGCATCCTCGGCGAGCTCGACGATAAAGCTACCGTAGAGCGGGGTGAAGAGGCTCTCCACGTCTACATCCTCGGCAAGCTCGATACCGATCTGGTTACCGACGCACATCTTAAAGAGGCTCTCGGCGCCGCAGCCGTAGCCGGGCGTGGAGATGGCCAGGGCGTTGCCGGTAGCAGTGAGCGCCTCGACGGCGTCAAACGCGGCGAGCAGCTGCTGAGCATCGGGGCGGTAGTCCTCGCCATAGGTGGCGGGGGCGATGCGGACGACGCGGTGCGTGAGGCCCTTGAACTCGGGCGAGACGGCGCGGGCGGCCTTGCCCACGGCGACGGCGAAGCTGATCAGGGTCGGCGGAACGTTGAGCTCGCCGGCCTCGTCCTCAAACGAACCGCTCATGGAGTCCTTGCCGCCGATGGCGCCGGCACCCAGGTCGACCTGGGCCATAAGGGCACCCAGGACGGCAGCCATGGGCTTGCCCCAGCGCTCGGCCTCGGTGCGCAGGCGCTCGAAGTACTCCTGGAAGGAGAGGTAGGCGCGCTTGTGCTCAAAGCCGGCGGCAACGAGCTTGGCGATGGACTCGACCACGGACAGGTAGGCGCCCGCAAACTGGTCGGCCTCCATCAAATAGGGGTTGAAGCCCCATGCCATGGCACTCGCCGTGGTGGTCTCGCCGTCCACGGGGAACTTGGCGACCATGGCCGAGCTCGGGGTGAGCTGCGTCTTGCCGCCAAAAGGCATAAGCACGGTCGCGGCGCCGATGGTGGAGTCGAAGCGCTCGGAAAGGCCCTTGTTGGAAGCGACGTTGAGGTCGGTGACGAGCGAGGTCATGCGCTCGGCGAGCGTGGTACCGGCCCAGCTGGGCTGCCACACACTGCGGGCGCAGACGTGGGCGACCTGGTGCTTGGGCGCACCGTTGGAGTTGAGGAACTCGCGGGACAGATCGACGATGGCGACGCCGTTCCAGGCCATGCGCATGCGCGGCTCGGCGGTAACCTCGGCGATAACGGTCGCCTCCAGGTTCTCCTCGGCGGCGTAGCCCATGAACTCCTCGACGTCACCGTCGGCGACGGCGCAGGCCATGCGCTCCTGGGATTCAGAGATGGCGAGCTCGGTGCCGTCAAGACCGTCGTATTTCTTGGTCACGGTATCAAGGTCGACATACAGGCCGTCGGCAAGCTCGCCTACGGCGACCGAGACACCGCCGGCGCCAAAGTCGTTGCAGCGCTTGATCAGACGGCAGGCATCGCCGCGGCGGAACAGGCGCTGCAGCTTGCGCTCGACCGGGGCGTTGCCCTTCTGGACCTCGGCGCCCGATGTCTCGATGGACTCGGTGTTCTGGGTCTTGGAGGAGCCGGTGGCACCGCCGATGCCGTCACGGCCGGTGCGGCCGCCCAACAGGATGATCTTGTCGGTGGGGGCGGGGCACTCGCGACGCACGTGGTTTGCCGGGGTAGCGCCCACGACGGCGCCGACCTCCATGCGCTTGGCCACGTAACCGGGGTGATAGAGCTCGTTGACTTGACCGGTGGCAAGGCCGATCTGGTTGCCGTAGCTGGAGTAGCCGGCAGCGGCGGTGGTCACGAGCTTGCGCTGCGGCAGCTTGCCCTCGAGCGTCTCGGACACGGGGACGGTGGGGTCGCCGGCACCGGTGACGCGCATGGCCTGATACACATAGCTGCGGCCCGAGAGCGGGTCGCGGATAGCGCCGCCCACGCAGGTGGCGGCACCGCCGAAGGGCTCGATCTCGGTCGGGTGGTTGTGGGTCTCGTTCTTAAAGAGGAACAGCCAGTCCTGGTCCTCGCCATCGACATCGACCTTCACCTTGACGGTACAGGCGTTGATCTCCTCGGACTCATCGACATCGGTCATGACGCCGGTCTTCTTAAGGTACTTGGCGCCGATGGTGCCCATGTCCATGAGGCAGACGGGCTTGGCGTCGCGACCGAGTTCGTGGCGCATCTCCATGTAGCGGTCGAAGGCCTGCTGCACCACAGCGTCGTCGATCGTCACGTCATCCAGGACGGTGCCGAAGGTGGTGTGGCGGCAGTGGTCGGACCAATAGGTGTCGATCACGCGAATCTCGGTGATGGTGGGGTCGCGATCCTCATCGCGGAAGTACTGCTGGCAGAAGGCGATGTCCGCCTCGTCCATGGCAAGACCGCGATCGGAGATAAAGGCGGCAAGACCGGCCTCGTCGAGCTCGCGGAAGCCGTCAAGCACCTCGACGGGCGCAGGCTCGGGGGTCTCCATGTGCAGCGTCTCGGGTAGGTCGAGCGAGGCGATGCGGGCCTCGACGGGGTTCACCACGTAGTGCTTGATGGCCTCGATGGCGGCCTCGTCCAGGGCGCCCGAGATTATATAGACCTTGGCGGAACGCACGACAGGGCGCTCGCCCTGGCTGATGAGCTGCACGCACTCGCTGGCGGAGTCGGCGCGCTGGTCAAACTGGCCAGGCAGGAATTCGACGGCAAAGACGGCGCCATCGCTTGCGGGGAGCTCGTCGTAGGTCACATCGACCTGGGGCTCGCTAAAGACGGTCGGCACGCAGGAGCGGAACAGCTCCTCATCGATGCCCTCGACGTCGTAGCGGTTGATGATCCTCAGGGCCTCGATGCCCTTGATGCCGAGAATCTCGGTCAGCTCGCCCTTGAGCTGCTGAGCCTCGACGTCGAACCCGGGTTTCTTCTCCACGTAGATACGAGAGACCATTGGTTCCTGCCTTCCTGATCGGTTGGGCGTACGGTGCGGTATGCGGCAGCGGTCGGTTTGCGGGGCAAGCCTCGCGGTCGCCTTGAGCCGCATACTTTTAAACCTCACTATGATACGACAGCTCGTGGCGCGTTGAGGACGGCGAGGGTGCTACAGTGGAGCGCAAACAAGAGAAAGGCATCACATGGCATTTGTTTCGCTCGCCATCATCGCACTCGTGGCCTTTGCAAGCCCCTTCATCGCCTCGGCGATTCCCGGAAAACCCGTTCCCGAGACGGTCTTTTTGCTCGTGTTCGGCGCGGTGCTGGGGCCTCATATGCTCGGCATTATCCATGTAGATGCCGAGGTCTCACTCGTGTCCGAGCTCGGCCTGGCCTTTTTGTTCCTGCTTGCCGGCTTTGAGATCGATCCCAAGAACATCACGGGCATCGAGGGGCGCTACGGCATGGCGACGTGGGTCGTCACGTTTGGCATCGCCTGGCTTGCCGTGCGCTTTACCCCGTGGTTTTCGGTCAGTCATTTTGATGGCATCGCCGTGACGCTGGCGTTGACCTCGACGGCGCTTGGGGCGCTCATGCCCATCTTGCGCGAGCGGTCGCTTGCCGGGACGCGCGTCGGCGATTCGATTCTTGCCTACGGTACGTGGGGCGAGCTCGGGCCCGTGCTTGCCATGTCGGTGCTGCTGTCTGCCCGTACGGGTATCGAGACGCTGTTGATCTTGGGACTGTTCGCCGTGGTGTGCGTGCTGCTTGCCGTGGTCCCCAGCCGCTCCAAGCGTATCGGCAGCCGCTTCTTTGCCTTTATTCAGGAGCGCGCCGATACGACTTCTCAGACGTTCGTGCGCCTCACAGTGCTCATCCTGGTCACGCTCGTGGCGTTTTCCGCCATATTTAGCCTCGATATCGTGCTGGGCGCTTTTGCGGCGGGCTTTGTCCTGCGCTATATCATCCCCGAGGGCAACCATACGCTCGAGCTTAAACTCGATGGCCTTGCCTATGGCTTTTTAATCCCGGTGTTCTTTACCGTGTCGGGTGCCAAGATCGACCTGACGGCTGTAGCATCGCGCCCTGGCCTGCTCGTGGGCTTTATCGTGGCGTTGCTGGTTATCCGCGCCGTGCCCATTGTCGTCTCCATGAGCATCTGCCCTAAGACGCGCGATGTTTCTGCCCACGGCCGCATTACCGTAGCGCTCTACTGCACCACGGCGCTGCCGATTATCGTCGCCGTGACGAGCGTCGCTGTCAACGCCGGCGCATTATCGCAGGGCGTCGCTTCGGTTATGGTGGCAGCCGGCGCCATCACGGTGTTCCTGATGCCACTGCTCGCGCAGCTCTTCTACCGCGTGGTCGATGCCGCGCCGGTCGCCGCCGTGGCGGAGGTTGCCGAGCATCCTTCCGATGCGCTCAATATCCTGCGCGCCCATCACGACCTTGCAAGTCTTCTCGCCCGCGAGCACGAGCTGTTGACATCGCATGGACATGGTCGCTCGCTCGACGGTATGCCCACGATTGATTCCATTGCTGACCGCCTTTCGGCCGAAGCGGCGAGCGAACGCATCGATGCCCGTATTGTCGATGCCGCCCATTTGCTGGCCGAGAAAACCTATGGCGATGAGATCGACCCGTCCAAGCTGACTGCGCGCGAGCGTCGCCGCCTAGAGCGCGCCAAGCTCGCCGTTCATGAGTACCGCCGCCGCATGCTGGAGCTCTACGCCCGCGATGAAGCCCAGGACGACGACGGCAGGTAGCCAACGTCGCCGCGGAAAATGCATCCCGGAATTGGCGCCCAGAGTGGGATGCGGTTTCCGTGAGGGGACCGTTTCGGAAAGCGTGTCCCAGAATCCGCGCCCAGAATGGGACGTAGTTTCCGAAAGATGGGCCTGAGGGAAACTGCGCCCCGTTCTGAGCTGAAATACCGGGACGCAGTTTCCCCTATAAACAGAGCAAGGCGCGCTGCCTGCGGTTGATGCAGACAGCGCGCCTTTTGCGTTGAGCTCTGTTGAGGTTCGAAGCCGAAACTTTCGACCTTTAGGAGCGGGCGGCTCCGTCGACGGGGAGCACGGCACCCGTAACATAGGAGGACATGTCGCTCGCCAGGAAAACAAAGGCGTTGGCGACATCCTCGGGCTCGCCCATGCGACCCAGCGGAATGGTGGCGATGATGGGCTTAATAACCTCTTCGGGCAGGTTGGCGACCATGTCGGTCTTGGTCACGCCGGGTGCGACGGCATTGACGCGAATGCCCATGGGGGCGAGCTCGCGCGAGAGCGACTGGACCATGCCGTTGACGGCAAACTTGGACGTGGGATAGCCGACGCCGGAGGGCTGGCCATACTTGGCGACCATCGAGCTCGTGGTGGTGATGGTGCCGCCGTGGCCGGCCTCGGTCATGATCTTGGCGGCAGCCTGGTGGCCGTTAAAGACGGCGACGACGTTGAGGTCCATGACCTTTGCAAACTCCTCGGCCGTGTAGTCCAAAAGGGGAGAACGCTGGGAGATGCCGGCATTGTTGACGACCGTGTCCAGGCCACCCATATCGGCGGCGGCCTGGGTAAAAGCCTCGGTTACGGCCTCGAGCGAGGTGAGGTCGCAGGAGCGGCCCCAGACCTTGGCCTCGGGATAAGCGGTCGTCAGTTTCTCAACGGCAGCGTCGGCAGTCTCCTGGCGCGAGCCAAAGACGGTGACGGCAGCACCTTCCTCGATAAAACGGCAGGCGATGGCATAGCCGATACCGCGCGTGCCTCCGGTGATGATCGCTTTCTTGCCCTCGAGCAACATGGTGCTTCCTCTCTTTGCGGGCGGATATACGCAGCACAGCATAACGGCAGTCAAAATCGGCTCCGGCTGCATGTCGGCGAACGGTATCACCGGCTGTCAGGAGCGGCCAAGTCGTTCAAATGCGGATTGCGCCAATACGCCCCATGCGCGCAAGCAAAGGGGCTCTCGTCCACTGCTGGACGAGAGCCCCTCACGCAATATGCCGTAAAGCGAAGACCGAATTAGTTGGCCATGACGCCTTCGGTCCAAGCCTCGACGTCCTCGATGCGCAGGACGTTGGCGACCTCGGCCACGCAGTCGACGCTGGCAAGCTCGGCGGCGGCAGCCTGGACGTCCTTCTCGAGCGCGCGGTGCGTCAGGAAGATGACCGAGCAGGCATCGCTGACGCCCGACTTGCCGTCCTCGACCTGGTTGATGAGCGAGATCGAGATGTTGTGCTTGGCAAAGATATCGACCGTCTCGGACAGGGCGCCCACGCGGTCGGCGACCTTCAGGCGCACATAGTACTTGGTCTGGAGCTCGTCCATGGGCTTAAAGGCGAGGTTGTGGCCATAGGGCTCAATCTCGGGCAGCGGAGCCACGCCGCGGCTGATCTGCTCGGAGAGCGACAGGATATCGCCCACGACGGCGCTCGCGGTGGGGAAGGAGCCTGCGCCGGCACCGTAGAACATGGTCTCGCCCACGGCGTCGCCTACCACGTAGACAGCGTTCATGGCGCCGTTGACCTTGGCAAGCATGTGGTCGGCGGGGATCAGCGTGGGGTGCACGCGAACGTCGACGCCGGCGTCGGTGTTGCGGGCGATGCCCAGCAGCTTGATGGTATAGCCGAGCTCGCGGGCCTGGGCGATGTCCTCGGCGCCGATGGTGCGGATACCCTGCTGGTATACGTCGTCGGTGGTCACGCGGGTGCCAAAGCCGATGGAGGCGAGGATTGCCGTCTTGCTGGCGGCGTCGAAGCCGTCGACGTCTGCGGACGGGTCGGCCTCGGCATAGCCCTTGGCCTGTGCGTCGGCGAGCACATCGGCGTAATCGGCGCCCTCGGCATCCATGCGAGACAGGATGTAGTTGGTGGTGCCGTTGAGGATGCCGGCGATGGTCAGGATCTTGTTGCCCACCAGGTCGTGCTCAAGCGTGCTGACGATGGGGATGCCGCCGCCGCAGCTGGCCTCGCACTTAATCTGCACGCCGCACGCGCGCGCCTTTTCGGCGAGCGTCTCGACGTGACGGCCCAGCAGGGCCTTGTTGGCAGAGACGACGTGCTTGCCGTTCTCGAAGGCGGTGGTGAAGATCTCGGTTGCGGGGTGCTCGCCGCCGATCAGCTCGACGACGATGTCGATGGCGGGGTCGGTGACGACGTCGTGCCAGTCGCTCGTAAAGGCCTCGCGCTCAATGCCGGCTGCCTCGGCCTGCTCCCAAGCAAGCGCGCAGGCGCGGGTCAGCTTAAGGTCGATGCCGTAGGCTGCCAGGTACTCATCGTGGTGGCTCTTGATCAGACGGGCCACGCCGCCGCCGACGGTTCCCAGACCGATCAGACCGACGTTCACGGTGCGCAGGGGTTCGCTCATAGATAGCTCCTTCGTGCATCTTGTGGATGGATTAACTGCTTATAGGTTGAGTGCATTCTAGCGTGAAGTGCGGGCGCGTGCTTGCCAGGCAGCCGGAGCTGTGCAAAACGCTACCCCCGAAACGCTGCGGAAATATTGGAAACACGCTCGCTACAAACGAACTCCCGTAACAAACTGTCAACGTTTGCGCCATAAGGTTTGCCCTGTACCGCAAGACGGACGCGTCGCGGCCAGCGAAAAAAGGGGGCACCATGTTTATTGAGAGCGGGAACGCTTGTAACAGAATGGAAACATTACTTTTACATAATAAAGTGTCATTACTGCATAAAGTAGTAGGAATACGCAGAACTATGGATAAATGAACAAATCCAAAGAAAAGTTGAAATAATCGCCACTTTTCCTAACTAAAGCGTCTACTATTTTGCGAACGCCGAACACGGCGAAGGATGGCCTGTCGGGCAACCAAAACCCGACGAGATTTGAGAGGAGAGCCGCATGTCGAGCCTCACCGGTAAGTCATTGAACCCTGTTATGAATCGCAGGAGCGTTATCGCGAGCGCAGCAGGTCTGGGGGCGATGTCCATTCTAGCTGGCTGCTCCTCCAACGGCGGCGACAGCGGTTCCGCGTCGGGCGACGCTTCGTTTAAGATCGGCACCATCGGCCCGCTGACCGGCGCTAACGCGTCCTACGGCAAGTCCGTTACACAGGCTGTCGAGCTTGGCTGCAAGGATTTCTCGACCAAGGAGCTGCCGCTTGTCAGCAAGGCCGAGGACGACCAGGCCGATGGCGAGAAGGCCGTCAACGCCTTCAACACCCTGCTCGACTGGGGCATGCAGGCCCTCGTCGGTCCGACCACCACGGGTGCGTCGGTCGCCGTTGCCGCCGAGTGCGGCAACGACCCCGAGACGTTCATGATCACCCCGTCCGCGTCCTCCGAGGACGTTACCAAGGGCAAGGATTGCGTCTTCCAGGTTTGCTTTACCGACCCCAACCAAGGTGTCAACGCTGCCAAGTTCCTGGCAGAGAAGTATGCGAACGAGAAGTTCGTGCTGTTCTATAACTCCGGCGATGCCTATTCTTCGGGCATCGCAGATTCCTTTAAGGCCCAGGCCGCTAAGTCTAAGCTTGAGATTGTCGACGAGGAGACCTTTAAGGACGACTCCGCCACGAGCTTTACCAACCAGCTGACCAAGGCCAAGCAGGCAGGCGCCACCATGATCTTTGCGCCGATCTACTACACGCCGGCGTCCGTCCTGCTCAAGAACGCCAAGGACATGGGCTACGACGTCAAGATGATGGGCTGCGACGGCATGGACGGCATCCTGGGCGTTGAGGGCTTCGACACCTCTCTTGCCGAGGGTCTGCTGCTCATGACCCCGTTCTCCGCCGACGACGAGAAGAACGCCGACTTCGTCAACGCTTACAAGGATAAGTACGGCGATACCCCCGACCAGTTTGCCGCCGACGCCTACGACGGCGTGCATGCTGTGGTCGAGGCTCTCAAGGAGGCCGGCCTGGGCGTCGACGCCGACCCCACCGAGGTTGCCGAGAAGCTTCCCGAGGCTATGCTCAAGATTACTGTTGACGGCCTGACTGGCAAGCTCTCCTGGAACGACAAGGGTCAGGTCCAGAAGGACCCGACGGCGTACGTCATTACCGACGGCAAGTACGTACAGGCCTAATAGGCCGCCTTACATAGAGCGGTTTTGATCCCAAGCAGGGGAGGTTTTGGCCTTCCCTGCTTGCTTGGTATCTAGGGACAACGTAACGTCCCTGTTTCATACATCAACTGGAAACCTATTCGAAAGGGGGATGTGGAACATGACGGTCTTTATCCAATACCTGGTCAACGGCCTGTCCATGGGCAGCGTCTACGCCATCATCGCGTTGGGCTACACCATGGTCTACGGTATCGCCAAGATGCTCAACTTCGCTCACGGCGACGTCATCATGGTCGGTGCCTATGTCTCGTTCTGCGCCACGTCGTATCTCGGCCTCCCGGGCTGGGCATCTGTAGTTCTCTCTTGTGTGGTCTGCACGGTTCTCGGTGTTCTCATCGAGGGTCTGGCATACAAGCCGCTGCGTCAGGCGGGCCCGCTGGCCGTTCTGATCACGGCCATCGGCGTGTCCTACTTCCTGCAGAACGCCGCGCAGCTCCTGTGGGGCGCCACGCCCAAGAACTTCACTTCGCTCGTCACCTTCCCGGTGCCGGAGTTCTTGGCCAAGTTCAACGTAAGCGCCGTTTCGCTCGTCACCATCGTCGCCTGCCTGGTTATCATGGCCGGTCTGATGTTCTTTACAGGTAAGACCAAGATGGGCAAGGCCATGCGCGCCGTGTCCGAGGACAAGTCCGCCGCTCAGCTCATGGGCATCAACGTCAACCGCACTATTTCGATGACCTTTGCCATCGGCTCCGCCCTTGCCGCCATCGCCGGCGTGCTCCTGTGCTCCTACTCGCCGGTCCTGCAGCCCACCACGGGCGCCATGCCTGGCATTAAGGCCTTCGACGCCGCCGTCTTCGGCGGCATCGGCTCCATCCCCGGTGCCTTTGTCGGTGGCATTCTCATCGGCATCATCGAAGCGATGGCGCAGGCTTACATTTCCACGAGCCTTGCCAACTCCATCGTCTTTGGTGTTTTGATCATCGTCCTGCTCGTCAAGCCTGCCGGCCTCTTGGGCAAGTACGTCCCCGAGAAGGTGTAGGTGAGCGTTATGAAGTTCCTTAAAGACAAGCAGACGCGTCACGACTTTGTCACGTACGCCATGTGCATCGTGGCATTCGCCATCGTGTTCTTTATGCAGTCCAACCATATGATCCCGCGCATGATCGCCGGCCAGTTGGTTCCCATCACGGCCTACATCGTTATGGCCATCTCGCTCAACCTCGTTGTCGGCATCGCGGGCGACTTGTCGCTGGGCCACGCGGGCTTTATGAGCGTCGGCGCCTATACGGGCATCGTTACCGCGGTTGCCCTCGAGAGCGCCGTCCCCTCCGATCCAATACGTCTTGTCATCAGCATTGTGGTCGGCGCTATCGCCGCTGCCATCTTGGGCTTCTTGATCGGTATCCCGGTCCTGCGCCTGAGCGGCGACTATCTGGCCATCGTGACCCTGGCTTTTGGCGAGATCATCAAAGAGATCGTCACCTGCCTCATTGTGGGTGTCGACTCCCGCGGCCTGCATGTGATCTTTAACATCACGGGCAACTCCACGATCGACGACCTGCACCTGCTCGAGGACGGCACCGCCATCATCAAGGGCGCCCAGGGTGCCTCGGGCGTGTCGACGTACTCGACCTTCCTCGCCGGTGCCATCCTGGTCATGGTCGCGCTCGTGATTGTACTCAACCTGGTGCGCAGCCGTACCGGCCGTGCCATCATGGCCGTGCGCGATAACAAGATTGCAGCCGAGTCCGTAGGCATCTCCGTCACCGAGTACCGCATGATCGCCTTCGTGGTTTCCGCTGCCCTCGCCGGTGCTGCCGGAGCTCTCTTCGGCGGTAACTTCTCGCAGCTCTCCGCCACCAAGTTCGACTTCAACACGTCGATCCTCATCCTGGTGTTCGTGGTCCTGGGCGGTCTGGGCAACATGCGCGGCTCCGTCATCGCGGCGGCGTTGCTCACGGTGCTTCCTGAGCTGCTCCGTCAGTTCTCGGACTACCGCATGCTCATCTACGCCATCGTGCTGATCCTGGTCATGATCTTTACCAACAACCCGCAGCTCAAGGCGTTCTTCGGTCGCGTCAAGGACCGTTTTGCTTCCAAGAAGGAGGTGGCAGCCGATGCCCAGTAAATTTGAGTTCAACAAGGGCAAGATGGTCCCGTATCCTTCTGGCGCCATCGTTCCCGATCGCGACCTGGGCCAGCGCCCGGCGCTCGAGTGCATCCACCTGGGCATTGAGTTCGGTGGCCTTAAGGCAGTCGACGACTTTAGCCTGACTATCGGCAAGACCGAGATCGCCGGCCTGATCGGCCCCAATGGTGCCGGTAAGACCACGGTCTTCAACCTGCTCACCAAGGTGTACCAGCCCACGCACGGCACCATCCTGCTCGACGGTGAGGACACCTCGGGCAAGTCGGTCTACCAGGTCAACCGCATGGGTATTGCCCGCACCTTCCAAAACATCCGCCTGTTTAACACCATGACGGTGGAGGATAACGTTAAGGTCGGCCTGCATAACCAGGAGCGTTACTCCGGCTTTGAGGGCGTGCTGCGCCTGCCGACGTATTGGAAGCACGAGAAGGCCGCCCACGAGCGCGCCATGGAGCTGCTGTCCATCTTTGATATGGAGCATCTGGCAAATGAGCAGGCCGGCTCGCTGCCTTACGGCGCTCAGCGTCGTCTGGAGATCGTCCGTGCGCTTGCCACCAACCCCAAGCTGCTGCTGCTCGACGAGCCTGCCGCCGGCATGAACCCGTCCGAGACCGCCGAGCTCATGGAGAACATCGTCAAGATTCGTGACACCTTCGGCATCGCCATCATGCTTATCGAGCACGACATGTCGCTCGTTATGAACATCTGTGAGGGCATCTGCGTGCTCAACTTTGGTAAGGTCATCGCCAAGGGCACGGCCGAGGAAATCCAGAACAACGACGCCGTTATCGAGGCGTATCTGGGCAAGCAGGATAAGGGGGAGAACTAAATGGCAGAGCCGATGCTTTCCGTCTACAACATCAACGTCTGGTACGGTGCCATCCACGCCATCAAGGACATCTCCTTTAACGTCAACGAGGGCGAGATCGTGGCTCTGATCGGTGCGAACGGTGCCGGCAAGTCCACAACGCTCAAGACCGTCTCGGGCCTGCTGCGCTCCAAGACCGGCTCCATCAAGTTTATGGGCGAGGACATTACTCATACGCCCGCCGATAAGCTGGTTGGTAAGGGCCTGGCCCAGGTGCCCGAGGGCCGTCGCGCCTTTTTGCAGATGACGGTCGAGGAGAACCTGGAGATGGGCGCCTACACGCAGCCCAAGTCCACGGTTGCTCCGGGCCTTGAGCGCGTCTACGAGCAGTTCCCGCGCCTGAAGGAGCGCCGTCGCCAGGTCGCCGGCACCCTTTCGGGTGGCGAGCAGCAGATGCTCGTTATGGGCCGCGCCCTTATGAGTAACCCCAAACTGCTTATGCTCGACGAACCTTCCATGGGTCTGGCGCCGATTCTGATTGAGCAGATCTTCCAGATTGTCGAGGACCTGCACAAGGCCGGCACCACGGTGCTTCTGGTCGAGCAGAACGCGCAGATGGCGCTCTCGATCGCCACACGCGGCTACGTGCTCGAGACCGGCAAGATCACCATGACCGGCACCGGCCAAGAGCTGCTCCACGACGATAACGTGCGTAAAGCATATCTTGGTGGCTAACTAGTTACGCGGTTTTACCAAACCGCGTAACGGCTCGACGCTGCAAACCCGCCAGGGCGGCAATCTGCCTTTCAACTTCGGCGGCATGACCAGAAGGTCAATGCCGCCTTGTTTCAAGGCACCTTGCTCGCTCTGGCGGGCTTTCGCTGTCGTTGTCAAAACATCGACGTTGTGGCAGATGCCAACGACTACCCCTTTAAGTTGCGGTGGAATAGGGACTAAATGGGAGCCTCAGAGGCCAAAAGAGTCCTTATTCCACCGCAACTTCATGGGGGTGTGTGACAATGCCCGTCGGAAAACATCTGCTGTCTTCGGGGGTCTATCTATGCTGTACGAGTTTTGTGCCGAGAACTTTGAGCGGGTGCCGGCGGCCATTAAGGCCGGTGCGAGTCGTATTGAGCTGTGCGACAACCTTGCCGTTGGCGGCACCACACCTTCCGCCGGCGTTATCAGCGCTACGGTCAGCTACGCTCACGAGCACGATGCGCGCGTGATGTGCATGATTCGTCCGCGCGGCGGGGACTTTCATTACAACCAGGACGAGCTGCGCATGATGGAGATGGATCTGGGCCTTGCCGTAAGCGCCGGCGTCGATGGTCTGGTCTTTGGCTGTTGCAAGCCTTGTGCTGGCGGATGGGCGCTCGACGAACTCACGCTCGGTGCCTTGGTGATGGCTGCGGGGTGTGCGGCCGAGGAGTGCAAGCGCGAGTCCCTTGACATCACCTTCCACATGGCGTTTGACCAGCTCTCGCCCGAGGCTCAGCTCGATGCGATTGATACACTTGCCGACTGCGGCGTTACGCGCATCCTCACGCATGGCGGCGCTGCCGGTACGTCGATCGAGGGCAACTTCGAAAACCTGGTCCGCTTGATCGAGTACGCGGGCGACCGCCTGACCATCCTTCCTGGCGGCGGCATTACCACGGCCAACCGCGATGCCGTGGCGGCAGCACTTGGCGTCTCCGAGCTGCATGGCACCAAGATCGTGCCGCTGGAGGTGTAACCTGTGGCACTGGTATTTGACGTTCAGCAGGCGAGCGGTAAGCCCGACGATAATCGTCGCCCTGGCACCGCGTGCCCCTTTTGTGATACGGAGGGGCTCGCCAGCGTCATCGAGCGCGATGGTGACTGCATCTGGCTCGAGAATAAGTTCAAGACCTTGCGGGCCACCCGTCAGACCGTATTGATCGAGTCGGCCAATCACGACGCCGACCTGGCGACCTATGAACCGGATGAGCTGCATCATGTGATGCGGTTTGCCCTGGGCTGTTGGCAGCAGATGCTCGATTCCCAACAGTACCGCAGTGTGCTCATGTACAAGAACAAAGGCCCGCTTTCGGGCGGCAGCCTCGTCCATCCACACATGCAGATTGTGGGCTTGGAGCAGGAAGACGGCTATGCTTCGCTGGCTTCCGCCAATTTCGAAGGCATCAATGTTTGGCAACAGGGGAGAATCTCGGTCAACATCTCAACCGAACCGATTATGGGATTCTTTGAGGTTAACGTCTCGGCTCCACAGGGAATCGCCGCCAGCGACGACGCCCGCGACCAAGCCGAAGCGGACCTGTTTGCCGATGCGATTCAGGTGGCCCTGCACTATATCCTGCACGAGCACCACGGCGGCCGCGCGGAGTCGTACAACTTGTTCTTCTACCACATGGACGGCCGGACCATTGCCAAGGTGTTGCCGCGTTGGGTGGTTTCGCCCTACTTTGTCGGTTATCGTTTGGCCCAGGTCAATGCCGAGACCACGCTCGATATCGATGCAGAGCGCCTGCGTGCGCATCTGGAAACGCTCGTATAGCAAGACTATCACCCGCGTAATGCGGACAGTCTAGCGTCCCGTGGCGTCGCGGCCGGCCTCGACGCGCTTGCGCTGGGCGGCGCGCTCCTCGCCGGTTAGACGCTCGAAGAGATGTCCGATAAACGAGGCGAGTACCTGCTGAAACAGCGTTCCGCACATGACGGGAAACACGACTTCGCCCGGAAAGTACTGCGTGGCGATGACGGCGCCCGAAGAGATGTTACGCATGCCGCAGGTAAAGCACATGGTAGTCGTCTCGCTATATGGCAGATGCAGCGCACGGGCGATCAGAAAACCGACGATAAAGCCGCTGATGGCGAAGGTCAAAATAAAGAGGGCGACTTCCAGGCGCATCGCGTTCATGTGCAGAACGTACTCGCTCATGGCGGTGGAGTTGGAGGCGATAACGCCCATCATCATGAACTTGCAAGCGGGCGAGAGCGCGGGGGAGAGCTTCTCGTGTCCCCATCCACGTGTGAGCTCGTTGATCACGATGCCGAGCACGGCGGGGATGGCGATCATAAAGGCCATGTCTTGCATCATGCTTGGCACATCGATCGAGACAGTGGCACCCAGCAAGAGCTTAAGCGTGAGCGGAATCGTCGCAGGGGAGATAACCGAGGACGTCAGGATGATGGTAAGCGCGAGCGGGCCGTTGCCGCCGAACATGCTAATCCACATAAAGGCAGTGACCGCCACGGGTACGCTGTACTCGAGCACGATGCCGCAGACAAGGTTGGGGTTGGAGCCAAAGAACAGCGATCCCATGGCATAAGCTGCTATGGGAATAAACACCGCCGAGACGAGCAGCGCCAAAATCAAGTGCAGCGGACGGCGGAACACCTCAGCTACCTGGTGGAAGGTGTTACTGAGCGCGCCTTGGAACGTCATAAAGGCGAAGAGGGCGGGAACGATGGGCTTGAGTACGCCGATCTGCTGGGGAAAGAGCACGCCGAGCGTTACGCAAATCGGAACGATGACCTGCATATGCCCTGCGAGGAACTTTCCCAGTCCAACCCATTGCTTCATATGCTCTTGTGACTCCTTTTGCTCACGAATCCGTTTTGAATGGATATGCTAGACGCTCGCATGCGTCCGTGCGTCAGAAACGCTCGATTATTTCGAGGCTATTACCGGCATCGTTTACCGAAACCACGGCGTGCTGCGAGGCTCTGTGTCCGTGCCGCACGGTATAATAAATCCGTTCAACAGATCTGCCTGCCGAAGCGGGCATACACAGAGGACTCATCGCTATGAACCGTGAGGGGTATCGCGGCGACCTGCCCCTATCGGGGGTGGGCGCCTATGTCATCGCTTAAGACGACGCATCGCTGGGCGGTCGCTCAGCAAAATCCCGAGCTCGAAAAGGAGCTTTCGGCTGGTCTGGGCATACCCGGGCTGGTGGCACGCATTATGGTTGCGCACGGCATTGCCTCGATTGAGGAAGGACAGCTATTTTTGACGCCTTCGCTCGACCGTGATTGGGCCGATCCGCTCGTCATTCCGGGCATGTCGGTTGTTGCCGATCGTGTCGAGCGCGCCATTCGCAACCACGAACGCATCGCCGTCTTTGGTGATTTTGACGTCGACGGCATTACGTCGACTTGTCTGTTGACCGAGGCGCTGCGGATGTTTGACGCCGATGTCACACCATTCATCCCGCACCGCTTTGACGAGGGATATGGCCTTTCGCGCGCGGCGCTCGACCGCGTCAACGAGCTCGCTCAACCCAACCTGATTGTGACCGTCGATAACGGTATTGCTGCCAAGGAAGAGGTCTCCTATCTGGAGAGCCTGGGGATCGATTTGGTGGTCACGGACCATCACGAGCCGTCCGACCAGGTGCCGCAGGGCGTGCCCCTGACCGACCCCAAGCTCGAGGACGAGGGTCCCTCGCGCGAGCTTGCCGGTGCCGGCGTGGCGCTTAAGCTGGTGCAGGTTCTGGGAGAGCGTTTGGGCAAGCCGTCGTATTGGCGTTCGCTGATAGAGGTCGCGGCGCTGGGCACCGTGTCCGACATGATGCCGCTCACGCCCGAGAATCGCGCACTGGTCGCCGAGGGCATCCAGCAGATGCGCGTGACGGCCCGTCCCGGCTATATCGCGCTTGCCGCACTTGCCAAGGCCGACCTTTCTACCATTACGGCCGACGGCCTGTCGTTTTCACTCATCCCTCGTCTGAACGCTGCCGGCCGCATGGCTGATCCCAAGCTGGCGCTTGACCTGCTGCTTGCCCGTGATCCTATTGAAGCAAGTGCACTGGCAGCCGAGCTCGAGGAAATCAATCGCCAACGCCGCGAGATCGAGGCCGAGCTTACGCGCGATGCCATGGCGAAGGTCGAGGAGACTTATGACGGCGGGCGCGCAATCGTCGTGGGCGGCGAGGGCTGGCACGAGGGCGTCAAGGGCATCGTGGCGAGCCGCCTGACCAATCGCTACCACGTGCCGGCGCTGCTCTTCTCGATCGAGGACGGCGTTGCACGCGGATCGGGCCGCTCGGTGGGCAAAGTCAACTTGTTCGATGCCGTCGAGCGTTGCTCCGACCTGTTGATTCGTCGCGGCGGGCATGCCGGTGCGGTAGGTGTGACCATCGAGACATCCAAGCTCGATGAGTTCCGCCGTCGCCTTTCGGCCGTGCTATCGGAGCTTCCCGCCGATGACTTTGAGGACACTGACGAGGTTGCCGCCACCGTTGACCTCTCCGAGCTAAATATCGAGACTATCGAGCAGATTTCTCGTCTTGAGCCGTTTGGCCAGGGCAATAAGGTGCCGCTTCTGGCCGCCGAGGGCGTGACGATGTGCGATCGCGCCGTGGTGGGCAAAACCGGCGAGCACATGCGCTTTGTGGCGACCGATGGCGCTGCGAGTGTGCCGGCCATCATGTTCCGCGTGCCGCAGATCGATAGGCTCATCAATTGCGACAGTGCCGTCGACTTGGTGTTCGAGGCCGTGGCCGAGCATTGGCAGGGACGTGTGAAGCCCAAGCTCATGATTAAAGATGTCTTGGTGCGTGATACCACGGCGCCCAGTATCGACGATCCGACATGTGAGCTTCGCCGCGGCGTGCAGCCGGCGGATTCCGGCCTGCGCCTGGAGTCGCGTAAGCGCGAGACGCTCGCCCAGCTTTCCTATACCGAGCTGACGCGCTCGCTTATCCATAGCTTTATCGGCTCGAACCAGCCACATCGCGCGCAGGTCGAGGCACTCGACGCCCTGGCCGACCACCGCAGCGTCTTGGCCGTTATGGGAACGGGTCGCGGCAAGTCTCTGATTTTCCATGTACATGCCGCACGCGAGGCGGTTCTTCGCGGGCGCGCGAGCATTTTTGTCTATCCGCTGCGCGCACTCGTTGCCGACCAGGCCTATCACCTTTCCTCGACGATGGCCGCGCTCGGCATTGGCGTGGGCGTATTGACCGGCGAGACCGTGGAAGCAGCGCGCGATGACGTGTTTGCCGGCTTGGCTTCGGGCCGCACCGGCATCGTGCTCACGACGCCGGAGTTCCTGTCTATCCATCGCAATCGCTTTGCACGTTCTGGACGTATTGGCTTTGTCGTTATCGATGAGGCGCACCATGCCGGTCTTGCCAAAGGCGGCGACCGGAGCGCATACCTCGACATGCCCGATATTCTCAAAGCCCTGGGCGACCCCGTTGTCATGGCGGCAACGGCTACCGCGACGGCCCCGGTCGTGGCGGAGCTTGCTCGTGTATTGCCGATTACCAGGACGGTGGTCGACGAGACCGTTCGCGAGAACCTGCAACTCGAGGACGACCGTGACCTTGCGAGCCGCGAAAATCGCCTGGTGTCGATCGTGGCGACGGGGGAGAAGACCGTTATCTACGTGAACTCGCGCGACCAGTCCGTGGCACTTGCCAAGACGTTGCGCAAACGCGTGCCCGACTGTGCGACCCATATCGCGTTCTATAACGCCGGGCTTGCGCGCTCCGATCGCCGCCGTGTCGAGGAAGCCTTTAGAGACGGAAGTCTCAGCTGCATCGTTTCAACTTCGGCTTTCGGTGAGGGCGTCAACTTGCCCGATATCCGTCATGTCGTGCTCTACCACATGCCGTTTGGCGCGATTGAGTTTAACCAGATGAGTGGCCGTGCCGGCCGCGATGGACAGCCCGCTGTGATTCACCTGCTCTATTCGTCGCGTGACGCTCGTATTAATGAGCGCCTGCTCGATTGTTACGCGCCCGAGCGTGATGAGCTTGTCACGCTCTATCGAGCGCTGCAGACCATGTGGCGCTCCAACCGTGGCAAGACGGGGGACGATTCATTCTGCGCAAGCGATATCGACATTGCGCAGATGTGCCTTGCAATCGACGCGCGCACGCCGGTCGATGAGCGCTCAGTGGCAAGCGGCCTGGGAATCTTCGAAGAACTCGGTTTCTGCCGCGTTACGGGGTTTGACGATACGCGTCGTATCGCGATGGCCGAAAACCCCGGCCGTGTGCAATTGAGCAGGTCAATTCGCTATTTGGAGGGCTTGCGCTCGCGCATGGAGTTCTCGGCTTTCCGGAGCTGGGCGCTCGATTCGTGCGCTTCTGATATGCTAGCCAAAGTTAACCGCCCGATCGTACCGCGGGCCTAGGGGAAGGGGACCTCGATGGATGCCGCAGCCCGTACCGCCCATGATTCCACCCTCCAGCCGTTCTCGGAGATGGAGCACTATAAGCATGCCGATGAGCTGCCGCCCGAGATTATGGCGGACAGCTACGACAAACTGGAGCGCCTGTGCCTCAAATATATGAATGTGGACGACTTTTCTAAGGTGGAGCAGGCCTATTGCTTTGCTGCCGAGAAGCACTGCAACCAAAAGCGCCGCTCGGGTGAGATGTACATCAACCATCCCGTCGAGGTGGCCATCATTTTGGCCGATCTCAAGATGGACTGCGATGTGGTGTGCGCCGCGCTGCTGCACGATACCGTCGAGGATACCGAGACCTCGCTTGCCGATGTTTCCGGCCTGTTTGGCGATACGGTGGCCGAGCTCGTCGATGGCGTGACCAAGCTCACCAACATCGAAGTCGACAGCATGGACGAGAAACAGGCGCTCACGCTGCGAAAGATGTTCCTCGCCATGTCCAAGGACATCCGCGTCATCATCGTTAAGCTTGCCGACCGTCTGCACAACATGCGCACCCTTGCGGCCTTGCGTGAGGACCGTCGCCTGTTTAAGGCCCGCGAGACCATGGACGTGTATGCGCCCCTGGCCGACCGTCTGGGCATGAGCTCCATTAAATGGGAACTCGAGGACCTGTCCTTCTTCTACCTTGAACCCGACGCCTACCAGCGCATCGCACGCATGGTGGCGGAGTCGCGCGAGGTCCGTGAGCGCTATCTGGCCGAGACCATCAAGACACTCACCGACGAGCTCAACCGCATTGGCCTGGAGGACTTCCAGATCAACGGCCGTTCCAAGCACTATTGGTCCATCTACCAAAAGATGAAGCGCAAGGGCAAGGAATTTTCCGAGATCTACGACCTGGTGGCACTGCGCGTCATCACGCATTCGGTGCGCGATTGCTACTCCACGCTCGGCGCGGTGCATACGCTGTGGCACCCCATGCCCGGGCGCTTTAAAGACTATATCGCCATGCCCAAGGTCAATAACTACCAGTCGCTCCACACGACGGTTATCGGCCCCACGGCTCGTCCGCTCGAGATTCAGATTCGTACCTACGAGATGCACGAGCAGGCCGAGTACGGCATTGCCGCCCACTGGCTATATAAGAAGTCGGGCGGATCGTCTGCGTCTAAGACCAATGATGCCCAGCGTCTGGACGACCAGATTAACTGGCTCAAACATTCGCTCGATTGGGCTGCGTCTGATGAGATTACCGACGCCAAGGAATACCTGCATTCGCTGAAGGTCGACCTCTTCGATCAGGAGATTTTTGTCTTTACGCCCAAGGGCGAGGTCATGGCGCTTCGTGCCGGCTCCACGCCGCTCGACTTTGCCTACGCCGTTCACACCGAGGTGGGAAACCATTGCGTCGGCGCCAAAATCAACGGTGCGGTGGCTCCGCTCACGCACGAGATTAAGACGGGTGACCGTGTCGAGATTCTGACTAACAAGAGTTCCAAGCCGTCGCGTGATTGGCTCAAGATCGTTAAGACACCTTCCGCCAAGTCAAAGATCCGCCGCTATTTTGCCGCTGCGACCAAGGACGACGACGCTGCTGCTGGTCGCGATATGCTGGCCAAGGACCTGCGTAAGCGTGGCTATGGCATTTCTACGCCGCGTTCGACGCGTGCGCTCAACGCCGTGGCGGAGCAGTTTAACTTCAAGCAGCTCGAGGACCTGTTTGCCGCCGTCGGCGCCGGCAAGGTTGCCCCGCGCGCTGTGGGCAATAAGGTCGAGCAAATCTTGGACCCCAAGCCCGAGGAACAGCTCACCAAGGCCGAGGCTATCGCCGAGGTCGTCAAGCAGCCTGCCCGCGGCTCCAACCGCAAGCCGCAAAAGCGCGGCAAGAGCGCCAGCAACGGCATTATCGTCAAGGGCGAGAGCAACAGCGGCCTGCTGGTCCGTCTGGCCCATTGCTGCAACCCCGTGACGGGCGACGACATCGTCGGCTTCATCACGCGCGGTCGTGGCGTTTCGGTGCATCGCGCCAACTGCCCCAACGTCAAGGGTCTTATGGAGCATCCCGAGCGCATGATCGATGTGGAATGGGACGGCGCTGCCGACACCCTCTTCCAGGTCGAGATCGTGGTCGAGTGCCTGGACCGCATGGGCCTGCTCAAGGATGTCACCATTGCCATTGGCGATGCGGGTGGCAATATCCTTTCTGCCGCCACGTCGACCAACCGCGAGGGTATTGCAACCCTGCGCTTTATGGTCGAGATCTCGGACGCGAGTGGTCTGGATCCGCTGCTGGCCTCTATCAGCAGCGTTGACTCGGTCTACGACGCGCGTCGCTTGATGCCCGGCGAGGGTGGAGCCCAGCTTAAGCGCCGCGTTTAGTCGCGACGAACGTGCCACATTATCGATATTCGCTACACTCGAGGCATCGTTTGATGCCTCGAGTTCTATAGAGAGGAGAGGGACATGAGTGCTGTGTCCTTGGATTTAACTCCCAAGGGATCGGTCGAGATCGAGACGCTCGTAAACGGTCCCATTCAGACCAATAGCTATGCTGTCATTTCGGACAATGAGTGCGTGATTATCGACCCCGCATGGGAAGGCGAGCGCTTGGTGGAGCATATTCGAGCCGAACACCCCGATGTGCAGGTGCTCGGCGCCGTTTGCACGCACGGTCACGCCGACCATGTTGGCGGTGTCGCTGGAGTTCGGGCCGCCGTTGGCGCCGACGTCCTGTACGAGCTGTGTGGCAAGGACGCAGCAGTGCCGCATGCGAATATCGAGGAGCAGCGAGCGATGTGGGGCATCGAGACGCCCGATCCAGGTGAGCCGACGCGGCTGCTTGCCGAGGGCGACACCATTGAGCTGGGCGACATTTGCCTGCAGGTAATTGAGGTGCCCGGGCACACACCGGGCGGCATCGTTCTGTTCGCCGCCACTGAGCAGGGGAACATTGCCTTTGTGGGCGACACGCTATTCCCGGGTGGGCATGGCCGCACCGATCTTTCTGGAGGAGACGAGGCGGCGATCCTGCGCTCGCTCTCCAAGCTCGCCCAGCTTCTCCCGCCCGATACCGTTTGCCTAACCGGCCATGGCGATTCGACCACCATGGCACGCGAGCTCATGCAGAGCCCTTTCATGCAGATGTAGCTTACTAGTCGGCTTTTGAAGCACGAGAAGCGTCCAAACGTCAAGCTATTTTTCCCCAACGGGTCGATTCCGTAGGGCAAACGGTCAAAAAAAGTCTGTTTGGACGATATTCGTGAACAAACGAACGTTTATGCTCGGGTGCGCCGTGGTAAAATCTCAGGCGTTATCGGAGCAACCTTACAGGAGGTTTCTTTTATGCTCGTCAACGCAGCAGACATGCTCAAGAAGGCCGAAGCCGGCAAGTACGGTCTCGGTGCCTTCAACACCAACAACCTCGAGTGGACCCTGGCTATTCTCCAGGCCGCCGAGGAGGCCAAGTCTCCGCTGATCCTTCAGTGCACCGCTGGTGCCGCTAAGTGGATGGGCGGTTTCAAGGTCTGCGCCGACATGGTCAAGGCTGCCGTCGAGGCCACGGGCGTTACCGTTCCCGTCGCCCTTCACCTCGATCACGGTTCTTACGAGGACTGCTTTAAGTGCATCGAGGCCGGCTTCACGTCCATCATGTATGACGGCTCTCACGAGGAGACCTTCCAGCTTAACCTCGACCGCACCAAGGAGCTCGTTGAGCTTGCCCACTCCAAGGGCATGTCCATCGAGGCCGAGGTCGGCGGCATCGGCGGCACCGAGGACGGCGTGACCTCCAGCGGCGAGCTCGCTGATCCTGCTGAGTGCAAGCAGATCGCTGACCTGGGCGTCGACTTCCTCGCCTGCGGCATCGGCAACATCCACGGCGTGTACCCCGCCGACTGGGCTGGCCTTTCCTTCGAGCGCCTGGGCGAGATCAAGGCCCAGACCGGCGACCTGCCCCTCGTCCTGCACGGTGGCACCGGCATCCCCGAGGATCAGATCAAGAAGGCCATCTCCCTGGGCATCTCCAAGATCAACGTCAACACCGACCTGCAGCTCGTCTTCGCCAAGGGCGTCCGCGAGTACATCGAGGCTGGCAAGGATCAGCAGGGCAAGGGCTTTGACCCCCGCAAGCTCCTCAAGCCTGGTCGCGACAACATCGTTGCCCGCACCAAGGAGCTCATGGAGGAGTTTGGCTCCGTCAACAAGGCGTAAGCGTCGCTAAACTTCCCGCCGGAAGCCCCGTCCCCCTACACTGTTTCCTTTGCGCTCACCTGGCTTTGCCAGAAGTCGCGCTAAGGAAACAGTTCCGGGGGACGGGGCTTCCTTTGTTTAACGCCGCAGGGTTACGAGTCTGAATTCATTTTTAGAGGTACCGTTTATCGGTATTGAGAGCCCCTTTGCTGGGGCTTTCTTTTTATCTCGCTACAATGTGCTTCAAGAGTTCTAATGACTTGGAGTTTGGTATGGCTGTTATTGATGTGCTGCCTTCGGATGGGAAGGTTATTGACGAGGGTCCTGTTGGTTGCTCTGTTGATGTTTGCTGTGATGACTTTCGTCATCTCGATGTTGGACTGCCGCCCGAGATTCTTCGTCTTAAGGATGCCGGGTATTTGACGCAGGCTGTTGCTGCCTGCGATCGCCTTTTGGAGCAGAACCCCGAGCCTTCGCTGGCTGCTTGTGTTCGTGCCGAGCGGTATCGCATGCTCGAGACGCCGCTTCATTTTTCGGTGTCTCGCGATCAGGCTATTGCGATGATTCGCGAGGAGTGGCCAGAGTTTACCGAAGAGCAGTTTGATGACCTGATTAATCGTAAGCGTATTGACTGGCGCTTTATCGATGGTGAGCTGTTCGTTCTCGACAACTTCCTCGATTCGCTTCGCGTATATCCCAAAGAGGTTCCCGGCATGCGGCCCGATTCTGCGGACGGAATAGCACTGCGCAACGAGATGCTCAAGGAGATGGAGTCGCAAAACGGATTGGCTCGCGTCATTACGCTTAAAGCGTCCGTGTCTGTCCCCGGCGCTCTGGAAGGGGAGGCCGTTTGCGCTTGGCTTCCCGTCGCGGCTGCCTGCCGTCAGCAGTCTCGGGTCGAGATTCTCGACATGACGCCGGAGGGTGCTGTTGCTCCCGCGAATGCTTCGGCGCGTACCGTCTCGTGGTCTTCCTCGAGCGAGCACTTATTTTCGGTGACCTATCGTTATCACATCGATGCTGCTTATTGTGATGTCTACGGTGGCACACTTCCGGTTCACCCGCTTATGGATGCGCCTCTGCCCGAGGATATTTCCGAGGACCGTCCGCACATTGCATTCACGCCGTATCTGCAGCAGCTGACGGCCCGTGTCATTGACGGGCTCGAGGATCCGCTCGATCGCGCCCGTGCTATCTATGATTACCTGACGCAGTATATCGACTATCGCTATCAGCCGCCGTACTTGCTTTTGGGATCTATTGCCGATGACTGCGCGCATTCGCTCCGCGGCGATTGCGGCGTTATGGCGCTCACGTTTATCACCATGTGCCGTATCGCGGGCGTGCCTGCCCGTTGGCAGAGCGGCCTGTATGTTGCGCCCGATTCGGTGGGGTCGCACGACTGGGCAGAGTTCTATACGCCGCAGACCGGTTGGCTCAACGCCGACGTGTCATTTGGATCTTCTGCTCGCAGGATGGGGGAGGAGTGGCGCCGCCGTCACTACTTTGGCAATCTCGACCCGTGGCGTATGGTGGCCAACAATCGATTCCAGGCAGAGTTTGAGCCCTCTTTCGACGGCATGCGCGAGGACCCTTACGATAACCAGATGGGTGAGGCTTCGGTTGACGGTCGCGGATGCCGTCGGCGCGAGATGCTCCGCACGGTCGAACTCATCGAAATGCTCGAAGTTCCATTTTCGGACTAATCGGTAGAAAGCTGTGATAAACTAACTCACGCATTGTGTGCCCGAGTGGCGGAATTGGCAGACGCAGTGGACTCAAAATCCACCGTTGGCAACAACGTGCGAGTTCGAGTCTCGCCTCGGGCACCATTCATGCAAGCGAGCGTTCAAGGGGGTTGCGGCCCCCTTTTTCGTGCCGAACTCGCGTGAGCGCGCGAAGCGTTAAGCAAACAGGCTTGTGGCCTGTTTGTAGCGGAGCGTGGCGAGGGCGCCACGCGCCCGAAGCCCGGGGCTTCGCGAAGCGAAGGCCCTTCGAGTCTCGCCTCGGGCACCATACATACAAGCGAGTGTTCAAGGGGGTCAAGGCCCCTTTTTCGTGTACGTAATGTGATAACGCGCTGTACGTGTTATTATTCGCAAGGCGTTGTTCCCGCAATGCCCTGAAGAGGAACCTGAGGGTTCCCACCTTTTGGCGCCAATGAGCAGCTGACTGGTCATACAACTTAGATTCCCTTCCTCAAATCGAGGAAGTCTATGTGTACGACCTGGTTGCTGAGAAGCGCCGGGTTATTTTTTATGAATGGAGGTAGGGAAAATAGCTAAGTCTGATGACACCCGCATCAACGACGAGATCACTGCATCTTCGTGTCGTTTGATTGGCGTCGATGGCTCTCAGCTCGGCCTGTTCGCCATCCGCGATGCCCAGCGCGTCGCCGACGATCAGGGTCTCGACCTGGTCGAGATCGCTCCCAACGCGGAGCCGCCGGTCTGCAAGGTCATGGACTACGGTAAGTTCAAGTACCAGCAGGCCATGAAGGCCAAGGCTGCTCGTAAGAACCAGTCCAAGGTCGAGGTCAAGGAAATGAAGTTCCGACCCAAGATCGACGTTGGCGACTACGAGACCAAGAAGGGCCACGTTTTGCGTTTCCTCAAGAAGGGCGCACGCGTTAAGATCACCATCATGTTCCGCGGCCGTGAGATGGCTCACCCGGAGCAGGGCCTTAACGTTCTCGAGCGTCTCGCCGAGGATCTCAAGTCTTACGCTACGGTCGAGTCCAAGCCTAAGATGGAAGGCCGTAACATGCTTATGCTGCTCGCCCCGATTAAGGGCGCCTTCGATGAGGATAAAGCGGCAAGCGATAGCAAGTAACTAGTGTTCTGTAACCGATTAAGGAGTATTTCATGCCTAAGATGAAGTCCCACAGCGGCACCAAGAAGCGTTTCCGCAAGACTGGTACCGGCAAGCTTATGCGCGCCAAGGCTTTCAAGAGCCACATCCTGAGCAAGAAGTCCACCAAGCGTAAGCGTGGCTTCCGTCAGGAGACCGAGATCGCCGCTGCCGACCGCAAGGTCATCAAGTCGCGTCTCGCCTAAGTTCGCGTTCCCGTTTTTCGTTTTACCGTCTAGGAGTTGATAGAACATGGCACGTATTAAGCGCGCTGTTGCCGCCAAGAAGAAGCGCCGTACCGTTATGCACCGTGCGAAGGGTTACTACGGTGCCGCTTCGCGTACTTACAAGCATGCTAAAGAGCAGGTCCAGCACTCCCTGCAGTATCAGTATCGTGATCGCCGCAACAAGAAGCGCGAGATCCGTTCTCTCTGGATCACTCGTATCAACGCTGCTGCTCGCCTGAACGATATTTCTTACTCTCAGTTCATGCACGGCCTGAAGGTTGCCGGCATCGAGCTCGACCGCAAGGTCCTGGCTCAGATGGCTTACGAGGACATCGAGTCCTTCAACGAGCTGGCCACCATCGCCAAGAAGGCTCTCGAGGCCTAATAGATTCTCTTGAATCGCTAGGGGAGTGTCGCGTTGTGCGCGGCGCTCCCTCTTTTTATCTGAAGCGCGGTTTACATTGCTAAAAGCGCGGGTAGATAGACACTTACAGGTGACCGATCTCTATATATTCCTGAACCAAAGGGTCATCATCTGATACGTGCGGAAGATCCGCACCAGTCTTTCTATTAGCTATAGAAAGCGATATGTTGTGTAGGACTTGTGAAGAGTGGAATTGACGTCCCACAGGGCTTCGCGGTCTGGCAATATATCTCCTTGCCGCGCGGCCCGGTCGGACCGGATGAGCCGCGGGGCGTGCACCTTGAGAACCGGATACTGCGAGGATGGACACTTACTTCAGTGTCGCATCCGGGCAGACATCGAACCATTTGAAATG
>CABOHA010000003.1 GCA_902399975.1 Coriobacteriaceae bacterium | reverse complement strand
CGCTCCCGTTCTGGAGCATGACCGCGAAGCTGCCGGATGCGTACCTTTTGAGCGTAAACATCTCGGGCGGCTCGGCTCCGCTGCAGCTTGGAAGCAAGGCAGGGGCGATCCAGGCCGATTTGGGCACGCTGCTCTCGGCGGCGCGGACGGCGAAGGTATTTAAGCCTCCTTGTCAGTCGCTTTGAGATAATCCTCGTCGTCCACAGGCTCCAGCCACTCGTTGGAGGCATCCTCGCCCGGAACCTCCAGCGCCAGATGCGAGAACCAGCTGTCGGGCGCAGCGCCGTGCCAGTGCTTCACCCCCGGGGCGATGTTGACCACGTCGCCGGGGCGCAGTTCCTGTGCCGGCTTGCCCCACTCCTGGTAAAACCCTCGACCAGCCACGCAGACGAGGATCTGTCCGCCACCGCTTTTGGCGTGATGGATATGCCAGTTGTTGCGGCAGCCAGGCTCAAACGTCACGTTGAAGACGCCGACCTGCTCGGTGGAAAGGGGCGCGAGGTAGCTTTGACCGATAAAGAACTTCGCGAAGGCGTCATTGGGGGCACCGATAGGGAAAACCATCTCGTTTTGGTGCTCGGCCTTTGCGTCGGTGGCATCGTCATCCGCCCAGGCCTCCTTCGCCATACGAAAGGCCGCCCACGCCTTGGGCCATCCCGCATAAAACGCCGCATGCGTAAGGATCTCCGCTATCTCCGCCTTGGTCACGCCGTTGTTCTTTGCGGACGTCAGGTGATATTTGAACGAAGAGTCCGTCAGCCCCTGCGCCATTAGGGCCACCACCGTCACCACACTGCGGTCGCGCAGGGAGAGTTCACCCTCCCGGCTCCACACCTCGCCGAACAGCACGTCGTCGTTGAGCTGTGCGAATTTGGGAGCGAACTCCCCCAGGGCGTCTCTGCCTGCCGTCTGTTTAACTGCCATGATCGATTTCCTCCTGTCGATAGTTTTGGCACAAATCTGTTTCCGCGCGGCCAAACAGCCCGGCTAGATTCCCATGCCCATTCGCCGCGCCTGCTCCAGAGCGGGATGCCCGGCGATTTCGCCCACGCCGTTCACGCCGCCGGCGAAAACCGTTCCAGCGAGCGTGCAGCGGGAGAAACAGTCAACCCATCCCTGCATCGCCTTTTTCGCCCCGTCGAAGGTCGAGCGCCCGTTCTCCGCCGCCGTCGCCAACAGATATGCCTCGGTGAATGCATAATCGGAGCCAAAAAGCGGGTTAGCGCGGTCCAGCATGGTTTTGAGCTGGCCGCAGACGCTGTAGTAGTAGACGGGCGTTGCAAACACCAGCACATCCGCATCGTGCATTTTGGCGGCAATTTCCACGGCATCGTCTTGGATGACGCAACGCCCCAACTTTAAGCAGGCAAGGCAGCCCCTGCAGAAGCCCATTTGCTTCTCGCGCAGACGCACGGTCTCAACGCTGTGACCTGCCTCCCGCGCGCCGTTGGCGAAAGCCTCCGCCAGCGTCTCGGAATTGCCATTCTTTCGTGGACTTGAAGAAACTATCAAAACCGTTTTGTCCATTACGGAATACCCCTTGCGCTCCCGATTTACATTGACGAGAATGAAGGTAATACCTAAACCTGACTTTAGGTCAAGGAATGAATTCGACATTGTTTCGGAGGAGCCATGTACACAATCGGACAGGTGGCGGAAATGTTCGGTTTGCCCGCTTCAACGCTGCGATATTACGACAAGCAGGGATTGTTCCCGGGGCTGGAGCGAGCATCCGGCATTCGCCGATTCAGCGATACGGAACTCGAAGCGCTTCGGGTCATCGAATGCCTAAAGAAGGCTGGAATGGAGATCAAGGACATCCGGCTGTTCATGGAATGGTGTGCAGAGGGTCCCTCAACATACCCCAAACGCAAGGCCATGTTCGAGGAGCGCAAGGCCCACATGGAGTCGGAGATCGTGAACATGAACCGCGCGCTCGACATGCTGAAGTTCAAATGCTGGTACTACGAGCAGGCAATCCAAGATGGCAACGAGGATAGAGTGAAGGCGCTGATTCCCGACAATTTGCCAGAAGAAATCAAAGATACCTACGATAACGCCCACACTCAATAATGCCGCCCGATGCTCAAGGGGCTTTGGCAAGGAGTCGTTTTAGGCAGATATGCAAAAAGATAGCCTCCGAACCAGAGGGTCCGGAGGCTTTTATTCCCGTTATTTCGCTGGTGGCTTTACTCTATGGCGGCGCCGAAACAGCATCAGGCGGTACTCGACGGTATCAAAACGCGAGTTCAAAAGCCAGTTCCCGCTATTCCCGCTCAGTGACTAATCCAGTCCGAGTGTTGTCGATGCGTGTCGCGTCGTACCGCCTAAGGGCCAATTCGTGCGCAATTTGGGCGAATCAGGCCCTTAATTCGCGATTTTGTGAATGACTCAATTGATTCGCAAAACCGCAGGTCGCCTTTTTAATCACTCCCTAGTTTCCGCCGGGGTTCGTAGCGGGTGGCGTGAAAAGGGGTGATTCAAAGGGTCGGAGAGATGTCTATAGCGCAATCTTCTGGTATTGGCGCAGTGAGGGACTTCTCACCTCCATCAGTCCAAATCGTCAAGCTCCGAAAGACGTCGAGCTAGAGAAAAGGACCTATTTCCCGTCATGGATTGGGTTTACCTGCATGACTAGAGCCCTGGTGTAATTGGCTGGATCACCGTTCCGGGAACCGGTATCGACCTACCTGTCCGCCAAGCGCCTTCTTCAGCTCCAGCTTAGTATCTGACTCACACCGTTATAAGCAAAACCGAAGAGATGCGTCTTGGCCAAGAAATAAGGTTAGCCTTATCTTACTGCATGATTCGTGTGTTATAGTTAGATTGCTCTAACTGTTTGGGGGGCGATAGCCATGCACGAACGCAAGGGCTTCTGGGACAAGAATGTCGGTCGGTACGACCGTTTCATGCGAAAGGACCGGGCGGCGTATGAGAAGATGTATGAGCTGATCAGGCCGGTGGTGAAAGCAAAAACCGTACTGGAGGTTGCCACCGGCACGGGGCTTATCGCAAAGAGCATCGTGGATGCGGCGGTGCACATCGAGGCTACGGACGCTTCTGCACAGATGATCCTTGAAGCAAAGCGGGACAATCAATCCGCAAAGCTGCACTTTTCCGTACAAGATATGTTCCGCCTGCCCTATGCACAGAAGTCCTTCGAAGTGGTGATCGCGTCCAACGCGCTTCACATAGTGCCGCATCCGGAAAAGGCACTGCAAGAAATCAGGCGGGTACTGAAGGACGACGGCGTGCTCATCGCGCCAACCTTCACCCACGCGGGGAACTCGGTTTCCGGCAAGGCAAAAGCCTTTTTCATGAGTATGGCGGGATTCCCCCTCCACAGCAGGTGGACAAGCGAGGAATACCTGCGTTTCCTGCGTCAAAACGGCTGGGCGGTGCAGAAAAGCGCGGTGCTGAAGGCCTCGTTCCCATTGACCTATGCGGAATGCACGAAATCGGAGGGGCCAGATGTCGTTCTTTGAAAACACCCGCAAGCCCGTGGGCCTCGGCGGAAAACTTATGGTTGCCATGATGAATCTGGGCCACAGCCCTGTGGCGCGGTGGGGACTTCGATTTCTACGACTTGCGCCAAATGCCAAGGTGCTGGATTGCGGCTGCGGCGGCGGGGCGAACATAAAACGGCTGCTGAAAAAATGCCCGCATGGCGTCGTCAAGGGCGTCGACTATTCGCCCGTCAGCGTGGAGAAGACTAGAAAGCTCAACCGAATTGCAATTCAGGAGGGGCGTTGCGCCGTTCTGCAAGGCAGTGTGGCGGATATGGTGTTTGAGGATAGCTACTTCGATGCCGCCACGGCCTTTGAGACCGTCTATTTTTGGCCTGATTTGCCCCGATGCTTCCGTGAGGTCTGGCGGACGCTGAAGCCAGGCGGGACAATTCTTATCTGCAACGAGAGCAATGGCGATACGGACAAGGACGAGAGGTGGACGCAGATCATCGGCGGCATGACCATCTACAAGGACATTGAATTAAAGGCATGTCTGGAGCAGGCGGGTTTTCACGAGGTGCAGATACACAAAAAGAAAAAGTGGCTCTGCGTCACGGCGCGGAAGTAGGGGTATCAAGCACGGGCATTTTTGCATCCATCCTGCACATGGCGATAGGCATGACGGTCATAGCGGCTATGCTGGCGGCAATTATGACAGTTTTTATTCACTGAGGAAGAAACCTATGAAATGTAAAATTGAGAAAAACACCGTGCAGGAGACGCTGATCCTCCCGCTGTATTCCCGGAAGCTGTGTACGGAGTTGTACCCGAACCTTTACAGGGATGAAACAGCGGTTCGTCTGCTCGACCAGATCGACTACGACTTTTCAGAGGCAGAGAAAAACTCCCGCAACCTGATGCAGCGCTTTGGTGCGCTGGAGGTGGCCACACGGCAGAGTGATCTTGCTTTCGAGGTGCGGGATTACCTGAAAGGCCACCCCAATGCGGCGGTGGTCAATCTGGGCTGCGGGCTGGACAACACCGGCAGAACCTGCGACAACGGTAGATGCAAGATCTACAATCTGGACTTCCCGGATGTGATTGCCTTGCGGCAGCAGCTACTGCCCGCCGGGGATCGAGAACAAAATATCCCCTGCGACCTGAAAGACACCGCATGGTTTAGCAAAATCGATGCCTCCCGCGGGGCGGTGTTCTTTGCCTCCTGGGTGTTCTATTACTTTCTGACCCAGCAGGTCCGGGAACTGGTGCGGGGGATGGCGGACGCTTTCCCCGGCAGTGTGCTGGTCTTTGATGCTGCCAATCGGACGGCGGTAAAGATGATCGCAAAAACATGGCTTAAGACTGCAAAAATCAAGGATGTGGGGGCATATTTTGCGGTTTCGGATGCCGCCAAGGAAATCGGCACGTGGGACAGCCGTCTGCAGGTCACAAGTCGCGGCTATATGCTGGGCTACAACGATTTGAGAGACTCTTCTGTCAGCTGCTTTTTCCGGTTTCTCGCAAGGGTCGGTGACAACGGGATGAAAATGCAAATCGTGAAAATAAGATTTTGAGAGGCGAAAACGAAGCGCATTCACTTTGACGTCGAAGAAGACGGCTTTTACGGCGCATATTGGGCGTGCAAGGACACGCATACAGCAGCGGGCACGGATTCAATTGAAACCGTGCCCGCTATCTGATACTATATTATTTTATCGAACGTATGTTCTATTCCCACTCGATGGTCGCGGGCGGCTTGGACGTAATGTCGTAGCAGACGCGGTTGGCGCCAGGGACCTCGGCAACGATGCGGCCGGAGATGCGAGCCAGGACGTCGTAGGGCAGCTTGGCCCAGTCGGCGGTCATGGCATCGCTGGACTCGACGGCACGCAAGATGATCGGGCGCTGGTAAGTGCGCTCGTCACCCATAACGCCGACGGACTTGATGTCGGGCAGGACCGCAAAGTACTGCCAGCAGCTGTGCTCGGAGTTGCGCTCGCCGGTCTGCTCAAACAGGCGCTGGTTGTAGGCGTCGAGCTCCTCGCGCACGATAGCGTCGGCATTCTTGAGGATCTCGAGCTTCTCCTTGTCGACCGCACCGATGATGCGGATGGCCAGACCCGGGCCCGGGAAAGGCTGGCGGAACACGATGTGACCCGGCAGGCCCAGCGCCAGACCAAGCGCGCGGACCTCGTCCTTAAAGAAGTGATCAAGCGGCTCAATGAGGTCGAAGTGTACACCCTCGGGGAACGGGATCAGGTTGTGATGGCTCTTGATGGTGGCCGTCTTGCCGCCTGTCTTGCGAGCGCCGGACTCGATGATGTCGGGGTAGATGGTGCCCTGAGCCAGGTACTTGACCGGCTTGCCGTCGCACTCGAGCTGCTGCGCCACGGCGAAGAACTCTTTCCAGAACTGCGTGCCGATGATGCGGCGCTTCTCCTCGGGCTCGGTCACGCCGGCCAGAAGCTCGGCATAACGGTCCTCGGCGTGGACGTGGATAAAGTCGACGTCAAACTGCTTGGTGAAGACCTCCTCCACCTGCTCGGGCTCACCCTTGCGCAGCAGACCGTGGTTGATGAACACGCAGGTCATCTGCTTGCCCACGGCGCGGGCGCCCAGCGCAGCCACGACGGAGGAGTCGACGCCACCGGACAGGGCCAGAATCACGCGGTCGTCGCCGACCTTCTCGCGGAACTCAGCCGTCATGGTCTCGACCAGGTTGTCCATGCTCCAGTTGGGCTCCAGGCCGCAGATCTCAAACAGGAAGTTGCTTAGCAGCTGCTGACCGTACTCGGAGTGCTTGACCTCGGGGTGGAACTGCGTGGTGAAGATCTTGCGCTCGACGCACTCCATGGCGGCAACCGGGCATACGTCGGTGCTGGCGGTAACGGTAAAGCCCTCGGGCACCTCGGACACGGCGTCGCGGTGGCTCATCCACACGGTCTGCTCCATGGGCGTGGAGTTAAAGAGCTTGGCGCCAGCCGTGCGCGTGATGGTGGCGCGGCCGTACTCGCCCACCTCGGAGTGGCCGACCTTGCCGCCGAGCGTCACGGCCGTGATCTGATGGCCGTAGCAAAAGCCCAGGACGGGAAGGCCAAGGTCAAAGATGGCGGGATCGATGGACGGAGCGTCCTCGGCGTACACGGAGGCCGGGCCGCCAGAAAGGATGAGCGCAGAGGCGTTCATCTCGCGAATCTCATCGGCCGAGATGTCGCAGGGAACGATCTCGGAATACACGTTGAGGTCGCGGACGCGACGGGCAATGAGCTGACCGTACTGCGCACCAAAGTCGAGTACGAGGACCTTTGCGGAAGCCTTTTGATCCATGGTTTCCCCCTCTTGTTGGCGGGGAGCCGGTGCCCACCCGCGTGAATGAACGAAAATAACTTCCATAGTGTACACGTTATATGGGGTTTCTCGTCCCTCGCGGCCATCAGCGCACGGCAAACGCACGACCTGGGCCCTTATTTGACGGCAATTGAAGTATTACTAAACATTACAGATGATGTATTACGTTTGAACATTGGACGCCCTGTGCCACAATACTGCCGAACGACTCCGCCCTTGCGGCGACAAAACCGATAGGAATACCAGCATGAAGCGCATCCTTCTCATCGCCACGGGCGGCACCATCGCATCGACCGAGGACGGCAACGGCCTCTCCCCCGCCCTGACCGGTGAGGAGCTCGCCCAGAGCGTCCCCGAGATCTCGGGCCTCTGCGAGCTCGACGTCGTGCAGCCCATGAACATCGACAGCACCAATATGCGCCCCAGTGACTGGATGCGCATCCGTAACGTCATCGTTGAAGGCTATGCCGACCACGACGGCTTCGTGATTCTGCACGGCACCGACACCATGAGCTACACCGCGGCAGCGCTTTCCTACCTGATTCAGGACAGCCCCAAGCCCATCGTGCTCACCGGCTCGCAAAAGCCCATGGGCAATCCCTTTACCGACGCCAAGCTCAACCTGTACCAGAGCCTGCTTTATGCGCTCGACGAGCACTCGCACGACGTCTCGATCGTGTTTGGCGGCGTAGCCATTGCCGGCACGCGCGCCCGCAAACAGCGCACCATGAGCTTTAACGCGTTCATTAGCGTCAACTATCCGCCTATCGCCTATATCCGCAACGACCGCATCGTGCGCAACGGGCTTCACGGCACGCATCAGGGCGAAAACCCGGTGCGTTTCTACGACAGCATCGACCCGCGCGTATTTGTCCTTAAGCTAACGCCTGGCGTGAACCCGGGTATCCTGGACGCCCTTGCCGACAGCTACGATGCTGTAATCCTTGAGACCTTTGGCATTGGCGGTATTCCCGAGTTTGGCGAGTCGGGCGAGTCGTTCCAAGAGGCAATTTTCCGCTGGGTCGATTCGGGCCGCACCGTCGTTATGACCACACAGGTCCCCGAAGAGGGCCTCGACCTGGGCGTTTATGAGGTCGGCCGTGCTTACGCCGATCATCCGGGCATTCTGCGCGGCGACGACATGACCACCGAGACGCTCGTGGCCAAGACCATGTGGGCACTCGGCCAGTCACGCGATGCCGCCGAGATCCAGCGCCTGTTCTACAGCCAAGTCAACCACGACCGCATCCCGTTGGCGTAATTCAGTTGTCGACGGGTATCCCCTATTCGATACCCTCGAGAAGCTCTGACACCGTCATGCCGAGTGCGGGCGCGATCTTAAATAGAACCTTGAGCGTGAAATTTGCCGTCCCATCTTCGATTCGGTCGAGGTAGGGTCGGCTGATTCCTGTCGCCACACAAAAATCGACCTTGGAGATACCAAGGTCCCTGCGCGTCTGCTCGACTCGCTTGCCAAGAATCTGTTTCGCACGTTCGTCCATGCAGCCGAGTTTGAAATGGAGCTGAACAAAAACGTAAACTATAGTTTACGTTTAAACGAATACACAGGAGTTTTCTATGTCGGGTTCTTCGGTCCGCATGTACCGAGCCATGCTTCGCACAAACAGCGCACCGCCCAAGCTCGTCGTCGTTGAAGCTGATTGCCTTTCGCCCGATGAGCGCACAGCATTTGCATTGCTATCAAGTCGCGTCGCCGCCGTTCTGGTCCCTTGCCCGGCGCAAGGTGAACTTGCCATCCAATGCCAAGCGCACAGCTGCTCGCTCAATCAGGCTGCCGTAATCGCAACCAGCCAACGTGGTCTGCCCCTTCTCCTGGAAGCCGGTATCGCACTCGCCCTTCGCGGCGCCGGATACGAAAACGAGGCCGCCGCCGACATGGTCTTTAAACCACGATCGAGCGGCGGCCTCGCAGCAGCCCTTGAATATGCGTGCAGGCTCGTTGCCTAAAAGGACAAGCTAGAAACCAAAGCCAAAGCCCGTTCCGGTAATCGCCGAGTACATAAAGTAAACGTTGACCACGTTGAGGAACACACCCGTGATGCAACCGTTACGCAGGTAGCGCTCGCACACGATGCGCGCCATGGCGGCGGAGTCATCATTGTTTTTAGCCTGGCGTCCTGCCGTAAAGTACGTCGCCACGCTCAGCAGCAGGTTGAGCACCGGCAGTGCCAGCAACTCGTAACTCTTGCCCCAGCGCGTCACCTCGCCGGCGGCATTAAACTTTGTTGCCACCTCGGGACCAATGTTGGGGATAACACACGCTGCGACCACCAGCGGAATCACCGCAAGTACGAGCAGTGCAATACCCATGTAGCCGGCTTTTTTACCATATTTAAACATGCGCGTCGTCCTTACACGTTAAAGCGGAAGTGCACGACGTCGCCATCGGCCATGACATAGTCCTTGCCCTCAATACGCAGCTTGCCGGCGGCCTTGGCGCCCTGCTCACCGCCGAGCTCGATGTAGTCGTCATAGCCAATGACCTCGGCCTTAATAAAGCCGCGCTCAAAGTCGGTGTGGATGACGCCGGCGGCCTGCGGGGCGGTCGCGCCCTGACGAACCGTCCAGGCCTTGACCTCCATCTCGCCGGCCGTAAAGAACGACTGCAGGCCAAGCAGCTTATAGGCCGCCTGTGCGAGCACGTCCAGGCCGGGCTGCTCCAAGCCCAAGCTCTCCAGGTAGTCGGCGGCGTCCTCGGGATCGAGCTCGGAAAGCTCGGCCTCGATCTTGGCGCAGATGGGCAGCGGCTTAACACCATCGATGGGCGCCAGATCGTCGTTGAGCATATCCTCGTCCACGTTGGCCACATACAGGATGGGCTTCATGGTGAGCAGGAACAGGCCCTTGGCAGCGGCGCGCTCCTCGTCGGTCATCTCCATGGACGCGGCGCGCTTGCCCTCGTTGAGCCAGGCAAGCAGACGCTTGGCGACCTCGAACTTGGGCATGAGCTCCTTGTCGCGCTTGGCCTCCTTCTCGAGCTTGGGCAGCTGCTTCTCGAGCGTGCCCATGTCGGCCAGGATGAGCTCGGTCATGATGGTATCGGCGTCACCGGCGGGATCGACGAACTCGCCCGTGCGGCCCACCTCACGCATGACGTTGGGGTCCTTAAAGTAGCGCACGACCTCGCAGATGGCGTCGGTCTCGCGAATGTTGGCCAGGAACTGGTTGCCCAAGCCCTCGCCCTCGTTGGCGCCCTTCACCAGACCTGCGATGTCGACGAACTCGACCGTCGCCGGCACGATGCGACCCGGGTTAACGATGTCGGCAAGCTTTTGCAGGCGGCTATCGGGCACGTCGACGATACCCACGTTGGGGTCGATCGTGGCGAACGGATAGTTGGCGGCAAGGCCGGTCTTTTTGGTAAGCGCGGTGAACAGCGTCGACTTGCCCACGTTGGGCAGGCCCACGATACCGATGGAAAGGGACACGACAGCTCCTTTTGGTACAAGCATTTCAAACTGCATAAGTATAGCGCCGCCGCAGCATCTGGGCTAACCCGGACGCCACGGCGGCACGAATGAAGCAGAGATAGGGGTCGCTGACTAGTCCGCGAGCTTCTCCACCTGATCGAGCATCTTGTCGAGCTTGGCCTTCGCCTCAGCCTTGACCTTCTGGGCTTCTTCGTGGGCCCTAGCCTTCTGGGCGGCCTTTTCCTCGGCCTCGGGATCGACGACGACTAGGTTGGATGCATCATGTTCAACCAACTTAAGCGCATGCTCGGGGCACACCTTGACGCAGGCTCCGCAGCCTAGGCAATACGTGGACTCCAGTGCAAAGCGGCCGCTTCCCACCAAATCGCAGGCAAACGTGGGGCACACGTTGACGCATTCGCCACACGACGTGCACTTGTCAAAATCGCATTCCGGCGTGCTCACCTGCATGTTCTGGGCAAGCTCGGGGTGGTTTTGCAACGTCGAGAGTACCAGCTGGCGCCCGTGCGTAAGCGTACGGCGACGTTTTGCCGTCGTGGCGCCGCACATGGTATTGAGCGTGCGCTCCAGCTGGGTAATCTGGTGGCGGTGGGCTTTGAGCTTCTGCGTCACCGAGGCCAGCGCCGCCGTTGCCGGGTTGAGCTTGGTCACGGTAAGGCCCGTGGCGCGGGCAATCTTATCCATGTACTCCTTGCGCTCGTACTCGCGGCGCTTATGACATTTGAGGCTCTTGGGGTCGACCTCCAGGCCCATGCCCGTACCGGCCCACTCCTCGGCGGTGGCGATGGCCTCGCCCAGAATATCCTCGCCACCGGTGTTGCGGCACTTATCGCACACGCCCAACGGCAGGTACACGCTCACGTTGGGATAGTCCGCCAGCACCGAGAACCAGGTCTCGGCCGTAATATCGCCCACGCAGGCGACGACGACCTCGTTTTCGCGCGGCATGCGCTTAAGGGCGCGCGTGCAAGTGACGTAGGCGGTCTCGTGGCTCGTAGCAGCAGAGACGATGTCGTCATACAGGTTTTTGGGCGCCAGGCGCGGCGAGATGATCGCCTCGGTCGGACAGGCAGCGGCGCACAGGCCGCACTTGCGACAGGAGTCGAGGATCTCGATGGCGTCTTCCTCGACCTCGATAGCGTTGACCGGGCACACGTCCATGCACGCGGTGCAGCCGCTCTTTTCGTTTTTGCAGGTCAGACACGGAATGGTGTTGCCACGCGGACGCTCCTTGTAGTCGGCAGGATTCCACTGCGGCGCCGACGGATCGAGCGCATCGGTCACGCCGCCAAGCGGGTTTTTAAGAAAGTCGAAACCCTTGCTGATCTCGATAATGTCATCAAACAGATCGTGTTCCTGCGCCATGCGCGGCCCCTCCCTGAGCAGTGCAAACAAGCAAGAGATAATGATACGCTATCGGCCCGTGCCTCGGGCAAATTACACGCGGAGCACCTTTGCGGCAAATAGCCTATGGCCTATCGCCGCCCCGATTGCACAAGGTCGATCAAGCGCCAAACTATGCCTCGCGCATGAGCTCGACGAGCTTTTGCTTGGTCACCTTGGCCTGCTCGTTGGCCATATTGCGTTCGTTTCTAAAGGCCGCATCCGCAACGCTCATCAGGTCGGCATCGGAAATCTCGCCAAGGCCCAGCTCCTCGAGCGTCGTCGGCAGACCAACGCGCTGACAAAACTCGAGCACCTGTTCAAGCTCGGGCGCACGCTCCAGACGAAGCTGGACCACCAGACCAAACGCCACGGCCTCGCCGTGCATAGCCTTGCACTCGGGCAAAATCGTCAGGCCGTTGGCGATGGCATGCGCCAACGCCAAGCCACCGCTCTCAAAGCCAACGCCCGAAAGCAGGATGTTGCACTCGATCAGGCGCTCAACCGCTGGTGACATGCGACCCTTCTTGATGTCGCGCTTGGCAGCGACGCCGCATTCCATAAGCGTGTCGTAGCAGGCACGTGCCGCGACCAGTGCCAAGTGCCCCGGCGCGCCACCGTGCTCGTTCGCACCTCTCGCCGCGGCGCACGAACGCGCCTCGAAGTACGTTGCCAGCGCATCGCCCATACCGGCGACCGTCATACGCAGTGGGGCCGCCGCGACCACGTTGGTATCGACCACGACCAGGTCCGGATTCTTCTCGAGCATCAGATAGCGATCGAACGACCCATCCTCGTGATACAGCACCGAAATCGCGCTGCACGGACCGTCCATCGAAGCCGCCGTGGGGCATACACACAACGGCAGCTCAGCATAAAACGCAACGGCCTTTGCGATATCGAGCATCTTGCCGCCGCCAATGCCCACCACCATGTCGCAATACTCGGCCTGGGCTTCCTTGGCCATTTCGACAACGGCATCTTCCGTACACGGACCGTTGTAAATCTTAAAGAACGGCTCGCTTAGATCTTCATCCAGAAATCCATCGACGATCTGCCTGCACAGCCGATCCTCGGTGCCCTGGTCAAACAAGACATAGGCAGCGCAGCCCAACCATGACAAATACCTGCCCTGACGCGAAAGTTCGCCCGGCCCCTGAACATACCGGCCGGGACCGCCGTAAACCATAGGAAGCGCCATACGAGAATCCGCCCTTCATCAAACAACGATTGGTGCAAAGTAACCTGACCCCTTTGCACCAACTTGGTGCGATGGGGTCAGGTTAGTTTGCACCATAGCAAAAAGGGGCAAAGCCGTCTGCTGGCTTTGCCCCTTCCTTAGCTTGATTTACTCATCCATGAGATAGTAGTGTCCCAGCGCGTCGGCACCCAGGATGGCGTTTGCGACCATCTCGGGCGTCACCTCAAACGGCATATTGCACATGGTGTCATCGGGCGCGCAGGCGGCCTCGGCAACAATCATGGCCTGTTCGCGCGTAAGCTCGGCAACGCCAAGTTCCTTCATCGTGACCGGCAGGCCCAGCTCAATGCAGAAGCCCAAGACTTCCTCGAGTTTCTCAGTCGGAGCATCCTCGAGTACCAGCTGAACGATGGTGCCAAAGGCGACCTTCTCGCCGTGATACATGCCGTGGCACTCGGGCAGCATCGTCAGACCATTGTGGATGGCATGAGCAGCAGCAAGGCCCGAGCTCTCAAAGCCAATGCCCGAAAGCAGCGTATTGGCCTCGATGATATGCTCGACTGCAGGCGTGAGCGCACCCTTCTCCAGCGCGACCTTGGCCTTGACGCCATCGGCCATAAGCGTCTCGTAGCAGAGCTTGGCGAGCGCCAGACCGGCCATGCCGCCCTTGCCGCCAGCGCAGGTGCCACCGTCGGCATCATGCGTCGCCTGGGCCTCAAAGTAGGTTGCGAGCGCATCGCCCATACCTGCCACCGTCAGGCGCACCGGGCTCGCCGCGATAACCGTCGTATCCATCAGGACAATGTTGGGGTTTGCCTTAAGGAAGAGATATTTATCGAACTGGCCATCGTCGGTGTAGAGCACCGAAAGTGCCGAACACGGGGCATCGGTCGAAGCAATGGTGGGGCAAATGATAACCGGGGACTCCAGGTAATAGGCGACGGCCTTCGCGGTGTCGAGGATCTTGCCGCCACCGACGCCGACGATGATGTCGCAACCGTTGTCGCGAGCGAGCGCAACCAGGCGATCGACCTCGCCCTTGGAGCACTCGCCGTTAAAGTCCTCAAACAGCAGCTCGGCCTTAGCCTCGGCAAAACCGCCCTCGATCTTGGCACCGACGCGCTTCTTGCCCGAAGGCGTCACGATGACGAGGGCCTTAGCGCCGAGCGGCTCGACATAGGAGCCGAGCTTGGCGAGCTCGTCCGGACCCTGGATGTACTTGCTGGGGCTATTGAAAATTGCAGCCATAACTATCCCATTCTCTAAAAGAAAAAAGAAAGGGGCTCCGTACAGATACGTGCGGAGCCCCTCGTTACGATAACAAGAGTCGATTAGAAATCGATGTCGGTGTCGTAGTAGCAGGCCTTGAGAATCTTCTCGAAGTCGGCAGCCTTGGTCTCACGCGGGTTCTCGGGCGTGCAGGCGTCCTGCTCGGCGTTCGCGGCGATCTCGGGGAGCTTGGCGAGGAACTCCTCCTCGGAAACCATCTGCGGGTTCTCGGCGTCGACCTTCACGCCACCATTCGCGTAATCCTTGATGGACTGCGGAATGTTGAGCTGGTCGTTGAGGTCGCGGATCTTCTGGACGAGCGCAGCGATAAGCTCCTCGTTGGTCTCGCCGGGAAGGTGCAGGATCTCCTTGGCCACGTAAGCGTAACGCTCGGCAGCACGGGGATCCTTGGAGTTCCACTGGATGACCTTGCCCAGGTACATAGCGTTAGCAGCACCGTGGATGATGTGGCCGTTCTCGAAGGCAGCACCGGTCTTGTGAGCCATGGAGTGAACGATGCCGAGCAGGCCCGAGGAGAAGGCGATACCGGCGATGCACTGAGCCTCGTGCATGTGCTGACGGGCCTCATGGTCGCCAGCATAGGACTTGGGCAGCCACTCGACGATCTCGCGGATGCCGTGCAGGGCGTTGGCGTCGGTGAACATAGAGGCGCAGGTGGAAACGTAGGCCTCCATGCAGTGGGTCAGAGCATCCATGCCGGTGTGAGCGCACAGCTTGGCGGGCATGGTGTAGGTGAGCTCGGGGTCGACGATGGCGACATCAGGGGTGATGTTGAAGTCGGCCAGCGGGTACTTGATGCCCTTGGCGTAGTCGGTAATGACGGAGAACGCGGTGACCTCGGTAGCGGTGCCGGAGGTAGAGGAGATGGCGCAGAAATGAGCCTTCTGACGCAGCTCCGGGAAGCTGAACGGCTGGATGATGTTATCGAAGGACTCCTCGGGATACTCGTAGAAGACCCACATGGCCTTAGCGGCATCGATGGGCGAGCCGCCACCGATGGCGATAATCCAGTCGGGCTCGAACTCGCGCATGGCCTCGGCGCCCTTCATGACCGTCTCGATGGACGGGTCGGACTCGACGCCCTCGAACAGCTTGACCTCGAAACCGCCTTCCTTAAGGTCGTTCTCGACGTCCTGCAGGAACCCGCCGCGGCGCATAGAGCTGCCGCCAGAAACGATGATGGCCTTCTTGCCCTTGAGGTTCTTCACCTCGTGGCGAGCGCCCTCACCAAAGTACAGATCGCGAGGATTGGTAAAACGTCCCATACTGTGCCTCCTAAACAAGCCCCTCTTAGACTTGCGTATATAACGGAGCACCCAATTGGCTCCGTTAGGACCGGTTTGCGCGTTGCCGGCGATGACAATGCGCGATGTCTAAACGTCTCAACGCTCAGACAAACACTATTTTACCGTTCTGGTTGGTCAGTTATTCATCCAAAGTTACCAATGATGAAACGTTTTTTCTATCCCTGAAGACCCTTGTGCAGCATCCATACCCCCAAGCTGGGCAAACGTTTTATCAAGGTTGACCACATATCCCGGGCAGGACGGTGCCCCTCCAAAATACGCACCGTTCGCCGCCGAAAATCGACCGTTTGCGGCACCGTGATACCACTCGGTCGTCCAAGGTGCCGACATTTGTGCGACATCCGTCTTCGTGGTGCAAAGGTGCAAGTCCAAGTGCGACACCCCCGGTGTGCCACATGCGGGTAAACTAGAACCTTATATAGAGACATTTGAACCCTAACCGCAGCAAAGGAGGCCCCATGGCATTCGATCCCATTCAAGAGGATTGCCATCGCCTCGTTCTTGAGGCCTTGCGCCGCGACAATATCCCGCTCACCGACGGCACCGCCGTAGAGCGTCTGATGGAACAATTCACCCGCAACCCCGCGCCGCTCATCGTGCATGATCGCGACCGCGCCGGACATCTGATTGCCAAGGTGGTCGAGGCTGTCGACTACCGCATTCCCTTTATCCCCGACGATGCCCAAGCCGAGCAGGAAGAGGCCGCTGCCGAGAACATGCTTCGCGAGGCCGCCGCGCTCGATCCGACCAACTTGGATGCCCAGCGCATGCTGACGGCCCTCACCGCCGACTCCAACGAGGAATACGTACAGTACCTGGTATCCAAGCGCGATGAAGTCGAGCACGACCTGGCGCTCAAGATCGCCTCGGCGCAGGACCCCTACGAGCGCGAGGCTGCAGGCGACCTGACCCGCCGTCCCTACCTGCGCTGGCTTGCCGCCTTGGCATCGCGCGCGCTCATTAGCGGCCGCTACCGCATGTCGCTCGAAGCCGCAAACCGCAGCCTCGACTTTGCCCCCAACGATCCTGCCGGCGTCCGCCACACCGCAATGCTCGCCATGGCAAAGCTCGAATACCCCGCTGAGGAGCTCAAGCGCTTTCGCTCCGCTCACTCCGTGCCGTACCTCGCGAATACCCCGCTGCGCCGCCGCCCCAAAGATGCGGAGCGTGACTTGGACCCATGGACGCTCATCGCGCTGATGAGCGCTGCTTGGCGCGAGCTGGACTACGAGGGCGCCGAGCACTACTTGCGCATCCTTGCGCGCTCGTGTCCGCACGCAGCCGAGGCGCTCTACTTCCAAACCGAGTTTCCCGATGGCGTCTATGCCCGCGTCAACGTGGGTGCAGGCTCCACCGACGAGCTTGTCCTTGCGCTGTCCGAGGCGACGCCGGTACTGCAGGAGGGCCTGGGCGCCCCCGACAACGCCAGCTTTGCCGCCTGGATCGCCACCAACGACATCGTGCGTTCCCAGATCGACGAGCGCATCCTGCGCGCGGCCGAGCAGGGGCTTCCATTTAAGGGAGGGGACCTCTAATGGATCCGAGCGTCTACATCCCCGCCTACCTGGAGCGCACCTATCTGGCGTCGCACCCCGAGCTCACCGATGCAGCACGCGAGCTTGTCCATAACGACATTAGCGCGAATCCTCAAAAGTATGCGCAGGCCGAGCATGCTCAGGCGCTGCTGTCCTATGCCGGTGTTCATCGCCACCTGCTCGACGAGCTCCATCGCATCGAGGACATGGGCAGCGACGAGGAGTTTGAGCAGACGCGCAACCGCCTGTTCGACGATATGCGTGATGAGCTGCTCAAGATCGTCCGCATCGATGCGCTGGCCGTCGATGCCCAGCTGCTCGCCATCATTTTGGCGGACACGCCCGTCGACGCCTGCCTGGGCGACCTGATGAAGCTCGAGACGAGCACGGCCGACTACTTGCAACAGGGCGTGCCCGGGTTTGATATGGAGGCCCCGCACTACTGGGCCAATAATGTTTTGGCCGACGGTGTCACCGCAGCGGACCTTACCGTGAGCGAGCCGGCCCTTATCGGGTGGCTTCACACACTCGAGGCCATCTCGCAGCTGTGCATGGCGAGCGCTCGTTACCGCGCCGCTGCCAACTATGCTCGCCGCGTTCTTAAGGCGGAAGGCTATCCTACCCGGGCCGCCGGCACCGTGCTGCTCGCCCTCGCCCGCCTAGAAGACCAGGACGGCTTTTTTGCCCTGGCCCACCAGCTCGAGGAGCAGATGGGGGCAGACGCACTCGAAAACTCTCCTTGGTACCTGCTCGCCCGCACGATCTTGCTGTTCAAAACGAACAAGATGCGCCCGGCGACGCGCGCGCTGCGTGAGTTCGCTAACCGTTGCGAGGGCGGCGCGTTCTTCTTGCTGAACCCCATGTACCAGACGCCGTATCTTCCCTGCCGACCCGAGCCGCGCGACCCCTGGGACCTCTCGCACCAGGCGGTTTGGGAAGCCGACGGTATTATCTCGGACACCCCCGACTTTGCCCCCTGGGCCAACGCCTGCGAAGATGTATCGCAGCTTGCCCAGGAATTTGCGCGCCGCTACGGCTTTTAGCGACGCGATCGCCCCGACCATGTCATCTATGTTAGGAACGGCTTCATGAACCTCCGCTCATCTCTCGCCTGCACCTCGAGCGATATCGCCCGCTGGGGACTGCGCTCTGTCCTCAAACGCCAGGGTGGCGTGCTTCCCGGCCGCATCGCCATGAAGATCGACCCCGAGCTGCTAAGCGACCTCGCGAGCCTGGTCGACCGCAGCGTGGTGATCACCGGTACTAATGGCAAGACCACCACCTCCAACCTCATCGCCGACGCCGTTGCCGCCAGCGGCGCCACCGTGGTATGCAACCGCGCCGGCAACAACATGGAGCCGGGCGTGGTGGGCGCACTGCTCGAGGCGCGCAGCGGCCTCAAGCGAGCCGGCGGCGGCAAGCGCGTGGGCGTTTTTGAATGCGATGAGCTCTACACCGTGCGCGTCCTACCCAAGCTCAAGCCGACGTACTTCGTGCTGCTCAACCTGTTCCGCGACCAGCTAGACCGCTACGGCGAGATCGACCATACCCAAGACGTCATTGCCCATGCGTTGGAGCTCTCTCCGGCAACAACGCTCATCTACAACGCAGACGACCCGCTGTGTGCCGCGATCGCCGCACGCGTTCCCAACGCGAGTATTGCCTTTGGCATCGATGGCGCCACGGGCACCGAGTCCGACCGCATTAGCGACTCGCGCTTTTGCTCGCAGTGCAACGCCCCGTTGGAGTACGACTACGTACAGTATGGTCAACTCGGCGCCTACCATTGCCCCTCGTGCGGCTGGGCCCGCCCTGCGCTTGTCCGTCGCGTGACGGGCGTGGAACTCGGCTGCGACGGCTACGGCTTTGACCTTGTCTTTGGACCCGATACCGACGCACCCGCAACGCATATCGCCACGCGCTACAACGGTCTGTACATGGTCTATAACGTTGCCGCCGCCTTCTTTGCCACACACGAGTTGGGCGTGAACACGGCGCTTCTACAGCCTACGCTCGATGCCTATGTGCCTGCCGGCGGACGCATGGGCCGCTGGGATATTGCCGGCCGCACCGTCGAGGCAAACCTAGCCAAGAATCCCGTGGGCTTCGATCGCCAGATCCAGTCCATTAAAACGGCAGGTGGCAGGCTCTGCGCCTTCTTCCTGAACGATAACGATGCCGACGGCCACGATGTCTCGTGGATCTACGATGTCGACTTCGAGCGCATCGCCGACACGCCGGGTCTTGTCGCCTTTGCCGGAGGCACGCGTGCGCACGACATGCAGGTACGCCTCAAGTACGCCGGCATCGATGCCGCGATTATCTCGGACGTCGCGCAGGCGATTGGCGCCGTGGCAGACGAGGCCGCCGATGACACCTTCTACGCCGTCGCCAACTACACGGCCTTCCCGCCGTTAGTCAAGGAGCTCGACGGGCTTAAAGACGACGATGCAAGCTCGATTGTCTCCCACGCCGTAACGCGCGCCGATGGTAGCGCTGTCCCCACCGATATTGCGCCGGTCGAGCTTTCGCGCCCGTTGCGCATCGTCTACCTGTATCCCGATGCGCTCAACCTCTACGCCGACGGCGGCAACGTTATCGCGCTCGAACGCCGCTGCGCCTGGCGCGGCATTCCCGTGTGTGTGGACGAAGTCCACATGGGCGAGACGCTCGACCTGACCGACGCCGACATCGTTATGATGGGCGGTGGCTCCGATCGCGACCAGTTGGCGGTTGCACATGAACTGCTCGCTCAAAAAGACAAGGTCGCGGCCTATGTTGAGGATGGCGGCTCGCTGCTTGCCATCTGTGGCGGCTATCAGCTGCTCGGCCGTTCGTACTATATGGGCGATGATCGCATCGAGGGTCTGGGGGTCATTGCCGCCGAAACCGTACGCGGCTCCGACCGCCTGATCGGCAACGTCGCCGTCAAGACCGACCTGGCACCCGAGCCCTTTGTCGGATTCGAGAACCACGGCGGCCGCACTCTGCTCGACGCAGACGCCACGCCACTCGGAACGTCCGTCGTCACGGGCACCGGTAATAACGGTGAAGACGGTTTTGAGGGTCTGATCTACAAGGGCGTCATCGGCACCTACCTGCACGGGCCGGCACTGCCTAAAAACCCCGAGCTCGCTGACTGGCTGATTGCCCATGCCCTCGATCGCCGCGGCGATGCGCAGGCCACAGCCCTGCTGCCGCTCAAATCCCTCGACGACACCTACGAGCGCGCCGCCCACGACGCCGCGATGAAGCTCCTCCCCTAACGACCCGCCACCACAAAGGGACAGGCGCCTTTGTGGTGGTTTTGACCCGCCACGGTAGTTTGTCTCGATCTGTAACAGGTAGACCGTTAAAAGTTGTCGTACTGTTACAGATCGAGATGTTCGTCCCGACGCCCGCTGTCTGTCTCGATCTGTAACAGATAGAGCCGATTTGCCCGCCCAGATGTTACAGATTGAGATATTTAAAAATCGGAGTAGAAGCCACCTCCTGTGTGGTGGTTTTTCAATCTGCCAACGATATGCGAACAGATAAAAAAGTCTGCTATACTCTTTCCCGCTGTCCCCATCGTCTAGCGGCCAAGGACGCCACCCTTTCAAGGTGGATATCGCGGGTTCGAATCCCGCTGGGGGCACCATTTAAATCGAGAAGCCCGTTGCCCTCGCGGTGGCGGGCTTTTTGCTGCACATGCGCCGGGATTCGAACCCGACAGGGTGCGAAGCTGAGGAAACGCGCAAGCGTTTCCCAGCGCAGCACGCAAGGAGCGAAGCGACGCAGCGAAGGCGGGCGGCGCCAGCCGCACGCGGATATCCCGCTGGGGGCACCATTTAAATCGAGAAGCCCCTTGCCCTCGCGGTGACGGGCTTTTTTTGCTGCCGATATGCCGGGATTCGAATCCGACAGGGTGCGGATCCCGGCATATCGCAAAGTCTGTGGGCAAAAAACAGCAAATATGAGTACTGTTACCAATTTAGTAACAGCGATTTCATGCCATCAGAAGGCGATTTGGACACAAGGCGTCCTACGGCGGAGGAATTGCAGGCGTTTATCAGCTAAGTACTTGGACATATGTTGCGTAACACTGCATATTTTGCAAAAAGATAATGCTACAGGGCTTGTGACAGTACTCATATTTGACGTTTTTTGCCCACGGCCCCTTATTGCGTGGGCGAATCAGTTGCAAAGCGGGATCCAAAGCGTCCTTCGCAAACAAAAAGCCGGGGCCCACGCGATGCGGACCCCGGCTCAATACCGTGACGATATGTCGGTTACGTTCTACACGTAGAACAGAATGTCGTCGTAGGTCGGAACCGGCCAGTAGTCGGCGGCCACGATCTCCTCCATTGCGTCCACGGCGGCACGCAGCGTATCCATAGCGGGAACGACCTCGTGCGCGTATACGTTGGCCTGCTCCTGGCCATCGAGAGCCTCGGCCTTCTGATGCACGGCGTCGAGCGCCTTGATGGAGTCGTTGATGGTGGTGATGCCGTTGCAGAGCTTGTTGAGCGTGTTCTGCTCGCACTGCATAGCGGCCTCAGCACCGGCGGCACGAATAGTCTCAAGGCCCTTAGCGACCTTGGTGGCATAGGCGGTAATGACCGGGCGATAGGTACGACGCGCCTCGCGAACCATCGTGGTGGCCTCGATGTTCATGAGCTTGTTGTACTTCTCGAGCTTGCAGTCGTAGCGGCACTGGGCCTCGGCGCGGGTCAGAACGCCCGTCTCCTCAAAGAGCGCGATGGCCTTATCGGAAACAAAGGCGGGCAGAGCGTCGGCCGTGGTCTTGTTGTTGGCGAGGCCGCGCTTCTCGGCCTCGACGGGCCACTCGTCAGAGTAACCGTCGCCGGAGAACAGGATGCGCTGATGATCGGTCAGGACCTTCTTGCAGTACTCGAGCGCGGCATCCTGGAACTTGTCCTCGGGCGTACCCTCGAGTGCGTCGGCGAAGGACTTGAGCGACTTGGCTACGGCAGCGTCGAGCACCAGGTTAGAGTCAGAGACATTCTGCTCGGAGCCGCAGGCACGGAACTCAAACTTGTTGCCGGTGAAGGCGAACGGGGAGGTGCGGTTGCGGTCGGTGTTGTCCTGCATCAGCTTGGGCAGGGTATCAGCGCCCAGATCGAGCACGCCGCGCGTGGCGTGGACGGAAGCCTTGCCATCGATGATCTTCTCGACGACCTCGGTAAGCTGGTCGCCCAGGAAGATGGACATAATCGCCGGAGGAGCCTCGTTGGCGCCCAGACGATGATCGTTGCCGGCCGAGGCAACGGAGGCACGCAGGAGTTCCTGATAGTTATCGACGGCCTCGATCACCGCGGTGAGGAAGACGATGAACTGCAGGTTGTCGAGCGGGGTGTCGCCCGGGTCGAGCAGGTTCTCGGACTCGGTGCCAAGCGACCAGTTGTTGTGCTTGCCCGAACCGTTGATGCCCTCGAAGGGCTTCTCGTGCAGCAGGCAGACCAAGTCGTGGCGGGAGGCGATGAGCTTCATCTTCTCCATCATGACCAGATTCTGGTCGATGGCCTCGTTGACCTCGCCGTAGACAGGGGCGAGCTCATGCTGGCAGGGAGCGACCTCGTTGTGCTTGGTCTTGGCAGGAATGCCAAGCGCCCACAGTTCATCGTCCAGGTCCTTCATATAGGCCGAGACGGTGGGGCGGATAGCGCCAAAGTAGTGCTCCTCGAGCTCCTGGCCCTTGCAGGGGGCAGCGCCAAAGAGGGTGCGACCGGTGATGACCAGGTCCCTGCGCTTGCGGTAAGCGTCCTTCTTGATCAGGAAGTACTCCTGCTCATCGCCCACGGAAGGAACGACCTTCTTGGGGGTCTTGCCAAACAGCGCCAAAACGCGCTTGGACTCACGCGAGAGCGCAGTCATGGAACGCAGCAGCGGGGTCTTCTTGTCCAGGGCCTCGCCCGTGTAGGAGCAGAAAGCCGTGGGGATGCACAGGACATCGTCCTTGATAAAGGCGGGGCTGGTGGGATCCCAAGCGGTGTAGCCACGGGCCTCGAAGGTGGCGCGCAGGCCGCCGTTGGGGAAGCTGGAAGCATCGGGCTCGCCCTGGATGAGGTTCTTGCCCGTAAACTTGGTAATGGCGGTGCCGTCGTGGTTGGGCTCGAGGAAGCTGTCGTGCTTCTCGGAAGTAATGCCCGAAAGCGGCTGGAACCAGTGCGCGTAGTGTGTCGCGCCCTTGGAGATGGCCCAGACCTTCATGGCATGGGCAACGGCGTTGGCCACATCCAGGTCGAGCGGCTCACCGTCCTCGAGGGTTGCAGCAAGGCGCTTCCAAATGTCCTTGGGGAGGTAGTCCTTCATGACTTCCTCAGAGAACACCATGGTCCCGAAGCGGTCAGTAAGTTCGGCCATACGGAACTCCCTTCGTATCGGCACCGCGTGAGAAGCGGTGTTGATTACTAACGAACGAGTCATAGATTAGGCTCGTCGTGTTTCCGCAACATTACCGTTATGTTGCTGTCACGAAACCAATCAATGAGGTTACCGCATCGCGGCGGCGTTGCCGCCCTCAACAGCCAATCAACTGTATAAATTGCAGACCTCTCCCCATGGTTTAAGGGTAGTCAATTTGGGATGGGGCTCTATTAACTGGTATTTCGCATCAGATACCAGTCTTTATAGCCCCATCCTAGATTGACCGCTCTGCTATAGGGAATGTCGATAGCAAGGCATCTTTGATTGGTATCCCCGAATAGCGAGTGAAACTCCACCGTGACACAGTGGTGCTGTAGAATCCTTACAACACATCACACTATTACGTATCTAAAGGAGCACGATATGCGCGTCGACGAGGTTTTTAAGCAGGCAGCATCCCAGGGCACCGCACCCGTTTCGTTTGAGATGTTCCCGCCCAAGGGCGAGCTTACCCTCAACACGGCTCGCGAGGTGGCAGGCAATCTGTGCAAGCTTTCGCCGAGCTTTGTCTCGGTCACCTGCTCTGCCGGCGGCTCGGGCAACGGCGCCACCACCGCCCCCATCGCGCATATGATTACGAGCGAATTCAATACGCCCTCGGTGGCGCACCTTACCTGCGTGGGCCGCTCGCACGCCGATATCGCCGCCAAGATCGACGAATACCGCTCCGCCGGCGTAGAAAACATCCTGGCCCTGCGCGGTGATCTGCCCACTGGCGCGACCGAGGATGACAAGCCCGCCTCGGACTACGCCTACGCCCGTGACCTCATCCCCGAGCTTGTCGACGCCGGCTTTTGTGTGGGCGCCGCGGCCTACCCCGAGGGCCACATTGCCTGTGAGGACCTCAACGCTTCGGTCGAATACCTCAAGCAAAAACAGGACGCCGGCGCGAGCTTCTTTGTGACGCAGCTCTTCTTTGATAACGAGTGCTTCTATCGTTTTCGCGAGCTTGCCGACAAGGCCGGCATCACCGTGCCCATTACCGCAGGTATCATGCCGTTTATGGGCAAGTCGCAGATCAGCCGCATGGTCTTTATGTGCGGCGCGTCACTGCCCTCCCCCGTCATCAAGATTCTCGCCAAGTACGAGAACGACCCCGAGAGCCTGCAGGCAGCCGGTGTAGATTATGCCGCCCGTCAGCTTTGCGACCTCAAGGAGCACGGCGCCGACGGTCTGCACCTGTACACTATGAATCGTCCTGCAATCGCCGCGACCATTATGGAGCGCCTGGGGTAATGGAAAAACCGCACATCGATACAACCGCTGTCGAAGTGCCGGCTGACCTTGCGTCGCCGGCGCTCTACCGTATCGATGATGCCCACCATCCCCGCGTCGACCGTGCCGAAATGTTGCGCTATCTGGGCTACGGCGGTCAGCAGATTGAGCCCGAGCTGTCGCAGCGTATTGAGCTTGTCGTTGAGCGTCTGGAACTGGACATTGAGCCCCGTGGCGTGCGCCGCGCATTTGCCATCGATGCCATGGGCGTGGACGAGCAGGGAGAGCCTTGCATTCGCTTGGTCGGCACCAACGTTGAGCTGCGTGGTCGCGATATCTATCGCCATCTCAAAGACGCCCGCTTTGCCGCGCTCATGGCATGCACACTCGGCATGGGCGCAGAGCGTCGTCTGCGCACCACAGGAGCCCAGCAGCCCCTGGAGGGAGCCGTGCTCGACGCCGCATGCTCCGCCTATGTAGAAGCCGCCGTCGAGCAGATGGACCAGCAGGTCAAGGCTGCGGCCGCCGCACACGGACTCGCCGGTAACTGGCGCTTCAGTCCCGGCTACGGCGACTGTCCGCTTACGGCCCAGCGCTCAATCGTGGCTGCACTCAACGCCACGCGACTCATCGGGCTTACCGTCACACCCACCAGCCTGCTCATGCCCACCAAGAGCGTGACCGCGGTGATCGGTCTGTTCGACGGCGAGGTCCACGACGCCCAGAGCCGCCCCACCTGCAATATCTGCCGCATGCGCGAGCACTGTCGCTTCCGCGCCGCCCACACCACCTGCTATTCCAGCCATTAGGAGCTCATCGATGTTTACTCCGCTTATCACTCACGATCTGGACGGCGCCGCGCTGGCGGCGCCCGTTGATGCCGCACGCCGCAATGACGCTGCATACAAGACGCGCACGATCGACGACCTTCGCGTTAAGGACGATCGCCTGCGCGCCGCCATCGAGGGCACGGGACACCTGCTGTTCGACGGCGGCATGGGCACCATGCTGCAGGCGGCCGGCATGAAGGCCGGCGCTCTGCCCGAGCTGCTCAACTTTGAGGAGCCCCAGGTCATTACCGACATTCAGCGACAGTACGTCGAGGCCGGCTGCGACGTGATCACCGCCAACACCTTTGGCGCCAACGCCCACAAGCTCGATGGCGCCGCTACCGTGGCAGATGTCTTTGCCGCCGCTGCCGCCTGTGCCCGCGCGGCCGGTGCCCATTACGTCGCCGGCGACATCGGCCCCATCGGTGCGCTGCTTCGCCCCCTGGGCACCCTCAGCTTCGACGAGGCCTATGACCTCTTTGCCGAGGAAGTGCGCGCCGGCGTCAATGCGGGCGTGGACCTCTTTATTATCGAAACCATGACCGACCTGGCCGAGATCAAGGCGGCCGTCCTCGCCTGCCGCGAGAACTCCGATCTGCCCGTCTTTGCCACCATGACCTTTGAGGAAGACGGTCGCACCTTCCTGGGCACGAGTCCCGAGGTTGCCGCCATCACGCTCGATGCCATCGGCGCCGACGTTTTGGGCATCAACTGCAGCCAGGGACCGGCCGAGCTCCGAGGACTCGCCGCTCGCATGCTCACCGTTACGGACAAGCCCGTTATGGTGCAGGCCAACGCAGGACTGCCCCACGTGGACGACGACGGCAACACCGTCTTTGATATCCAGGCGCCCGAGTACGCCGTGGCCGTCGCCGGTATGATTGAGGACGGCGTAAGCGTCGTGGGCGGCTGCTGCGGCACCACGCCGGCGCACATGGCGGCCCTACGCACGCTTATTGACAACCACACGCCCAGCCCACGCCATCGCAAGCCCAGTATGTCGGTCACGAGCGCCCAGACGGTCGTGGACCTTCCCTGCGACGGCCATAAGATTGCCGTCATCGGCGAGCGCATCAACCCCACCGGCAAAAAGCGCCTGCAGCAGGCCCTGCGCGACGGCGACCTGGACTACGTCGTGAGCCAGGGCATCAGCCAGCAGGAACAGGGCGCCGACATCCTGGACGTCAACGTGGGCCTGCCCGAGATCGACGAGGTCAAGATCATCCAACAGGCGACCGAACAGCTCCAGGGCTCCACGCTGTTGCCGTTGCAGATTGACTCCACCGACCCCGCAGCCGTCGAGGCCGCCGTGCGCCGCTACGCTGGCAAGCCCATCATCAACTCGGTCAATGGCAAGCAAAAGATCATGGATGAGATCTTTCCGCTGGTCGCCCACTACGGCACCAACGTTGTCGGCCTTACGCTCGACGAAGGCGGCATCCCCGATACCGCCGAGGCCCGCTTTGCCATCGCCGAACGCATCGTGGCCGAGGCCGCCCGCTACGGCATCGGCCCGGACCGTATCCTCATCGACTGCCTGGTCATGACCGCCTCGACCAATCAACGCCAGGCCGAGCAGATCCTACGCGCCATGTCCCTGTGCAAGGAGCGTCTGGGCGTCAAATGCGCGCTCGGCGTATCGAACATCAGCTTTGGCCTGCCTGCCCGCCCGCTGCTGGGCTCAGTCTTTTTGGCTGCCGCTTTTGGCGCGGGCCTGGACGCCCCCATCATGAACCCGGGCTCCAAGCGCTTTATGGATACCGTCTACAGCTATCGCGTCCTGAGCGTTGAGGACGAGGGCTCGACCGGATACATCGAGCGCTACGCCGGCTGGACCGATCCGTACAAGATTGCCGCAAACCCGGCAGCAGCTCAGGCCGCATCGACCGACACCGTGCCCGCTGCTGGCACCGCCGGCACCGACGGCAACGACGACCCGATTCGTCGCATGGTCGTCTCGGGCCGCAAAGGCGAGATCGCTGCCGAGACCGAGCGCCTGTTGGCAGACCACGACGCCATGGACCTCATCAACAATCACTTTATCCCCGCCCTCGACGAGGTTGGCGTCCTCTTTGACCAGGGTAAGTTCTTCTTGCCGCAGCTCATGGCCTCGGCCGAGGCCGCGCGCGTGGGCTTCGACACCATCAAGCGCCTGATGCCCGCCGGCGAGATTGCCGACAAGGGCAAAATCTGCGTGGCCACCGTCAAGGGCGACATCCACGACATCGGTAAGAACATCGTCAAGATGCTGCTCGATAACTACGGCTATACCGTCTTTGACCTAGGCCGCGACGTCGACCCGCAAGAGGTGCTCAAGACTGTACAGGAGCGCGACATCAAGCTCGTTGGCCTCTCGGCGCTTATGACTACCACCGTCGTCGCCATGGAAGAGACCATCAAGTTGCTCCATGCCGAGGTTCCGGGCGTCAAGATCATCGTGGGCGGCGCCGTACTCACCCCCGAATACGCCGAGCAGATCGGTGCGGACTACTACGCCAAGGACGCCGCCGAGAGCGCTCGTATCGCCGAAGAGGTCTTTGGGAAGTAACACAACGGAAACAACCGAGCACCAAAACGTGCCGCACGCGCCACTTGGCACGTGCGGCACGTTAGAATAGATAAGACTATGCTCGTTTTGGCAGATAGGAGCGCAAGGATGGCGATCACGCCCGCAGAAATCGCGGAAACCCGCGGCATGGTTGAGGAACAGAACCTCGACATCAGGACCATCACCATGGGTGTTTCGCTCATGGGTTGCGGTGACGAGAACCTCGACCGCATGTGCACGAAGATCTACGACCACGTGACGCACACGGCTGAGCATCTGGTCGAGACCGCCGAGAACCTCGAGCGCGAGTACGGTATCCCCATCGTCAACAAGCGCGTTTCCGTCACCCCGGTGGCGCAGATCGCCGCGTGCTGCAAGGATGAGGACCTCACCCCCATCGCGCATGCCCTCGACCGCGCGGCCGAGACGCTCGGCATCGATTACCTGGGCGGCTTCTCCGCACTCGTCCAGAAGGGCATCGGCGACGCCGACCGCCGCGTCATCCAGTCCATCCCCCAGGCGCTCGCCACCACGAGCCGCGTCTGCTCCAGCGTCAACGTCGCCAGCCTGCGCGCCGGCATCAATATGGACGCCGTGCTTATGGCCGCCCAGACCATCATCGATGCCGCTAAACTCACGGCCGACCAGGATTCCGTCGGCGCTTCCAAGTTTGTCTGCTTTGCTAACATGGTCGAGGACTCCCCGTTTATGGCGGGCGCCGTCCACGGCGGTGGCGAGGCCGACGCCGTCATCAACGTAGGCGTCTCGGGCCCCGGCGTTATGGCCGCAGCCCTGGAGACGCTGCCCGATTCCGCATCGATGATGGAAGTCGCCGAAAAGATTAAGCAGACCGCCTTTAAGATCACCCGTGCCGGCGAGCTCATGAGCCGCGAGGCCGCCCATCGTCTGGGTGTCGAGAAAGGCATTGTCGACCTGTCGCTGGCTCCCACGCCTGCCATTGGCGACTCCGTCGCGCGCATCCTCGAAATCATCGGCGTGGGCACCTGCGGTGGCCCCGGCACGACCTGCGCGCTCGCCATGCTCAACGATGCCGTCAAGAAGGGCGGCGTCATGGCCAGCTCCAGCGTGGGCGGTCTCTCGGGCGCTTTCATCCCCGTGTCAGAGGACGCCGGCATGATCGCCGCCGTCGAAGCCGGCGCGCTTTCGCTCGAGAAGCTCGAGGCCATGACCTGCGTGTGCTCCGTTGGCCTGGACATGATCGCCATCCCCGGCGACACCCCGGTCGAGACCATCGCCGGCATCATCGCCGACGAGATGGCCATCGGCGTCATCAACAACAAGACCACGGCCGTCCGCGTGATTCCTGCTATCGGCAAGGGCGTGGGCGACTGCGTCGAGTACGGCGGCCTGTTTGGCCGTGCACCCATCATGCCGGTGAACCCCAACGCCGGCACTGTGCTTGCCCACCGCGGTGGACGCTTCCCGGCACCACTGAACTCGCTGAAGAACTAGCTGAGGGGGACTGGCGAGGAGCCCCGGGGAGGGCAAATATATAAGGTCGCCTGCTCGGACAGTCCTGACTCGCACGGAGAGCACATTAAGTGCTCTCCGGCTCGTGCGGAACTCGCGATCGACCTTATATATTTGCCCTCCCCGGGGCTCCTCGCACAACGGAACCTCAGTTGGGTTCTATCCCGGTTGCAGCCGCTTCGCTCCTGCACCACTTGGCTGGTGCGGCGGTTTGGCGTTGGACGGTTCTTTTTCTGATATATGCTGGTTGCGGCTCTTCTTTTGGGAGGAGTCGCTTTTTTGTTGCTAGGAGGTTGGCCCGTGGTTGATGGGGAGATTCGTTCTGATCTGCTTTCTGCGGATTGGAATGGCGAATGGATGCGTCTGCAAGCTGATCGGCGGCGGGCTGACGATTCTTTTGAATGGGATAAGCGGGCTCGGCATTTTCGGCCGTTGGAGACTGCCCCGTATGCCCGGGACTTTATGAAGCTGTTGGCGTTAAAGCCTGGGGAATCCGTGCTGGATATGGGGTGTGGAGCTGGGTCGATTGCTATTCCGCTTGCTCAGGCTGGGCATCCTATAATTGCGGCAGATTTCTCTCCTGCTATGTTGGGCACGCTTGATGCTGGCATTGAGTACTATGGGCTCGAGGATCGCATTACGCCGCTTGAGCTTGCTTGGGATGATGATTGGGATTTGGTTGGACCGGTCGCGAAAGCGGTGGATGTTGCCTTTGCCAGTCGGTCGGTTACGACGACCAATCTAAAAGATGCGCTTGCCAAGCTTGATCGAACGGCTCGTCGGCGTTGTGCTGTCACGATGGTCGCTAACTCCAGCCCGCGCTATGATCTGCACTTGATGAACGCTATCGGCGCCTCGGTTACCTGCAGCAATGGCTTTGTGTACGCCTTCAACATCCTCATTCAGATGGGTGTGTTGCCGCAGGTTACATACTTTGAATCGCCTCGTCGCGATACCTTCGATAGCCTTGAGGCAGGTGTGGCGGATTTTTCCCGTATGCTCGAGCATGGCAACGAGGATAAGATCGACCGTCTGCGCGACTACATCGCCCAGCACATGATTGAGAACCCCCATGCCGGTGAGCCGGGATCCAAGGGCGTGCCGCAGGGGCGCTATATGCTCGATCATGTCCGTAAGGTTCGCTGGGCGTTTATTGCATGGGAACCGGTCTCTGAATCCCGCTCGTAGCCCGTTCACAGCCCGAGCTGCCCATCACCTCGGCATCCGCATTCTTTGCGAACTGGGCAAACGCGCTCCACACCGTGCCGTTCCTGCGCTATCGTGGGACAGCTCACGTAGATTAAGGCCCCGTCGCGGGGCGCCCCATACATAGAAAGCGAGAACCCATGGCACTGACAGGAGCCCAGGTCAAGCAGCTTCGCAGCATGGCCCATCACCTCAACCCCGCCATCATCATCGGTAAGTCCGATGTCAACGAGGGCACCGTCGAGCAGACGGTCGCCTACCTGGAGAAGCATGAGCTCGTTAAGTGCTCCGTGCTCGATGGCTCCAGTCTTTCCGCCCGCGAGGCCGCCGAAGAGCTCTCCGAGCGTTGCCACGCCGAGGTCGTCCAGGTCATCGGCCGCAAGTTCTCGCTGTATCGCGAGTCCTCGCGCAAGGACATCGAGAAGATCAAGCTCGTCTAAGAGCCAATGATCCGGCGAGTCAACACATAGCAAGCTTACGGGTGCCCAAGTACTTCGGGCGCCCGTTTTTTATCGCTCGACCAGCACGCGATTGAGCCGCCCCTCCACCAAGCGCTCGTATAGACGCCGCGTCTCGGGCTCGGGCACGCCATTGACCTGCTCCCTTAGATGGTGCATATGCCCGCTGTACAGCTCGACGATATCGCGCCGCCGCCCCGCCGCACTGTAGACGCGCATGGCGCAGCGCACCATATCCTCACGCGCTGTTTCCTGCCGAAGCCCCGACTCCGCCAGCCAAATCGCCGACTGCAGATCGTTTTCTTCTAGAGCGGCATTTGCTCCCTTAATCATGCAATCGATGTACTTTGACTGCATAATGCGTCGCATACGCAAAAAGTAGGTGGGGTTACAGCCATTGGGAACATACAGCGGTCCGGCATAAAGCTGCTCAATCTTAAGGCACAGTTCAACTAAATGGGGCCCGCGCGCACCCGTGCGATTTCCCAAAACCTCGCGGCTTATCTGGTCAAACAGCCGTACATCGGTCTTGACGTAGTCGCCGTTGAGTCCGATGCATTCATTTTGGATGAGCACACACGACTTGCCATCCGGCGTCGGTCCCAAAGCCGACCGCAAGCGCGATATCGTCGAGTACAGGTTGTTGCGGGCGCTATTGAACTCGGCATGGGGCCACAGCTCCATGGCCAGCGTCTCACGATCGACGAGCGCATCCATGCCCAGCGCAAGCCGCTCGGCAAGTGTCGCCGCCTTCTTGCGCCGCCACATTTTGTCCGTGATGGGAAACCCATCGCGCTCGGCGCGAAACGCACCAAACATGCGAATCTCGATATGGTCGATGGTATCAACGGCTTCAACCTCGCCGGCCTGGAACAGGCGCTCGCCCTCCCCTTCCAGATCGTCGCGCAGCGAATACCGCGATAACTCGCGCACGGGAAGCTTCTTGCGAATCCTGGTCGCCGGCTCGCCCAGACAATGCATGGCAAGGCGCGCAAAGAGCCGATACGATGGCTCTAGAATCCCCGCACGATTCATGGACATCCAGGCCGCAAGATCGCTGTCTCGGCCCGCACAGGCCAAATGCAGCGCCACCATCCAGGCCTCCGCTCCACCAACCTGCGTCTGGCTTATATCGAGCAACTCCGCTTCCTCGCGCACCGAAACCATCGAGGTGTTACGCAGATACGCCGCGCGCTCCAACAGCAATGCGTTATCGCGCATGTACGCAATCGACTCCTCGGCAAGTTTGAGCACTTGGACCGCACGGAACTTTGCATTAACCGGCCGTCCCTCTGCCAGCGACTGCCAGCCTTCTAGCAACAGGCCAAACAGCTGAATCTGGTTGTCGCGCATGCGCACGGCAAAACGATCGAGCTCGTTGAATGCCGCGTCGTCGGTTACCGGCAAGCCGGAAAGGAGCCGCCGTGCCGCCAACACCATGCGCACCCAGATAGCCATCGCCTTAAGCCCACGTACGTCGAGCGCCTCCCGCACCACCGTCATCTCGTCGTCGCGCTCGTCGGTTCCCGCAAACGACCCGTCAAAAAGCTCCACCAGCATGCTGTCGGCCCGTATAACAATCCCCGCGATGTCGAGCTCGCAGTCGTAGGCCTTGCTCGTTTTGAGCTGCTGTAGAACGCCGCCGTCATCTCCCCGCTCGGTCAGGCAGCGCTTGACCTCGATATGCGCGGACAACATATCGAGTGCGGTATGGGATGTCTCGATTTCTGGCACGGTCAGGTTCGTAGGAAGCCCAAGCCCGTTGTCCCCATAGCAAACAGCCGTCAGTGTCTGGGCCACCCTCCATGAAACAGGGTCTATTTCGCAGGCCGCCCGTTCGCCCCCGCGCTCGATGACCGATGCCATATAGCGAGCGAGCTTTGTATTGGACACGCTGACCGCTGCCAGATATACGCCAAGCGCCTCGGCAGGCGTTGGCTCTGGAGCCGGATCCTCGGCATCGATCGTGCCCAGCGCTGCTCGGCAGATATCGGCCCCGTGCCCCGTCAGAGCCAGATCGACCCCATACTGCCCAGCAAGTTCAAGGACCGCATCACGGTCCAAAAAGGCGTCCGCCAGGCCCATCGCCGCATCGCATCGGCCCGCCTTAAGCAAAATCCGGGCCGCCCTCGGAACAAGTTCGGGGCGAACCTCGGCCACCAACTTACGCAAGCGCAAGCGTCCGTTATCCTCCGTGCCCAGACACGTAAAACTCCGCTCGGCGGGGTCCAAGCCAAAGATCGGGTAGTCGCGTACGAAGTAGGACTGGTCGACCATCGATAGCCTCACCCCGCAAGCCTCGAGTTCTGCGATATTGCCCTCGCCCATCAAAATCATGAGACATGCCACGCAAAACAGTGCATTATTGTCGAGCGAAGCCAAGTCGACAAGTGCCGCGCCATATACGTTGACAATCTCGTTTTCGAGCAGACCGGCTACGTCGCCTTGGCCATACAGACCCGTCTGCAATGCCGAAACGAGCTCGGGCACGCCCTGCGTGAGCTGATAAAAGTCGAGCGATGTGCTGATTGAAAACGCCGATGCCCACGCCGAATACTCATAGGCATGCACCTTGAGCATCTGCGCATTGATCTTAACCGAATCGCCCAGCCCATGAATCAGTTGACGATTTGAAGGACGGCAGGAGATAAAGACCCCCACCCCCATAGCGCGCAGGCCGCGAATCCTGTCGATGAGGTCTTCGGTATCGTGCTGATCGAGGTTTGGCACATTATCAATCGCGATAAGGGAGTGCGGTTTGTCTTTGAGTTCTTCGGTAACCACCTCGAGCTGCATAAACACCTCGCGCCCAGTGGCGCGATCGGCCTCGATAATCCGCACGGGGCCTCGCGTCGGGTCGCATTTAACCTCATGGGTGTACTGCAGCAGCACCGAGGTCTTCCCAAACCCGTCGGGCGCATAAAGAACCACGATGCCGGCCTTTCGGCCCTTGGCGAGAAGCTCATTCATCAAGCGTTCGCGTCGCACCATATAGCCACCGCCCAGCGGCATCAGCTCGAGGTCGTCCATACTGCCCAAATCGTTTACCATGCCCGCTCCTCAACTCGACCGTATGGACACTGTAACCGCAAGACCATACAAGCCGCGCTATGAATAGAGCGACCTTGTGTTCTAGGTTGTCTTTTGGTACGCAAGCGGCAAGTTTTTGTACAGCGAGGGCCGATTGTTATTAATCCCCCGACTAATCGGTCTTTAAGCAGGTAAATGAGCTTGTCAGCTTGTCCCATCTAAGCGGCAGTGTAACGCAGATGAACAAGGTTCAGCTATGTCATTCAACTCGCCTAGCACCCGCTACCGTCTACGACCTTTTAGTGGCATTTTTGCATAGAATCTGGTATGGAATGAATCAAGCTGTTGGGCATCCGGCATTCGTCAAGCTTGCGGCAAGATTTTGGTCAAGCGGGCGGAGAGGGATAACAAAAAGGCCCCCGCAAAGCGGAGGCCTTAGGCAAGGCTATGTCGAGATGCAGGATTCGCGCTACTCGCAGAGCGAAAGGGCGGCCTCGTCGGCAACGACAACGCAGTTGGTGTGCAGCTGCAGGATCGAAGCCGGGCACGCGGGCGTAACCGGACCATAGCACATGTCATGCACGGCCTGAGCCTTGGCCTCGCCGTTGGCGACGACTAGGATCATGCGGGCATACATGATGGTCTGGGTACCCATGGTGTAGGCCTGACGGGGAACATCGTCGATGCTGTCGAACAGGCGGCTGTTGGCCTGAATGGTGCTCTCGGTGAGGTCGACGCAGTGCGTGCCCTTGGAGAAGTGGTCATCGGGCTCGTTGAAACCAATGTGGCCGTTGTTGCCAATGCCGAGCAGCTGCAGATCCGGGTAACCGGCGGCGGCGACGATCTTGTCGTACTCAGAGCAGGCAGCGGCGGCGTCGGGGTTGGAACCGTCGGGCACATGCGTGTTGTTCAGGTCGATGTTGATGTGATCGAAGAAGTTCTCACGCATGAAGTAGTGATAGCTCTGGGGATCGTCGTGCGAAAGGCCGCGATACTCGTCCAGGTTGTAAGTGCTGACCTCGGCAAAGTCGACGTCACCCTTCTCGTACCAAGCAGCGAGCTGCTTGTAGGCACCGATCGGGGTGGAGCCGGTGGCAAGACCCAGCACGCAATCGGGCTTGAGGATAACCTGCGCCGAGATGATATTGGCGGCCTTGCGGCTCATATCCTCGTAGTCTTTAGCTTTAATGATCTTCATTACGCGTCCTTTCTCGTACAAGAGAGGCAAGGCTCCCCTTACAAGCACTTGCCCGCGGCCCGCGTCGGCCGCAACCAACGTGTGCGGCCACCAGGGCGAGGTCGCGTAATGTATGTGTCTCGTGTCTAGCCGCGTCGAGGCCCCTGCCCGTCCACGGTGACCCAAAGCCGTTTAGCTTCGGACAAATCCCATCTTGCCACGGAGGGCGCCCTCTTTCAAGGGCGCCCTCCATAAACGTGTTTGAATTGTAGGCTAATGGCCACGTGCACTTACTAGCGCTCGCGAGCAACGATGAGCTGGTCCATCTCTTCGACATGCGCACCAACGGAGCCCTTGATACTCGAGAACTCAACGGAGTTGCACACCAAGATGGGAACCGTCACATCGTAGCCCTCGGCAGCAATTGCCTCGCGATCGAACTCGATGAGCACGTCACCCTTATGGACGACATCGCCCACCTGTGCATGCACGCTAAAATGCTTGCCCTCAAGCTGAACAGTGTCCAAGCCAACGTGGATGAGCACGTCTAGGCCATCGACCGTGTTGAGCGCAACGGCGTGACCCGTGGGAAAAATGGCCTCGACCTTGGCGTCTGCCGGCGCAATCACACGCGTGCCGGTAGGCTGAATCGCCACGCCCTGGCCCAAAAGGCCGGTGGCAAATGTCTGGTCATTGACCTCGGACAACGGAATGACGTCGCCCGAGATGGGAGCATCCAGCGTAAGAACTCGTCCACGCATACCAAAAGACCTTAGGACTTTAGTGAACATGCTCCCCCTCGGACATACCAATCAATCAAAATAGCTTTAACAGTTTACCACTTGGCACCCGTTTTTGACCATTAGGGAAGTTCGCGCTTGACAACCTCGACGATGTCGTCGACAACACGCTGAGTGAGCTCGTGCGTCTCCGCCTCGGCCATAACACGGACCAGCGGCTCGGTACCGCTCGGGCGCACCAGAATGCGGCCGCGGCCGTCAAGCTCCTTCTCGGCGGCAGCGACGGCGTCCCAAATGGGCTGGCAATCGTCCAGGCCGGCCTTGTTGTCGGAATGCACGTTGACGAGTACCTGCGGGTACTTCTTCATGATGCCGGCAAGATCGGTGAGGGTACGACCGGTGCGCTTGAGCACGGCCAGCAGCTGCAGAGCCGTCACCAGGCCGTCACCGGTGGTGTTGTGCTCCAGGAAGATGATGTGGCCGGACTGCTCGCCGCCGATGACGGCGCCGTCCGCGAGCATGCGCTCCAGAACGTAGCGGTCGCCCACGGCGGTCTGAACCATCTCGAAGCCCTGCTCTTTCATGGCAATGGAGAAGCCCAGGTTGCACATGACGGTCGAGACGATCTCGGAGTTGGCGAGCTTGCCGCGAGCGGCAAGGTCAGAACCGCAGATAGCAAGGATGTAGTCACCATCGATCTCATTGCCCTCGCTGTCCACGAACAGTACGCGGTCGGCGTCGCCGTCGTGGGCCAGGCCGATGTCAGCATGGGTGCGCAGCACGAGCTCGCGCAGGGGCTCAAGGTGAGTGGAGCCGCACTCAACGTTAATGTCGGTGCCGCAGTAATCGGTGTTGATGGCATGGACCGTGGCACCCAGGCGCTGCAGCGCGGCGGGCGTAGTCTGGCAAGAAGCACCATGGCCGCAGTCGACGGCAACGACCAGGCCGTCGAGCCTCAGGCCATCAAGCGTATCGATGGCGTGGTCGACGTACGCCTTGCGAGCGTCCTTCATCTTGATGATGTGGCCCACGCCGGCACCGGTCGGCAGCGTGTCGGCAGCCATAGCTTCCTCGGACATGACCCAGGCGCTGATCTCTTCCTCGACCGCATCGGGAAGCTTCATGCCCTTGCGGCTAAAGAACTTGATGCCGTTGAACTCCGGAGGATTGTGCGAAGCAGAGATGACGATGCCGCCGTCGAGCTCATTTTGGACAGTGAGCAGCGCCACGGCCGGCGTAGGGATAACGCCGCAGCAATGCGGGCGGCCGCCCTCGGCCATGATGCCGGCGGTCAGAGCACTCTCGAGCATAGTGCCCGAAAGACGCGTGTCGCGACCGATGCAAATGTCCGGACCAAGGAACTTGGTCGCCGCACGGCCAAGGCGAAACGCGAGGTCACACGAGAGGTCGGCGTTGGCGACGCCACGGACGCCGTCGGTACCGAAGATGTTCTGGGGCATAGGATTGCTCCTTCCCTAGCAGGCGATATGCACCGCCCACCCTAGTCGAAAAAGAAAAGCGGGACCCGCCGAGGAATCGGCAGGCCCCGCTTGTACATTGTATCTCGAAAGGAGATAAAACCTTAGCGCTTGGAGAACTGGGGAGCGCGGCGGGCCTTCTTGAGGCCGTACTTCTTGCGCTCGACCACGCGAGCATCGCGCGTAAGGAAACCGGCCTTCTTAAGGTCAGCACGGTAGTCGCCAGCGTTCAGAAGAGCGCGAGCGATGCCCAGGCGCAGAGCGCCAGACTGACCGGAGATGCCGCCGCCATCGCACAGAGCGATAACGTCGAACTGACCGGCGGTGTCGGTCACCTTGAAGGGAGCAAGGGCGTTCTCAACGAGCTGATGACGGCCGAAATACTGCTCGGCGTCACGCTTGTTGATGGTCACCTTGCCGGTGCCGGGGACGAGACGGACGCGGGCGACGGCGTTCTTACGACGGCCGGTACCCTGGTAGACAACGGTGTTCTCAGCCATCTTTAAGCCTCCAGCTCAATCTTCGTGGGGTTCTGGGCAGCGTGCGGATGCTCGGCACCAGCGTAGACCTTAAGCTTGGTCATCTGGGCACGGCCGAGGGTGGTCTTGGGCAGCATACCGCGAACGGCGCGCTCGATGACCTTCTCCGGGTGCTTCTCCATAGCCTGGCGGAAGCTCTCAGCCTTGAGGCCGCCGTTGTAGCCGCTGTGGCGATAATAGGTCTTCGTGTCGGCCTTGTTACCGGTAAGCTGGACCTTATCGGCGTTGATGACGACAACGAAGTCGCCGCAGTCGCTGTTGGGCGTGAACTGGGGCTTGTTCTTACCGCGCAGGATCATTGCGATCTGGGTGGCAAGACGGCCCAGGACAGCACCATCGGCGTCGACGAGAACCCAGTTGCGCTGGACCTCGCCCTGCTTGGCGTAGTGAGTCGATTTCGAAATCACTTAGACTCCTCCATGTACAGTACGTGTTGTTACAGAGATTCACGGGGCTCTGCAAGTAACCCGTCCATATTACCCCGCTCGCCGTACGAGTCAACAGGTATTTTGGCTCCGACCAGAGTTTCTGCACATGTCATCCACGAGCCGTGATGTCGCAGCGTTGACGCTCGACAAACGCCTCGATATCTCCCAGCAAGCGCTTTGCCTCCTGACGGCCCTGGATATACAGGTCCAAAAGCTTTGCCGGATCGTGCTCGACATGGCCGACCTCGACCGGCTTTTGCGGAGCAATGACCAGCGCGCGGCCCTCGCGCTCATACTTCCACAGGTGCATGCGCTGGAGGTTATAGCGGTCGTGGCGCGTCTCGATAGCCTCGAGCAGATAGGGGTAGTCGACATAGCGGGCGCGCGCGGCAGGCATAAACTCGTAGGGCTTTTTCTCGTACGAGCGGTCCTGCGTGACAATGACAACCGCGCGATCGAAGCCCGCCTCCTCCAGCACGTGCTCGATGGGGACCGAATCGGCTACGCCGCCGTCGACGTATTTGTGCCCGTCAATCTCGACCGGCGGCGTCACCAGCGGCAGCGACGTCGAGGCGCGCGCGGCATCGAGGTCAAGTACGGCGCTTTTGACCGGCAGGTACGCGGCGGTTCCAAAGAGCATATCCGTCGCGACGGCGTACATCTCGATGGGGCTCGCGTCGAACGTCTCGTTGTCAAAGGGATCCAGACGGTCCTGAACATCGTTGAAGATAAAGTCGTAACCCACAATAGAACCCGTGGACGCAAACGATGCGGCACCCATGAAGCGGCTGTCGCTGCAGAAAGCCAGGTTGATGCGGTTGGCACGGCCGATCTGGTGCGACTTGTAGTTCACGCCGTTGAGGGCGCCGGCCGATACGCCATATACCGCCGGAATCTCGACGCCGGCCTCCATGAGAACGTCGAGCACGCCCGCGGTAAACTGCCCGCGAAAACTGCCGCCCTCCAGGACGAGCGCGACCCTGCCGGCGTTCTTTGCTTTATCTTCTGCAGTCATGTTGACCTCCTGCGATTGCGTTTTGGCTTTCTTCTACCCAGTTTTGGAATGGAGGGCGCATGGGTTTTGGAGTTGAGGGGGCGGCTGGCGGAAAGCACGTCCCGTTCTGAGGGGCGATTCCGGGATGCGCTTTCCGCCTGGGTTGCCATGGGGAAAGCATGTCCCACTCTACGGCTCGATTCCGGGTCGCAGCTTCCACTTGAGGCGTCATCCGGAAAATGTATCCCATTCCGAGCTTAGATTCCGGGATGCGGTTTCCGCCTGGGCAGTCATTGGGAAAACGCGTCCCACTCTGCGTCACTGAGGCGTTTTCTTTACGCCCGCGCCCTGCATAGAGTTCGATTCTCCGCGGTACGGGGGATCCGTTGATGCTGGGCGAGGCCAGCTGAAATTCGATAAACATCGCATCTATATTGGGCTGAAGCTTTGCGCGAAGAATCCGCGTATTTGCTGCACCGGCTTCGGCCGGCTGCCGCCGCCCTCGCCCGCGGGCTACAAACGCTTCGCGTTTGCTTAACGCCCGCGCCCTGCACAGAGTTCGATTCTCCGCGGTACGGACTAGAAATAAAAAGACAGGCAGATACGAATATCTACCTGCCTGTTACTTATGGTGGAGGCGCGGAGAATCGAACTCCGGTCCACGAAAGCCCCCTGATTGGCATCTCCAAGCTCAGTCGCTGGTTTAGTCTCGGACGCCTTGCGCGCAGCGACACGCTCGCGACGTCCTAACCGGTTCGGTCTTAGCCCGCGCCATACCGATTACGTGCGCAGGAGGATTCCCCTAAGATGACGTCGCGCCGGTGTCGGGGAAATCACCGGGTTGACGCGCCGCCATAAATTAAGCAGCGAGAGCCATAGGCTCAAAAGAAGAGTTGTTGTCAATTCAATTTGACGGTACCCCTGTTTAACGAGGCGAGGAGACCTCGGCTTGCTTCCTCTCTCAGAGCTATCGTGTCGAAACCAGTCGCCCCCGAATGTCGGGAAAGTCTGGATGGTATCGGGCCTGCAAACACCCGATAACCGTCGACTTTTCAAGGAACATACGGGGCGAGCCCCGCTTGTGGAGTGTTATCTTACCACGTTCTGAAAGCGGACAGCTGTTCTATGCACGAGCTGTGAAGACCCCAATGTGCGCCGCACTTCGCACTTTTGTTACCGATCGCGTCACGTATATTTTCGCCAAGCAAAATTGACCCGTCGAAAGGACCGTTATGGATACCAAGCAGCAACTCGTCGATGCCCTCGCAGGCCTGGGCTCAACCATTACCGAAGCTATGGATGTCATCGAGGGCTTTGTCCCCTGCGGACATCCCGCCCTCACGGTATCGAACGCACTCGTCGCGCTGGACGTTGACGATGATGCAGCTCTCGCCCAGCAGCTTGAGACCGTCGAGGGCTTTATCGACCACGTGAGTGAGAACCGCGGCGTGGCCGCCTACCACGGTATCGAGGTCGAGCTCGCGGGTCCCAAGGCCGATCTGTTCGCAGCAATCCGCGAGGTAGGCGCCCTTATGCAGACCGCAGGCGTCAAGAACACCCAGGTCAACGAGTGGGTCTACCGCAGTCTGGCAGCACTCGACAGCTCCGACGAAAAGGCAGCCGAGCAGCTCGCAGAAAGTCCCGCCATTTAGGCCGCGCTTTTGTAAATAGCAGACGCGGGCCCCTTGGCGCATCGTCGTCCAAGAGGCCCGCAAACAGTTCGCGTTAACCGATTGCCACGCCACCACGTTCGGCCAAAGCCAGAATCGGCATTATTTGGCGCGGGGTCTTTGCTGCAAGATCGGCATGTTCGAGCAGTTTGCGATCGTTAGTTACCAAGTAATCAACCTGTGCGCGTTTGCATGCGGCGAGTACCAAGTTGTCCTCGTAATCGCGATGGAGCGCTAAGTATTTGTCGGCCAGCCAAAGGTCCGACGCATCTGCACCCACGGCCGTGGCGTTTTCGGTCATGTTCCGAACAAACGCCAACGCCGCATCGCCAATTGCACGGGCAGATGCCTCGTCGAGCACTCCCCCGCTGGCAAGAACGCTACGCTTCAGCTCGTGTTGGACAACGTACAGCACGTCCTTGGCGATATGCACCGGAAAGAACAACGTTGCGCCCGATTCCGTCGCCCGCCCAATAAACGCACGCGCGGCAAGCGACTCGGCATGGTCGGCGCAAAACGAATCAACCCATACGTTGGCATCCACCATTATTTTGAGGGGAGCCCCGCTCACAGGATCATCCCCTTTTGGCGATAGTGCTCGTCCATGGCTTCGGAATAGATTGTTTCCCAACCGCGATCGTCGGATACGGGCGACGTAGCGATGCCCAGGTCCGCGTAAAGCTGATCTGCCGCCGCCCATGATGCGGCGAACGGAGTATCGGGCGCGACGGTCTGCTGCCGGTCGTCGACGGCCGCAAGCACTTCCTCGCACTGCCCGCCACCCTGCGCGACCTTGGCCACCACCTTTTTGATGAGCTCGGGCAGTGACCCGCCCGAAAGCCGCAGCACCTCCTCGGCACGGTTCTTGACCTGGCGATCTACGCGAACGTTCACCTGCGCCATGCCGCTAACAGCACCCACGTCGATCCCGCTCCCTTCAATTGCTAGCCCTGCTAGCAACACTATATAGAGAAGCTAGCACATGGTCAAACGCAAAAGGCCTGCGCCCAGACGACACCAATGCCGTCTGGGCGCAGGCCAGATAACGTGGGCGAACACGTCTGCTAACGCAGGTAAGCCTTCGCGTTGCTCAGGCTGTAGGCAATCGTCGAGCCGTTGTGCAGCAGCGACGACGCTTGCGGGGTAATCGTGCCGGTAATGCCCAGTGCCAAGAGTGCTGAGTTGGTAAGCATCACCTTAGAATAGGAACTCGTCAGACGATCAATGAGGCCCTGGCTCATGCGGCGCAGGCGAACAATCGCCGCGAGGTCCGTATCGGTCAGGATGATGTCGGCGACCTCCTTGGCGATGTCGCTTCCGCCACCCATCGCCAGGCCCACGTCGGCCAAACCGAGCGCCGGCGAATCGTTGACGCCGTCGCCCACCATGGCAACATGGCGCCCCTCGCCCTTAATGCGCTCCACATACGCGTACTTGTCCTCGGGCAGCAGCTCGGCCTTAAACTCGTCGACCCCCGCCTCTCGCGCAATGCGCTCGGCCGTGCGCTCGGAATCGCCCGTGAGCATGACCACGTGCTTGACGCCCAACGCGTGCAGGTCGGCGATGGCCTCGCGGACCCCGGGCTTAAGCGGGTCCTCGATACCGAGCACGCCCACAACGGTGCCGTCGACCGCCAGATACAGCGGCGACAGTCCCTGCATCTGGGACTCAATGCGCTCCTTAATGTCGGAATCGAGCTGCGCGCTCTCGTCCTCAAACACAAAGTGTGCCGAGCCGATAATCGCGCGACGCCCTTCGATGGACGAAGCGATGCCGTGCGCCACAATATACTCGACCGCAGCGTGACGCTCGCGGTGCTCGAGCCCGCGCTCGCGGGCGGCGTTGACCACGGCACGCGCCACCGGATGCGGGAAATGCTCCTCCAGGCAGGCAGAAAGGCGAAGGACCTCGTCCTCGCTCCAGCCGTCGGTCGTGAGCACGCAAGCTAGGCGCGGCTGGGCCTCGGTCAGCGTACCGGTCTTGTCAAAGACAATGGTATCGGCCTTGGCAAACGACTCAAAGTACTTAGCGCCCTTGACCATAACACCCATCTTGGCAGCGTCGCTCATGGCAGTCATGACGGCGACGGAACCCGTGAGCTTGAGCGCGCACGAATAGTCGACCATCAGTGCCGCTGAGGTCTTGATGAGGCTGCGGGTGGTAAGCGCGACCAGGCCCGCGAGCAGGAAGTTCCACGGGACAATCTTGTTGGCGAGGTCTTCCATGTGCGACTGGCCCTCGGACTTGAGCGAGTCGGCCGTCTGCACGAGCGAGACGATCGAGCGAAGCTTGGTCTGAGCCGTGTTGGCGCGCACGCGCACCAAGATGCTGCCGTCTTCCACGACGGTACCGGCGAACACGTCGTCGCCCACGCTGCGCTCGACGGCCAGCGGCTCGCCGGTCAGGGTCGCCTGGTTGACCATGGCACTCCCCTGCTCGACAACACCGTCGATGCAAATGGACATGCCAGTGCGCACGGCGACCAGATCGCCGGGCTCAAGCTCGGTCGCGGCAACGCTTACCTCGGTGTCGCCGACGACCTTTTGCGCCTTGTCGGGCACATCGAGCAGCGAGTTGATGAGCTCGTTTTCGCTCATGGCGCGGGTGTAGTCCTCGAGCAGCTCGCCCACGTTGAGCAGGAACATCGTCTGGCCCGCGGTGTCGACATCACGTTTGACGAACGAAATGCCGATGGCCGAAGCGTCGAGCACGGGAACGGTCAGGCGCGGCTGCGCGAGCTCGTGGAGGGCGGCACGCAAAAAGGCCATGTAACCGACCACGACAAACACCGCACGCAGAGGCGTCGGCAAGAACCAGCGGCGCGCGTAGTGGGCGCCGATAAGTGTGGCAAGATCCATGACGAGCTTGTGCTTGCGTGGCTCAAGCTGCATCACGTAACCCGTCTTTGCGTCGGCAATGGCCTGGGCATCGAGCGCGCCCAAGGCGTCGAGCACGCCCGCACGACACCGCTCGTCATATTCGAGCGCCATCTGACCGATGCGGCCGTAGACGCGCACCTTGTGCACGCCGTCGATGTCGCCGCCAAGCTTAAGAAGTGCATCGAGATCGCTCTCTGGCACAGGACCCGCCAATTGAAGACGGGTCCTGCCGGGGATCTCGCTAATAATCGAGAATCTCATAGTTTGTGCCTGGGAGCGTTACTCGGCTGCCTCGTCAGCAGCGGCCTCGCTCTGGGTGATGTAAGCAGCCTCGGCAACCATGTCGTCGACATTAGCCTTGGCCTGCTCGACCATGTCCTGGTAGCCGTTCTTGATGCGCATGCCGCACGCAATACCCTGCACGCAGGCATTCTTGACCGGAGCGCTGGTAAGCAGCTTGATGCCGGCCGTGCCAAGCAGAAAACCGCCACCGACAAGCAGGGTATTGAACGTCGACTTCTTCATGTTGCTTCTCCCTTTTGCCGCATTGGACGCGGCATGGTGCTTCAGCACCCGAGTAAACAAGTTTGCTCGAGCACGCTTTTGAAATATCTCAATTTTATCTAACTATCTAGGTCAGCCATGGCTAACCTTTTGAAAATTAACGATGCGGAGTAACCGATTGTCAATGTGACAAAGGGACTGTCCCTTTGCCCCTTCTTACAACTGCCAGGTAGCTGCTTCCTTTTGCAGCGCCACCATGCGGGCGAATTCTCCACCTGCCGCCTTGAGTTGCGCCGGAGCACCCTGCTCGGCTACCACACCATCCTTGAGCACAACGATCTTATCGGCATTTTCTACCGTGCGCATACGGTGGGCGATCACGATAACCGTCTTGCCTGCGAGCAGGCGGGAAAGCGCCTGCTGCACCACGGTCTCGTTCTCCACATCTAAACTCGCCGTCGCCTCGTCCAGCAACACGATCGGCGCGTCTTTGAGCAGCGCACGGGCGATGGAGATTCGTTGGCGCTCGCCACCGGACAGCTTGGAGCCGTTCTCGCCAATCATGGTGTCATAGCCCTGTGGCATGTGGCTCACAAACCCGTCGCAGTTGGCGGCATGCGCGGCAGCAAGCACTTCCTCATCGGTGGCATCGCGACGACCAAGACGAATGTTGCCCATCACCGTGTCGTCAAAGAGCAGCACGTCTTGGAACACGATGGCGTAGTCGCGCAGCAGCACCTCGGGGTCTACGCTCGCAACATCCACGCCGCCCACGGTGACCGTGCCTTCGGTGGCGTCCCAAAAGCGCGCGGCCAGGCGGCTCACCGTGGACTTACCGGAGCCCGAAGGACCTACCAGGGCCGTGACCTCGCCCTCCTTGGCCATGAAGCTTACATCGGTCAAGATCTTCTCGCCTGCGCGTCCGTCCTCCCCTGCACCATAGCCAAATGCAACGTGATCGAACACCACGTCATGGCCCACGGGCTCAAACTTTTCGCTCCCCCGCGCCACGGGCTCCTCCATGATGGAGCGCATGCGCTTGGCCGACGACTCGGCGGCAAACAGCTCGGACATCAACATCAACGCCTGGTCAAAGGGCGCATAGATGCGGCTCACCATGAGCAGGAAGGCAAACATCATCAAAAAGTCGACCTGGCCGGAGGCGACCATCGCGGCGCCCGTGACCAACGTGGTGGCAATCCCCAGGCGCAGGATGGCAAAGGCCGAGTTGACCAAAAGCCCATTGGCAAGCTCGCCTCTGGTGGTCTCGCGCTCCTCGGCATCGATCACGGCGTTGAGTCCCTCAAGATAATGGGCCTCCTGGTTGGTGGCGCGGATCTCGCGCACGCAGTCGAGCGTCTCTTGGATTGCCTCGGTGACTTTGACCTTCTCGGCGCGCACACGGTCGAACACCGGGGTCATGGGGCCGCGCGTCAGACACAGCATGGCAAAGGCCACGGGAACGCTCCAAAACGCCGCAATCGCCAGCTGCCAGCAAAAGAACAGCGATGACACGAACACGATGGCGCTTGCAATAATGGCACCCCAGAGTTCTCCCAGCACATGGCTGTAGGCATGCTCCATGGTCTGAACGTCACCCATGATGGTCTCGGTCAAATCGGCCAGATCGCGGCGGCCAAAAAACGACAACGGCAGTTTACGCAAGCGCTCGGCGATCTCCATGCGCTGCTTGCCGCATTCCTCGTAAAAGATGCAGTACGTGTAGTAATACTGCTGCCAGTTAGAGGCAAAGAGCAGCACAAAAAAGATAACGAGACCACCCGCGATGGGCAGCGCATCCGGCAGGTCGGCCCCATGTGCAAGATGCTCGACAAAGCCGGCCATGACCAGGAACAAAAGGCCCATGCCGGCCATGGTGATGAGATTGGTGAGTGTGGTCCAGAAGATACCGCGCTTTACGCCGGCGATGCCTTTATCGGATAGGAAATACTTCTTTTGGAATGAGGCGAACATTTAGGCCTCGCCTCCCTTCGTGACGGCGGCATCCGCGGCAGCAGTGATCTTCCAGCTCGCGGCCTGTTCGTATTCGGCCCACATCTTGGCGTATAGACCGTTTTGGGACAGCAGCTCGGCATGGGCGCCGGCCTCCTGCACACTACCCTGGTTGAGCACCACGATCTTGTCGGCCCCCACCACGGTCGAAAGCCGGTGCGCGATCATAATGACCGTGCGGCCCGCCGCCAATTTGCTAAAGGCGCGCTGGATGAGCGCCTCGTTCTCGGGGTCGGCAAAGGCTGTGGCCTCGTCGAGCACCATGATGGGCGCGTCCTTAAGAATTGCGCGGGCGAGCGCCACGCGCTGGACCTCGCCGCCCGAAAGGTACGCCCCGCCGGCGCCGAGCATGGTGTCGATGCCCTGCGGGAGCTTGGCCACGATATCGTCGCACTGGGCCGCGGAGAGGGCCGCGCGCACTTCGTCGTCAGTGGCTCCAGGCTTGGAGGCGCGCACGCTATCGGCAAGTGTTTGGCGGAACAGCTGGTTGGTCTGAAACACAAAGGCGACCTGGTCCATGAGCTCGTGCGGATCCATGTCGCGAACGTCTACGCCGCCCACAAGCACGCGACCCGAACAAACATCCCAAAAACGCGGGATCAGGCTTGCGCAGGTTGACTTACCGCCGCCCGAGGGGCCCACCAGCGCAAGGGTGCTGCCTGCGGGAACGCTAAAGCTCACATAATCGACGGCAGGCGCTTCGGCACCCTCGTAGGTAAAGCTCACGTCCTCAAAGCGCACATCGCTGCCAACAGGGTGCTTGGGCTGGGTAGGCACGGAGAGCCGCTTGGAATCCATAACGCTTCGGATGCGTGCCAGCGAATCGGCACTCATCTGAGATGCTTCGCCCACAAACATAAGCTTGGTCATAGCCGTCGGCACCACGGCCGAAAAGATCGCGTAAAACGTGAAGTTGGCCATAAAGTGCGCAAAGTCCGTCTCGCCCGGCGCCAGCAGCAACGCCACGGGCAAAAGGAATGCCACAAGGCCATTGAGCGCGGTAAGGTTGAGCACCTGCGGACCTCGGCAAAACGTGCCCGCATAGCTTTGTGCCATGTCGGCGTATTCGGCGATCGCGTCGTGGAACGCCTTAAAGGAATAGACCGTCTGCTGAAACACCTTGACCACGGGAATGCCGCGTACGTATTCGGTACCGGTCTTGTTCATCTTGACCAGCGCGCCCATGTAGGCCTTCATGAACTCGGCGCCTTTGCCGCTCATCATGGTGGCCATGGCGCCAAACGAAATGGCCACCGAGATGAGGCATGCCGCGCCCAAGCGCCAATCGAGGGCGAAAAGCAGCACGAGCAAGCCCACGACCATGGCGGCGGCGCCTGCGATATCGGGCAGCATGTGTGCGAGCAAAGTCTCGGTGGAGGCGGCGCATCCGTCTACAACACGACGCAGCTCACCGGTGGCGTGCGTGTCAAAGTAGCCAAGCGGCAGCTTAAGCAGGTGCTCGCTCGTAGTCTTGCGGATATTGGACGCGCAGCGAAACGCGGACAGATGCGTGCACATGAGCCCCACGAAATAAGCTACGATGCTTGCCAGGGCAAAACCCACGGCCCACCAGCCATACATCGCGATGTCGCAGGCTTCGCTCCAGTTAGGTGCCACGGCGATCAGATCGCGCGCGACGAGCCAAATGCACGCGTACGGGCCAAAGCTCAGCAGCTGCGAGAGCGCCGAGAGCGCCATGCCCAAATACGTTAGGAATTTACGGTCGCCGGCATATGCAAGCAGCTCGCCGATACCGCCGCCTTCCCTTTTTGATCCCTTTGCCATGAGGTTCCCTTCTGACGGCTTGAGAGTTAACCGCAATCAACTTATCATTGATATGTTAGACAAGGCTCACAATCGAGCCAGGCATGGACGTTTCCGCAAAGGAAGGGGACGCTTTTGAAAATGCATCGGGCCGCGACCGACATAACCGAGCTCTACGCACCACAGTTTGAGCAGTTTGGCCTGGAGCTTACTGGCAAGGGCGCCGTCTTTACCGGCGAGGTGGCAAACGATCGAGCGCACGGACGCGCATGGATCATGCCTCTCTCCCCTGCCTGCATCGTCATGGAGCATTTCATCACCCCGACGCACGATATGTACCTGGCCGAATACACACCCGAGCCATACGCTTGCGTGAGCGAAGTCAGCGCGCCCACACTTACATGCATGCCCGAGGCTGGCATAACGCCCGCGAACCTCAAACCATTGCATGGACCGTGGCCAAACAATGCCGTTTGCAGCTTTATCCAAGATAGCTGTGGCGAGGAATTAAGCCCGCTGTTTGCGGGGGAGCTTTATCACTCGCGCTCGGTACTCTTTTTGCCTGGATATTTTGACGAACTGGAGCACCGCTATCCCACCGAGTTCGCGGGAATCTTTGAGGCGTTTGCCGAGTCATGGCACGAGGAAGCGACGTCTGCCATCTGCCACACGCTGCGCCGGATTAACGAGGAACGCGCCCGCACCGTAGGCGGACACGTCTATATGCAGGGCATCGTGGAGACCATGGTCGCGGAGCTCGCCTGTTCGCGCGCGGCCCACAAGCAGGCACGGCAGGCGGCGAACACACGCGTCAGCATAACCATTGCCGAAGAAGCGACGGCAATGATTGAGCGCGCGCTCGACAAAGGCAGGCGTGTGGGTATCAACGAGGTGGCCGAGAGGCTCTACACAAGCCGCTCCAAACTATGCGCCACCTTTAAGGCCCAAACTGGCGAATCCCTGGGCGCCTACATTCGCAGACGCCGTATGGAGCGAGCACAGGACCTTTTGGCCGATAGCTCGCACACGATAGCGCAGGTGGCAGAGCGTCTAGGCTACCCTCAGCAGGCCGCCTTCGCCCAAGCCTTCAAGCAACACACCGGCACCACCCCCACCACCTGGCGCTCCCAACATATATAAAGAATGAGGGCGCCATCGGCGCCCTCATTCACCAAATTCCATTCAGCCCCGCCTGACCCGAACGGCCGAGTCGTCACGGAACCGAGGGGCCGGGCGCAGGGCCTTGCTTCTCAATGAGTTCCCTTCAAAACAATGGGCGTGCCGACGGCACGCCCATTCACTCTATTCCATTCAGCCCACCTGACCCGAACGGCCGAGTCGTCGCAGAACCCGGGAGCCCCGGCAGGGCGGGTGCTTGCTCAAAATGAGTTCCGCACGCAAAGAAGGCCACTTAATGTGGCCTTCGTCTTGCGCAGGACTGTTTGAAATTTTGAGGAAGCACCCGCCCTGCCGGGGCTCCCGGGTTCCCGTTTACGAGAGCGACGTTCTCAGCAACTCGTTGAAGAGCTTCGGGTTGCCCTTGCCGCGGCTCGCCTTCATGCACTGGCCCACCAAAAAGCCGATGACCTTCTGGTTGCCGTCACGATACTGCTGTGCCTGATCGGCACAGTTAGCCAGTACCTCGTCCACGATCGGCTGCAGCGCGCCGGCATCGCTCACCTGACGCATACCGCGCTCGTCGACGATCTTGTTGGGGTCGTCGCCGGTCTGGGCCATGGCCTCAAAGACCTCGTGAGCCTGGTTGGAGCTGATGGCATCGGTCGCCAGCAGCTTGCCGAGTGCCGCCACCTGAGCCGGCGCGATGCCGGACTCAGCCAGCGAGACGCCCGCGCCCTTAAGGTAGGCGATCATCTCGTTCACCAGCAGGTTTGCAACCGTCTGGGCCTCCTTGCCGGCCATACCGGCAGCGGCGGCCTCAAAGAACTCGGCAAACTCCGGGTCGCCGGCAATCTGCTCGGCATCGGCCGCCTTAATGCCAAAGTCAGTCTCAAAACGAGCGCGCTTGGCATCGGGCAGCTCGGGGATCTCGCCTCGGCAGCGGTCGATGAACTCGTCGTCCAGATCGAACGGCGCCAGGTCGGGATCGGGGAACAGGCGATAGTCGTCGGCCGTCTCCTTCACACGCATGACCACGGTGCGCTTGCGGCTGGGCTCCCAGTGGCGGGTCTCCTGATAGATGATGCCGCCCTCCTCGAGCACCTCGGCCTGGCGGCAGATCTCGTAGGCAAGGCCGTCATGCAGGCTCTTAAACGAGTTGAGGTTCTTGAGCTCGGTCTTGGTGCCCAACTTGGTCTCGCCGCGGCGGCGCAGCGACACATTGCCGTCGCAGCGCATGGAGCCCTTCTCCATGGAGCAGTCCGAAATGCCCAGCGTCACAAAAATACGACGGAGCTTCTCCATAAACAGGCGAGCCTCCTCGGGCGTGCGCAGGTCGGGCTCGGTGACGAGCTCGATGAGCGGCGTGCCGCAGCGGTTGTAGTCGACAAGCGACTCTGCCGCGGCGGTAATGCGGCCCTCGGCGCCGCCCACGTGGACCATCTTGGCGGCATCCTCCTCCATGTGGATACGCAGGATGCGGATGGGCACCGTGTAGGAACCGTCCTTGCGACGCTCGGGCATCTGCAGGTTGGACGCGTCATAGCTGGCCAGATGGCCGGCACGCTGATTGCCCTCGCGCATGGTCGACGTCATGGACGTGGACAGGCCCTCGGCGTTGGCCGAGGCGCTTGCCAGGCTCTGGGCCTCGGCCTCGCCAAACGCGCAATCGGGGCGCTCGGCGGCACCGCGACCGGTCACGTCCAGGTCCAGGTGACCGTACATGGCAAAGGCGACCGGACCCTGCGTGGTCTGGAAGTTCTTGGCCATATCGGGATAGAAGTAGTGCTTGCGGTAGAACATCGAGTGGCGCTGAATCTCGCAGTTGGTGGCGAGACCGGCCTTGACGATGCTCTCGATGGCGCGCTTGTTGGGCACCGGTAGGGCGCCGGGCAGGCCCAGGCACACCGGGCACACGTTGGCGTTGGGCTCGTCATCATGACTGAGCTTGCAGTTGCAGAACATCTTGGTATCGAGTGCGGTGAGCTCGGTATGGATCTCCAGGCCGATCACGGCCTCCCAATCCTGCAGGACCTCGGAAAGCTCCTTCATTACAGCTCGCCTCCCTTCCCGGCAAAATCGGGCGCGACGGAAAGCGCAGGCGCACCCGTGGCGGTATCGGCAAAGCCGCACTCCAGGGCGCGGGCAAACGTGAGCAGCTGACGGTCCTTAAAGGCCGGACCAACCAGCTGGGCAGAAACGGGCAGCTTGCTGTCCTCGCCCAGGCCCAGCGGCACCGAGATACCGCCGTTGCCGCAAATGTTGAGCGAGATGGTGTACAGGTCGGAGAGGTACATCTGCGTGGGGTCGCTAATCTCGCCAAACTTAAAGGCCGTGCGAGGCGAGGTGGGCATGAGGATGGTGTCCACCTTGGCATACGCGGCGTCGTAGTCCTGCGTGATGAGCGTGCGGGCCTTTTGCGCGGCGTAGTAGTACTTGTCGTACACGCCCGAGCTCAGCAGGTAGGCGCCGAGCATCTGACGGCGCTTGGCCTCGGCGCCAAAGCCGTGGGCGCGCGACAGCGAGCTCTGGTCGGACAGGTTGGCGCAGCCCTCCTCCTGATAGCCGTAGCGAATGCCGTCGAAACGGGCCAAGTTGGAGAATGCCTCGGACGGACCGATGACGTAGTAGGCGGCGATGGCGGCATCCAGGTGCGGCAGGTCGACCTCGACCAGCTCGGCGCCCTGGTTCTGCAGCTCCTGGGCGGCGCGCTGAACAGCGGCCTTGACCTCGGGCGTCAGGCCCTCGGCCTCCATAAACGCGGGGATGATGCCCACGCGTTTGCCCTCGATGCTGTCGTTGAGATGCTCGGTAAAGTCGACGGCGCAATCCTGGCTGGTGCAGTCGTACGGATCGTGGCCCGCACCGGTGAGCGCGTTCATGGCCAGCGCGACATCCTCGACCGTGCGGCCAAAGGGGCCCACCTGGTCGAGCGACGAGCCAAAGGCCACCACGCCGTAGCGGCTCACGGCGCCATACGTGGGCTTAAAGCCCACCACGCCGCAGAGGCTCGCCGGCTGGCGAATGGAGCCGCCGGTGTCCGAGCCCAGCGAGAGCGCGACCTCGCCCGCGGCGACGGCGGCAGCGGAGCCGCCCGAGGAGCCGCCGGGCACGCGCCCGGTATCCCAGGGGTTGTTGGTGCGGTGGAACGCCGAGCTCTCGGTGGAGCTGCCAAAGGCAAACTCGTCCATGTTGGCCTTGCCCATGGGCAGGCAGCCGGCGTCGAGCATGCGCTGGACGCAGGTGGCGGTGTAGACGCTCTGGTAGTTCTCGAGCATGCGGGAAGCGCAGGTGGTGCGCGTGCCCACGAGGTTCATGTTGTCCTTGATGGCCAGCGGCACGCCCGCGAGCGGGGGCAGCGGCTTACCTGCGGCATGGTCGGCATCCACACGCGCAGCGGCCTCGAGCGCGAGCTCGGGCGCCACCTGCAGGAATGCCTGGACCCCGCCCTCGCGCGCCTCGATGGCGGCAAGGGAGGCCTGGGCCACCTCAGTAGCGGAAAAGCCGCCGGCGGCAACGCCCGCGGCGATCTGGGCGGCAGTAAGGGAATCGAAGCTTAGCGCCATTACTCGCTCTCCCCCTCTCCCAAAATGGACGGCACGCGGAAGTAGCGGTCGCGCGCGCTGCCAGCGTTTTTAAGCGCGACGTCGAGCGGCAGATCGCGCTCGGGCTCGCGCAGGTCATCGCCCATCACGTTGGACAGGCTTCCGATGGGATGGAACGTGGGCTCCACGTCGGGCAAGTCATATTGCAAGACGGGCTCGAGCATCTGGACGGCATCGTTCATGTAGGACGTCATCTGGGCGAGCTCGTCATCGGTCAGTGCGATCTTTGCGTACTCGGCGATGCCGCGCACGTCTTTCTCGCTGAGTGCCATAGGCGCTCCCTTCCGCATAACAGTTAAACCGCTCTAGTATACAGGGCAACGCCGGCTTGGAGCAGGCGCTTTACCCAAATGCAGCGAAAACGTAACGAGGGCGGCGGGCTGGCAGGCAACGGGCTGACGGTTATACAGCGAAACCGCACCGTCCATAGCGAAAACCGTCCCGTCCACAACGCAAACCGCGCCGCCCACAACGAAGACCATCACAACATTCGATGTTTTTCGCCAAAATCGAGATTTTCATCGAATGTTGTGATGGTTTTTACTGCCGTGAGGAACGATCAAAATGTCGGCGGCCAAACAGCAGTAACGCCGCGGGAACAGCTGTCACAACCACGCCCGCCCCTACGAGCGTCTGCTGCACGCCAAACGTCGCCGCCAGCCACGGGGCAATCGCCAGCGGGGCCACGCCGGCGAACATGTTGCCGAAGCCCATGACCGAGTTCACGCGACCAAGCTGTTCGAGCGGTGCCGTCGTTTGCACAATGGTGTTGTGGAGCGGGTTGACGACGCCCCAAGCTACGCCCAGTACAATCTGGCCGACAAGGGCTACGCCCACGTACGGTGTCCCCACATAGAGCAAGCTTCCCAGGCCCACGGACAGAAGCGCCACAAGCAGCGTCTTAAGGTTGACCAGGTGCGGCGGCAAGCGGAGCGCGACCACGGCGCCCAGCACCGCGCCCACGCCGCAGGCAGACGAGAGCCAGCCCATCCACTCGACACCGACATGCAGAACATCACGGTAGAAGAATGACTCCAGTGGATCGAAGGCGCCATAGCCAAAGTTCGAAAGGAAAATAATGCAGAACAGCAGGGCGAGGACGCTGTTGGTAAAGACCGTCTTGATGCTGGTCGAGAAGGTTGCACGGGTGGATGTGTTGAGGTCGGGACATTGGCTGGTATTGTCCGATGTGGTGTCACCGATCGCGGGTTTGCCTTCGTGCGCGGTGGCCAGACCCGTCCGCGGCCTAAAGCCCCAACCGGCGGCGAGCGCCAGTACGGTAAAGAGCATCATGAGCAAAAACACCGCACGCGACGACGCAGCCGCCGCGACAAAGCCGCCCAGCGTGGGGCCAACGACGATACTCACGTTTGAGAACATGGCGATGGCAGAGTTGATGTCTTTGAGCTCGACAGGATCGTCGGTGATATACGCCGGATAGGACGTGGCGATGGGCTGGGCAAACCCCATCACAAAGCCCAGGAGCACCGCGCCGGCAAGGACTGTTCCGGTCGCGCTTCCAAAGGCGAGGATTGCCGCGCCGGTTGCCAACGTGCCGACGATACTCGCCCGGAAATGCCGGCACGGACCCCAAGCGTCAAGCGCCGCTCCACCCGCAAAGGACCCCAGGATCACGAAGACGTTCATAAACAGGACGGCCAGCGATGTCGCGCCGACCGAGGCATCGTCCGCATAGGTGAGCGTTCCGATGACGCCGATAAAGTAGCTGGTCTGAAAACCGGTGTAGATGAGAAAGCGCATCGCCACCAGGCGCTTGGCCTGCACGGACAGTGATGATTGAGGCTTTGAAAAAAGAGATGCGAGCATGGAGACTCCTTGTTTCATACGAATACGGGCGGTGGGCATTCGCCACCGTCTGTCAAATCAATCTATCCGCATGAAAAATTAAGGACGCATCAGGACCCTTCTCTCCGTTTTTCGCTCAGTATGAACTACTTGGTAGATTGTAAGGCATGTCACAAGAATCTACCAAAGCAAAGACCACCACAAAGGTCCCTGGCCCCTCTGTGGTGGTTGCGACGTTTACGCTGGTTGAGGCTTGGCTATACCAGGTCGGCGCCGTTGGACTCGATGACCTTCTTGTACCAGAAGAAGCTGTCCTTGCGGCTGCGGGCGAGTGTACCGTTACCGTCGTTGTCCTTGTCGACGTAGATAAAGCCGTAGCGCTTCTTCATCTCGCCGGTCGAGGCACTCACCAAATCGATGCAGCCCCACATGGTGTAGCCCATCAGGTCCACGCCGTCCTCGATGGCAATCTCCATCTGCTTGATATGCTCGCGCAGGTAATCGATACGGTAGCCGTCGTGAATCGAACCGTCCGCCTCGACCTCGTCCACCGCGCCCAGGCCGTTCTCGACAATCATCAGCGGCACCTGGTAGCGGTCGTAGACCTCCTCCAGGTAGTAACGCAGGCCCTCGGGGTCGATTGCCCAACCCCAATCGCTCTTCTTGAGATACTCGTTGCCGGCGCCACCAAAGATGTTGCCCTGCTCCAGCAGCACCGGGTCGGCCGTGGCGGTGGCGCTCATGTAGTAGCTAAAGCTGTAGAAGTCGACCTTGCCGCCGGCCAGCGTGGCGGCATCCTCGGGTGAAACCTCCACGTGCACGCCTTCGCGGCGCCACACGCTGGGCGCCCATGAGGGATACGCACCGCGCACCTGCACGTCGCCGCAGTAGAAGTTCATCTCGCGCTGCTGCTTTTGCGCCGCCAGGACGTCAGCTGGATTGCACGTATGCGGGTAGCAGGCGTTGCCGGCGATCATGCAGCCGATCTTGTTCTGGGGATCGATCTGATGACCCATGGTGACGCACTTGGCGCTTGCCAGGAACTGATGGTGCAGAGCGTCGAAGCGCGCCTGCGGATCGTCCCAGTCGCAGTTGCCAAAGGCCATGGGCGTGTCAGTTGCCTCGGGCACCATACCGCCGCCCATCACGCCGCCAAAGCCGCCCATGAGCAGGCAATTGATCTCGTTAAAGGTGAGCCAGTAGAGCACCAGGCCCTTGTACTCGATCATGACAGTGCGGGCGTAGTTGAGATAGAAATCGATGAGCTTGGGGTTCTTCCAGCCGCCGTAGTTTTTGGACAGGCCATAGGGCAGCTCGTAGTGGCTGAGGGTGACCATGGGCTCGATGCCCTGCTCCTGACAGGCCTGGAACACGCGACGGTAGAACTCGATGCCGGCCTGGTTGGGCTCGGCCTCATCGCCGTTGGGGAAGATGCGGCTCCAGTTGATGGACATGCGGTAGCACTTAAAGCCCATCTCGCCAAAAAGCTTGATATCGTCGAGGTAGTGATGGTACATGTCCACGGCCTCGTGGCTGGGATAGTGGTACTGGGGCAGAATGCCGTCGGTAATGTGGCGCGGCTCGGAGACCGTGCCGCCGGTCATGATGTCGGGAACACTGAGGCCCTTGCCGTCCTCGTTGTATCCGCCTTCGCACTGATTGGCGGCAGTGGCGCCGCCCCACAGAAATCCATCGGGAAAAGCCATGTTGGCTCCTTTCGTACATGTTGGGAGGGTTCCACGGACGCTGGGGCGGCGTCCGCGGGGTAATTTGCGCCCCGCCTGGGGTCCGCACAAGGACCGCCGCCACGAAACCTGCCTATCTACTACGTTTTGCCGCGAACCCCCGACCACGCCGCAATTGGCAAAAATAAAACCGCAGGTAGATGGCTTGACGGTTCTCGGAAAACCACCGTGTGGTTGGCCCTTGCCGCATAAACGTAGTAGATGGGCCGGTTTCGTGGCGAGGCATGTACTGAATGCCCCGCGCGAGGCCCGTTCGATCAAAACCATGTCGGTTTACTACGATGGATCGATAGCTTTCGAGCACACCGGAAATTGCAAAACTAAAACCGCAGGTAGGAGGCTTGACCATTTCCGAAAAATCACAGTGCGGTCGGCCCCTGTAGATTCATCGTAGTAAACCGGCATAGTCTTGATTTGGGCAGTTGCCCAAACGGGCGCATGCGCAGACCGTCTCGCCCATTTGGAAAAAGCCGGCGGGGCGCTCCCCCCCGCCGGCTTGGTACCGAGTCTTTGTCGTTTGGGCTACTTGGCAGCCTCGGGCTTGTAGGTGACAAACTCGATTGCGAAGCCCACGACGGCACCCACGAGCGAAGCAACGATAGCCCAGATCATGTGGTTGATGCCGTTAACACCGGAGGGGTCGATGAAGGACAGCCAGTTGAAGACGCCCAGACCACCGGACATGTACACCACGGCGCCGGAGATACCGATGATGAGGCCGCCCACGGCAGAACCGATGCTGGCGTTGATGAAGGCCTTCTTATCGGGCAGGGCGACACCGTAGATAGCGGGCTCAGTGACACCAAAGAAGAAGGCGGAGATTATGGCCGGCAGCGCGATGCCGCGGAACTTCTCGTCCTTGTTCTTGAGATACATGGCAAAGAGCACGGCGCCCAGCGAGAAGGAGTGGGCGATAACGGAGCCCAGGATGTAGTCGTGGCCCAGAGTGGACAGGTTGACCAGCGCGATAGGCACGAGCGACCAGTGGAAGCCAAAGATGACCAGGCACATCCAGAAGGCACCGACGAGGGTGCAGCCCAGGAGGGAGCCGATCACGGGCAGGCCAAACAGCAGTGCGAAGAACTCACCGAGCAGGTTGGTGATGAGCGTGGCGATGGGGCCAATGACCAGGTAGCCAAGGGTGACGGTGACGGTGACGACGATCAGCGGGGTGAAGAACATCTTCATAGAAGCGGGCATCCACTTCTTAACCCAGTGCTCGAGGGTAGAACCGAACCAGATCATGAGAAGGATGGGGATAACGGAGCTGGTGTAACCCGAGGTAGGCATGATGAGCGGCAGGCCCAGGAACGTGGTGTACCAAGAGAAGGTGCCGGCAAAGCCGAGCTGCACGGAACCGACAACCTCGCCCGAGGTCAGGGCAACCATGGTGGGATAGACCAGGGCAAAGGCGATGGCCATGCCGTTGAACTCGCTCATCTTGAACTTCTTGGCCGCAGTAAAGCCAAGCACCACGGGCAGGAAGTAGAACATGCCGTCAGCGACGGTATAGAGCAGCGTGTAGGCGCCGTCGTTGGCAAAGCTCGGGACCAGGAAGGTAGCGAGCGCCAGCAGGCCCTTCATGATACCGGCAGCGGCGAAGGTGCCGAGCATGGGGGCGAAGATGCCCGAGATAAGGTCGATGATCACATCGGTTACGCCCTTGGGAGCGGCATCGTCGTCATCGGCGTTGACGGCGCCGCCGTCGCTAAAACCGCCGGCCTTGAGAACGGCGTCGAAGACGTCCTCGACGATGTTGCCCACAACAACCTGGTACTGGCCGTTGGCGTGCATGACCTTGATGACGTTGGGCAGCTCGGAGATTGCCTCGTCATTGGCCTTCGACTCGTCCTTGAGCTTAAAACGGACACGGGTAATGCAGTGTGCGACGCATTTGACGTTGGACTTACCGCCAACCAGCTCTACGATCTGGGCAGCAAGATCGTCGTATTTACCCGCCATGATCTGTCCTCTCTTTTCCAAATTTCGACAAAAATATCCCCTACCGCGAGCCGGTACCTTGCCCGCAGTTAGAAACCAAAAAGAATTGTTGCGATTGCCGCCAGACTGGCGGCTTTACTCACTCGGTCTGCGAAGCCGATCGCAGACGGTCGATATGCATCATCAGATACAGAAGCTCCTCGTCCGAGCAGCTCTGCCTGAACTCTTTCTCGAACACGCGGTTGATGGCGTATGCGCACTGGTAGGCCTCGGGAAAATCGCGGGCGGCCTGCATAAACAGCGAGGAGTTCTCGGTCTGCGTGCACTTGCCCTTGCAGAGGCGACGAACCAAAAAACGCAGGTGCGCAAGAAAGCGAATATAGCTATACGACGCCGTGTCGAGCGAGCAGCCAAGCTGCTTTTCCACGGAATGAGTCACCTCGTCGAGCACGCGGGTGCTCTTCATGATGAAGTCCATGTCCTTGGCGCGGCCCATGCCGTCGACCTCGGCGTTAACGATATGGAGCGCGATGCTCGTGGCCTCGTTCTGACCCAGCTTGACGCCGGTGTGCTTTTGCACGATAGCGAGCGCGGCCTGGCCGATCTCGAGTTCGCGCGGGTAGATGAAGGCCACCTCGTGCTCGAGCGGGTTGGGAGCGCTGAGCTGGTCGTCGTCGCGCTGGACGGCAAACTGCAGGTAATCTGCCAGAATAAAGGGCAGGCCACCGGAAAGCTTACAGCCAAGCTGCTGCGACGCGAAGCAGGCAATGTCGCTCGCGGCGAGCAGGACGTCGTCGGGAAGGGTGCCCACCATATCCTGCAGGCTTTCGGGAACGTTATAGAATTTGCGCTGGATGAGGGACTCATCGGCAAGTTTGTACGGCATCTCGTGAAAACCGATGCCCTTGCCAAAGACAACAACCTCTCGACCGTCATCGCTGGCGGCAAGAGCAACGTTATTGTTGATCTTCTTTAAAATGAGCATGAAAAAACTCCTCGGACATCGGCGCTAGACGACGGGGCGATATTCCTCGTCTTCTATTATGCGCAAGTGATGCCTCCCGAGGAGTAACAAACTTGTGAACACGTGGGCGATTGTAGGATGAAACTTGCATGCGGCGTAAGCCCCATTGGCGCGAAAGTCCTCCGAACGGTAGGAAATCGCCTGTAAACGGCAAAACCATCACAAAGGGGCCTGGCCCCTTTGTGATGGTTTTGGCTGATGTCCTGATGCTACTCGCGCGGGGTGCCGTAGGGGTTGTACAGATCTGCGAAAGCGAATGTGCTGGTGGCGGGATTAAAGTCGAGTTCGAGCACACAGCAGTTGCCAATGCGGTTCTTCATCTTGAGCGGCTCCACGCCCACGCCGCGCATAACCTGAGCCGCTGCGGCGCCATGACTCAAGCACAACACGCTCTCATGTCCAGGGCGCTGCACGAGCTCGGTGATGGTCGCCATGATGCGCTCGCGAAACTCGTCTTCGCCCTCGCCGTCATACTGCTTGTAAAAATCGCCGTACGGCAGGCGCGGATTCAAATCCTCGCTCGCACCCTCAAACTTGCCAAAGTTCCACTCCTTAAGGCCCTTGACGCGCTCGTAAGGCTGATCAGGAAACGCAAGCTCAAGCGTGTCGCACGCACGCTCGGACGTGGAACTGTACGCATGGTCGAACGCAAGGCCACGCTCTCGCAGGGTCGCGCCGACAGTTTTAGCCTGCTCGATTCCCAGCTCAGTGAGCGGCGAGTCACACCAGCCCTGCTTGCGACGAAGCAAGTTAAAGAGCGTTTGGCCGTGACGCATAAAGTACAGTTTTGGCATGAGACCTCCGTAATCGCAATCGTTTGTCAGCGATTATTACACCTTGAGGTAGGTTTAAGTCAAAGCCTCTTTGGCCAAAACCGCCACAAAGGTGCCTGGCCCCTTTGTGGCGGAAATGACGTTTGCCCAGATAAAACCTGCCAAAATAAACCTGTCCCTTTTTGGCAGGTTTTAGGCCAGATGATCTTGGATAAGGTCGCAGATGGCTCGGGCGTCGTTGATGTTGATGGCTCGGGTCGCAAAGCCGGCATCGAATGCCTGGCGTGCCAGGGCCTCGTTGCAGGCAAGGGCTAGCGTGCGGCCGTCGACCAGGTCGAGCGAGCTCTTGCCGCGCAGACGGTCGACACCGGAGCGCGCGACCACGATGTTGTCGAAGCCCTCGGTCTTGTAGCCCTCGATGATCACCACGTCGACATCGTTGTAACGCGACAGCAGCTCGCGCGCGGGCATCTCGTCCTCCTCGCGCGTGTCGGCGTACTCCGCCCAGCGCGTGGCGCAGATGAGGCCCACGTGTTTGGATCCGGCCTGGTGATGGCGCCAGGTGTCCTTAGCGGGCACGTCGATATCAAAGCCGTGGTGCCCGTGATGCTTGAGCGAACCCACGCGCAGGCCGCGACGGGTGAGCTCGGCGATAACCTTCTCGACGAGCGTGGTCTTGCCCGAGTTTTGGTAGCCGATAAACGCGATCGCGGGGACGGCCGGGGCGGGAGCTATGGGTGCGACCGAAGCAGGCGCGCTTGAGGGCGCGCTGCCGTCGACGCCCGCAGCCTCAACAGCAGCGGCCTGACGCTCTGCGCGATCCCACACGCCCGAGCGGCCGCCCTCCTTGTGCAGCAGGCGCACGTCGACGATCTCCATGCCGCGGTCGACGGCCTTGCACATGTCATAGATCGTTAGGCACGCGGCGCTCGCGCCGGTCAATGCCTCCATCTCAATGCCGGTTTTGCCCGTCACACCAGCCGTGACCAGCACGTGAAAGCCAACCTGTCCGTCCGCGCGCGCCGGCGCCCAGCCCTCGGGCACGCCCTCGGCCGGCGTCCGCGCCGCAGCGATGGGCGCGATGTCGCACTTGCTCTTGGTAATGAGCAGCGGATGGCACATGGGAATGATATCGCTCGTGCGTTTGATGGCCATGATGCCCGCCACGCGCGCGCAGGCAAGCACGTCGCCCTTTTTGGCGCGGTCCTGCAGCACCATAGCCTGCGTCTCGGGGTGCATGAGGATGGTGCCCTCGGCGATGGCAATGCGATGGGTCTCGGCCTTGTCGGACACGTCGACCATACGCACCTCGCCCTTGGCGTCCACGTGCGTCAGCTCGTCGCGACGGGCATCGCGGGCGGGCTCGGAGACAGCGCTGACAGTTGGCTGCGCGGACGCGTCGGTGTTGCCAGCATTCGCCGCAGCCGGGGCTTTATGGGCAGACATCGCGGCCCTGCGAGCGGCCTTGGTGGCATCGGCGTACCTGCTCTTGGCCATATGATCATCCTCCGATTTGGGACATAAATCGTTGCGTGCCCTCAATTATCGCGTGTTCCTGCGGTTTGTGGGCGACGGCATCGCGCCAAATCGAAAGTACCTGCATATCATCACCACGGCGCAGGGCGTCGCGCACCGAATACTCGGCATCGCTGAACAGGCACGGACGCACGTTGCCATCGGCCGTCAGGCGCAGACGGTTGCAATTCGCACAAAAATGATTGGACATGGCGCTGATAAAGCCGACCGTTCCCGCCGCGCCCGGAAAGCGCCAATAGCGCGCAGGACCCGCGCCGGCAGGAGCGTCGTTGATGTCGAGTGGCTCGAGCTCGCCCAGACCCACCGCGGCGGCCCCGGCATTGATGCGCGCCCGTAGCTCGTCGCTCGGCACGGTATCGCTCGCGTCCCACAGCTCGGGATTGAGCGCGGGTGCATGCGGGTCCACAGCGCAATGCGAGCTCGTGCGCTCGTCGCCGATGGGCATGTATTCGATAAAGCGCAGGTGGATGGGGCGGTCGACGGTCAGTCGTGCGAGGGCCGCCACGTCTTGGTTGAGTCGGCGCACAACAACGCAGTTGACCTTAACGGGCTCAAAGCCCCAAGCCAGCGCTGCGTCGATGCCAGCCATGGTCTGTTCGAGCCGACCCAGGCGCGTGATCTTTCCAAAGAGCGCAGAATCGAGCGTGTCGAGCGAAATGTTAACGCGGTTAAGCCCCGCGTCTTTGAGCTGCGGCGCCAGCTTGGGCAGCAGGGCGCCATTGGTGGTGAGCGAGATGTCCTCGATCTGCGGAATCGCGCGGATGTCGCGAATGAGCGGAATGATGCGGCGGCTGACCAGCGGCTCGCCACCCGTCAGACGCACGCGGCGAATGCCCTCCCCCGCTACCAAGCGCACAAAGCGGGCGATTTCCTCGGCGCTGAGCAGCTCGTCGTGCGCGCGGGGTGCCACGCCATCGGCCGGCATGCAGTAAATGCAGCGGAAATTGCACTTGTCGGTAACGGCAATGCGCAGGTAGTTGATATCGCGGCCAAAGCCGTCATGTTGCACGTGCCCGTCCACGCAGCCCTCCCCTCACGCGGCGTTTTATTCTTCGGAAAACATAATACCCCACGCGAGAATCATGCCGACACCCGTACGACAGGACAGGTCGCTTCGAGCAAAACGGACTTTCCAAGCCCATCCTCAGCATACAAACCATCACAACATTCGATGCTTTTCCCGTTTTCGGCAAAAACCGTCGAATGTTGTGATGGTTTGCCTGCCCGCAGCACCCCGTAGAAGGACCGGAACGTCCCTAAAGGCCGCCGTCCCAGTGCCGAATCACGAATTCTCGCAGGTCGTTCTGCCGCTTTTGGAACGCTTCGCTTCGGTCGCACTTGAGGCCCATAGCGAGCGCGATGGCGTTCATCGCCCGGTACAATTGCAGCTGGTGGGCAAACTGAGTCCCGGTGAGGACAATCATCCTAAAGTCCAGCGTGCTCAGCACAGTCATACGCTCCGCATCCGACGCGCTGCGCTGTTTATCAAGATGGTCCGAGCCATTGTATTCAATCCCCGTACCGCTCGCAGGCGCATATACGTCGATCTCGAAATACCCGGCCTTTGCGAGATACTTGAACTCGTTGGGAACATCGACCCTATGGTTGAGCGCGATCTTGGCGTATCCCAGCCCTCCCTGGGAACGTTTTGCTACGACCATGATTGCGGTGGCCGTCTCCATGGGCGACCGCGCGCCATCGTGCACGCGCTTGAGCACGGCGGCCGCGCGTACAGCCCCCTGACGAGATCGGTTCTCATTGCAATAAGCAATCAAGTCGGCAACGGTATACCTCTGCCCCATCTCGATATAATCGCCTGGCGACAGATGATTCAAATGGTATCGGGCACAGATTTCGTAGCCATATTCCAGCTGTTCGGGCTCACTCATCCACGAACCCGCTTGGACAAAGCACATGACCTCATCAACCACTAGAAGGTCCTCTGCCACCTCGATAAGATGGCCTGGAGGTACCGGCGCCCCAAACACGTGGCACCTAAATCCCGCCGGCGTCGAGCGCTCAAAATCGAAGTTGACGAGTGTGTCGATATAATCGAGCTCTTCTCGTGGAATACCAAGCGAAACCAGATAGTCGGTAACGATCCCGACTGCCGTTGAAGCCCTCAGTCCCTTGGCATCGAGTCCCAATTTGGGCAGGCTCGCGGTCGGCTCCGCCTCGTTAGCAAGCGAGTCCTCATCGTATAAGCTGCTTGCTCGCGAGAGAGGCTCGGACGGGCGCACCACGTTGTGGTACAGCCAGGCAGTCTTATGGGACAGGACAATCGGCAGGTCCATGAGCCCTCCAATGGAGTCAGATAACCAACCTTATTCCCCTGCTCACGGGTCCGCACACTTTCGTGCGCAAGAAAGCGTTTCCGCCCGGTCGCGCGGCAGAAAAACCATCACAACATTCGATGCTTTTCCCGATTTTGGCAAAAAACGTCGAATGTTGTGATGGTTTGAGGCGAGGTGAGGGACACGGAGGGGTCAAAGCATCGTGCTCGAACGGGTTAATCCAACTCTTTTAAGCCATGCGCCAGCTGCCAGTACTCGCCGTGCTGAGCGAGCAGCTCTTCGTGCGTGCCGCGCTCGATGATGCGGCCGTGTTCGAGGACCATGATGGCATCGGCGTCGCGGACGGTGGACAGGCGGTGCGCGATCATAAAGGTGGTGCGTCCGCGCATGATGCGGTCCATACCGCGCTCGATGAGCTTTTCGGTGCGCGTGTCGATGCTCGAAGTGGCCTCGTCCAGGATGAGCACCGGCGGATCGGCAACGGCCACGCGCGCGATGGCGAGCAGCTGGCGCTGACCCTGCGACAGGTTGGCGCCGTCGGCCGTGACCGGTGTATCGTACCCTCTAGGCAGGCGGCGGATAAACGAATCCGCGCAGGCTGCCTCGGCAGCGGCGCGCACCTCCTCGTCGGTCGCGTCGAGCTTGCCAAAGCGGATGTTCTGCGCAATGGTGCCGCTAAACAGGTGCGTGTCCTGCAGCACAATGCCAAGCGACCCGCGCAGGCTGGCCTTGGCGATATGCTTGACGTCGATGCCGTCGTACGTGATCTCGCCCTCATCGACCTCGTAGAAGCGGTTGATGAGGTTGGTGATGGTCGTCTTACCGGCGCCTGTGGAGCCCACAAACGCAATCTTTTGCCCCGGCTTGGCAAACAGGTTGAGGTCCGCGAGCACGCGGGTGCCCGGCACGTAGGAAAAGTCCACGGCATGGAAGCGCACATCGCCGGCAAGCGGGACCAGGCCGCACGTGAGCTCGGTACCATCGGCAGCCACAGCACGGCCCGACTCATTAACAGCAGCCACATCATGCAAGTGCCCGTACGCGCCCACGCCTTGGCCCTCGGGAATCTTCCACGCCCACGCAGCGTCGCCCGTCTGCACCAGCTCCACGCGGCCCTCGTCCACCTCGGACTCAAGATCCATGGCGGCAAACAAGCGCTCGGCACCGGCCAACGCATTGAGCAAGAAGTTGCCCAGCTGCGTAAACTGGTTGATGGGCATGGCGGCCTGGCGCACAAAGACCAGGTAGCTCGCGAGCGCACCTACGTCGGCGAGTCCCTTGATGCAGAGCATGCCGCCCGCCACGGCGACGATGGCATAATTGACGTAGCCAATCACGACGGTCATGGGCACCATGGAGTTGGCATAGCTCACGGCGGCGGTGCCGGTGCGGCGAAGCTCGTCGTTGCGGCAGGTGAAGCCGGCGACATTCGCTGCCTCGCGGTTAAAGACCTTGATGACCTTTTGGCCCGAGACCATCTCTTCGATATATCCGTCCAGGTCGCCAAGCGATGCCTGCTGGGCGGCAAAGAAGCGCTTAGAGCGCGCACCCGAGTAGCGCGCATACAGCACAATGGCCGCATCGCACACGAGCGTGATAATCGTGAGCTGCCAGTTAAGGATGATGAGCATGGCCGTGGTGCCCACAACCTGAATAGCGGCCTGAATCACGTTGGCAAAGCTGTTGTTGAGCGCCTCGGAGACGGTGTCGACATCGTTGGTGAAAAAGCTCATGATGTCGCCCGAGCGCGTGCTGTCAAAATAACTGAGCGGCAGCGTCTGGATGTGCGCGAACAGGTCGCGGCGAATATCGGATACCACGCGTTGGGCCGCGCGCACCATGATCTGTGAGTAGCCCAGGGCCGAAAGCACGCCCGCGGCGTAGATGATCGCCGTCAGGATGACCTGCTTGGCGAGCAGTTCCTCCCCGCCCATGGCCAAACCGTTAACGATGGGGCGCACCATGTAGGTGCCGGCGAGGCTCGCGATGGCGGCGACGGAGGCGAGCACGCCAACCGCGAGCAATGAGAACTTGGCATGCCCCATGTAGGAGAGCAGGCGGCGCACAGTGCGCTTGAGGTCGGCCGGGCGTGCTTGGGCTGCGATCTTAGGCATGGCGCTCACCCCCTTCCAAGGTCGATCCGCTGGGGACGGAGGAAAACGGATCATTAGCGCAGCCATCGTCGCCGCCGTCGCCGGCGTCCGCGTTCCCCGCAAACTCCATCTGCGAGACGTAAATCTCCTGGTATATGTTGTCGCCCGCCAGCAGTTCCTCGTGCGTGCCCACGCCGTGGACACGGCCGTCGTCCAACACCACAATGCGATCGGCATCCATGACGCTCGCGATGCGCTGGGCGATGATGAGCACGGTCGTATCGGGAATCCGAGCGATGTGCTCGCGAATCTTAGCGTCGGTCGCCATATCGACCGCGCTGGTGGAGTCATCAAAAATGAGCACGCGCGGATGCTTGAGCAACGTGCGCGCGATGCACAGACGTTGCTTCTGGCCACCCGAAACACCGGCGCCGCCTTGGCCCAGCTCGCCGTCCAGCCCGCCGATGCGATCAAGGAACTCGTCCACGCACACCGCGCGGCAAGCAGCGAGAAGTTCATCGTCCGACGCCTGCGGATTGCCCCACTGCAGGTTCTCGCGCACGGTGCCCGTGAACAGCACATTCTTTTGCAGCACAATGCCCACGGCGTCACGTAGGGTCGCGAGGTCGTAGTCGCGCACGTCGTGTCCGCCCACAAGCACGGCGCCCTCGGTGGCGTCGTACAGGCGCGCAATCAGCTGCACAAGCGAGCTCTTGCCCGAGCCCGTGCCGCCGAGGATGCCCACCGTCGAGCCGCTCTCGATGCGAAGGTCGATATGCTCGAGCACATCCTCGGCTGCATCCGCGCGGTATTTAAAGGAAACGTCGCGAAACTCGATACTGCCGTCCGCTGGCGCCGCAGCCGCGAGATCTCCCGCAGGGTTGGCGATAAAGGGCACCTCATCGAGCACCTCTGCGATACGGCCCACACTCGTGAGAGCGCGTGTGAGCAGCAAAAACACGCTGGAAATCATCATGAGCGAGTTCATGATCAGCAGCACGTAGCTCATAAAGCCCGCGAGCGCGCCCACGCCCAAGCGGCCTTCGATGATCATGCGGCCGCCAATCCACAGGATCGAGATCGCGGCAACATACATCGAGAGTTGGAACACCGGCAGGTTGAGCACGGCGGTGCCGAAGGTCTTGGTCGCCGTGCCGGCGAGCTCGGTATTGACGGTGTCGAACTTGTCGCACTCGTGCTCGGCGCGCACGTAAGCCTTCACGGCGCGCACGGCGGTAAGGTCCTCTTGCACCACGCCGTTGAGGTGGTCCATCGAGGTCTGGAGTTGGCGGTAGAGCGGGCTCACGCGCACGGTAATGATACCGAGCAAGAGGGCGAGCATCGGCAGAATTACGGCAAAGACCGCCGCGAGCTCGCGCGAGAGCGCGAAAGCGTAGACGAGGCCCATGACCAGATTTACCGGCCCGCGCACCATGGGGCGGAAGCCGTTGCCCACGGCGTTTTGAATCACGGTGATGTCGGTGGTCATGCGAGTGACGAGCGAGCTCGTCTCGTATTCATCGAGATTGCCGAAGGCGAGGGTCTGGATCTTGCGATACTCCGCGGCGCGCAGGTTGGCGCCCAGCCCCGAGGCAACGCGGGCGGACGTGCGCGCATAGCCCAAGCCAAGTGCCAGCGAACATGCGGCGCACACCAGCATATACGCACCCTGCAAAAGCATGTAGGTGATGTCGCCCGCAGGCACGCCCACGTCGATGATATTTGCCATGATGACCGGAATAAACAGCTCGAGCGCCGTCTCGGCCGTCACAAAGAGCATGCCGAGCATGGCATCGCGGCGGTATGCCCCCAGATAGGAAAACAGAATCTTGAGATTGTGCACGCAGGTTCATCCCCCATCAAACGTTGTTCGCAAACCCACGTATTATGGCGCGCCGTGCGGCGGTGTCAAGTGTTACAAAATCGATTTCTGCAAGGTTAGCGTAGGCTTCATGCTCGCAGGGCGCGCCCCTGTATTCAATTGGAAATGACGCGTGCGTGACTTTTTCGCCCCGCCGCCAACACAAACCTTGACTCAACAATCGTTGTAGGGTCTTCACTACACTGGTAGCTAAGCGAACCAAGCCAGAAAGCCCCACCCATGGAACACGACCTCGCACGCGGCAATATCCTTAAGACCATCCCGGTCTTTGCCCTGCCCTATATGCTCTCGTACTTTTTGCAGATGCTCTACGGCATGGCCGACCTGTACATGATGGGACAGTTTAGCGGTGCCGCCGGCATCACCGCCGTGGGCAACGGCGCACAGACGCTCTATATCATTACCGTGACGCTCGTGGACCTGGCCATGGGAACGACGGTCATCGTCGGCCACGCTGTGGGCTCGCGCCGCTTCGACCGCGCCGAGGCGGCCATCGGCAACACCATCACGCTCTTGCCCCCGAGCTTCGCTGCGCCGTGTTGCACGAACGCGTCAACCCTACCGACGCCTATGCGTTGGAGTGGCAAATTCGTCAACTGCAGAAGGGCCAGCACGAGACCTTTGTCTTCCTGGGCAATCTGGGCATTGGGGTTAGCGCCGAGCGCCTCGCCGCTGGCGACTTTGATGGCTACGACAAGGTCTTCCTGCTGCTCGACGATACCGATGACTACCAGGGCGACGTCGAAACACGGCCTGCCGCGCATTGTCTGACCATAAGCTTCCGCGGCACGCACGGGCAAGCAGCCCCACGCTACGAGCAGCTGCTCGGCTATATGCGCGAGCACAACCTGCCGCCTGCCGGGCCCTCGCGCGAAATCGCCCTGATCGATGGCATCATCAGCAACGACCCCGCAACCTACGTGACGCAGATCACGGTGCCGGTTACTGTGCTCGATTAAGAACCTCCCGGAAAGCTATGAAGTGCGGCTCAACTAACGAGCGTCAGCTACAGGAGGACTACCGCGCCGCAGACAGTCCCCGGTGTGGCGGTTTTACTCCTCCGGGATCGGAAACGCACGGATGAACTCTGCGGGCGAGAAGGTCTTGATGGTCGAGCGCACAAAAGCGGCGCGATCGCGCGTGATGATAAAGTCCACGCCGGCACGCTCGGCCATCGCGCGGATACAGCCGTCCTCGAAGTCCGGCTCATCGGAATAGGCGGAGGTAAAACAAGCTTCTTGGTCGAGAGGCTCTGCCGAGTAGCTCTTAAGGCAGTCGCGCACTACCTCGCGGGCGCGCGCCTCGCCGGCCTGTTTGGTGAGAATGTAGTACGCGTCCTTGAGAGAGCAGGCCGAAACAACGCCCTCGATAAGCCCCACGTCAACAAGCCCCTTGATGGTTTGCGCCGCACCATGCTCCGGCCGACCCGGAAGCACGCAATCGAGCAGAAAATTAGTATCGAGAAATGCCCTCATAGGTAGCGCTCCCTCGCGATGCGCTTTTCATCTTCAACCGTCATCGTATCGAGCGGCGTTCCCTTGGGCATTTTGGCTACGAGTTCGAGATACTCCTGATAGTCCTCATCCTCCGCGAGCATCTCACGAATCTCCTTCCAGGTGATCTTGGGATGCCACATCGTACCCACGTCGCGCTTGGGCTTGTCCGTGCCGCACGCCGGCTTTGCGCCCCCACACTCCTGAGCAGCGTCATATTCCACCGCAACTGGGCCTTGATAGTCGAGTGGCACAATCTTGAACAACGGCTTGCTCCGCTTGAAGACCACAACCTCCTCGCCCTCATTGGCAACCTTTTCGGCCACCTGCGTAAGGTTCTGGCGCAGCTCCGAAAACGCGACGGTAACCATAGCGGCTCCTCTCAACATATATCTTTACTGTTGAGTATACACGTTAATGTTAATGTTAATATATAAAGACCGCCACAATGGAGACAACCACCATTGTGAGGTCCCCCACTCTGCATGAATCTCTCATCGCTCCGGGACGGCACCAGTCCGCAGGATAGCCCTCATTGACGACATCATCAGCGACGGCCCCGCGACCTACGTGACGCAGATCACGGTGCCGGTTTCCCCAGCAAAGTAAGAACCGCCCGGAAGGCATCGTGCTTCCGGGCGGTTTTTCAATCTGCTTATCGATGCACTAAGCCTGGGGCACCTCACCGGTCGCAAGAATCTGCTCAAGCGCGTCCTCATCCAGCACGGGTACGCCCAGCTGCTCGGCCTTGGTAAGCTTGGAACCCGCTTTGGGACCGGCAACCAGGTAGCTCGTCTTCTTTGACACGCTGCCCGAAACCTTGGCGCCGAGCACCTTGAGCGCCGCGCCTGCCTCGTCGCGGGTGCGGTTGACGAGCGTGCCGGTGAGCACGAAGGTCAGACCTGCAAGCGGCTGCGCGTCGGCGAGCTCGCCCGCTACGCCGGCGTCGGCTGCGGCTTGCGCGTGCGCGGCGCCCAAGTCGACCTCGAGCGACAGACCCGCCTGACGCAGGCGCTCCAGCACGGCAAGGTTTTCGGGCACGGCCAGGAACTGCTTAACGCTCGCCGCAATCTTGGGACCGATGCCCTCGCACTCGGCGATGTCCTCTTCGCTCGCCAAGATGAGCTTATCAATCGACAGGAATCGCTCGGCGATGACCTCGCCCACGCTCTTGCCCACGTGGCGGATGCCCAGGGCAAACAGCACGCGACCGAGCGGCTGGCTCTTGGACTTGTTGAGCTCGGCGATGATTTTCTCGGCCGTCTTAAGGCCAACCGGAATGGGGTCGCCCTTCTTGACGCCCTTTTTGCTGTTGGAGCTGGCATAGATGCGGCCTGTGTCCAGGCCTGCGATGTCGTCGACCGTGAGCTGGTAGAAGTCCGCGACATCGTGAATCAGACCGGCGGCGATCATCTTGTCGACGATCTCGTCGCCCAGGCCGTCGACGTCCATGCAGCCGCGGCTCACCCAGTGGAGCAAGCGCTCCTTGAGCTGCGCGGGGCAGTCGATGGACACGCAGCGATAGGCCACCTCACCGTCCTCGTGGACCACGGGGCTGCCGCACACAGGGCAGACCTCGGGCATGCGCCAGTCAACGCTGTCTGCCGGACGCTTATCGAGCACCGGACCCACGACCTCGGGGATCACGTCGCCCGCCTTGTGCACGATGATGGTATCGCCTTCGCGCACGTTTTTGCGACGGATCTCGTCGATGTTGTGCAGCGTGGCGCGCGCGATGGTGGAACCGGCGACCGTCACCGGGTCGAACTCGGCGACCGGCGTGAGCACACCGGTGCGGCCCACCTGGATGCGAATCTCGCGCAGGATGGTCTGCTTTTCCTCGGGCGGGAACTTAAAGGCAATGGCCCAGCGCGGTGCGCGGGCGGTAAAACCTAGGTCGAGCTGCTGCTGGAAGCTGTCAACCTTTACGACCACGCCGTCGATGTCGTAGTCCAGGTCGCCGCGGTGCTCGAGCGCCTGGGCACAGAACTCGTGGACCTCGGCCGGCGTGGCGCAGCGTGCCACGTTGGGGTTGACGCTAAAGCCGGCGTTGCGCAGCCAGTCGAGAAATTCGCGCTGGCTGTGGACGTGCAGCGGATCGGTATCGGCGATGGCGTAGATAAAGGTGGCCAGGTCGCGCCGCGCCGTGACCTTGGGATCCTTCTGACGCAGGCTACCGGCGGCAGCGTTGCGCGGGTTGGCGAAGGGGTCGCGGCCCTCGGCATCGGCCTCGTCGTTGAGGCGCACAAAGCTGCCCTTGGGCATATAGACCTCGCCGCGCACTTCGATGGTACGCTCGCGGTCGGCGCCCATGTGGGCGAGTGCTGCCTCGGACAGATGCATGGGCACATCCTTGATGGTGCGCACGTTGAGCGACACATCCTCGCCCGTGGTGCCGTCGCCGCGCGTGGCCGCACGTACGAAGGTGCCGTTTTGGTAGGTAAGCGCCACGCCCAGACCATCGATCTTAAGCTCGCAGGTATAGGCAACGCTACCGGCACCGAGGGCATCCTCTGTGCGCTGGAGCCACGCGTCGAGTTCGTCCAGGTCCATGGCATCGTCCATGGAATACATGCGTGCCATGTGCGTTACCGGCGTAAACTGCTCGCTCACGTAGCCGCCCACACGCTGGGTATAGCTGTCGGGCGTCACCAGGTCGGGATAGGCCGCCTCGATTTCCTGCAGCTCAACGAGCATTTTGTCGAAGGCGGCGTCCGTGATCTCGGGCGCATCGAGCATGTAGTAACGGTACGCGTGGTAATCGAGCTCGTGGCGCAGCTCGGCCGCGCGTGCTGCCGCCTGGGCACGGGCATCGGCCGGTGCGGCGGCATCCGCGCTCGCGGGCGTTTCGGTATCGATGTCCACGCCGTCACCAAACAGGCTCGATTGCTCCATAGCGGCACTCCTTCGCTCGATTTCAAACGGATACAAGAGTACCACCGGTCGCAACGGGGCCGAATAGCGGTCTCAAACCGCACCGAATCGGCAGCCGCCGGACCGGACTGGACAGTTAGTTCAGATACGTATAATTCTGCGAGCCTGGTCGTGTTCAGACGTCGCCATTCCAGCCAATTTGGCCGCCCCGGGGGCTGCACGACCGGCTCGTCCCCTTTCTAAACTCCCATCCGAACCCCTCCCCCATCCCAAACAGCTCAAAACGCATGCTGAACCGCCTCGGGTTTATACGTATCTGAACTAACTGTCCAGACCATTCCGAACCAGGCCTCTTGTCAGCTCCATGTGATCCGTTTTCCTCCGTTCCCAACGGATCAATAAGAAAAGAGGGGGCTGTCCCGCATTGGCGGGACAGCCCCCTCTGGCTTCGATATGTGTGGAGTGGCTCGTTAGTAACCCTGGCCGTAGCCTTGATTCTGGCCCTGCCCCTGCTTGCCCAGCAGTTCCTCCAGGTACTGGCGCAGCTGCTCATCGGTGATGCCGCCGTTGCCGGTGTCGGTCGCGCTGTCGTCCTGCTGCTGGTTCTGCAGCTTCTCATCGGAACCCAGCTCGACGGTGACCTTTTTCTCTTCCTTGCCGCGCACAAGCGTGATCTCGACCTTCTCACCCACCTCGTGGCTGCGCAGCGCGATGATCAGGCCATCGGCGCTCGTAATCTCGTCATCGCCCAGCTTGGTGATGACGTCGCCCTCCTGGATACCGGCCTTGGCGGCGGGGCCATCCTCGACGACGCTCGCCACATACGCGCCACTATCGGTGCTCAGCTTGTTGGTGCGGGCGTTGAGCGCGTTGACGCTCGAAAGCGTGGCGCCCAGGTACGGATGCACCGGCGTCTTGCCGTCGATGATCTGGTCGGCAATGTTCTTGGCGTAGTTAACGGGAATAGCAAAGCCCACGCCCGAGCTGGAGCCCGAATAGCTCTCGATGAGCGAGTTGATGCCCACCAGCTCACCATTGTCGTTAACGAGCGCACCACCGGAGTTGCCCGGGTTGATGGCGGCATCGGTCTGGATCATGTTGGCATAGATGGTATTGCCGCTGGTAGAGCTCATGGCCGTGGAGCGATAGAGCGCTGACACAATACCCGTGGAGACAGACTGCTCGTTGCCGAACGGCGAACCAATGGCCATAACCCACTCGCCCACGTTGAGCTTGGAGGAATCACCGATCTCGATCGGCGTGAGCTTGGAGGCGTCTGCATCCTTGAGCTTGATGACGGCTAGGTCGCTCGAAGCATCGTTGCCCACGAACTCGGCCTCGTAGGTGGTGCCGTCGTCCATGGTCACCACGTACTGATCGTAACCATCGACCACGTGGTTGTTGGTGAGGATGTGGCCTGCGGTATCGAGCACCACGCCCGAACCGACGCTGCCCGAGCTATTCGACTCATCAGCAGACTGAGAAAGCGAGCCATTCTGGTTGCCGCTCGAAGTGGCGGTGATGGAAACGACGGAGGGCAGCGCCTTGGCAGAAACGGCCTCGGCCAGCGTGGTGTCCTCGGAGTCGATCGAAATCTTTTGCGTCGACGAACCCGAAGCACCCGCCGTCACGGCGTTCCTGCCGCCGCCAATGTTGAGCGTGCCGCTCATAATGAGCGCGATGACCAGCAGGGCACCGCAGGCACAACCGGCAAGCGCCGTAATAAAGATCGGCAGCTTTTTGGTCTTGGTCTTGACCACCGTGTGCTTGTTTACAACCTGCTGACCGTCCAGCGGCTGGCCGGTCTGCGTGTCGTAGGCCTGCACATAGGGAATGTTGCTGTCGGCAGGCGTCGACTCCACCTGCACGCGCGGCTGCTGCTGAGTCTCGCCGGCATTGCCAACATCCTGGGGACGCTGGGAATCGTTCTCGCTCATAGCTGCGATCCTTTCGTCAAATAACCAAAGGCCCGCCAAACATGTGGCGGGCCATCATTGTTCATGTTGAGTTGTACCCCAAGCTGGGCGGTCCCGAGCACTAGATGCCAAGATTTCAGCTTTGCTTAAGTAATGGCATGCTTCTAGGCCAATTCGTTTTATGCCGTTATGTCTATTCGATATAACAGTCGATAGCAAAGCTATATGTTGAATCGTTAATGAAGTCCGTAATCGTCGCGCCCATGCCTGATCCGCACGTCCACTTATCCTTCTCCGCGTCATATGGCGTTGGCCCCCACCCCGTTTCATATGATGCTTCGCTTTCTGTGAAGTAGTTCATCACATATTTATCTTTCTGCATGAGCGCATACCAAGCGTTTGCATACATTACGAGCGGATCGGTTTGAACTATCGAGTACTTTCCTGAACGAATCTCAATTTCTGTTTTATCGCTATAAAAAGCGACCGTAAGCTCAATCTTAGCCAGCAGCGGTAACGTTTCATCTGATTCCCTCTGGATTGTTATCACATTACCGGCCATAGCGCCAGCAGACACGGCTTCGCTCTCTGGCGTGAAAATACTCTCTCTGCTTCTTGTTCGCGTTTTTTCATTGCCATTTTCATCTCTGACCACCGTGTCAACCACGAGCGTCAATCGCTTCCGAGCGTCCGGCAGCTCCACGGCTTCCGCCATCCCAGCTCGCATCAAAATGGGGGCTCCTGCTATCAGACCTAAGAACTGCTTCCTATCAATCATTCTTCATTCCCCTTGTCTACTTGATTTGGCTTTCTCGGCTGAATGGGGATACAGAACAGTCCCATCAAGTTCCTTATCTTCCACAAAAACTAGCATCCATTTTTCACCTGCCTTCAACCCTGCAACATATCCGGAACTTGACTTGCGACGCATATCGATCTTTTTGCGGCAACCACTTGGCATCAACGCCTCAAATTGCCCGTTATGAACATCCGATAGAGTGCGAACTTCGATCGCAACAACCGTGTCGTTTTCTCCCCCATTAATCGCCCCCAACAGGGGCAAACTCACCGCAGTGACCAAGGCAAGGGAAAGAACCAATAGGAGTATTGCCCTTCGAATGAACTTGTCACCGTTCACGAGCATAATCACCCCTTGCAATATGTTCCGTCGTGAGCATTGTAAATTGATACGTCATATGGAAGAAACTGCAGTTGGTTTGTCCATCCGTTCCAAACCACAAGCAGGTACTTCTTGGCATTTGAGTATGTGTTATGCATTGCCACATAGCCCACAACTGCCATTGCGTGCCCGCTGCCATTTGACCGGAGCCTTCCAGAGAAAATACTCAGATTCCCCGAGTCGGTATTCATCCTAAAGGAATCCCATGACGGATACCAAACGAATGACGTCTCAAGCTCCTTGCCTCGTCTTGCACAAAACTCCTTTATAGCCGGAGCGGGTCTGTCAGGCAAAGTCCCGCCTTGAGTAAAGTACAGACCAGTCGCTTGATCGTATTTCGTTCCTTTATCCGATGTCCCCGACAGCTTCCAAAGCTCCGAGTATAAATCAGGCAATTTAAGGCGGTTCAAAGTCACATAGTGACTGCCAACTGCAAGCATTGCCGAAACAGCGCATGCGTAGGTTTTCGTCTCTTTGATAACTTCTGTCTGTGTTGGCGTTATCATTCCCGAAATCGTTTTGCTCGCATCAACAACGTACCCCTGTTTATACAAATCTTTGGCAGATACAAAAACGTCATCGAACTGTTCCGGCGATCCGCCACGATTACCTCCCGAGGACAATTTGCTTGGTACTTTTTTCCCACTTACGTCTAAAGCAATGTTTTTATCTAAGTCGGCAACGCCAACAGTTAGCTCGTCAATCTTTAACGCAACAACGTTATCTGAGGATGCAAGGAGTGCAATTTCTTCGCTTGCACGCTCGATAGGTAGAAGAGCGTTCGGAGCCAAGCAGTATTCGCTGATCCACCAAGATCGCTCTGAATCAAATACGACGTAGCCATAGTTAACGTCATCCCGCTTCGCACGAACGATATACCCGATTGATTCCCCATCGGAATTCACCATTTTTACTGGGTCACAAGCGGTCACCGGCTCATCCGATACATCATCAAAGAAAGCTTGCGCTTGCTCCACAGCTATTTGCGGTGTGACACGGACCAAGTCGTCGTCTCCAAAAACCAACCTTGGAGACATCAGGGCGGCAAGCAACACTATGAATCCAACAATCACCTTTCTCGAATAACGCATTTCTTCCTCCATCCGTGTAGTAGGGAGATACGGTAACTAGATGATATTTGCTAGATAGTGTTATACGTTTGATATTGTTTTTACTGACACACTTTTAATCGGTGCAAGATCTTCTTTTCGCCCTTAACGAGAAAAGGGTACTGGTGAAATCTCCGGTACCCTCACATTGCCCTCTATTTACTTGCTAGTCCTTAAACAGATAGCCAACGCCGCGGACGGTGGTGATGTGCGCCGCGATCTGCGGGCCCACCTTGGAGCGAATGCGTCGGATGTGCACGTCGACGGTACGGGTGCCGCCGCAGTACTCAAAGCCCCACACGCGGTGCAGCAGCACCTCGCGGCTGTAGGCGCGGTTGGGGTGCGTGGCCAAGAAGCTCAGCAGCGAGTACTCCATCAGCGTCAGGTCGATGGGCTCGTTATCGAGCGTCACCTGGTAGGTAGCCAGGTTGATCTCGAGGTTATCGATGTTGAGTACATCGTCGGCGGTAACGGTCTCCTCCTCGCCCATCAAGCGCTGCGCGCGAGCCTTGAGCTCGTTGGGCGTCGCCGTGGGGCACACAAAGTCGGCATGCGCGTGATTGGGCAGGCGCAAGGTACCGAGCGCCTCGTCGTCGACAATCACCAGCATGGGGACACCGCCGCGATCGTCAAGCCACTTGGCAATCTGATCGATGCGGTCGCTGCGGATGCCATCGGAATCGAGGATCAGCAGGTCAAAGTCGTGCGCCGCAGTCGGCGAATCGGGAGTGGCCAGACTCACCTCGACGCCCAGGGTGGTCGTCAAGCTGCGGGCAAACTCGTGGAAGCGCGTCGTGCGCGCCATGAACAGGGCACTCTTTTCGGACATATCAGCCTCCAAAGAAATGAGCTCAATCGTACTGGAACAAGCCAGCGCGATTAGGAGTTCGCCAGATAATGCTTGATCTCCCACTCGGTGATCGTGGACTCAAACTTATGCCACTCGTCGCGCTTCTTTTTAAGGAAGAAGCCGTGGATGTGCTCGCCGAGAGCATCCTTCATAAACTGCGAGTCCTCAAAGACGTCGAGTGCCTCTTTAAGCGAGCGCGGCAGCGGCGTGTAGCCGGCCTCGAGCATCTGGCGGTCGGTGAGCTTGAGTGTCTCGGCCGTGGCCTCGGGCGGGAGCTCCAGCTTGCGTTCGATGCCGTCGAGTCCAGCCGCCAGCGTGACGGCGTTGACCAGGTACGGATTGGCCATGGGGTCGGGGCTGCGAAGCTCGATGCGCGTGGACAACTGCTTGCCGGGCTTGTAGACCGGAATGCGGATCATGCTCGCGCGGTTGCGCAGGCCCCACGTGGCGTACTGCGGCACGGAGTCGCCGCCGGTAGTAATGCGCTTGTAGGAGTTGACCGTAGGGTTGGTGATGGCGCTGATCTCGCGCGCGTGCGCCAGGATACCGGCCATGTAGTGTTTGGCGATGTCGGAAAGATGGTACTTCTCGTCGTCCGCGCCCCAAAAGACGTTGTTGCCGTCGTGGTCGAATAGCGACTGGCACAGGAACATAGCACTGCCGTCCTCGCCTGCCAACGGCTTGGGCATAAAGGATGCGTGGCAACCGCTCTCGTAGGCCTGCTGCTTAATGATGAGCTTTGCCGTGGTGATGGCGTCGGACATGCTCAGGGCCTCGGCGTGGCGCAGGCTCATGCCGTGCTGCGAGCGACCGGCGGCGTGGAAGGTGTACTCCACGGGCACGGACATCTTCTCGAGCGTGAGGACCGTGTTGCGGCGCAGGTCGCGAGCGGCATCGCTCACCGAAAGATCGAAGTAGCCCACGTTGTCGAGCGGCTCGGGCGTGTGCTCGTCGGGGAAGTAATAGTACTCCAGCTCGGCGCCCACGTTGAGCAGGTAGCCGGCCTTCTCGGCCTTATAGAACATGCGGCGCAGGGCATCGCGCGGGTCGCCGGCGAACGGTTTGCGATCGGGAGTGCACACGTCGCAGAACACGCGGGCGACGCCGTTATGGCTCGGACGCCACGGTAGGATCTGGAAGGTCGAGGCGTCGGGGAACGCGAGCATGTCGGCTTCCTCGGGCGTGGCAAAGCCCTCGATGGCGGAGCCGTCAAAGCCAATACCCTCCTCAAAAGCGACCTCGAGGTCCTCGGGGCTGATGGCAAAGTTCTTGAGGCGGCCGAGAATGTCGACAAACCACAGACGCACAAAGCGGATGTCACGCTGCTCTACGGAGCGGAGTACGTAATCGATGTTCTGCTGGTTCATGTCGCTCCCCTTTCTTTCGGGCGGGTTTCGACTGGTCTATATCGCAGATACTATCGCAGAAAAATGTTTCCGCAGGGTTAAAGCGTATCAAGCGCTCAAAAAACGTGCGCGAGCAGGCGGGTATGACTTACGCGCGATCATAAAGGACCACTCCTTCGCGCTCGATTACCGCGGCAAGATCGTCATCAAGATAGTCACTCGAGACAAGGTCGACCTGCCTCCCGGTTTCTTTGCGCACCGCCTCGCCAAACGCCGACAGCGCGAAAAGACCAAATCCCTGCTCACGATCGACTTCGAGACGCAAGTCGATATCGCTATCGACACGCGCCTCGCCACGGGCATACGAGCCAAAAAGAATCACGGATTTGATGGCGGGGATTTGACTGGCCGCCTCGCGAACGGCGGACTCAATCTGAGCAGGGTCCAAAATGCCCGCCGAGGCGCTTTCGCTCGCATAGCTTTTACCAAGTGAAGGAACAAACGGCAGCGAGCGCTCGCGCAGCATCTGTCTCATAAACATGTTGACCGCAACAGACGAAGTCATGCCAAGTTCTTCGCACAGCTCGGCAAATGAATCTTTAATTGACGAGTCCACTCGCACACTCAACACAGACGCAGCCATGGATACCTCCTGTATGACATCGTCTATATATTATCACACATACTAGCGCGAGGTCGAGGCGCGGTGTTCGATGCGGCCGGGGACCTCGATGCGCTTGGGGGCGAGCTTTGCGGCATCGCCCACCGTAGTGGTAACGATATCGATGTGCTCGGAGAGGAGCTCGACTACGCGCTCGGCAATGGTGAGGGTGTCTTGCGCGGCCGTGGTCACGCCGCCAAAGAGCACGTGGTTCCAGGGATAGTCGTCAAACGTCGCGATCTTGAGACCAGCAGGCAACGAGGGTCCCAGCTGTGCCAGCGCCTCGGTCAGGCGCAGAAAGACCAGGCCGTTGACGGCAATGAGGCCGAGCTTTTTACCTGCATATTCACGGATAGCTCCGTCCAGACGGCTGACACCCGTGGCGCCACCGTTGGCCAGGGTGACGACCTCGCCCGCAAGACCGCAGCGCGAGAGCTCGTCGGCAAACGCCTCGGCGCGCTCGCGACGCACGGGGCTGTCGTCGCTTGCCTCGGTGAGCAGGCATAGGCGCTCGCTGCCTGCAGAGGCCAAGGCGTCTACCAGGCCGGCAACCAGCTCGCGGTTGTTGGAGGTCACCAGATCGATGCCACCGTCAGTAACGTCGCGGTCGAGCAGCACAACGGGCAGGCGCCCCGCGGCCGCGGCGATCGCCTCGTCGTTGCCGCCACAGGTGTTGACGACCATGCCGTCCACGCCGGCATCGATAAGCCTAGTGAGCGACTCTGCTTCCTTAGCGGGGTCGTTGCCGCTAATGGCAGTCATAAGCGAGCAGCCGCGCGCGGCGGCGCTGACGGAAAGCCCTTCGAGCATGGAGCTGGAGAACGGGTTGGCGATGTCGGCCAAGATTACGCCGATGAGGTTGGTGCGCGAGCTGCGCAGATTGCGCGCGGCGGCACGTGGGCGATAGCCGGTGCGTTTGATAACCGCCGCGATGCGAGCGCGGGTTTCCTCGGTCATCTGCCCGGGGCGGTTGTTGAGATAGCGCGAGACCGTGGCCGGGCTCACGCCCGCCTCGGCGGCAATGTCCTTGATTCTCATCTGCGCCATAGCGCACCCCGTTTCCCAATTGTCGGCAGTCTGAGCCATTTTAGGCATTTTTTTAAAAATCTCGCTTGCAAAACGTTGTAGGTGAGTATACTACAAGTCGAAACGAAACCGATTTCGTAAACCGATTTCGGCGAGCGTTGGCACGGAGGTGCAAAGATGCACCCTACCGTCTTGGCACCTCCGTGCCAACGCCATATCAAAGGTGAACGCACGAGCAAGAAGGAGCTGCGCGACCATGGGTAAAACGGTTCTTACCTTCGGCGAGATCATGATGAGGCTCTCGCCCAAAGATCACCTGCGCATTGAGCAGGCCACCGAGTTTGATGTCCGCTACGGCGGCGCCGAGGCCAACACCGCCCTTTCCCTGGCCTACCAGGGTGACAAGGCAGCTTACGTCTCCGTTGTCCCGGCCAACCGTCTGGGCGAGTGCGCCCTGCGTTCGCTGAAGGTCTACGACGTCGATACCTCGCGCGTCGTGCGCCAGGGCGACCGTCTTGGTTCCTATGTGTTTGAGGTTGGCGCCTCGCAGCGCGGTAACGGCTGCGTCTACGACCGCAAGTATTCCGCCATCAACATGGCTAAGCGCGACGTCTTTGATTGGGACGAGATCCTCAAGGGCATCGACGTCTTCTACTTCTCTGGCGTGACGCCCGCCGTGTCCGACGAGATGGCCGCTGCCTGCAAGGATGCCCTCACCGCCTGCCGCGCCAAGGGCATCACCACCGTGTGCGACGTGAACTATCGCGGCAAGATGTGGTCGCCCGAGAAGTCGCAGGCCACCATGAAGGAGCTCCTGCCGCTCGTCGACATCTGCATCGCCAACGACGAGGACGCGCCCGCTGGCCTCGGTATGACCTGCGTCTCCGGCTCCCTTGCCCACGGCATCGAGGAGCGCGACACCTACGTCGAGATGGCCCGTCAGATCTGCGCCGAGTACGGCTGCAAAAAGGTCGCCTCGGTCGTCCGTAACATCTCCTGCGTCGAGCGCTCCATCTGGATGGGCATGTTCTTTGACGCCGTGAGCGGCGAGCACTGGTTCTCCCCCGCTCACGACGTGCACGTGCTCGAGGGCGTTGCCGCCGGCGACGCTTTCAACGCCGGTCTCGTCCATGCCCTCATCAACGACTTTGACCCGCAGGACGCCGTCAACTACGCGATTGCGGCATCGATCCTCAAGCTCACCATCAAGGGCGATTCCAACTTGGTGACCGCAGACGAGATCGCAGCCGTGGCATTCGCCGCCGACGGTGGCACTCGCGTCGCGCGCTAAACCGCCCCATTCCGTGGGCCGCAGTTCTCCATACCCATACCCCTGCGGCCCGATCCCCGATTTTTCCGGTCGGGCAAAACCACCAGTCCCATTCCGGTTTTGCCCGGCATTTCCTATACGACTGGTCGCGTAGCCGGTTTTGGAATTGCTTGTGACCCCAAGCAGTGCCTCCGATAACCAATCCAAAATCGGCTCTTGACCAGCGCATTTGGCAACTATGCGCCCACGCGCGCCACACATTCGAAAGGAACACCATGTTCGATCAGTTCTACACCACGCTTGAGTCCCTGGGCATCGTGCCCGTCGTCGTGCTCGATAAGGTCGAGGACGCCGCTCCGTTCGCTCACGCCCTTATGGCAGCTGGCATGAAGTCCGCCGAGGTCACCTTCCGCACCGCCTGCGCCGCCGAGTGCATCGCCGCTATGGCCGAGGCCGAGCCCGAGATGTGTGTTGGCGCCGGCACCGTCCTGACCGTCGAGCAGGTTGAGCAGGCCCGCGCCGCCGGCGCCAAGTTCATCGTCTCCCCGGGCTATAACGAAGACGTCGTGAAGCACTGCATCGACATCGACCTGCCCGTCCTTCCCGGCACCGTGACCCCCTCCGAGGTCACCGCCGCCGAGAACCTTGGCCTCAAGGTCACCAAGTTCTTCCCCGCGGCCCAGTATGGTGGCCTGAACACCATCAAGGCCCTCGCCGCCCCGTTTGTCGGCCATCGCTTTATGCCCACCGGCGGCGTGAGCACCGCTAACGTCGAGGAGTACCTGAGCTCGAGCGCCATCATCGCCTGCGGTGGCACCTGGATGGTCAAGCCGGCCCTGTTCGCCGACGGCGACTTCTCCAAGGTCGAGCAGATCGCCCGCGAGGCCATGGACGTCGTCAAGAAGGTCCGCGGCTAACCCTGCCATTTGGGTACGGGGTAGATATGGTAGGTTTTCTGCTTGACTTCCCCGTTTGATCCGCTCTCTATCGTGGGGGCGCGGCCACGGTTGCGCCCCTTTAAAACGGCTCGGAAGCGCGCCGTTTCCGTCACGAACAAGAACCGAAACCGTCTTGTATGCTGATAGAACGTGACGGAAGCGACACGCACCCGAGCCGCTTTTCCCACTCGACTGGCAGCCGTGCTCAGCTAAGCCACTTTGACAAAAACCAACCCGCCAAAACAGCTGCGGCGCCGTCTGGAGGAATGGGCCCCTGCTTCCGGTCTTTTCCTCCAAGCGGCGCCGCAGCCTTTTTACGCCCCAATAGCACCCCCGCACTTGCGGTGAAATACGGACTGTTTACGCCGCCAGAACCGCAAAACAGTCCATATTTCACCGCAACTAAGTAAGGGAGCGAGTTAGATGGCCGAGTCTTTGGGCAGCTCGAAATAGTCGGGATGTAAGGCGATAACCGGGCCCTGCTCCTCGGGCATCAGATGCAAGTGCGTCTCTGCCAGATAGCTCGCCGTGTCGGTATCACCCTTCTTAATGGCCTCGAGAATCCGGCGATGCTGACGACGGATCGGCTCCCAATCCAAATCCTGCGACACCATACGTAACCAGTTGTATCGCTCAAAATGCGTGTTGACGCTCTTCATCCAATCCCACAACATGTGGCGGCCGGCAATCTCAAAGCACGTCTCGTGGAACAGGTTGTCCAGGTCGAAAAAGCGGCGCGTTTCTCGATGGTCGAGCGACTCTGACTCGGCCAGAATCTGCTCAAGCCGATCCTTTTGCTCGGGCGTGGCGGCCGAACAGCATTTAATGAGCACGCTTCTCTCAAGTTTCTCGCGCAAGAAACAGGCGTTCTCGGCGCGCTCCATGCTGATTTTTGAGACATAGGTGCCGCTTTTGGGCCGTGTTTCCACCAGCTCTTGCTCACGCAGGCGCACAAAGGACTCGCGAATGGGCGTGCGCCCGATTCCCGTCTCCTTTTCCAGACCGATCGCTGATAAGCGCGTGCCGGGCTTGAGCTCGGCATAGATGATCTTGGAGCGCAATGCGTTGTATGCCTGATCTTGCAGGCTCTGATAATGCTGGTGCTGTTCCATAAAGCCCTCGAATGAAGCCCACGGTTTGTCGAATAACTCCACGTAATACTATCGCATCCCCCATCCCACGGCGATGTTTGAGGGGTAGGGCCGGGATTCGGCTTTTGACCGATAAGTTGTTGCAATTAGGTGAACGTTCACCTAATTTCTTCTATTTCGCTTTGCAAATGGATTCCCATACGTATACTAAATCTCAACGAAACCGATTTCGTCAAGCCTGGGCAATAGGATGCTAAGACGCACCCTACCATCTTGGCATCCTATTGCCCATGCCATGCCATTTGCTTTCTTCCCGTCTCGTTGAGCCCTTCAGTCCCATTCCGGCACAACGAGACATTCCTAGACGACTGACCATGGGGCCGGCTTTTCTGCCGTTGAGGCAGTGCCTCCGATAACCCTCTTTTTGCCGGCCCAGGTCAGACATTTCTCTTTAAATATCCTTCAATCGAAAGGATGCAGCAGCATGCGACCGCTCATCATCATGCATGGCGAGAAGATCGACTGGCGTCATACCGTCATAAGAATGCTGATGTATCTGGCGGGCGTTGCCGTGCTGGCACTCGGTATGAGCCTCCAGACGGCATCTGGCCTGGGCGTCGCCGCGCTCACGTGCTTTGCCACGACCCTATCCATGCTCACGGGCAAGACGCTCGGCTTTTGGATTACAACTACCTATGTCGCTTACATCGCGGCGCAGCTCGCCATCTTGCGACGCGAATTTCAACCGCGCATTTTGCTCGAGCTTTGCTTTTCAACGCTAATGGGCGGCTTCACCGATCTGTTCATGGCGTTCAACCCGCTGCATCCCACGGCGCTCCCCGCGCAGGTTGCGACCATGCTGCTCTCCCTCGCTATCACCGCATTTGGCGTCAGTCTCGTCGTCAACATGGGCGTTGTCCCCAACGCACCCGACGGCTTGGTGCAGGTCATTGCGGAAAAGCTCAAGCGCCGTTTTGGAGACGTAAAGGTCATGTTCGATTGCTCGCATGTCGCCGCCTCGCTCACGCTGTCGCTGGTATGCATGCACAACTTAGGCGGCTTTGGCGTAACCACCGCCATCTCGGCACTGTTCTTGGGCCACATCATCAACTTCGCCAACAAGCTGTTTGCCCAGCGATTCGTCCGCATGGCGTTTGGCGCCAAATAGCGAACAGCCGCGGAGCAAACGAGGCTCGAGTGCCCGGCATATCGATGTCGCAAATAACGACGCACGCGCTATACGGACGATGAGGAATAGCCCGTCGCAAACCCCGCAAGCGGAGCTATATGTTGCTATAACTTGACATAAATTGGTCCATTGCCAGCCGGCATGCAAAAGGCCCCAAGCCATTCGCGGCTTGGGGCCTGCCTGGTAACACAGGTCTTTCGGACTACGCTCGCTCGTATTTCGTGGCGCGGCCTGTCCCCTGTTTCATGATCGCGTTTCGGCTGAGCAGAGATTCGAGTGCGGACAATGTTCGCGCACGGCTCAGCCCCGTCTGTTTCTCAATCTCACTTCGCGACATAATTCGTCCGCCCGACAAGGCCTTAAGAACCTGAGCCTCTTCTCCAGACCCTTCAAAGGCATCGGTAACGGGCAACGCGACAGCTACCACGCCGCCACGAATATCAAAGACCGGCTGATTAATCGAATCGCGATAGGCACGCCTAATGCGCGCAATTCCCGTTCCAAACTTCTCGATATAGTCCAACTTTAAGAAGACCTCGGCAACGATGGGATTTCTGAGCACGGATATCTGTCCATACAGGTATTGCTCCGTCGTCAAGCCAGCGGGCAACGACCCGGGTGAAGTCACAACGACGCGATCATCATACAGAGCAACCTGAACATTCGCTTGCACGTCCCACGTCCGATGCACTAGAGCGTTTGCAACTGCCTCGCGGAATGCCTCGAGGGGAATCCGGTCGGTCTGAACACGCTCGACACCTTCGATGCGCTCATAACGATAGTAGCGCGCGAACATGGCAACTGCTCTATCGACCTGCTCAATTGCAGACAGGCCCGTCGTCGTCTCACGATCTAAAAGCACGTCCTCGGTGTCGCCAAAACGAACGCAGTCGATGCCCGGAAATTCGTTGTTATCCGCCAATATCGCCGCGGCATTGGTATAGCCATCCTTGCCGAGCAGGCGAAGCGTTCGCATGATATCCGACGTGAGCTCAGAAATGCCTAGATGCTCGATGCACTTGTGTTCGAGCGTATGAAAACTCAGGTCCTGGCGAGCCGAGGTGAGCGCATCGAACGTCAGATTGCTGCCTTCGAGCGTCAGCCTGCCGTACTCAAAACGGTCGACCTCTACCGTCGCCGAATCATTTCGCCTGTAGGCCTTCCCCTTGCTTCGATAGGGCTTGTCCTGCCCCTCGTAAACCGTAAGCGTTACAGTTCCGCGGTTCTCGTCGAGCTCGAGCGTGTAACGAGGCGCAGGATCCAGACTGTCATTAATCATGTTCTCGATGCGCAGACACTCCGCAACCGGGTCAGAAAGACCGACTGCAACACCACCGTCGTCAACGCCAAACTCTATCTTGCCCGTCCCGTAGTTTGCATAGGCGCTCACCGTTTTAAGAAACGTCGGCGTTACGCTTTCCTTGTATTCGACGGTAGGACTCTCTCTGACAACCATACGTACGGGCCTTCTCCTTTTCATGCTCATCTGAACCGTATTATAAGACGAAAAACATTTGCGTACGGCTTAGAACCAGACGCAAACTGTTTTCGTCTTATTTGCGTACGGAAACTAGATACAAATTTCACGTTCATACGACTATTTACCAAACGCATAGTGTTTTCGTCCGGCAATGCGTCCGTAATCCAAACAAAAAGGCCCCGAGCTCAGTGTTGAACTCGGGGCCTCTTGCGCCGCGCATCTATGAGAGGAGAAATGCGATGCGCACGGGCGCTACTCCATGTAGCAGATATCGCGACGAGCGGCTGCAACCGTTCACCTTTTAAAAGTGAACGTTCACCTGATTCTAGGAAAACCTGACTTTTAATTCCTCCGCTTCTCCTATACTGAACTTGTAATAGAAGCAAGACTTATATAGATGAACGTTTCTTTTGGAAGGATTGTAATGTCTAACCTTATGGACAGCTTCCGCCTAGACGGCAAGGTCGCGCTCGTGACCGGCGCCACCTATGGCATCGGCATGGCCATGGCCGAGGCACTCGGCGAAGCCGGCGCCAGGATCGCCTTTAACGCCCGTCACGCCGACAAGGTCGCCGAGGCCGAGAAGCACTACCGCGAGCTGGGCTTTGATGCTCACGGCTATGTTGCCGACGTCACCGACGAGGCCGTCGTCGCCGAGCTCATCGCCAAGATCGAGGCCGATTTTGGCACCACGCCCGACATTCTGGTCAACAACGCCGGCGTCATCCAGCGCACCCCGATGCTCGACATGAGCGCCGAGGACTTCCGTCGCGTCGTCGACATCGACCTCAATGCCCCGTTTATCGTGTCCAAGGCCTGCCTGCCGGGCATGATCGCCAAGGGTCACGGCAAGATCATCAATATCTGCTCCATGATGAGCGAGCTGGGCCGCGAAACCATCGCTGGCTACGCCGCCGCCAAGGGCGGACTCAAGATGCTCACCAAGAACATCTGCTCCGAGTTTGGCGAGGCCAATATCCAGTGCAACGGCATTGGGCCGGGCTACATTGCCACGCCGCAGACCGCGCCGCTGCGCGAGACGCAGCCCGATGGCAGCCGTCACCCGTTCGACCAGTTCATCATTGCCAAGACGCCAGCAGCCCGTTGGGGCACGCCCGAGGACCTGAAGGGTCCCGCCGTGTTCCTGGCTTCCGATGCTTCGAACTTCGTCAACGGGCACATTCTGTACGTGGACGGCGGCATCCTCGCCTACATCGGCAAACAGCCGCAATAGGCTGCGGCCGCGCGGAGCACGGCACCTTGGCGCTCAAACCGTCGCTCGCGTACCGAAGTACGCTTCGCTCCTCTTTCACGCCAATCTGCCGCACTCCGCGCGCCCTCGCCACCGTCACGCACCAGCCAACACAGGCGCTTCGGTTTGTGCGGAACTCGCGACAGACTTAACTGCCGACCGCCCGCATAGCTCATCGCGGGTTGGCTTTGCCGCCGCCCGCGCACAGAAGCAAAAAACTGGAAGATTAAGTTGAAAGGTTAACTCAAATGAAGATCGCTCTGATTAATGAGAATTCTCAGAACTCCAAGAACCCCATGATTGAGGCTGCGCTTAAGAAGGTTGTCGAGCCCATGGGCCACACCGTCTTTAACTATGGCATGTATGCCGATGCCGATTCCAAGCCTCTCACCTACGTGCAGAACGGCATCCTTGCCGCCGTGCTGCTCAACTCCGGCGCCGCCGACTACGTCGTGACCGGTTGCGGCACCGGCGAGGGCGCTATGCTCGCCTGCAACTCCTTCCCCGGCGTGCTGTGCGGCCATGTTGCTGACCCGCTGGATGCCTACACCTTTGCCCAGGTCAACGATGGCAACGCCGTCGCCATGCCCTTCGCCCTCAAGAACGGCTGGGGCCAGGAGCTCAACCTCGAGTACACCTTCGAGAAGCTCTTTGGCTTTGGCTCGGGCAACGGCTACCCCGCCGAGCGCGTTGAGCCCGAGCAGCGCAACAAGAAGATCCTCGACGGCGTGCGCGCTGTGACCATGCGTCCGCTCGTCGACGTCCTGGGCGAGATCGATCAGGACCTGGTGAAGGGCGCCCTCGCTGGTGAGCACTTCCAGGAGTACTTCTTTGCCAACGCCACCGACGAGGCCATCATCGCCAAGGTCAAGGAGATCTTGGGCCTGTAATAAGGCCCACGGGGCGCACCACCCCCCAACAAGCCGCCAGACAAAAGGCGCCGCGACGATCCATGTGTCGCGGCGCCTTTTTAGATTGGCTATCGCTTGAGTCACCGCAAGGCGGCCGCTCCCCTATTTGCCAAGAGCCTAGAGCTCGCAGGCGACCTTGTAGCCATCGCCGATGGCGTCGCGGATGTTGCCGCACTTGTTGGCATCGCCCAGCACGTGGGTGGCAACACCGGCTGCAGCCAGGTCGTCGGCCAGCTTGGTATTGGGACGGTAGCCCATGGCAAGCACCAGCGTGTCGGCATCGGCGATAGTGTGGACCTCGCCGTCCTTTTCGTAACTGATGGTGTCCTCGGCGATCTCGGTCACCTTGGCCTCGGTCAGCACGTGGACGCCCTTGGAGAGCATGCGCGTGATGAGCACCGCGCGACCGGCGCCGCCCTCGTTAGCGGCGAGCGTCTTGGTCATCTCGATGACGGTGACATCGCGGTTGGCCGGCGACAGGTCGTTGACCAACGGGGCCAGGTAATCGGCCGTCTCGCAGCCGACGGTGCCGCCGCCCACGATGACGATCTTCTTGCCCGGGAAAGCCTTGCCGCCCAGCAGGTCGTCGGCCGTCATAACCTGCTTAAAGCCCTGCATGAAGGCCGGAGCGATGGGCTCGGCGCCATAAGCCAGGACAACCTCGTAACCCGCGTAGTCGCGCTGAATGTCCTCGGCAGTAAGCTCGGTGCCAAAGACGCACGTGACGCCCGCCTCGGCCAGGCGACGGTACTGATACTTGATCACGCGGGTGAGTTCCTGCTTTGCCGGCGGAACGGCCGCGATGCGCATCTCGCCGCCCGGCTCGTCCTGCTTATCCACGAGCACCACGTTATGGCCACGCTTGGCGGCAATGTAGGCCGCCTCCATACCCGCAGGACCAGCGCCCACAACGAGCACGTTCTTGGCCTCAGCGGCAGGCTCGTAGCCGGCCTCGTCGCGCTCCACGTCCGGGTTGACGGTGCAGGAGATGCGCTTGCCAAACATGATGCCGTTCAGGCAGCGCAGGCAGCCAATGCAGGGGCGGATGTCGTCGGCGTTGCCGGCAGCGGCCTTGTTGCAGAACTCGGCATCGCATAGATTGGCACGGCCCATCATGCAGATGTCGGCAGCGCCGTCCTCGATCAGCTCCTCGGCAATCCATGCCTCGTTGATGCGGCCGACGGTGGCGACGGGAATGTTGACGTGCTTCTTAATCTCGCGCGAGCAGGCGGCGTGCGAGGCCTGCTGCGTGCCGGCGGCGGGAATCGCAGAGCCGCGCTTGATGGTGGTGCCGCCCGACACATGAATCATGTCGACGCCAGCCTTCTCCAGGCGACGTGAGACGTAGATCATGTCGTTGAGGGTCAGGCCGCCATCGGTGTACTCATCGCCCGAGATGCGGACGTCGATGATGAAGTCCTTGCCGCAACGCTCGCGAATCTCGGCGATGACCTCGAGCAAGAAGCGCATGCGGGCGTCGAGCGAGCCACCGTACTCGTCGGTACGCTTGTTATAGAGCGGGGTCAAAAAGCCGCCGAGCATACCGTGGGCGTGCGCCGCATGGACCTCGACGCCATCGACGCCGGCCTTCTGCATGCGCACGGCAGCGTCGCCGAACTGATGCGTGAGCGTATGGATCTCATCGACCGTGATGGGGCGCGGCGCCTCGCGGGCATAGGACGGGCCCACAAAGGACGGGGCAATGAGGCGCGGCGTGCCCGGAATGTTAAAGGCCATGTAGGCGGGGTGGAAGAGCTGCGGCATGATCTTGCAGCCGTACTCGTGGACGGCTGTGGCGAGCTTTTCCCAGCCGGGGATAAACGTGTCGTCGTAGCAGCACATGTCGCCCGGCAGATAGGTATAGGTGGGCTCGACCGTCACGACCTCGGTGATGATGAGGCCCACGCCGCCCTTGGCGCGGGCGCGGTAATGGTCGACCAGATCGTCGGTCACATAGCCGTGGTCGGCCAGGTTGGTAGACACCGGCGGCATAAAGACGCGGTTCTTGACCTCGGTCGTACCGACCTTGATCGGGCTAAAGAGCATCGGGTAGGCACAGGACTCCATGCAGGCTTCCTTTCGTTTGAGCCGCTCGGCGGCAGTTGCTGACCTACCTATCGTAGCAGTAACCGCGCAATGCCCGACCGTGAGCGCTCCCCCGGCTTTTACTCGACCCACAAAAAAGTTGCGGTGGAATACGGAGTAGATGAGGCTTCTGACAGCCAAAACAGTCCGTATTTCACCGCAACTGATGGGTGGGATGAGTTAGAGGCCCAGGTAGCTGGTCATGCCTTCGACGGCAAGCTTGGCGCCGGCCACGGCATGGACCACGGTGAGCGGACCGTTGACCACGTCCCCGGCGGCAAAGACACCCGACACGGTGGTCATACCGCACTCATCGACCGAAAGAAGACCGCGATGGTCGGTCTCCAGACCACCCGTTGTAAGCACGAGCTTGTCTTTGGGCATCTGCGAAGCCGCAATCACCACGGTGTCGGCGGGCACATGGTCAAGCTCTTCCTCGTAGCCTACCACGTTGTTGTCCTTGTCAAAGATAGCGGTCTCGAACACCGGACCGTTATCGTCGATGGCGCAGATTGCCTTGCCGCACACGATCTCGGCACCGTCGAGCTCGGTCAGCTCGACCTCGTCATCGATAGCCGAGATATGGCGCGAACGAGCATACACGGTAACCTTGCGAGCGCCCGAGCGCAGGGCCGTGCGGGCGACATCCATGGCCACGTTGCCGGCGCCGATGACTGCCACGTTCTGCCCGATCGCCACACTCGTGGGATCGACCAGGTAATCGATACCAAACAGCACGTTGCCACGCGACTCGCCGGGAATACCCAGCTTGCGGGCGCGCCAGGTACCGGTACCCACAAAGACCGCATCGTAGCCGTCGCGCAGCAGATCGTCGATATGCAGCGCGCCGCCGATGGTGGTCGAGGGGCGAACGCGCACGCCGAGCGAGCACATCACGTGACGGTACTTTTGCACCAGCGAACGCGGCAGGCGGAATTCGGGGATACCGTACTCCAGCACACCGCCGATCTCGGGGCGCTGCTCAAACACCGTAACGGCACAGCCCAGCTGGGCCATCTTAATGGCTACGGTAATGCCGGCAGGACCGGAGCCGACCACGGCAATCTGCTTGCCGCACGACGGCGCGGGCTTCCACTCCTTGCGGTCCAAATACGCGGTCGAGATATAGTTCTCGATGCTCGAGAAATGCACCGGCGTGCCCTTGCGGCCCTGGATGCACGAGCCCTCGCACTGACCCGAATGGTTGCAGATCATGGAGCAGACCGCGCTCATGGGGTTGTTCTGGAACAGCAGCTCACCTGCCTCTTCCAGACGACGCTGCTTGAACAAGTCAATGACCTGCGAAATAGGCGTCTGCACCGGGCAGCCTTTAAGCTGGCAGAACGCCTTCTTGCACCCAAGGCAACGGTTCGCTTCCTCAACAATATGAATAGCCATCGGTTCCTCTCCTGGACCTCTACGACAATCTCTTTCGCCAACCTGCTTCGTTACAGAATCACGTGCTCGCACATCACGCTGCGGCCCATGCGCAGCAACTCGTCGCGCGAACGCTCGACCGTGGACGGTGTGCTGTTCTCGATAACGGTCATAATGCCCGGTCGCGCGGCCGCGGCCCAGGCGGCAATAGCCTCAAAATCAAAGTTTCCGCAAGTACAGGCGCCGTGGCATACCAAACGAGAGCCCGAGCCATCACACCAGCCATCCTGGTCCTCGTTGTCTACGATCTCGTAGTCCTTTGCATGCAGCACGCGAATCTTGCTGCCGCACAGGTGCAACATACGCGACACCTGCTCGGAAGCCTCACCGACGATCGTGGGATGCAGCAGCGACACCGGGTCGTAGATCACGCCGAGCGCCGGGCTCGGGACGCGCTCCAGAACCTCGCGGCAGCGCCCGGGCGTATTGACGATCTCGTTCCAACCGGGCTCGATCAGAAGCTCGCCGCCCTCCTTTTCGGCCATCGAGCACACGCGTGCGAGTCCTTTGCAAAACGCATCGAGCGCAGCGGCCGAAAAACGGTCATCGGCCATCTTGTTCTGCGCGTTAGGGCGCCCCGTCTCGGTCCCCACCGGACAGCCCCCAAGCCAGCGCGCGAACCTCAGGCACGCCTCGTACTCGGCATAGGTATCCACCAGTTGATTCTGATCGGGCGTTGCCAGGTTTTTATAGCAGCCGAGCACCGCCACCTGCACGCCGTTGGTGTCGAGCACCTCGCGCAGATGGTCGGCGAGTTCGTGCGTAAGGCCGGAACGATTAATGCCAAAGGACTTGTAGAGTACTTTGCTCGGCAGCTGAATGCACGAGAAACCCAGTTTGCCTGCCATGCGAATGCGCTCCTCGACCGTACCCTCGGGCAGGTCGTGCAGGCGCACGCCGACGCTCAGTGCGCCTTTTGACTGCGCCATGCCTAAACCTCCTTGCACGCATTGATGCCCGGCGTGTAGCCGCCAAACGGGTCGTCGATGGAGCACACGCCCGAAGGGGCAAGCGGATCGCGCTTACCGGCAAGCTTGTCATGATGCATGGTCTCGATATAGGCAAGCACCAGCGGCGCCACGCCCTTCGCGTCGTTTTTGACGACGGGCTCGCTCATGTAGTAGCCAAACGTGCCCTCGCGGTGCGCGGTGTTGCCAAGACCCGCCACCAGGCAGATGTTGTCGAGCGCCAGCTGCCCGTCGCGCTCGGACAGGCACGTGTCGCAGATGCCGTCAAACGCACGGCGGCCGTACTGGTAGTAGCGCTCGCCCAGCACGCCCAGGCGCACGCCCTTCATGATGGCGTTGGCAAAGATGGCGCTGCCCGACTCCTCCAGATAGTTGGGGGCGATATTGGGCAGGTTGATGACCTGGTGCCACATGCCGGTCTTCTCGTCCTGATACGGCAGCATGGCGTCGATCAGGTCGTGGAACATCTTGCGGATCTCGTCCTTCTCGGCCGACATCGAGGGCGGCATGAGCTCCCAGGTATCGATGAGCGCCATGGCGAACCAGCCCTCGGCGCGCAGCCAGAAGTTGGCCGAAAGGCCGGTGACGGGATCGCACCAGAACTGCTTGCGGCTCGCGTCGTAGGCGTGATAGTACAGGCCGTTGAGGGGGTTGCGCATCAGGTCATGCACGACCTGGAACATATGGAAACTATCCGAGCAGGCACGGCGGTTGTGGAAGCTCAGCTCGTACTGCATGTAGAACGGCTGCGCCATGTACATGCCGTCGAGCCAGATCTGGTTGGGGTAGACGGCTTTGTGCCAAAACACACCCTCTTTGGTACGCGGCTGGGTTTCGAGCTGACGATAGATGGTATCCATGGCGGCACGGTACTTGGGCTTGCCCACCAGGTCATAGAGTTTGTAGAGGGTTTTGCCCGCATTGACGTTGTCGAGGTTGTATTCCTGGGGATCGTAATGCTTGATGGTGCCGTCATCCTGGACAAAAAAGTCGATATAGTCGTCAGCGAAGGTCAGGTAGCGCTGCTCGCCGGTGATCTCGTACAGCTCGATGAGTGCCTTGATCATGCAGCCGTCAATGTAATTCCAGGTGTTCTCCTTGCCGGCGCGAAGCTTTTCGATATTCCAGGCCGGCGCCTGAGGCGTAGAGGTCTCGATCAACTGCTCGATATAACGGTCCAGAATCTGATTGCAACCCATTGCTGTCCCCTCTGACGTTATTGATGGGTGAACGTTTCCCCTAGTGTAACGCGAACGGGGATTATAGGGTGAACGTTAACCCTATAATCCCCGTGAACGGCAAACTTTTAACGGCAAACGGCGGTGAGGCCCGCAGCGATGCGATGCGCCAGGCGCTCATAGCCGGTAGGGCTGTAATGCAGACCGTCCGGCATGTAGAGCTCGCGGTGCTCCGGCAAAAACGGGCTGATGCCGCTTTGCGCATACAGGTCGATCACCGGCACCGAGTAGCGATCGCAGACCTCCAGCATCGCGCGCACATAGGCGTCTTGCGTCAGGCCCAGATGGTTGGCCTCGTTGCTTGCCGGAATATCCTTCTCGTGTTTGCCGCTCGTCTTGCACGGCGTCATAAACACCAGCTTTGCCTGAGGCGAGCGCGCCGTGATGGTGCGGATCAGGTAGTCGAGCGCACCGTAGAACTCGTGCACGTCCGTGCTGCCCAGCTCTCCCAGCGGCACGTTACGGCTAAAGTCGTTAACGCCGCCAAAGACGATGCAGATATCTGCCGTGTGATCGATGCCGTCCAAGCGCTCGACAAACGAATCGCTACGGTCGGCCTTGACGGCAATACGCGAACCCTTAATACCAAAGTTCTCGATCGTAGCGCCGCCCAGCAGCGCACCCAGGTGCGAAGTCCAGGAGATATCGTTGCCTCCCCCGCCGCATCCGTTATCGCCCCAGGTGGTCGAATCGCCAAAGCAGCAGATGGTCGATTCGCTCAAGTTTTTCGTTTCCATATTCTTCTCCTCACCCGCACACCGGCGGTCATACAGGTACATACCGTTCATTCGCAACATCCGAGGGGCTATGCGTGGGCGCATTCCGCAACTTGCGAATCGAGCCATTCGATATCCTCGGCAAGATGCGCCACGCCCAGGTGGTGTCCACCCGGGCAGACCTCGTGCAGAAGGTTTTCGTCCTTGCCCAGCAGCGCGTAGGCGTCGCGAACGATATCGAGCTGCTCGTCTACGTTCGCAAGCCCGCGGGCGCCGTTGAGATGGTCTTTCTCGCAGCTCTGAACCAAGAGCGGCCGTGGCGCGACAAGCGATGCAATGTCGCCCATGTCGAGCAGACGCCAGAGTCCAGGCGTGTAATTGCAGCTGCAATTGCCGTTGAGGTGCAGTAGCGAATCATCAACGCCGTACAGATAGCCCGAGACAAACGCCTTGCGCACGCGCGGGTCGAGCGCGGACAGGTACAACGTCATGTAACCGCCGCCCGAAAAACCAAAGCAGCCCAGGTCGTCCATGGCAATGTCACCGCGTGTCTCCAAGTAATCAATCAAGCGCATGTTGTCCCAGGCGTTGAGGCCCGCGACCGTAAGACCCAGCGGCTCGGCCATACGTGCTTGATTCAGACACGTACCGCGCAGGTAGCTGTTCTCGTCGTCGCCCTGACCCTTCCAGTCACGACGGTATCCCCAACCACGCGCATCGGGGCAGACGGTCACGTAACCCATGCGCGCCAAACGCAGACCGTAGTCGTAATTGAACTTACGCACGGCATCGTCGACCGCCGGCACGCCCGCAACGCCGGCTATGCTTGCAGCACCCGCCCCCTGGTGACCATGCGGGCAGATATAGCAGCGCTTGAGTCCCCGCTCGTCAAGCTTGGGGCGGGACGGCTCCAACAGGTAAAACGGCATCCACACATCGTGCTCAACCTGCAACACCGCATGAGTACGCACGATGCTGCCGGCAACCCGCACGCGATTGAGCTCACGAATCTCAATCGGGGCGCGGTCCATAAGCGAAAGACCCAAAATATCGTACAGACGAGTCCTGGTCGCAGCCTTCCATGCCTCAAAGTCTATGGGAGTCTTGCCCGTAAATGCGGCCGAGCGCCCCTCGCGCTTCAGTCGGGCGCGCAGCGCAGGTTCGTCCTCGTAGTACGTCTCGATGTGCACGGTGCGGCCATTGGCAGATAGCCCGGCCGTCTCTACCGCATCACCGTCGCCGCCCTCGGGATCCCAACCATCCGTGCCGGCAAGCACTCGGTCACGCGCATAGCGTTCGGAATCCTGACCGGTCAGGCAATGCGCCCACGGCACCCAAGCGGCAGTATCACCCGCCGGGCCAAACAGGGAACCGCCGGCATACAGGGTGCCGTCATGTGCCGCTGGCTTATTCCAATCCCACCAACCCTCGAGTGAAATATGGGGGCCCAGCCAGCATTCGAGCAAAACGGTCTGGGCCCACTCGCGCCATGGACGACCCAGATAGACCGATCCGGGGGCAATGCCCTCATCGGCTGTAAACGAACAGCCATGAAACACAAATCCGTACGGCTCGCCCTGAGGCGTGGAGGCTGCCGTTACATACCCGTTGACATCCATATCGCGGTTGAGCGAGCGAATCTCACACCCCTCAAAGTAGGCACGCGCGCCACCAAAGATAAAGTCGACATCGCCCTCGATCCGGCAACGTCGAAAATACTGCCGCCCCACGCGGCGCGGGGCGAACTGCTTGGGGCCTATAAAGCCGCCCGGCTTGGCCTCGCGCGGCGGCAGCGGCCCCAAAAAGAGCGTGTCCTGGTGTCCTTTAATGCAGCAGGCATCGACAACCAGGCGGTCACCATCGGCATACAGGGCAATCGCCTGGCCGACCTCGCGCCCATCACCGGCGTTGTTTTCGATTGTTAGACCCGCAAGCGTCACGTCGTCGGCATCGACCAGCACCGTGTACGTACGGAAGGTGCCGAGTCTTCCATCCTGGCCGCTACCATCTTCCGAAGGCATCTTGGCACCCAGGCCTCCCACGATACGCACGCTGTCGGCCGTCTCGCCCTCGAGCGTCACATGCGGACGACGAATTTCAACCTGCTCGCGATACTCGCCCGGCGCCACCAGCACACGCACCGGCACGGTCGTATCGGACACGCACCGCTCCGCCGCCTCGAGCGCCGCCGAAATGCTGCGATACGCGCCTTCGCGTTCGAGCGATACCTCAAAGAGCTGCTCTTTACCACTCATCTGTCATTACGCTTTCTGTCACAGAACACCCGCCGTGCAATGCCGGCACCTATAGATTGCGTGCGACAGCCGGGCAGACCCGACCGTCGCACGCCTCAACATGCCGTATTCACTTGTGCAGGAGCACTACCCTACGCGCGGATAACCTTGTCGACGTTTTGCAGCTGCAGCTCGTCGCCATCCTGACCCTCGATGCGCACGTTCTGCAGGTCGAGGACTTTCACGTTCTGCGCGATGATGCCCTGGCGCACCATGGGCTCCACGCCGCAGGCCATGGCCGGCACAAAGGGCTCGGCATCGGCGGCAAAGGTCACATGGACATCCTGGAACGTCAGGCGCGTCACCTTGCTCTCGGGAAGGCCCGTGATATAGGCCGCGGCCGCATGGCAGTTGGTGGCCTCGATATCGCAAAACGTCGTGGCGCCAAAGCCGGGCGTACGGTCGTCGACGGGCAGCGCCTCGCGAGACTGCACGTAGTCGGTCTTGCCGTCCTTGTCGCAGAAGTAGAACGAGTTGACCACGAAGGGCGTGAGCACCTTATCCATGCGAATGTGCTCGAAGGTGATGCCCTCGTTGACGGCGTCCTTGCCGCGACCACGACGGGTCTTGACGCGCAGGCCGCGGTCGGTGCGCTCAAAGAGGCACTTGCTCACGGTGAGGTCCTTGATGCCGCCGGCGGCCTCGGATCCCAGCACCACGGCGCCGTGGCCGTCGTGCATGTAGCAGTGCGAGATCAGCACGTCGTGCGTGGCGGGACGAAGCTCGGGCTCAATGCCCAATTTGCCGCTCTTGATGGCGATGCAGTCGTCGCCCACCGAGAACTGGCAGCCAAGGATGCGGACAAAACCGCAGCTCTCGGGATCGAAGCCGTCGGTGTTGTGGGAGTTCTTGGGACCCTCGATGGACAGGCACAGGGCATCGACGTGCTCGCACAGAATGGGATGGATATTCCACGCCGGGCTGTTGCGCACGGTAAAGCCGGCAAGGCTCACGTTTTCGCACTCGGACAGGAAGATCATGCGCGGGCGGGCGATCTCGCGGCCCTCCTCGGGACGGAAGATGTTCTTAAAGTCCTTATTCCACCAGTTGTCCTCGGCAAAATCGGTCTGGCCGTCGATGGCGCCGCGGCCATAGATGCACACGTCGTGCACGCTCAGGCCCGTAAAGGTCGAACAGTAGGTCGAAAAGCTCTCGCCTTCCCAACGGCCCAGGGGCAGCATATCGGTGCCGGCGTACCCAGCCCCCTCGTCACCCGTGACCGCGCCCGGAATGTAGGCAAGCGCCGCGCGGTCGTGACGGGCCAGCAGCACCGCGCCCTCGGCAAGCTCGATGTTGATATTGCTCTTAAGGAAGAGGGACTTGATGCGGTAGTTGCCGGCGGGGATCAGCACGCGCCCGCCCTTGGGGCAGGCCATGATGGCAGCCTGAATGTTGGTGGTGTCATCGTGCTCGGCATCGCCCTTGGCTCCGCAGTCGCGAACGTTGATGGTAAAGGGCTCCGCCGGCGTGGTGACGCCTACGCTCAACTCGCGCTCGCCGCAGACAAAGCGGATCAGGTTGCGCTTGCCGGGGGTCAGGCCATCGACATAGGTCTCGACCGTATTCGTGGTACCGGCGGGCTCATCGTTGACAAAGATCTCCCACGTATCGGCACAGGTAAAGTAGCCGCCATCGTCGAGCTCGATAACGGCCGCGCGGGCATTGCGCCAGATAACGTTCGTCTCCATGGGTCTCTCCCTCAAATGTAATCAGAAGTTCATACTACTCGTTTTTAAAAAAGGGCCGTACCCGCCGGTGGATCTCCGGTGGCACGGCCCTGTGGTTTGGACGATGCGCCTGCCCTACTCTGCGGGAATTACGCTGCCGTCCTGGAAGCCAACATTGTTGTGGGCGAAGCAGTCCTCGTACTTAAAGCCGGAGAGTTCCTCGCAAAGCGCCTTGACCTCGGGCTTGACGTCGGCCATCTTGCCACCCTCCTTGACACGGTGGATCTCGTCGCAAAGGATGTCGCACTGCTCCTTGTCGATCTTGATGCCGCGGGCAAGGACAGCCGCGAGCAGGAAGAAGCCGGCGCAGCCGATGAGCATGTAGCCGCAGATGTACAGAGGCACGGTGGCGGGCTGGGTCACGGCGTCGCTGTTGCCGGCGGTCTGAATGAAGCCGGAGGCAGCAAGGACGATAGCCCATACGTTGACGGCAACAGCCTGGGCAATCTGCTGGCAGAGCTGCTGTGCGGAGCTGTAGATGCCCTCGCGACGACGCAGGGTGATGAGCTCATCGACATCGGGGATGTAGTTGAGCAGAACATCGGGCAGATACTGGAAGCCAACGTAGAAGAACTTCCAGATGGCGAAGATGATGGGGTAGGCGATCATGGCGATGGCGACCGTGGAGGTGCCGTTGATCTGACCAAAGGCGAAGTAGTTGTAGGCGATGATGCACGCGGCGCAACCGACGTTTGCCAGGTACCAAGACTTGTGGAAGCCCTTCTTGGCCATGAGGGCGACCCAGATGGCGGTGCAGACGATAGCGACGACCTTGCCGGGCATCTCCATCACGGACTCGTAGGACTTAGGAATCTGCAGACAGTAGACGATGAAGAAGGACAGGCACGCAGACCAGCAGGCAGCGGCGAGCTTCGTGGAGACCTGCGCATACAGGACCTTGCGGAAGGACTTGTTGCGGAAGGTAGAGATAACGTCGATGAAAAACTTCTTGATACCCTCGCCGACGCTCTCGATCTTCTCCTGAGCGACCTCCTCGGGGGTGTGCTCCCACGTGGACAGGTACACGCACAGCAGCGAGATTGCCATGACCGAAGCGTTAATCGTAGCGATGATGAAGTAGCTGAACGGGTTGGTCTCGCCGAAGGTGCCAAAGCCAAAGCCGACGAGTGCTGCCATCAGGAAGCCGGCGGCGTTACCAAAGAGGTGCTTGTAGCCGGTGAGGTACGTACGCTCCTTGAAGTCATCGGTCATCTCGATGGTAAGCGGCGACAGGTTGGCGGTGCAGAACGTGTACGCGACGTTGTAGATCAGGTACAACACAAAGTAGTACGGGAAACCAAACGGCGTAGCCACAAAGATGAGCGGCTCGGCGACCATCATCGGGATAGCCAGCAAGATCCAGAAACGGCGGCGGCCAAAGATGCGGCCGATCTTGGTAGCGTAGAAGTTATCGGCCACAAAGCCCATGAGCGGGCACAGAATGGCGTTGAGATAGATGGCGAACGAGCTGATCAGCGCAGCCTCGCCTGCGGACAGACCGCACTCCGTGGACAGGAACAGCACCATGTAGCTGTGCGTAAAGCTCAGGGCACCGGAGTTGAGCATGCCGCCCATACCAAAGCCCAAGCGCGTCCAGAATGTGATCTTGCGCTTTTTACCGATCTTGTTAGTCATCGAGCTCCCTCTCTTTTCTCGATTGTCTTGTAACAAGACATTGGAGTCCATACCGATGTCTGTCTGCATATCGCCCACTCGTAGGGTGAACGTTTAGCTAGATTATGCTCGATTGCATATGATAGGTGAACGTTCACTTGTATATTATCCTTGAACGGTCGTTTTTTGCCGTTAAACGGACATCTGACTTGAAAAAAATCACGATTACATGGGTATTGAGTGGGTTTAAATTTGAGGTCGATTAGGTGAACGTTTATTGTTTTCGCCGCTCCCGTACCCTCAGGAAGACACGCCCGAACAGACAGAACAAACATGGCCCCGCCGGAAACACTCCCGACGGGGCCATGGTCAATAGCGCCCTATGCGAACCCATTTACCGCTACAGGCAGACGCCATCCTTCCAAATGCTGATCTCGTGGCAGCCGCGACGCTCGGCACTCGTAAGCTTGCCGCTCGCCGTTTCTAGCACCAGCTGGTACAGGTCGTGGGCAGCCTCGTCGAGCGTACGCTCGCCCGTGGCGACCACGCCGGCGTTAAAGTCCATCCAGTTGGCCTTGTGGTCGCACAGACGCTGGTTGGTGAACACCTTGAGTGTAGGCGCCGGTGCGCCAAACGGCGTGCCGCGGCCGGTCGAGAACAGGATTACGTGGCAGCCGGCAGCCGTCAGGGCCGTGGTGGATACCATGTCGTTGCCCGGACCGCACAGCATGTTCAGGCCATGCTTGGTAGCCTGACCGGCATACGGCAGCACGTCGACGATGGGGGCAGATCCGCCCTTTTGCACGCAGCCGCAGCTCTTGTCCTCGAGCGTGGTAATGCCGCCGTCCTTGTTGCCGGGGCTCGGGTTCTCATAGACGACCTCGCCGTGGCTGATAAAGTAGTCCTTAAAGCCGTTGAGCATGTCGGAGGCGGCATTGAAGACGTCCTGGCTCTCGCAACGATCGAGCAGAATGCTCTCCGCGCCAAACATCTCGGGCACCTCGGTGAGCACCGACGTGCCGCCGCGGGCGACGACCATATCGCTCACGCGACCGATCGTGGGGTTGGCGGTAATGCCCGAAAGACCGTCAGAGCCGCCGCACTTAAGGCCAATGACCAGCTCGGAGGCAGGAATGGGCTCACGCTTGGCCTGCTTGGCCAGGTCGGCAAGCTCGTACAGGATCTTGTGACCCTCGACCTGCTCGTCGGCTACATCCTGGCAGGCGAGGAATCGAACGCGCTCGCGATCGAAGTCACCGAGCTCGTCGAGTACCTGCTGGTGCGTGCAGTTTTCGCAACCGAGGGACAGGAACAGCACACCCGCAGCGTTTGCGTGACGCGAGAGCGCCACCAGCAGACGGCGCGTCTGGGCATGGTCGGCACCGGTCTGCGAGCAGCCAAAGGGATGCGGGAAGTAGTAAACGCCCTCCAGCGAGCCCTCGACCAGATCCTGAGCCTGCTCGCACATGGCACGTGCGACCTCGTTGACGCAGCCGACCGTGGGGATGATCCACAGCTCGTTGCGCGTGGCGGCGCGGCCGTCAGCGCGGCGGAAGCCCATAAAGGTCTCGGGCTCAACCGGCTCAACGACCGGATGCGTCGGGTTGTAAGCGTACTCGACCTCGCCCGAAAGGTTGGTCTTGACGTTATGCGTATGAAGCCACTGACCGGGCTGGATGTCGCCCGTCACGTGGCCGATAGGAAGACCGTACTTGACGACGTCCTCCCCCGCCGCAATGGCGCGCACGGCCATCTTGTGGCCCTGCGGAATATCCTCCGCGGCCACGACCTCGCCCACCCCGGGAACCGCGACGGCGGTGCCCTTGGCAAGCGGCGACAGCGCGACGATCACGTTGTCGGCCGGATTGATCTGGATAGTATTCATTACAAAGAGTCCTAACCCTACAGGTTGAGCAGAAGTCAGCGGGCGCCCGCCAGTTGCCCGGCGGGCGCACAGAAGGATTTAGGCCTGGGCGTTGGCAAATGCCTGCTTGGCGCCCTCAGCGCGCACAACGGCAAGCGCGTTGACGACAAACTCCTCAAGGCCGGCGATCTGCGTAAGGTCCTCGCCCCACATCTGCTCGTTGCTGAGCACGTCGTGCACCAGCTCGGCATCGTCTGCACCGGCGTGGGCGGCGTAGAAATCGAGCACGAAGGCATCGTCCTGAGCGGTGTACTCGGTGCCGTCGGCGCGGCGCAGGTGCAGGCCATCGCCCTCGCGAGCAACGAGCTCCTGCGTATAGAAGGCAATGAGCGTAGCGAGGCTCGTCGCCAGGCACTTGGGCAGGTTGCCGGTCTCGGCAACATAGTCCTTGAGCGTGGGCAGGTCGCGAGCACGCCATTTGGCGGTTGAGTTGAGGCAAATGGAGAGCAGCGCGTGGTCGATAAACGGGTTGTCGAAGCGGTTCTCGACGGCGGCGGCAAAGGCCTTGCAGTCCTCGACATCAAGATCGGCGGCAAGCGTCGGGATGACCTCGTCGTAGAGCATGGTGTTCATGAAGCCGCGAACGGTCTCGTCATGCATGCAATCGCGCACGATGTCAAAGCCGGCAACCCAGGAACCCGGAACAAAGGCAGTGTGGGCGCCGTTGAGGATGCGGACCTTGCGCTTCTTGTACGGGGTGACATCGGGGGTCACAAAGACGCCCGGCAGGCCGGCCTTCACGAAGGGCAGACGCTCCTTGAGCGACTCATCGCCCTGGATACCCCACATCTGGAAGGGCTCGCGCACGGCCAGGAAGGGATCCTCGTAGCCCAGGCGCTCGGCCACGGCAGCGGCCTCCTTGGGGTCGCGGATACGGCCGGGGACGATAGTGTCGACGAGCGTGGTGCAGACGGTGCAGTCGTTGGCCATCCACTGCGCAAACTCGTCCTCCCAGCCCCAGTCGCTCACGTACTGGTTCATGATGCGCAGCAGCTCCTCGCCGTTGTGATCGATGAGCTCACAGGCGAGCACGATGACGCCCGGCTTGCCGGCGGCCCAGCGGGTGTGGAGCACCTGGGCAAGCTTGGCGGGGAAGCTCGCGGGCGGCATGTCGTCGGCCTTGCAGGACGGATCGTAAGCGATACCGGCCTCGGTGGTGTTGGAGACGATAATCTCCAAATCGTCGGAGACGGCGACCTCCATCATGGCGCGGTAGTCGTCCTCGCGATACGGATTGAGGCAGCGGCTGCAGGCGCTGATCACACGGGACTCGTCGACCGTGTTGCCGCTCTCCTTGCCGCGCACCAGCACGGTGTACAGGTCATCCTGAGCGTTAATGCCGTCGGCAAAGCCAAAGGCACCGCTGATGGGCTGGACCATGACAACCTTGCCGTTCCAGCCGGTTGCCTCGTTGCCCATGTCAAAGAAGCGGTCGACGAAGGCGCGCAGGAAATTGCCCTCGCCAAACTGCAGAACCTTCTCGGGCGCGTCCTTGGGCAGCAGGTAGCCCTTGTAGCCGATCTTCTCGAGCGTCTCGTAGCTGATGTTCTCCATCGATGTCTCTCCTTAGATTGCTGTTAGCGTGCAGGCAAAACGGGGGCGCCGCGTGTGGCAACGGCGCTCCCGAGTTCGGTGTGATTCGATGCGGGTTTAGGCCTCGACGGTATCCAGGTCAAAGCCAAAGTAGCGGACCGCGTTGTTGTAGCTAATGTCGCGCACGATGGCTCCCAGCAGCTCCATGTCGGCCGGATACTTGCCCTGCTCGACCCACTCGCCGATCACGCCGCACAGCACGCGACGGAAGTACTCATGACGCGGGTAGGACAGGAAGGAGCGGGAATCGGTAAGCATGCCCACAAAGTTGCCCAGCACGCCCTCGTTAGCCAGAGCCGTGAGCTGCTCGCGCATACCGATCTCGTTGTCGTTGAACCACCAGGCAGAGCCGTTCTGGATCTTACCGGCGGTCGGAGCCTCCTGGAAGCAGCCCATCACGGTATCGATCATGGTGTTGTCGATGGGGTTCAGGCTGTACAGAATGGTCTTGGGCAGACCCATGGCCTCCTGGATGGAGTTGAGGAAATCGGCCAGCTGGTCGGACGGCGTGTAGTTGGAGACGCAGTCGTAGCCGGTGTCGGGACCGAGCTTGGCGAACATAGCGCGGTTGTTGTCACGCTTGCAGCCAAAGTGCAGCTGCATGGCCCAGCCAAGGCGGACATACTCGCCGGCGACGAACTGCATAAAGGCCGTCTTGTACTTGAGGACCTCGTCCTCGGCAAGCGGCTCGGCGGCAAGGCCCTTGGCAAAGATAGTCTCGATCTCGTCGGCGGTAGCCGGAACGTACATAACGTAGTCGAGCGCGTGGTCGGAAGCGCGGCAGCCCAGCTCGTGGGCAACGTCGTAGCGCTTGGAGATGGCAGCCTTCATGCCCTCGAAGTCGCTGATCTCAACGCCAGCAACCTCGGAGAGATGCTTGCAGTAGTCGGCGAACTCCTGGCCACGCTCGATGCGCAGGGCGGCATCGGGGCGCATGGCGGGAACGACCTGAACGTCAAAACTGTCGTCGGCGGCAATCTTCTTGTGCCACTCAAAGCTGTCGGCGGGGTCGTCGGTAGTGCAGATCATGCGGACGTTGGACTGCTTGATCAGGTTGCGGCAGGTAAAGCTGGCCTCAGCGAGCTTGGCGTTGGCAAGGTCCCAGACCTCCTGAGCGGTTTTGCCGTTCAGGACGCCCTCGTAGCCAAAGTAACGCTTAAGCTCCAGGTGGCTCCACTCAAAGACGGGGTTGCCCACACAACGGCCCAGGGTCTCGGCCCACTTCTGGAACTTCTCGCGAGCAGGGGCATCGCCGGTAATGAAGCGCTCGTCGACGCCGTTGGCACGCATCAGGCGCCACTTGTAGTGGTCACCGCCCAGCCAAACCTCGGTGATGTTCTCAAAACGCTTGTCGTCCCAGATCTCCTTGGGAGAAATGTGGCAGTGGTAGTCAACGATGGGCATGCCCTCGGCAAAGTTGTGGAACAGCTCCTCACCGGTTTTGGTGCTCAGCAGGAAATCCTGATCGTCCATGAAGTTTTTCATCAAACAACCCCTTTGTTGGCGGAGCGGGCGCACGATGCGCTCGTTATCCTCTAGGTGAACGTTCACTATACTAATTCATTGCGACTTAAAAGGTGAACGTTCACCTAACCACCATGGGGTGAACGGTCGATTTTGCCCGTTCAACGGTTACTGGAGCCGCGACTTGTATGTATTGCGAATTGGCAGGCGTCCCCGAATACCGAACTTGAGCGCTTTAGCCAGGTGGGTCATGTTCCGCCGTGCATTTTTGGGAGTATTCAGCATCGGAGCGCACCGCGCACCGTCTTCGAAGCCCTATCTGATGCTCATATTGCGCCCAATCGGCATAAATAAATGCCCCCGATGGCGAATTACGCCATCGGGGGCACTTAAAACAGTCGTCCTAACCTCTTTCGGGACACGCCATTGCTGAATACTCCAAAAAATGCACGTCGCAAGAGGGGGTACCTGACTAAACGGCTAAATTCCCGCAAGCTCGCAGTAGCGGTCGACGTTGCTGGCAAACACCATCTCCACAGCACCCTTCTGCACGGGCTCCGCCGGAGTTTTACCCCACAGCAGATACTCGCCCAAGGTCTTGGCGCCACGGTAGGCCAGGCTCACCGGGTCCTTATAGACAATATTGGTAAAGATGCCACGGCGCAAGGCCAAGGCGCTCTCGGGGAACAGGTCGTTGCCGATTACCATGACCTTGCCGGCCTTGCCGCTTGAAACAAGCGCGTCGGCGACCACCTCGGAACCAACGGCAAAAACGCTACAGATGAGCTCGGGAGCATCCGGCGCACTCAAGCGCTGCTCAAGCTCGCGCTCGAGCTGTTTGACTTGCGCATGGGCGCCGGCAAGGTCCTCAACCTGCCATGGAATATCGTGTTCGCGCAGGTAATTATGAAAGGCGCGGGCGGTCAGGTAGTGTGAATCGGTATAGGGGTCGCCCGCCAACAGAAGCACGCGGGCGTCAGCCCCAGAAGCGTGGACCAGGTTAGCCGCCTGCTCTGCCATAAGGCTGCCCGCCGCGGAATAGTCCGCCAGACTGGCACCCAGGCGATCGAGGTGCGGTCGGTCGCCGTCGACGAGCTCAATCGCCACGCCCGCCTCGGCAATCTGCCTCAAAAGCTCGGTCGCGCGGTCATCGCCCGGAACATAGGCAAGCAGGCCGTCAATCTTCTCGCCTACCTGCAGACGCTCATCGATCTGCTCGAGCGCATCGGCGTAGCCGCCCACGCCAAATTCTACGCGCTCAACCGTAATGCCCTGATCGATGACCTCCTGCTCAAAGCGGTTGCAGCCTTCCCAAAGGTAACGGAAAAAGTACGCCCCCTCGCGCGATGCGCGGGGCAGGCAAAACACCAGGTTGATATCCTTGCGGCGCAGGCTCGAGGCACTCGTATTGCGATGGTAACCCATGGCCTCAGCCTTAGCATTCACCTTGGAGCGCACGGATTCGCTCACGCCGGCCTTACCCGTCAGGGCCTTGTGCACGGTATTGATGGAAACGCCAAGCTCGGCGGCTATGTCCTTCATGGTTACGCGAGCGCTCATGGGGTTACTCCGTTATAGATAAGTTGCCAATTAACAGTACAGGTAACGATACCCCAAAATCACTCTTCAACTCGCCGCGCTCTCCCCCAAATGTGCAAAGCGCCCCGCGAACGGATGCTCGCGAGGCGCTTGGATGACGGACCTTACTTGATACCGCGGCCCAAGTCTTCGGCGATTTTGTCTACGCCCTTAAGTGCGGCGCAGGTCTTTTTGTTGGAGCAATGTCCTGTGCAAACGCCACCTTGAGCGCAGTCGGCGCAGGTGCCCTTGCGATAAATGCGCACGCACACGGCGACAAACGCAATGCCGATAACAGCCAGTACAACAATATCGATAGGTGCCATAGCAAGCCTCCTCTAGTTAACCACCACTTACTTTACCCCATTCTCCACCTGCCAAAAAGGGACAGGTATATTTTGGTCGGTTTTATCTGCGGAAACGCCACATCTCCCTCACCAAAAAGCCCGAGTGTCGCTGGGACACCCGGGCTCGTGGAAAGGGGCTAATCCTTATTCGGACTTAAGCGGAAACTGCGGCGGAAGCAGTGTTGGTCTCGTCCTCGTCGGTCCATGCATGCTTGGGCATGGGACGGAAGATCTGGAAGAGCATCGCAACCAGCAGCACGATGGCTACAATCGTCCAAATACCAAACTGGCCCAACACAAACAGGTTGTAGAACTGGTTGATGAACAGGCCGATCACCCAAGCGAAGGCGCACTCGTAGCCGATGGCAATCGCGGTCCACTTGCCGGAGTCCATCTGGTTGCGGATAGTGCCCATGGCGGCAAAGCACGGAGCGCACAGCAGGTTGAAGGCACCAAAGGCCACGCAAGCACCCATGGTGGGGAACATGCCCGCAAACGCGGTCCACAGGCTCGGGTCGGTCTCGCCAGCATCGGCGACGGAGAGCAGCGAGCCGGCGGTAGCGACGACATTCTCCTTAGCCACGAGGCCGGAGACGGTCAGCGCGGTGGCCTGCCAGGTGCTAAAGCCGAGCGGGGCGAAGATCCAAGCGACCAGGTTGCCGAGCATGGCGAGCACGGAGTAATCCATGAACTCCTCGGGGATGCCGTCCATCGCAGGCAGGAAGCCAAAGGAACCGTTGTAGCTGCCAAAGTTGGAGAGGAACCAAACGACGACGGTGGACGCGAAGATGACCGTACCGGCCTTCTTGATAAAGGCCCAGCAGCGCTCCCACACGTGCAGCGCCCAAGAACGGATCGCCGGGAAGTGGTAGGCAGGAAGCTCCATAACAAACGGCGTCGGGCGACCGGCGAAGAGCTTGGTCTTCTTGAGCATGAGGCCCGAAGCAATGACGGCAAAGACGCCCAGGAAGTAGAAGAGCGGGCTGATCCACGCGGCGGTGGTGGAAGAATCGCCGATGATGGAACCCATGAGCAGGGCAATGATCGGCAGCTTAGCGCCACAGGGAATAAACGTGGTGGTCATGACCGTCATACGGCGGTCCTTCTCGTTCTCGATGGTCTTGGTGGCCATGACGCCGGGGACGCCGCAACCCGAGGACACGAGCATGGGGATAAAGGACTTACCGGACAGGCCAAAGCGGCGGAACACGCGGTCCATGATGAAGGCGACGCGCGCCATGTAGCCGCAGTCCTCCAGGAAAGACAGCATCACAAAAAGCAGGAACATCTGCGGCACAAAGCCAAAGATGGCGCCCAGGCCGCCGACGATACCATCGCAGACCAGCGAATCGACCAGGCCACCGTCCTCGGTGCCGCCCGCCACGAGGGCGTCGTGCACCACGGTGGTGATACCCGGGACATAGGGGCCGTACTCCGCCGGGTCAATCGAATCGGCAGCGTCCTCACCCACAGCCTCGACAGCCGCATCATACGCATCGCGACCCTGACCGAGCACGTACCAACCGTCGGTGCCGAAGAGCTGGTCGTTGGTGAAGTCGGTCACCGTGCCGCCCAGGGTAGAAACGGCGATGTAGTACACGCAGAACATGATGACCACAAAGATCGGCAGGCCCAAGATACGGTTGGTAACCACGCGGTCGATCTTCTCGGAGGTGCTCATCTTGGCCGGAGCCTTGGTGAGGCACTCGTCGATGATGTGGGCGATCACGCCATAGCGCTCGCCGGTGATGATGGACTCGGCATCGTCGTCGCAATCCTGCTCGCACTGGGCGACCAGCTGCTCAACGCGATCGGCCTTCTCCTTGGTAAGGTTGATGAGCTTACAGGCGTCCGCATCGCGCTCAAACAGCTTGACGGCGTAGTAGCGACGCTTGTTGGCGGGAACGCTCGCCGGCAGGTTGTTCTCGATGTGGGTCAGAACGTCCTCGATGGCGGAATCAAACTTATGCGCCGGCACGTCGGCCTTGGCAGCCGCCGACTTCTTGACCTGCTCAAAGAGCTCGGTGATGCCCTTGTTCTTAAGGGCCGAGATCATCATGACCGGGCAACCGAGCTTCTTGGAAAGCTTGTCCGTGTCGATCTTATCGCCGTTCTTCTCCACGAGGTCGGCCATGTTGAGGGCAACGACCACGGGCAGACCGGTCTCGATGACCTGAAGTGCCAGGTACAGGTTGCGCTCCAGGTTGGTGGCGTCGACGACCTGGACGACCACATCGGGCTCGCCGCTCATGAGGTAGTCGCGCGAGCACTGCTCCTCGGGGCTGTAGGGGGAAAGCGAGTAGATGCCAGGGAGGTCCGTAATCGTGACGTTCTTGTCACTCAGGAGCTTGGCTTCCTTTTTCTCAACCGTGACGCCGGGCCAGTTGCCAACGTAGCCGTTGGCGCCGGTGATCAGGTTGAAAAGCGTGGTCTTGCCGCAGTTGGGGTTACCCGCCAGCGCGACATGGATCTGAGAATCCGCCATTCAATCCTTCTTCCTTGTGTGCCCGCGCTGCTTTCTCCGCGCGGGCTGGATAATGTGCTTCAACACTGCATTATTGAGTTAGAAAAACCTAACTTTATCTGCAGAAATATGTGCCACCGGCCCTTACTGGACCTCGACGACGGCAGCCTCCTCCTTGCGGATGGAGAGTTCGTAGCCGCGCACGTTGATCTCGACCGGATCTCCGAGCGGTGCAACCTTTACGACCTTGAACGAAGTGCCCTTGATGAGTCCCAGGTCCATAAGGTGACGGCGAAGCGCGCCCTCGCCGTGAAGCTTGACGATGGTAGAGCTCTCGCCCACCTTAACGTCACCCAACGTCTTCATATTCTTTTCCCCCTTTCAGCTTTTATGGAATGCTGCGAACTAACCGACAGTCATGATGTGCATGGCGACCTTGGTATCGATGCCAAAGCGCGCGCCGAGCACGGTGACGATGATATTGGCGCCACTCGAGCTCACCACGTGAATCTCGTTGCCCTCGACAAAGCCGAGGTCCTTGAGGTGGTGCTTCATGTCCTCATTGCCCTTTACGCGAGACACGCGCACGGTTTCGCCCGCTTTTACCATCGAAAGCGGCATAGCCGGCATCTGCGGTCCGCAAGACATGAGTGAGCTCCTAACGTCAGTTCGTCCTCAACATCGACGCAGCAAAAGTTAACCACGTCTATGTTCGCTACAGTAAACTAGCACGTGGCTAACTTTTTGGAAAGGGTCCCTATTCAGTTTTCGGAAAAGTTTCCTATATGCAACAAAGAAAGATGTGACAAAGGGACTGTCCCTTCGTCACATTGTTGCGCTTTAGAGCGAGAGGTTTCTGATCGACGTGACGCACGAGGCCTCGTCCACGCCCGAAACGCGGAACACGATGTCTTCGCCACATTCGCCGTAGAGAGCCATGAGTCCCATCACATCGCGGCCGTCGGTATGGCGATCGCCGATGCTGACCGATACGTTGCTACGATGCTTGGCAATAATGTCATAGAGCAGCGCAACCGGGCGGGCATGCAATCCCAACGGATCTTTAATCGTCTTTGTAAACTCGACCATGTCCCCTCCCACGACGTCGCACATTCGGCCGGCAAAACCCAGCCACGTGGTAGTTATTGTACCGTTAGATGCTTGTCGAGACCCGCCAGAAGCTCGACCGGAAAGTGCGTCCCATTATTTGGCTGGATTCTGGGCCCCAGTTTCCCAAAGGGCCCTGTTTGGGAAACCGCAGCCCACTCTGGACGCAAATTCCGGGTCGCAGTTTCCGCTGAACGGCCCTAGCGGAAAGCCCATCCCGCTCTGGGTGCAAATTCTGGGACACAGTTTCCGCGACACCCGGTCATCCCATGCCCTCGCAACGCCCGCGCATAAAAAACGAGGGAAGGCACGTGTCCTTCCCTCGTTACGGGCAATATGTAGCCGCTTGCCTACATCAGGCGCAGGCTGACGTCCTTGAGCTGGGCGCCGCTAACGGCACTCGGGGCGCCCGACATGAGGTCGGAGCCGCTGGCCGTCTTGGGGAACGCCATGACGTCGCGGATGGAGTCGGAACCGGTGAGCAGCATGCACACGCGGTCCAGGCCCAGAGCGAAACCGCCCATCGGGGGCGCACCAAACTTGAGCGCCTCCATGAGGAAGCCAAACTGAGACTCGGCGCGCTCCTCGGTAAAGCCCAGGAGCTTGAGCATGGACATCTGCATCTCGGCGTTGTGGATACGCATACCGCCGCCACCGGCCTCAAAGCCGTCCATGACAAAGTCGTAGGTGCAAGAACCGGCTGCCAACGGATTGGCCTCGATCTTGGCGATGTCGGTCTCGGTCGGCAGGGTGAAGGGCTGGTGCTCGGCAGCATAGGCCTTGCGATCCTCGTCCCAATGGAACAGCGGAAAGTTGACGACCCACAGGAAGTCGTGACCTTCGCGCTTGATCTCGAGCGCATTGGCCATGTGCGAACGCATGCCGCCCAGGATCTCGTCAGAAAGCAGGCGCGGGCCGGCGGCGAACATCACAAGGTCGCCGGGCTCGACGTCCATGCGCTCGCGCAGAGCGGCCATCTCCTCGTCCGAGAAGAACTTGACGATGGGGCTGTTGATGGAGCCATCCTCGCGGAAAGCGATCCAGGCCAGGCCCTTGGCGCCAAACGTGGAGGCCACGCCGGCGAGCTTATCGATCTTGGCACGTGCCCAGGCACCGGCGCCCTTAGCGTTGATGGCCTTGACGACAGAGCCCTCCTCGTTTGCGGCAGTCGCAAAGACCTTGAACTTGGAGTTGGCAAACACGTCGGTCAGGTCGACCAGGTGCATACCGTAGCGAGTATCGGGCTTGTCGGAGCCATAGGTGTCCATGGCCTCCCAGTAGTTCATGCGACGCAGCGGCGTGGGCATCTCGACACCCATGCGGCCGAAAGCATCGGACAGGACCTCCTCGAGCGCGCTCATGACATCGTTCTGGTCCACGAAGGCCATCTCGATATCGACCTGGGTGAACTCGGGCTGACGGTCGGCGCGCAGATCCTCGTCGCGGAAGCACTTGGCAACCTGGTAGTAGCGCTCGACGCCACCGACCATGAGCAGCTGCTTCAGGAGCTGCGGGGACTGCGGCAGGGCGTAGAAGTTACCCGGCTGAATACGGCTGGGGACGATGAAGTCGCGGGCGCCCTCGGGCGTAGACTTGAACAGGGAGGGCGTCTCGACCTCCATGAACTCACGGTTGTGCAGTGCCTCGCGAATGGCAAAGGTGAAATCGGAGCGCAGCTTGAGGTTGGCCATCATCTCGGGACGACGGAGGTCCAGATAGCGATAGCGCAGACGAGTGTCCTCGCTGGTCTCGATGCCGTCCTCGATCTGGAACGGCGGGGTGACGGACGTGTTGAGCACCTCGGCGTGGTCGGTCAGGACCTCAATCTCGCCGGTCACGAGCTTGGCGTTGGTGGTCTCCTCACCACGGGCGCGCACGACGCCGTGAATCTTGATGGGCCACTCGGGACGCATGGTCTCGGCGATCTTAAAGGCGTCGCCGTCGGAGTGCTCGGGGTCGAAGGTGAGCTGCGTGATGCCCTCGCGGTCGCGAAGATCGCAGAAGATGAGGCCGCCGTGATCGCGGCGACGGCTCACCCAACCGGTGAGGGTAACCTCTTCGCCCACGTTCTCGCGGCGAAGCTCGCCGCAGGTACGGGTGTGCATGGAATGCTCGTCGATGGGACGGGTCTGGCTCATACCAGTGATCCTCCTTTATGGATCTGTGCCGCCCCGTGTCGTTCCGGGCGGCGTCGTACAGATTTGCCCAGCCTGCGTAAACCGCGCAGCCAGACATGGCGTATTATCTTATCGCACCCGTGCCGATGCGCCGCGAAAAAGTGGCTCCCGCCCAAAGACTTGACGGAGACGAAACAATTGACGCACCGTGGCACCCGCCCGCGCTCGTCACGTGCGACAATGTGCCCCAATAAAACAGCACCTGGAAAGGCCCGTCATGACTGCACGCCTCATCGTTATGGATATCGACTCCACCCTCATCAACCAGGAGGTCATCGACCTGTTGGGCGAAGAGGCCGGCGTGGGTGGGCAGGTGGCACAGATCACCGAACGCGCCATGCGCGGCGAGCTGGACTTTAAGCAAGCGCTCGTGGAGCGCGTGGGGCTGCTCGCCGGCCTGGACGAGAGCGTGTTCGAGCGCGCCTTTGAGCGCGTGACATTTACCCCCGGCGCGTTGGAGCTTGTGCGCTCGGCACACAGCAAGGGCTGGAAGGTCGGCGTGGTGAGCGGCGGCTTCCACGAGGTCGCTGACAAGATCGTGGCCGCTGCGGGCATCGATTTTTGCCTGGCCAACCGCCTGGAAGTCGTGGACGGCCAGCTCACCGGTAAGCTGGCCGCCGACATTGTGACCAAGGAGTCCAAGCTCATCCAGCTGCTGGACTGGGCAGTTGAGTGCGGCGTCGACATGGCCCACACGGTCGCTGTTGGCGATGGGGCAAACGACATCCCCATGATCCAGGCCGCGGGCACGGGCATCGCGTTTTGCGCCAAGCCCAAGACGCGCGAAGCCGCTCCGTTTGCCATCGACGAGCGCAACCTGATGCTTGCCATGGACATCATCCTGCGTGACAAGCCGATCCGTCTAACAATTGAATCAGTCTGTCCTATAGTTTCCGAACAATTTTGTCTTAGTGTTCGGAAACATCCCCTTTGAGTGTTAGACTTTGCGCCGTCGAAGGGAACATATATGGATAAGCGAGATCTTGAGCAGCTACTGAGCGATGTTGCCGGCGGAACAGTCACCCCGGCCGACGCCCTGACGCGCATCCAGACGGCTCCGACCGCCGATTTGGGCTTTGCGCAGCTCGATCTTTCGCGCGGAGTGCGCCAGGGGGCCGGTGAGGTTGTCTACGGTGCCGGTAAAACCGCCGAGCAAATTGCCGCCATTATCAAAGCATTACTCGATGCAGACCAGGAGCGCATCCTGGTCACACGCTTGGATGCCGAAAAAGCCGCGCGCACCGCTGAGCTTCTCGATAACGACATTGACCTGGGATATGTCCCGGACGCCCAGCTTGCCCTGGTTGGTGGCAAGCCCTCCCCCACCGGCAACGGACGCGTTGTCGTCGCCTGTGCCGGCACGAGCGACCTGCCCGTCGCCGAAGAGGCGGCACTGACGGCCGAGTTCTACGGCAACGAGGTCGATCGCCTCTACGACGTGGGTGTCGCCGGCCTGCACCGCCTGCTCGCTCACGCTGAGGAACTTGCCCAGGCCCAGGTGATCATCGCCATCGCCGGCATGGAAGGCGCCCTGGCGAGCGTTATCGGCGGCTTGGTGAGCTGTCCGGTCATCGCCGTTCCCACCAGCGTGGGCTATGGCGCGAGCTTTGGCGGCGTGGCCGCGTTGCTCGCCATGCTCAACTCCTGCGCCAGCGGCATCTCGGTCGTCAACATCGACAACGGTTTCGGCGCCGCCTATCAGGCAAGTCTTATCAATCATCTGGGCGCCGGCACGTCCTGCGCCTGCTAAGGAGCATTTCATGTCCAACCATCAGCACACGCTTGTCATCGACGGCACCTCGGGCATCAGCGGCGACATGACCGTCGCGGCCCTGCTCGACCTGGGCGCCAGCGAGGAGCATCTGCGCGAGCAGCTCGCCACGCTCCCGGTCGGCGGCTTTGAGATTGCCGTTACGCGTGTAAACAAGCATGGCATCGACGCCTGCGACTTTGACGTTCGGCTGGCAGAGAAGCTCGAGAACCACGACCACGACATGGCCTGGCTCTACGGCAACGAAGTGGGCACCGAGCACGCGCATGAGCATCACCATCATGACCATGGTGAGCATGAACACGAGCACTGTCATGAGCACGACCATGAGGGCCACGCCCATGAGCACGAGGGCCATCACCACGCCCACCATCATCAGCATCGTTCTTTGGCGGACGTCACCGACATCATCGACGGCTCGCAGCTAAGCGATGGTGCCAAGCGTCGCGCGCTCGCCATCTTTACCGCACTTGCCGCCGCCGAGGCCAAGGCCCACGGCAAAACGCCCGAGACCGTCATGTTCCACGAGGTAGGCGCCATCGATTCCATCGTTGATATCTGCTCGGTCGCCATCTGCCTCGATGACCTGGGCATCGAGGATATTGTCGTCGAGTCGCTCTCCGAGGGTCACGGCACCATCCACTGCGCCCACGGCCTTATGCCCATCCCGGTGCCCGCCGTCGTCAACCTATGCCAAGCAGGCAATATCGCCCTCACGCCCGCACCGGTCGCCGGCGAGCTCGTGACGCCCACGGGCGCCGCCATCGTAGCCGCACTGCGCACGTCCGAGCACCTGCCGGCCCGCTACCGCATCGAGGCCGTCGGCTACGGCGCCGGTAAGCGCCCCTACGAGGGCTGCTCCGGCACGCTCCGTTGCCTGCTGGTTCGCGTAGATGCATAGCCATGGATGCCCGCAAAACCAAAAGCCGTGCCGCTATTGTCACGGCGTTTTCCGAACTCCTACGCGAGGAGGACTACGGCAAGATCACCGTCGGTGACATCATCGCGCGCGCTCACGTAGGCCGCGCGACATTCTACAGCCTCTTTAAGAGCAAAGAAGACCTACTGTCCGAGCTCGTGAACGACATCTGCACCCACGCCCTCGACGACGATGGTACACCGCTCGACGACCCACTCGTGCAGGTCGAGCATATCCTCAACAACCTCTGGGAGCGCCGCCAGGGCGTTCGAGCCCTCGTAGCCGGCGCCGGCTCACGCGTCTTCGCCGACTGTTTACGCAAGACCATCATGTCACGAGCAGCCGAAACCGTCCCTACCGACCCAAACGGCCCCGCTGGCACCATGGACCGAAGCTTCCTGCTACACCACATAGCCTCAAGCTTCGTAGGAATGGTCCAATGGTGGGCCTGGCACAACTTCCAAGCAGATAAGGCCGAAGTAGCCAAAGACTACCTATCAGCCATACAGCCCCTCTTCAACTAAGTTAGCCTCTCATTCCAAAATCTCGCCCCCATCTCAGGGCACCAAAAAACAAAGCGCCCCTCACATCCAAATTCAGATATATATGTTGGGTTGCTTGTTCGAACACAGCCAAGAATGCCCAGGGCTCGGCAAGGGTTTACTTTCCAACGCATTCCGCAGGACGCAAAAAGGCTCGCCGCACAAAGTGCGCAGCGAGCCTTTTTGCATGTCCGAGGACGCGTTGGAAAGTAAACCCTTGCCGAGCCCGAACCTTATAGAGCCGTCCTTCGACTAGAACATGCCCAAGAAGCCATGCACAAACAGCGCGGCGACAATAGCACCGACAAACGGCGCGATGCCAGGAACGAGCAGGCCGTACTTCCAGTTGTTGTCGGCCTTGTTCTTGATCGGCAGCACCTGATAGGCCATGCGAGGACCAAGGTCACGAGCCTGGTTCATGGCGAAGCCGGTGATGCCGCCCATGCCCATACCAACAGCCCAAACGATCAGACCGACGCAGATAGCGAGCATCAAAACGTTCTCGCCGGCGCGGCTAGCGACAGCAAGGATGGCGCTGATGAACACAAAGGTGCAGATAGCCTCGCAGAAGAAGTTACGGGCATAGTTGGTGCCCTCGGTGGTGGGGTTGGTCGAGAAGATATTGCGCTGTGCAATGGGGTCGACGGCGCCCTCGGAGGCCTTGAACTCATCGGCATACATCAACCACGCGATCACGGCACCCACAAAGCCGCCGAGCATATCAGCGAGCATAAAGGGGATGCAGTTGCCCCACGGCACCAGACCGACGATGCACTGCGCAAGCACCATCGCGGGGTTCATGCACACGGCGCCGCCAAAGACAAACAGGCAGACCGAGATGCCAAAAGACCAGGTGGTGATGGCGAACATATGGCCGGAGCCCTGATACTTGGTGCCCTTAAGCACGGTATCGCAGTGCACGCCCACGCCAAAGATGATCATGAGGGCCGTTGCGCCGAATTCGCAGAGGAGTTTGGTAAGCATAAAACCTTATCTTTCTTGTCGGTTACAAACGATTCGTTTGGGCCGCGCACTAGTGCTGAGCGACGACAACGCCCAGGCCATCGGGAATGACGGCCACCTTGGCATCGGCACCCTTCATCTCAAAGGCGAGCTTGAGCGCCTCCTCGATAGTGTTGACCGGCGTCATGTGCATATCCTTGAGCATCTGGTGATCGCACAGGTCGGTGACCATGATCACAGGGTGATGCGCCAGGATGCGTGCAAAGATCTGGCTCGTCCACTGGTCGGGCAGGGTCTCATCCTTAGGACGGTCGATGCAGGCGCGCTCAAACTCTGCCGGATCATTGTCGGCGATGTTGTGATAGAAGCCCTCGCCACCGTGACCGTCGGCACAACCGGCGACATCGATAATCACACCGCCCTCGGGAAGTGTGGCCTCGGCAGCGCACATTCCCTTCACGGCCTGATAGATGTTCTGATCGAGCGGATAGCCACCGTTGGTGGTGATGGCAATCTCGCACTCGACGGGCTCAACGCCGGCAAGGCTCTTCACGAACTCGCAGCCGGCCTCGTGAGCCTTGTGGATGTCGCCGGCAAAGGAGCCGATGACCTCGTGCTTGCCGTTAAGCACCACGTTGAGCACAAAGGCGAGGTGAGCCATCTCGGCAGCGGCAAACATGTCCTCGCTCACGTGGTTGTGGCACAGGTTGCCGGCACGTGAATGGGAGTCGTTCACAAACTGACCGTTGTGGTTGTACATGATGGTCTTATAGCTGGCGATGCCGGGCAGCACGGACTTGCGGCTACCAGAGAAACCGGCAAAGAAGTGCGGCTCGATAAAGCCCTCGGCGAGCAGCAGATCGCAATCGGCGGCAACCTTGTTGATGATGCACTCGCCACCAGAAGGCAGGGTGCCGATCTTTTTCATCATGCTGTCATCGGTCGCAACATGCATGACGATCTCCTCGTTGGCGACGATCTCCTCGCCATACTTGTTGACGAGCTCCTCGTGCGTCGAGGGACGGTGCATACCGGTCGCGACAAGAATACGCACACGTGCCTCAGGAGCGGCAGCGTGGATGTGATGCAGCAGAATAGGCATCGTCACACGCGAAGGAACAGGACGCGTATGGTCGGAGCTGATGATGACGATGTCCTTCTTGCCAGCACAAAGCTCCTCGAGCGAAGGTGAGCCATAAGGGTTGGCAAGTGACTCCTCTACCAGCTCTTCCTGCGACTTAGTGGTCTTAAATTCGTTTTGATGACCCTCCATCACACCAGCGAAGTTCTTGTCCTCGAGCTCCAGATGCAACGTCTTGTGGTCAAACGGCAGTTCACATTCAAACAATGACGAGCGCCCTCTTCCTTTCAACTGACACACTAGATAAACCGTTGGAAGGATACGCCGCTCACCGAAAAACACCACCGTCCACCGACTCATTAACACAACGTTCATATTTGAAGCACAACAAAACAACCGCGATCCCAAACGGGACCGCGGCCGCTACAGTCGTAAATCGAGAAGCGCCACATGCATCTCAATCCCAATCGATAAGACGCGAGGCGCGAAGCGCCAAACGCGCCGCCGGGACAAGCCCCATCCAAAACGCGCGAAGCGCGCCATTATTCCCCCAGCCAGTAATCCGCCGAAGACCGGACATCGCAGGGCCCGCCATCAGCTTACTTTTAGGCACACTCCGCAGGACGCAAGAAGCCCTCGCCGCACAAAGTGCGCAGCGAGGGCTTCTTGCATGTCCGAGGACGTGCCTAAAAGTAAGCTGATGGCGGGCCCGGACGACTACAGGGCTATCGATTACCCCGTGTTCTGCAATCCTGCCGAGACGCCGGTCACAGTCGAAAGAATCAGGCTCATGTACTCGGCCTTCTTCTCCTCGGCCATCTCGTCCTGGTTCATACGCACCTCGCGAAGGGCGCGGACCTGGGCGATGGACAGGGCGTCGACGTAGGGGTTGCGCACGCGAACGGCGCAGCCGAGCACGCGACGACGCTGCAGCGGCCATTCGTCACCGACGATGGCAAGGACCCACTTACGGGTGAGCTGCATCTCGGTAAAGACCTTCTTGGACAGATCATCGCGGTCGCCCAGATGCAGATACATCTTGGCAATGCGCTGATCGGTCTTGGCAATCGACATCTCGATGTTGTCGATGAACGTGCGGAAGAACGGCCACTCCTGGTAGGCAGCCTTAAGCTGGTCCAAATCGCCAAACTGCTCGCAGGCGGTACCCAGGCCGTACCAAGCGGCCAGATTGATACGCGCTTGGCTCCAGCTGAAGATCCACGGAATAGTACGCAGGTCGTCGAGTGACTTGGCGCCCAGGCCGCGCTTGGCGGGACGCGAGCCGATCGGCAGCAAGCCGACCTCGGTCAGCGGCGTCACGGTCGAGAACCACGGTGTAAAGTCCTCGGTGTTCAGCAGGTCCAGATAGCGCTCGTGGCTTGCGGCGTTAAGCTTCTCGGCCATATCCCAGAACTTCTGCGTGGTCTCGGTGTTGGTCTTCTCGACACTCGGGGCCGACTGCAAAAGCGTTGCGGCGGCAACGGACTCAACATGGCGCTGAGCCAGCGTGCGGTTGCCGTAACGGGCAAAGATGACCTCGCCCTGCTCTGTGAGCTTAAAGAAGCAGTTGACCGAACCCTTGGGCTGCGCCAACACGGCCTTGTTGGCCGGGCCGCCACCACGGCCCACGGCACCGCCGCGACCGTGCATGAGCACCAGGTCGATATCGTTCTTCTCGGCCCACTTGGCAATGCGCTCCTGCGCGGAGTGCAGCGCGAGCATGGCCGTGGTAGGACCGGCATCCTTGGAGGAGTCGGAATAGCCCAGCATGACCTCCATGCGGCGGTTGGTCTGAGCAAGGCGCTTTTGCACCACGGGCAGCGTAAGCATCTGATCGAGCACGTCGACGCAGCCCTCGAGATCCTCGAGCTGCTCGAACAGCGGGATCACGTCGAGCTCGGGGACATCCTCCTCGTGTGCAAAGGACAGGTGGGCAAGCTCAAAGACGTCGGCCACATGCTGGGCACTCTTGGTGAACGAGATGATGTAGCGGTGCGCCATCTTCTTGCCGTAGCGCTTTTGGATGGAACCGATGGCACGGAAGGTGTCGATGACCTCTCGCGTCATGGGCTGCAAATCGCCATGGATACCGTTCTCGTGGATATCCTTGAGGGCGCGGGCGTGCACCACGGAGTGCTGACGGAACTCCATTTCGACCATGTGGAAGCCGAAGGACTCGACCTGCCAGATAATGGTCTGCACCGGGCCGTAGGCGGCACGGACGGCACCGCAGGCAGCCAGCGAACGCTGGACGACGCGCAGGTCATCCAGGAACTCATCGGCACTGTGGTACATGGTGTCGGTGATGCGACGCACGGTGGCGTTCAGACGATCGGCCATGACGAGCATGACGGCGCGATGCGGCTCGTGCTCGGAGATCAGTTCAGCACGTGCGGTGTACTGGGTGCTCATCTCGACCTGATGGTTCCACAGGTTGATGAGCTCGGCAGACGGCTTGCTGTAGGTGGCCTCGAGCGTGAGGTTGCGACCGATACGGCGGCACTTGTCCTCGAGCTTGAGCACCATATGGGTGAAATACTTGGCGGCGACTTCGCGGCTCACCCTGGCGGTGACGTTGGGGTTACCGTCGCGGTCGGAGCCGATCCAACTGCCGGGATGGAAGAACGCCGGGCACAGCGGCGGCACGGTGCCGGCCTTATCACCCAGCACCCAGTCGTCAAAACGACGATAGATGACGGGAATGACGTCAAACAGCGTGTTATCGAAGATGTCGATGATGGTATCGGCTTCCTCGACCGGCGTGGGCTTCTTCAACGCGATGGGGCTCGTGCGAACCAGGGCGTCAATCTCCTGCAGCATATGACGCTCGTTCTCCACCAGGTCGGAGCCGCCCAGACGCGGACGCTCCTCCAGCAGGTTGGAGATACGACGAATCTTGCCCTCGACGGCCTTGCGACGGGCCTCGGTGGGATGCGCGGTAAAGACGGGGTGGAACTCAAGCTTGCCGAGCAGCTCGTTGGCGCCCTCGACACCCATCTCATCCACCAGCTGGTGATAGGCAACGGTGAGCTCGTTGGCGGGATCGACCTCGGTATCGGTCGATGCGCCGGCCTCACGCTCGCGCAGCTGCGCCACGCGGTAATTCTCCTCCGACAGGTTTGCCAGATGGAAGAAGCTCGTAAAGGCGCGGACGATAACCTGCTGCTTATCGAGCGGCAGACTGTCGATCAGATCGACGACCTCGCGAAACGCCACGGCGGTGGGCTCGTCGGCAGTGGGCACGCCCTGCTCGTCGACGGACTCGTCGGCAGCACGCGTACCGGGGTTTCCGGCGTTGGCCACAATCTCGGCTGTCAAAATCTTGTCGAACAGGTCTGTGATCTCGGGATCATACTCGCTAAGCACACGGCGCTCCAGGCGCAAGAACAGCGCCAGATCGTCGCGCAGCTCCTCAGGAATCTCGATCTCGGCGAGACGCTCCTTGGACTCGGCATTCGAGCCGATTCGGTTAACGAGGCGGTTGACCACGGCAGCGACACGCGCCGCGGCTTCGGGTACAGACTGGTTGCTTAGGTTCTCAGCCACGTTTCCTCCCATTCCTCCTTCTATGCACGTAACATGCGGTATTCATTATAGGCACTCGGCAAAAACTTTCGGCCCTGATTGCGCTTTACCACACAAAAGTATTTTCTGCATTGCAAGGCTTTTTGCCCCAAATGGTCGTATTTCTCGGTGGGCGGCATACGCAAACGAGGGCATTCAGCATAAAAGCGAAACGCCCCCGTAACAATCGTGCGCCGCGAGCGGGACGTGTTGGCGGACCCGCAGTTCAAAATGATGCGCTACAGGCGCTCGCGAACCGCCTCGACCACGTTGGTCAGATCGACGAGGACCTCGTCGTGGCTCTCCATGTCGCGCACTTTGACCTTGCCGGCGGCAAGCTCGTCGCCACCCAGGACCAGGATGAGCTTGGCGCCCACCTTATCGGCCTGCTTAAACTGGGCCTTGAGCGAACGGCCCTGATAGTCGGCCTCGGTCACAATCCCTGCGGCGCGAAGCTGCTGCGTAATGGTAAAGACGTTCTGACGCAGCTCTTTGCCGGCGTTAGCAACGTAGACGCACGGGACTTCTTCCGCACCCAGGTCGCTGCCAAAGGCCTGCAGGGCCAGCAGGGCGCGCTCAAAACCGACAGCGAAGCCGACGCCTGCCGTGGGCTTGCCGCCCTCGAGCTCGACCAGGCCGTCGTAGCGGCCGCCGCCACCGATGGAGCCGACGCCGGCGCCAGGGGCCTCGACCTCAAAGACGGTGCGGGTGTAGTAGTCCAGGCCGCGCACCAGGGTGGGATCCTCGACATACTCGATACCGGCGGCATCCAGATAGTGCTTGACCTGCTCGTAGTGCTCGCGACACTCGTCGCACAGGTTGTCACCCATCAGCGGGGCCTCGGCCATGATCTCGCGGCAATGGTCGTTCTTGCAGTCGAAGGCGCGCAGCGGGTTAAGCTCGGCGCGCTCGCGGCACTCGTCGCACATCTCGTCGGCGTGATCGAGAATGAACTGCTTGACCCGCTCACGATAGGCCGGACGGCACTGGGCATCGCCCATCGAGTTAATGAGTAGACGGAGCTTGGAAAGATCGAAACCAAGGCGCTTGTAGAACTCCATGAGCATGATGATGCACTCGGCGTCTGCCGCCGGATCGGGGGCGCCGAGCCACTCGATACCCACCTGGTGGAACTGGCGCAGGCGGCCCTTCTGGGGACGCTCGCCGCGGAACATGGCCTCGGCGTAATAGGCCTTAAACGGCGTGGAGCCCTGGGGCACCAGGTTGTTCTCCACGACGGCGCGCACCACGCCGGCCGTGCCCTCGGGACGAAGCGCCAGGCGCTGCTTGGGCTTGAGTTTTGTGTCGGTGCCCTCGGTAAAGACGCGCTCCAGGTTGGCGCCGCTAAAGACGCGGAACATCTCCTTGCGCACGACGTCGGTCGACTGGCCGATGCCGTGGACAAAGACGTCCACCTGCTCGATCGCGGGCGTCTCGATGGGTTTAAAACCAAACGGCTCGAACACGCCGGCAGCGATCTGCTGCATCTTTTGCCAAGCGCGCATCTCGGCGCCGATAAGGTCGCGGGTTCCCTCCGCCTTCTGTGCCTGCATGGGCAAACACCTTTCTTTTGTATCGCGTCATAGGTAGTGGACATTATACGGCACAAAGCAGCAACGCGGCGGCGTGTCTGACCGAACGAGGGTATGGGGACTCGTTCGGCCAGACACGCCGCCGCGGTTTGTGATCCCTTTTCCTCCGTCCCCTTCGGATTACGTGATCCCTTGGGGACGGAGGAAAAGAGATCATTTCGTAGACCCGTGGCTGCCCTGGAAACCGAATGACAGTACGAGCATCCATTCGGCTTCCAGGGCAGCCACGGGCAGAACAGGCAAACAGGAATAGGCGGCGACCCGCTACTCCCCCGCCACGCTTGCGCGCAGCTTGGCGGCGATGGGCTCGGATGCCAGCAGGAACACGAGCATGACCACGGAGCACGCCAGGCACACGATCCAGGCGCTCGCAAAGGAGCCCGTGGCATCGAACAGCACGCCCGAGACGATAGCGCCCACGGTGCCGCCGACCATCTCGAGCGAGGTAATGGTGCCCGTGACCTTACCGAGGTCGGCCATGCCAAACTGCTTAGACGCAGCGATCGTGGGCGTTGGAGATGGTGTACTGCGCAAGGGAAATGCCCAGGTCGCTGACGATGAGCGGCTGGAACAGGCTCATGCAGTTGACGAAAATCGTGTAGCACGTGGCCATGATCACGAAGCCGGAGGTCACCACGAGCCAGCCGGGGAAGAACTTACGCTGCTGGGGCATTGGTTACTCCTTGTGGTCGGCGATATAGCCCAAAGCGACGGCGGTATAAGCCGCGGCGCCGAGAGGAAGCTCGGCATCGTTAAAACGTGCCTTGGGATGGTGCTGGGCAAAGTGTTCGTCCGTGTCGGTTACGGCCGCGCCCACGGTAAAGTACGCACTCGGAATCTTGCTCGAGATAAGCGCGAAGTCCTCACTCGCCATGGCATGGAAAAGCGGCAAGAAAGCCGCCTTGGGCAGCACTGCGCCCACGTAGCCAAGCGACGCCTGAGTCATATCGCTGTCGAGTACAAGCGGCGGAACATCCGAAAGCGTCTCGATGGTCGCCGGCGTACGATAGGTCGTGGCAACGCCGTTAACGACCTCCGCGATGCGGGTCTTGAGGTGTTCCATGAGCTCAACATCAAAGCCGCGCAGCGTTCCCTCGAGCACACAGGCGTCGGGGATGACGTTGGCCGCCAGGCCGCCAGCGAACTTACCAACGGTAAGTGCGACTTCCTTGGCCGCCGGCACCTCGCGGGAGATAAGCTCCTGGAGCGCCAGGTGCACATGCACGCCCGCCGTGATGGGGTCGATGCAAATCTCGGGGCTGGAACCGTGGCCACCCTTGCCCTGGAGCGTGATGCGGAAACCGTACACGCCCGAGAGCGCCGGGCTGCCGTAGAGCACCAGGCCAAGCGGCGACTGGCTATTGACATGCATGGCAAAGGCGGCCTGGGGACGCGGGTTCTGCAGCAGACCGTCGGCGATGGCGGCGCGGGCACCCTCAAAGGTTTCCTCGCCCGGCTGGAACAGCAACTTAACCGTGGCGTTGGCGTCGACAAGCGCAGACTCGCGGGCCTTGAGCAGGCGCGCCGCTCCAAGCAACGCCGTCGCGTGCATATCGTGTCCACATGCGTGCATGCAGCCGTTCGTAGAGGCGAAAGGCTCGCCTGACTCTTCGGCAACGGGCAGGGCGTCCATGTCGCCACGGAGCATGATGACCGTACCGGCCTGTTCGTCCGTGCAGACGCCATTGCCCTGGGCCGCGGCGGCACCGGCGCCGACAAGGCCCACGACACAGGAACCATCGACGAGCGTGGCAAATGGGATTTCCATCTCGGTCAGGCGCGCTTGAATATACGCAGAGGTCTGTGGGAGGCTATTACCCAGCTCGGGCACCTGGTGTAAATCGTGTCGCCACGCAGCGAGCTCGTCTGCAAAAGCCTGAGCTTCTGCAACGAGACCGTCACCGATAGCGGCCTGCGCCGCTGCGGTGGCCTTGGGCGCTGATTGCGGTTGAAGATCGGACTGAGCTGGTGCCATAAATGCCCTCCAGTAGCGTTTTTGCAGTAAGCACTTTGATAGCGTAAAGTGCAAGGTACAACTTTAAAGGCGAGGCATAAAAAACGCCGCCCCAGGAGGGCGGCGCAACAAGTTGTTTACAATTGCGGGCGAGATTTTCGGCGCAAGAAATCGAAATGCGTCTCGCTCAAGATAATCGACAAAAAGATGAGCGCAAAGCCGGCAAGCAGGCGCGAGGTGAGCGCCTCCCCCATCAGCAGCACCGAGAACAGCACGCCCGAGGGGGACTCCATCGAAAGGAGCAGCGAGCCCGTCGAGGCCGGGACGTGCGCCAATCCAACGTTTTGGACGAGCAGTGCCACGCACGTACAGCCCACCGAGAGAAAGGCCGCCACGCCGACAAAGCTCGGCGTCCACACGGACAGAGGCGCCTGAGTCTCGAATAGCAGCGACGTGATTAAGCTCAAAACGCCATTGCCCACAAACATCCAAAACGTGATGACGTTGATGTCCATCTTGCGGCCATACTTGGCGGTCACTGCCATCTGGATAGCAAAGAAGACCGCGCCGCCCAGCGTGATGACATCTCCAGCATTGAACTCGACGCTATCGAGTGCCACCAGGCCAATGCCCGCCAGGCACAGCAGTGCCGCACCCAGGTTATAGCGGGTGAGCTTTTCGCCGCTCAGGACATAGCTGGCAAACGGCACAAGGATACAGTACGTGCCCGTCAAAAAAGCATTCTTGCCTGCCGTAGTATGCGCCAGGCCGACCGTCTGCAACGCATAGGCCGCCCACATGAGCACGCCCATACTCAGGCCAACGATCAGGTTGCGAGCGTTGAAATGTGCAGTGATGCGCTTGTGGAAGACGGCAAACATGACCAACGCTGCAGGCAGAAAGCGTACATAGAGCAGCTCGAACACCGGAATGGTGCCGAGTGCGTCCTTCATAGTGGTAAAGGAGTAGCCCCAGATGACCGCCACCGAAAGTAGCAAAACTTTCCAGAACAGCGGAGAACGTGCGCCGGCACCCCGGGGAATACCGCCCGCGCCCAAATCCTCACGGGCTACAGGACTATCGGGCATGTTTTCGATTTCGTTGGCAGCGTATTGGGCCATGGAACATCCTCGCACTCAATCTGGGCGTGGTGTCCGCACGCGTATGGCTGCGTGCCGCCTCATGGTCAAATAAAAACGGGACGCGCCGGACCCCCGGCACGCCCCGCTACTGTAGCAACAACCAAGCAGCCCGTGCAATTCACTCAACTAAAGCGTCGGAACAGAAAACCTCGATGTTCCGGCAACGTCAGCGAAAACGCCCCTAAGCGAGCAAGGTGACGTGAAATGAAAGGGCGCCGACCTTCTCTGGCCGCGCCCTTGAAATTGAACGTCAGATTGCCGCTTAGGGACGTTTGCAGCGTCGAGCCGTTACGCGGTTTGGTAAAACCGCGTAACTAAATTAGCTTCGTGCTTTCAAGCTTTTCGATGATCCAGTCGTTGGCTTTGATGACCGGACGGCGGAAGACGACGCCCAGGGCCAGCGACGGAATCAGATAGCTCGCCAGAATGCCTAGCTCAACCCAGTACTCCATATGGTAGGCGCCGGCCATGGCAGCATGCATGGCGTTGATGCCATGGGTGAACGGCAGGAACGGATAGATCGCCTGGAACACGGGACCGGTCATCTCGATGGGGAACGTGCCGCCCGAACCACCGACCTGCATGACCAACAGCACGACAGCGAGCGCCTTGCCGATATCGCCAAACGAAACCGTAAGCGTATAGACGATATTGGAGAACACGAGACTCGCGACCCAGCCCGCCAGCACAAACTGCAGCGGGTTGTCGCACTGAATGCCAAAGAACAGGATGTCACCCGCGCACACGAGCGTTGCCTGCAGCAGGGCCAAACCGCCAAAGAACAGGTAACGGCCCAGATAGATCTCGTGCAGGCGTACGGGGATGAGCTCGTTGATGAGCTCATCGTCAACCGAGACCTTCATCATGGCCGCCAGTACAATCGAGCCCACCCACAGCGACAGAATCGTGTAGAACGGTGCCATGGCCGAACCGTAGTTGCGGATCGGATAGACCGGTTTGCGGTCGAGCGCGACGGGGCCGGAAAGCGACACGGCGAGGCCCTCGGGGTCGTTGCCAATCATTGTCTTAATCATGGCCAGGTCACCCGACATCAGAGCGCTATCAAGCTCGTCCTTAAAAGCGCTGATCTTGTCCGACGCCTCGCCCAACTGATCAGAAGCCTTGTTGACCAGCGTCGCAGCCTTGGAGAGGCCCTTTGCGAGCGAGCCAGAGGCGTCGGTCAGACCGCTCACAGCGCTATCCAAGTCACCCGAGATACCGTTCAGGGAATCCAGAACGCCCGAAATGGTCTTCTTGAGCTCCTTGGCCTTAACCGAGAACGTGGAATCGTAGTCGGACTTGGCTCCCGAGATACCCGCCTTGGCATCGGCGATGGCCTGGTCGACCTCGGCACGCGAGTTGTTGACCTCCGCCATGCCGTCCGAAAGGGACTTTGCGGTCGCCGTCAGGTCCTTCGCATTGTTGCGGTACTCCACGGCAATTCTGCCCAGCGACGTCGCAGCGGACTCGAGACCGTCTTTGAGCTTGTCATCACTCACCTGGTCGGCAAGGTTGCGGAGCTGATCGGCCATCGCATCGATATCGTCAGCACGCGTATTGAGCGCCGCTGCGGCTTCGTTGAGCTGAGACACCGTAAGGTCAACATGCTGATTCGCGGCATCGAATGCCTTCGCAAGCTCGGCGGACACGTTGTCGAACGAGCCCGCGCTTCCGTCAATCGCCGCGTCAACGGCATCGTTGGCGGCCTTGAGCGCTTCCTTGGAATCATTGATGCCGCTCTTGGCGTGCTCCATCAGCTGCTTCGTCGACTCATCAACGGTGCCCGTCTGCTTGAGCATGCCGCCCGCCGATGTCAGTGAATCGGACGTGGAGCTCAAAATGCCCGCGAGCGACGTCGCACTCGCCTGAACGTCCTGCAGGTCCTCGACCGAATCGCCCAGCGTCGAGGACAGATTGGCGATAAAGTTGCTCACCTGGTCGGTACTCATATAGTCGAGCAGGCTGGACACGGTCTTAAGGCCGATGGTCGTGATGGTCTTGGTAAAGGTCTCGTTGACCTGACTCTGGACGGCGCTCGAGCCCTTTTCAGTCACGATCTGTGCGATGGCGTTAGCCTTCTGGTTCTCGTAGAACTCGATATCGGCGTGCTTCACCTCGGTCGAGAAAAGCGTCATCATGTCGGCGCTAAACGTTTTAGGGATAACGACGGCAGCGTAGTACGCGCCCGACTTGACGCCATCGATGGCCTTATCGCGATCGTTGAGCACAACCCAGTCGAAGTTCTCGTTGCCGCGCAGGGTGGCGGTTACGTTTTCGCCCACGTTGACCTCGACGGGAATCAGATCGCTCTCGTAACCCTCATCAGTGTTGACCACGGCGATCTTAAGGTTGCCGGTGTTGCCGTACGGATCCCAGCTTCCGGCGATGTTAAACCATGCATAGAGACATGGCACGATGATCAGGCCCATCACGACGACCATGCCGATCACGGAGCGAGACACGTTTTGGACATCGCGCTTAAACAGGTGCAGGATGTTTTTCATTTATGCCTCACCTCCTTTAGAGTGCTTGCCAAGCGAGGTGGTGTCCCCGTCGTTTCCGTTTACGTTGTCAGCGCCGTCGGCATCTTGAGCCTTACGATGCGCACCGATATGCGACAGACGGCTCGTAGGCTGTTCGCCTCCCTTGGCGCCACGCTCGCTGGCGTTGAGACCAAACATGCGACGGGCGGCAGGGATGGCAGCCGTGTGCTCGCGCATCTCGCGGCGAAGGTCCTCGTCCGAAAGCGCCGAGATACGCATCTGGGTATTGAGGCTCGCACGGATGTATTCGATGTTGATGAGCCAGCCGCAGATGGCGATAACCGAAATGATCCAGATAACGAGCAGGATGATCTTGCCGTTATTGTCGATATCGAGCACCGTCGAAAGCACAAAGAGCAGAACCTGCACGCCTACCACGGCGGCAAAACCGCCCTTGATGTAGTACGGGTAGCGATGCTCAAACGCCACGGCATGATCGAGCAGCTCGCGACGGTACGAATCCGAATCGAGCATGACGCGCATGGCCGTGCGCAGCGAATAGCGCTGGCGCGGCAGGTCGTTGGACTCGCAGATCATGAGGCCCGTCGTGGAAAGCTGCTTGTCAAAGAGCAGGTTGAGGTTGAGCAGCAGCGGACGCAGCTGCAAGCCAATAAAGAGTGCGATGGCAAGGAACACGCCCAGGATGCACAGGTTGAACAGGTAGTTGAACGAATACATGCCACCGACGGTCTCGCGCAGCAGGTTGATGCCATAGGTGAAGGGCAGCAGCGGATGCAGCCATTGGAAGAAGCCGGGCATCATCTCGATGGGATACATGCCCGACGAGCCGGGGATCTGCACAATGACGAGGATGACGCCAATGGCTTTACCGATATGCTTAAACGTGGTGGACAGCGCATAGATGATGTTGACGTAGGTGAACGAAATAGCGATGCCGCCCAGTACAAAGAGCAGCGGATTGACGCACTGAACGCCAATGACCAGGTCGCCCACCGTAACGATAATGGCCTGGAACGCGCCCAGGATCACCAGCAGCAGCCAGCGGCCAAAGTAGCCCTGACGCGCCGTAAAGCTACCGATGCCCTCGCGGTCGACCTCGAGTTTATAGATAGCGATGAGCACATAGCCGCCTACCCACAGCGCCAGATTGGTGTAGAAGGGCGCGATGCCCGAGCCAAAGCTCTTGACCGGATAGATTGACTTGGACGTCAGCTCAACCGGAGATGCCATGAAATCTGCCACGTCATTGACGTCGACGTCCATGAGGTCGGCTAACTCGCCCATAGACTCAGAGGTCTGCAGCGCCGCAATGTCATTGGCGGCGGTCGCGAGCTTGTCCTGAACCTTGGCAAGGGAGGCGTCGGTTTGGGACAGCGTGGTCTTTGCCTGCTTGAGCGTGGCGTCGAGCTGCGCCAGCGTGCCGCGCGCGCTCGCTATCGTGGGGGTCATACCCGACACAATGCCGGTCAAATCGCCCGAAACGGCGGCAAAGGAGTCAAGCGCGCTCGAAGCCTTCGGAAGTGCGTTCTGAACCAGATCGGTCTGAGCCTGACCGAGGCTAGCCGTACCGGTCTGAATTGCCGCGTTGAGTGCGTTGCTCGCGTTCGAGATTGCCGTAGCGTCGTTTGCCATGGCGCTCGACTGTGCAGAAAGGCCATCCTTGATGCTCTGCAGCTTCTGGTTTTGCTCGCGAAGCGAATCGATGGTCGATACAATGCGCGCGTCAATTTCCTCGGAACCTGTCGACGTGTCATTAACGAGAATCTCCAAGTGCCCGATAACGGCCTTATTGTGATCGATCGTCGCCTGGAGAGACTCGAGCGAGTTGTCGATGCGGGTGGTCGTAGATGTGACCGTACCCGTTAGCTTGCCAATCGCAGCGTTCGCGGAGGCTGACGTCTTGGTGAGTGCAAGGCTACCTTCCGAGAGTGCCTTGGAGAGCGAGGTGATAGAGTTGCCCGCCGTGGCGCGAGCCTCGCCCAGCAGGTCGTTGCCCTGGGAGATTGCCTGCGTCAGCGACGGTGCCTGACCTTGCAAGCCGGCAAGCGCCGCATCAGCCGAGGCGATAGCGCCACTCGTCTTATCGATGGCGGCATTCATATCGCCAATCGAATCGCGCACCTCACCCAAGGTGTCGGATGCCTCGGACACCGAACTTGTCAGCGAGTCCTGAGTCTGGGTTGCCTTGTCCTTTAAATCGATGCCGGCATCCTTGGCGATGCCCGCTACGGTCTCGCCCACCGTGGAGACAAACTCCGAGTTGATCTGCTCCTCGATGGTGTTGGCACCGGTATCGGTGACCTTGGGCGCAATGGCGCTCTTCTTCTCATTGACGTAATAGGTGAGCTTCGGCTGATGGTAATTGCCATCGAGCATCGAGACAAGATTGTCGGAGAAGTTCTTGGGGATTACGATCGCCGCGTAGTATTCCCCGCTCTCGACGCCCTCTTTGGCATCGGCAGCCGAGTCGACGAAGGTCCAGCCCAGCTGATCGTTTTCCTTGAGCTGGTCGACCACCTTATCGCCCGCATTGAGCTCGCCCACTAGGTCGTTTTGGGTTCCCTGGTCGTTGTTGGCGATAGCAATCTTGATGCCCTGGGTGTTTCCGTACGGATCCCAGTTTGCCACGATGTTGTACCAGGCATACAGCGAGGGAATAACACACACGCCGAGGGTAACCACCAAGGCGACGGGGTTCACAAGCAGTCGCTTAATGTCGCGCTTAAATATCGCAAAGGAGACCTTTGCATCGGATAGTTTGCTGCCGAGACTCACGCTTGGACCATCCATCCTGTCGTTGAATCGAATCGTACTATCGACAACCATTGTAGTAGGCGCTTTAACGTCTCAAAGCACAATGGTGTTGAGTTTTGCGGGTAGCAATATACTACGAAGATGAGTTAACGTACAGTTGTACAGTATCTTTAATTTCAGCAGGTCACAAAACCACAACGCGCACAAATTAGCAACCCAACTAGTCATTGGGGACGTCCCCAACGACTACTTAGGGCCACGAAAGCGTCGCAGGTTGAGCATAAGTCAGCGAAAACGCCCCTAAGCGAGCAAGGTGACGTGAAAGAGGAGGGAAGCGTACTTTGGTACGCGACCGACGATTGAACGTCAAATTGCCGCTTAGGGGCGTTTGCAGCGTCGAGTAGTTACATTAGTTCGCAAATGGCCGCCGCGAAGGCAACGGGGTCCTCCGGGAGGATGCCCTCGACCAGCAGGGCCTGATCGTAGAGCAGGCCGGAGTACTGCTTGATCTTGTCGGCGTCACCTGCCTTCTGGGCAGCGACAAGCTTGTCAAAGACCGGGTGCTTGGCGTTGAGCTCGAGCACGCGCTGGCTCTTGGGCATGCCGTCGGGCGCACCCTCGGGTCCCTTCTGGAGCACCTTCTCCATCTCGAGCGAAAGCGGACCCTCGGTGGTGATGCAAGCGGGGGCATCGGTCAGGCGCGCGGAGACGGCAACTTTCTCGACCTTGTCACCGAGCGCCTCCTTCATAGCGCTAAAGAGGTCCTCGTTTTCCTTGGTGGCGTCCTCGGCCTCCTTCTTCTCGTCCTCGGTCGCCAGATCAAGATCGCCAGTCGCGACGTTCTTGAGCTCCAGGTGACGATCCTCGACCTCGGGCTCGGCACCGTCGGCAACGGCCTTCTCGGCAGCCTCGCGGGCGGCGTCGTCCTCGTAGATCTTAGGCATATCGGCGGCAACGTACTCACGCATAGCCTGGAACGTGAACTCATCCACATCCTGCGTCAGCAACAGCACGTCATAGCCGCGCTCGAGCACGCCCTTTACCACGGGCATCTTGGCCAAGCGCTCACGCGAGTCGCCGGCGGCGTAGTAGATGGCCTTCTGATCCTCGGGCATGCCCTTGGCATACTCGGCCAGGGTGATCATCTTCTGCTCCTTGGCAGACCAGAACAGCAGCAGGTCGGCGAGCTCGTCGGCCTTCATGCCGTAGCTCGAGTAGATGCCGTACTTCAGACCGCGACCAAAGTTCTCAAAGAACTTCTCGTATGCCTCGCGGTCGTTGTCGCGCATGTCCTCAAGATCGGCAGTGATCTTCTTCTCGACACGCTTGGCAATGGCCTTGAGCTGACGGTTCTGTTGCAGCGTCTCACGCGAGATGTTGAGCGTCACGTCGGCAGAGTCCACGACACCGCGCACAAAGTTGTAGTAGTCGGGCAGCAGGTCGTCGCACTTCTCCATAATCAGCACGTTGGAACTGTAGAGCGCCAGGCCCTTCTCGTAGTCCTTGCTGTACAGATCGAACGGGGCGCGACCCGGCACAAACAGCAGCGCATCGTACTCAAGCGTACCCTCGGCATGGAAGCTGATAGTGCGCGCGGGATCGTCAAAGTCGTGGAACGTGGACTTGTAGAACTCGTTGTAATCCTTCTGCTCAACGTCGGAGCTGCGCTTTTTCCAGATCGGCGTCATGGAGTTGATGGTCTCGAGCTCCTGGTAGTCCTCGTACTCGGGCTTGTAGTCGTCGCCGGCGTCCTCGGGCTTGGGTTTCTGGCGGCTCTTGCTCACCATCATCTGAATCGGGTAGCGCACATAGTTGCTGTACTGCTGAATCAGGCTCTTGAGGCCCCACTCGGTCAGGAAGCGATCGTAGGTCTCGGCCTCGCCGTCGGCGTCGAGCTTCTCGTTCTCGCGCAGCGTCAGGATGACATCGGTACCGTGCTCAGCACGCTCGCCATCCTCGATGGTGTAGCCCTCAAGACCGTCGGACTCCCAAACGTGGGCGGTGTCCTCGCCATAGGCGCGGCTGACAACCTTTACGTGGCTGGCAACCATAAAGGCAGAGTAGAAGCCCACGCCAAACTGACCGATGATGTCGACATCGGAACCCTGCTGCTCGGCGTTCTCGGTCTTAAACTCCTCGGAGCCGGAATGGGCGATGGTGCCCAGATTGCGCTCGAGCTCCTCGGCGGTCATGCCGATACCGTTATCCGAAATGGTGATGGTACGGGCATCTTTATCAAAGGAAACACGAATAGCCAGGTCGCCCTGGTCGAGCTTGACGCTCGGGTCCTGCAGGCTCTTAAAGTTGAGCTTGTCGACGGCATCGCTCGCGTTGGAGATAAGCTCGCGCAGGAAGATTTCCTTATTGGTGTAGATGGAGTTGATCATGAGGTCGAGCAGTTTTTTGCTCTCGGTCTTAAATTGACGCATGTGCAGTCCTTTCGCGCTACCCCCGTCCGCAAAAACGGCCCGGTTGCCCGAGCCGCATTGCAGACCTGCTATGTTCAGACTTAGATTTTATAACCCATTAGCGCGCATATATACATACGGAATCGAAAAACTGTATGTCCAAACGCTCTGATGCGCCAATTGCCAAGGAGTGTCCCCGACTGCCGGCAGGAAAGGAACGTCCCTATCTGCCATCTACGCGCTTGGCCATCCAAACATGGGGCTGGCCCTCGTCTTCGTAGTCCACCGGGGCAATCTGCGTGTAACCCGCCTTGGCATAGAGCGGCAGCACGTATTCCTGCGCGTGCAGCTTAATGAGCTTGGCGCCGGCATCACGCGCGCACGTATCACTGGCCTCGACAATCTTGCTCGCCAAACCGCGACGGCGCATGCTCGGCAGCACGGCCACGCGCCCCATAATGTAGGTCTCCCCCGCCGCGACGCCTTCGTCCAAGTCGCACGCCGGCGACACCGGAGCCTCTGCGTCAGCTGCGCGCTCGAGTTCTTCGGGAAACACGCGCGAGCAACCGGCAAGCTCGCCGTCTACATAGAGCGTCACATGAATGCAGTTCGGATCCTCGTCGATAGCGTCAAACTCGTTCTCGTAGCCCTGCTCGTCCATAAAAACGACGCGGCGCACCAACGCCGCGTCATCAAAGCATCCCGTCTTAAGTTGGATATCCATGGCTGCCCTTTCATTCAATGCGAACGTTAGGGACAGATTTTAGCGAAAATGAGCTCCGCGCACGCTAAACTTCGCGCGAGCCTTCGCCAGGCAGTCGTAATGACCCACGTTATGGGCATCGCTCGCGATGAAGCTGTACAGGTTCTGATCGAACAGGCGCTGCGCCGGCTTTTTCTCGCGACCAAAGCGACCGCCGGCAATAAAGTCCGCCGAAGCCTGCAGCTTGCAGCCCATATCGACCAGGCGCTCCGCCACGCTTACATCCTTTTGAACCGCACGATAGCGCTCAGGATGAGCGATGATCACCTGGTAGCCACGGCACTGCAAATCGTAAATCGTGTTCTCGTACTCTCTAAACGCATACGCATCGGCATGCGTCGAAAGCTCGAGCAGAAACTCGTTGGTCCCATCGAAATGCAAGTGATCCGCGGCATCGATACCAAGCTCAACGAGCTTTCGATGGTTGACCTCGAAGCCCATCTGGAGCGGAAAACCGTCAGCGTTATCGCGCAGCAGCTCAAAGGCATCCCACATCTTGTCGTAATCAAAATAGGGATCACGGCAGTGAGGAGTGCAAACGATTCTGGTTACACCGGCCCGCTTGGCAGCCTCGAGCATCGCCAAGCTCTCTTCGAGATCGGCGGCGCCGTCGTCTACACCCGGCAAGATATGGCAATGAATGTCACGCATAGGTCGGCCTTAATCAACTAAACGTTTGCTCGGTTGGTGAAGATGCCCTTTTTGGAAGTGCCCTGATCGTCGGAGCCCTTCTTAACCTTCTTACCGTCCTTGGTGTAGTAAGAATAGTAGTACTCGCTGGTCTCGGTCTCACAGTAATTCATGACGGTACCGATGAGCTTGACCTTCTCGGACTTCTTAAGCTGGGCGATAGCGTTGAGCGCCTCTTCGCGCTTGGTAAAGTCCTCGCGCACCACGAACAGCGCGCCGTCGGTCAAGCTGGCAATCTCGGCAGCATCGATGAAGGTGCCGACCGGAGGAGCATCGAAGATGACGTACTGGAACTTGGCGGACAGTGCCTTTACCAGCTTGGCAAAGCGATGGGAGACGATGATGTCGGCAGGATTGGGAATGTGCGGCTCGGCATCGAGGAAGTAGAAGTTCTTCTGACCCGTCTCGACAATTGCCTGGTCAATGGAGATCTGCTCGGAAAGGACCGCATAGAGTCCGCCGCGCGAACGAACGCCGAGCATATCGGAAAGGGACCTGCGGCGCATATCGGCCTCGACCAGGAGCACGGACTTGCCGCTCGTGGCGATTGCCTGAGCAAGGTTAATGGAAACCGTAGACTTGCCCTCGTTGGGAATCGAGGAGGTAACGGTGATGGTGCGAATGGGGTCATCCACGCTCGCAAAGCGGATGTTGGCCAGAAGGGTCTTGGCGGCATTCTGTACAACGAGCTTATCGGTGTTCTTTGCCTTAGCCATGCCTATTTACCACCTTTCATAGCCGGAATTCGGCCAACAACGGGAATACCCAGGAGCTCTTCTGCCTCTTCGGCACCGCGGATGCGGGTATTGAGCATGTCTGCCAAAACGACATAGGCAACTGCGATAAAGATACCGGCGAGGAACGCGACGGCAATATACAGCGTGCGCTTGGGGCCGCTGGGGGCTTCGGGGGTCTTAGCCTCGTCGATAACGTTGATGCTCTGGGCAGCGCCGACGTTCTGAGCGACCGTACTCACCGAGCTGGCAATGGCCTTTGCGACCTCAGCCGTCTCCTTGGCATCGGTGCCGGTAACCGAAAGCGTAATGACACGCGTGGTGGTCTCGGAGGAAACAGACACCTTGTAGTCATCCAAATCGGTGAGGCCCAGTTCTTTGGCGGCGCCGCTCTTAACGCTATCGCTATCCAGCAGCGTGGCGATATCGTTGGAAAGCATCTGGCTCGCCGAGAGATCGTTGTAGCTCATCTGACCGCTATCGTCGGTCTTGGCGAGAATGTACATGCTCGTCGTCGCGGTATAGGTGTTGTCCATCGCAACGAAGGACACGATGCCCATAGCGATCGCGCAGACCACCGGAAGGGTGATGACCAGCTTGAGGTGCTTCTTCAGCAGCTGGAACAGTTCGAGAAGGGTCATGCAGCTTGCCTTTCATTTCCCCAGTTCGGATTGACAAAACTGTCCGTATGTTATCGCATCTTTTTACCGAGACCAAACTCTATACATAAGAAACAGGCTCTCCTGTAAAAATGTCGGAAGCAATCGTAAAATTGCACAACAACGCCGCACCCGAAAGTCAAATGCGGCGTCTACATCAATATCTATGTTGTATCGCTATGCGAATGGCTCGTCCTGCTGTATGGGAAACGTCACCGTAATGGTGGTTCCCACGCCCAACTCGCTCGACAGATCGAGCGTGGCGTGATGATACAGGGCCGCATGCTTGACAATGGCAAGCCCCAGGCCGGTTCCGCCGCGTGCCTTGGACCTACTCTTGTCCACGCGATAGAACCGCTCAAATACCTTGCCCTGTTCTTCAGGCGCGATACCGATTCCCGTGTCGGCGACAGCGAGGAACGGATGGCCTTCGTCGTTGGTGCCGCACTGCAGCGTAACCGTACCGCCGGGCCGATTGTAGCGGATGGCGTTGCTTGCCAGATTATAGATGAGCTCGTCAATCAAGCGCGACACGCCTTCGATGACCACAGGCTTGGTCTCATGACTTATCGTCACATTCGCCTGACGGGCAACCTGTTCAAGGCGCTGCTCAACCGCGTAGATCGCACGCGAGAGCTCAATAGGCTCCGTGGACCCAATGGGCACTGCCTCGCCTTCAGTTGCACGTTCGGCCTCGTCCAAGTTAGACAGCGTAAGGATGTCGTTGACAAGCGCTGCCAAGCGGCCCGCCTCACGATAGATGCGACCGCCAAAGTTGCGCAGGTCGTCCTCGCCCTCGACCATGCCATTTGCGATGAGCTCGGCATAGCCCGAAATCGCCGTAAGCGGCGTCTTGAGCTCATGGGTGATATTCGCCGTGAACTCGCGGCGCATACGGTCGTTATCCGCTAGCACCGCCATTTGGCGCTTGAGTTCCTGGCGCTGCGACTCGATACGCTCAAGCATGGGGACCATCTCGGCATAGGCGTGCTCATAGCTACGGCGTGGGTGATCCAAATCCACCTCTTGCAACGGCGCGATGATGGCACGGGACTCACGGCGCGCCATAAAAAACGAGAGTACTGCACCCGCTGCTGCGATAAGCAGCATCGGCGCCAGCATCGACAGCAAAATCGCCGCAACGCCAGGCTGGGCCTGCGCCAAGCGAACGACCTGGCCGTTATCAAGGGTGACAGCGCGATACAGCATAATCTCGTCGAGTGTAGAGCTTGCGCGCTCCGCGGAACCCGAACCACTCTCAAAGGCCTCGATGACCTCGGGGCGATCGCCATGGTTGGGCAGTGTGGAAGGCGACGCCTCGTTGTCGTAGGCAACAGATCCGTCCTTATTGATCAGCGTGATACGAAGATCCTCGCGATCGAGGCTTCGCAAGAACGGAATGGGCTCCTGCTGCTCGTCGAGGGCGGCAGCAATGAGCTCAGTTTCCTGCGCCAGATTGGCACTCGTGGCATCCGCCAAAGTGTTTTGCACAAAGAACGCGCCCAGCACCGTAAACGCCACGATAACCGCCATGGCGCAGACAAAGATCGTCACAAAAACGCGGTGCGACAGCGTATGTTTTCCCTGGGGGGCGAAGACCACGGGTTACTCCTCCGATGCGGTGGCCGCGGTGTCGTCGCCTTCGGCACCATCACCGGCAGAAGGCTCGGCCAAGCGGTAACCCACGCCGCGCACGGTCTCGATGGCGCTGGCATGCTCGCCCAGTTTTTGGCGAAGCGTCTGCACATGCACGTCGACGGTGCGCGAACCGCCGTCGAAGTCCCAGCCCCACACGCTCTGCAGCAACGACTCGCGGGTAAAGACCACGCCGGGCTTGCGCATGAGGTACTCGAGCAGGTCGAACTCGCGCAGGGTGAGCTTAAGCGGCTCGCCGGCAACGGTCACCTCGCGATGGCTGGGCGAGAGCACGATGTCGCCCACGCTGAGCACATCGCTCGCCTGCTTGACCATGCCGCCGCGACGCAGCAGTGCGCGGCAGCGGCTCGCAAGCTCCATGAGCGAAAACGGCTTAGTCAGGTAATCGTCGGCACCGCCATCGAGCGCCATCACCTTGTCGAGTTCGGTGTCCTTGGCGGTAAGCATCATGATGGGCACCGTCGCCGTCAGGCGATCGGCACGCAGGCGACGCATAATCGCCAAGCCATCGGTGTCGGGCAGCATGATATCGAGCAGCACAGCATCGGGCACCCGTCGTGCCACGGCAGCTTTAAACTCGCCATCACACGAAAAGCCCTCGGCCTCGATTCCCTGCTTGCGCAGCGCGTAGACTGTCAAATCCCTGATGTTGTCATCGTCCTCGACGTAATAGATCATGTTGAACCCCTTTGCGGCCGATATGACCGCATCTTAACCCTAAAGGCACCTGTAAAAGACAGCGTCAGCCAAAACGCCCCGTCAAATAATCCGCGGTGCGCGGATCGGACGGATTCTTGAAGAGTTGCGCGGTGGGCGCGTGCTCCACCAGCTCACCCAGCAAAAAGAACGCAACCGAATCGGAAATACGCGCGGCCTGCTGCATGTTGTGCGTCACGACCACCAGCGTGCAGGTCTCCTTGAGCTCGCAGGCCAGCTGCTCCACCACCAACGTCGACACAGGGTCGAGTGCCGAGGTCGGCTCGTCCATCAGCAGAATGTCGGGCTGCACGGCAAGTGCGCGGGCGATGCACAGGCGCTGCTGCTGCCCACCCGAAAGACCCAGGCCTGACTCTTTGAGCTTGTCCTTGACCTCGTCCCACAGGGCAGCGCGACGCAGGGAGTCCTCGACCAGCTCATCGAGCACGACGCGGTCGCGCACACCCATACCGCGAGGACCGTAGGCGACGTTGTCGTAGATGCTCATGGGAAATGGGTTGGGGCGTTGGAACACCATGCCCACGCGCTGGCGCAAACGGCAGATGTCGCAATCGCCCAGGATATCTTGACCATCGAGCGCAATCTTGCCCTCGATGCGGCAATCCTTGATGCCGTCGTTCATGCGGTTAAAGCAGCGCAGCAACGTGGACTTTCCGCAGCCCGAAGGCCCGATGAACGAAGTGATCTGCTTGTCGCGGATCTTGATATTCACGTCCTTGAGCGCATGGTGATCGCCATAGAACAGGTCGAGGCCCTCGACGTCGATGCGCGTCGGCGAGGCGGCAAGATCCTCTGCCGTGGGGCGAGTCGCATCCCCAACCTCGCGCTCATGCGCGGCCTCGGCCTGCGCTTCCATGAGTTCTTCAAGCTCCGTGGGCTCCACAGCCGCAGCAGCCGTCATACCGCACACCTCCATATCGATATCAATTCAGCAGTATCGATAGTAGGAATCGCGGCTCATACGCACGTGAGCACATTGTCAAGTGTTTGTAAGGGCACACTGGCTATGCGGCGGGCAGCTCGATGGTGAATATCGTGTGTTCGGGCGTCGATTCACATGCAACGGTACCGCCGTGTGCCGCGATGATCTCCTTGGCAATAGCAAGGCCCAGGCCGGCACCACCGCGATTGGTCGCACGCGCCGCATCCAGGCGATAGAACTTCTCAAAGATCACCTTGAGCTTAGCCGCAGGGATAGGATCGCCCTGATTGATAAAGCGCACGCGCACGCCGCCATCGTCTTGGCGCCTGGCCTCAATCGTGATAGTCGAGCCCTCATAGCTATAGGCGACGGCGTTTTTCATGATGTTGTTGAACACGCGGGCCATCTTGTCGCCATCCACGAGCACCGTCAGGTCCTCGCGAATATCAACTTGGGCTTCCTTATGCTGCTCGTTGAGGATGGGATAGAACTCGTCAGCCACCTGAGCCAGCAGCAACCCCAGATCAACATAGCCGCGCGTGAGCACGATATCGTGGAAGTCAAAGCGCGTGATATCGAAGAACTCTTCGATGAGCGCATCGAGCCGGTGCGCCTTGTCGAGCGCCACGCCCGTAAAGTGTGCACGTTGCTCAACCGGCAGCTCAGGAGCCTCTTGCAGCAGCGAAAGATAGCCCACCACACTGGCAAGCGGGGTGCGTAGGTCATGTGCCAAGTACGTGACCAGATCGTCCTTGCGATGAGACTCGTCACGCAAGGCCTGCTGCACCTTGCGCTCGCGATCGCGCACACGGTTGAGTGCGCCCTCGACCTCCAGGAAGTCGCCGTCGATGTTGTCCCAGGTGTCGGGGTGATCGATCAGGCGATCTTGAATACGAGCGGCCAGCACACAATCGGCATGCTGCTCGCCCTGCTCATAGCCCTGGTAGTACAGGGCGCGGCCGCAAAAGAACAGCACGCACACGGCAAGCGCCAGCACAAAGCCAAGCATGTTGAATACAAAGCCGGCATCGAACAGCACCGGCCCTTCGATGCCGCCGAGTGCCATGGCGCCAATCGCCAACGTCATGGCCCACGCGGCACCGCCAATCACCACGCAGCGGCGTACGATTTCAAATCGATCGATCAGCAAAAAGCCGACAAGCAGCACCGCCAAGATTCCAGCGATGTTATCGATGCCAATCAGCAGCAGGCTCAGCAAAAAGAGCAGCACCGTTGCAAGCGCGCGGTTGTCGACGACCGACCTCACGTATTCAAAGAGTCGATCGGGCACCTCGAATGCCTGTCTATCGTCTTTTGTCATGTCCACTTCCCCACCATCAAAGGCGTTATTCGATTATGTAGCCGACGCCCCAGACGTTTTTGATAAAGCGCGGCTTTTGAGCGTCGTCACCGATCTTTTCGCGCAGGTGGCGAATGTGCACCATCACCGTATTGTTGGAGCCGGGCATAAAATCCTCATTCCACACCGCGCGGAACAGGTCCTCCACGGCTACCACGCTGCCGCGATGCTCGACCAGATACAGCAAGATGGAATACTCGATGGGCGTGAGGCGCACCGGCGCACCGTCCACCATTACGGAACGAGCATCGCGGTTGATCTCCAGGCCGTCGAGCTGGATGATCGGCGACTCGGCCACCTGCGCGCGGCTACCGTAGCTGGTGTAGCGGCGAAGCTGAGCATGCACGCGCGCGATGAGCTCAAGCGGACGGAACGGCTTAACCACGTAATCGTCCGCGCCAAGCGAAAGGCCCTCGATCTTGTCTTGCTGGGCATCGCGCGCCGTCAGCATGATCACGGGATAGGTATGGCTGGAACGGATCGTACGCAGCAGCTCAAAGCCATCGATATCGGGCAGCATGACATCCAGCAGCGCCAGATCGAACTCCTGCCCCAAGATTGCCTTGGCAGCATCGGCCCCGCTATAGGCGACCTGTACGTCAAAGCCTTCTTTTGTAAGGTAGATACCAACCAAGTCGGCGATGGCCTTCTCGTCATCAACTACCAAAATGCGCTCGTTCATGCGTGCTCCTCTCGCGCTCCATTATGCCCGAGGCGACGCACGCCACACACAACAAGCGTGGGTGATTAAGTCGGCCTTAAGCACCCTTGTGTCCGTTCGGGCGCGGATGTGGGCCACGCACGCACGCGATGATCGCCGATGCCGGCAAACGATATACTCTAGTTCCAGAAGAGACCATCCCGTCGAAAGCGAAATCTGTGAAGTCCCTCACCTCTTTTGCAAAGCGCTCAGCCCAGCTTGCCGCCGGCTTTGTCTGCGCTATCGCCCTTACCGCTGGCGTGCCCACCGTCGCCGGCGCCCAAGTGCTCACGACCGACAATGTCTGCGGCAAAACCGCCGATGAGCGCGGCATCACGGCCGAAAACCTGCCCGATATCGATGCGACCAATGCCCTCGTCATGGGCAAAGACGGCACCGTCTACTATGGGCGCGGCGCCGATGAGCAGGTCAAAATCGCCTCGATCACCAAGGTCATGACCGCAATCCTAACCGTCGAGAATTGCAAGATAGACGAGAAGGTCACGGTGAGCAACGCCGCAGCCACCGTGGGTAATTCGACCGCCGGCTTGCTCGAAGGCGACGAGCTTACCGTGGAGCAGGCGCTGCGCGGCCTGATGATTCCCTCGGGCAACGACGCCGCCATCGTGCTCGCCGAATATGTGGGCAAGAAGATCGACCCTAAGACCAAAGACGCCGAGGCCACATTTGTGAAGGCCATGAACGAGCGCGCTAAGAAGCTCGGCTGCACCGGTACGCTTTTTGAAAACCCGCATGGTCTGGACTTTGATGAGTGGGCTGGCGATATGCACTCAACCGCACACGACGTAGCGCTGATGATGCAGGAGGCCATGAAAAACGACACGATCCGCGAGGTCGTAGCGAGCGAAGATTCCTGGATCGAGGTCACGGGCGCCGACGGCACCGACCATTCGCATTCCATGGACACGCATAACTATTTGCTGGGCCAAGATGGCAACATCGGTGGCAAGACCGGCACTACCGACGATGCAGGCTATTGCTTTACGGGTGTCTACAACCGCGATGGCGACGAGATCTACACCGTCGTTTTGAACTCCACCACCACCGACCAGCGCTTTACCGATACCGCAACCCTTGCCAATTGGTACTACGGTCACAAGGTGACGGTCGCAATCGCCAACACGCAGGAAAAGACCGCCAACGGCAACCCGCTTATGGCGCGCATCGGTCAAACCGACTGGACGGATAAGACGATCGACGCCACACTCGCCGATCCTACGGCGCAAGCGACCGTGTTTTCCCTTGCCGGCGAGGTGACCGAAAAGGTTAGCTACGACGATCTTTCGGGCACGGTGCATGTGGGCGACAAGGTGGGCAGCGTTACGCTCAAGCAGGATGGCACCAAGATTGCCGTCGTGGATTTGGTTGCCGACGAGGAAGGCTCGGGGCCGAATCCCATTGAGTGGCTACTCGTGAAGCTCGATCGCTTGGGCCGTCGTATCGACAACCGCCCACTTGCGGCAGAGAGCGAGACCGTCGCCAAGGCGCCCGAGGTGTAGGGCCAAAGCGATATCACATCGAACCAAATGAGGCGTCCAACGGGGCGCCTCATTTTTTGAGGGTTCGAATCCCCAGCCTCTTTTCTCCACAAAAAAAGGGCCCCAAATGGGACCCTTCTTCAAATTCGTACTGGCGGAGAGCTGGGGATTCGAACCCCAGATGCCCTTTTGGGGCATACTCGCTTAGCAGGCGAGCACCTTCGGCCTCTCGGTCAGCTCTCCGTAACAGCCGTTCTATAGTAACCAAACAGCCGAAGTTGGGCAAGAGGGAATTTGGAGCGATTCCATTTTTACCTTTCCCGCACCGCCTCCAACAAATAGTCGCGCATATACGGAATTGCAAACGAAACACAGCCATAGCCCGCAGGCTCAATCAACCCCGCATCGATGAGACGTTTACGATACGAGCCGACCTTGTTCGCCGGCAGCCCCATCTTTTTGGCGATATCACCGTTGGCAATCTCATCGCCCTCGCATTGAGCCATTGCCGCGAGATACTGAAACTGTCGTTCTGAAACCCTGCGCAGCGCCGGGGCAATCACCATAGCATTAAAGCTATCAAGAGCTGCTTGGATACCCGTACGCGCGGACCCTTCGTTCACGCTCTCCGCCCCGCTGCGCGCAGCAGCCTGCCAAGCGTAATATCCGACCAACTGGACCATAAAGGGATAGCCTGCTGACGCCTTTGTTAATAGCTCAGCGGCGTCTTCATCGAGCTCCTTGCCCGCTCGTCTCATTGTATCCTCAAACGATCCGCCGACTTCAAAATCGGAGAGACGAGTGAGTTCGATATGTTTTGCCCGCTGAAGGAACGTAAGGGTATCATCAACCACCACGCCATCCACCGATGTTGGCAAGCCAGCGAATGCAAAAGCGACATTCGCCCCTTGGCGAATCAAAAGCTGCATCTCATTGCCCAGCTCGCGCATTTCCTCAGTTGAGGCATCCTGAATCTCGTCGAGCGTAATGAACAGGCCATCGCGTTTCGCGGCATCGTACATCGCCTCGCCCAAATGAGAGGCCGACTTTGACACCTCCACGGAGCCGAGGCTGACTCCTAAAATCGATGGGGAAATCGACATTGACTCAAGACGAACATTTCGCTGCAGAGCCTCGAGGATCCTAGTGCAAAAACCGGCATTTGAGGCCACGTCAACGACCTCGAATCCCTTTTTTCGCGCAAGATCGCCCAATGCGTTGAGAAGCACCGTTTTGCCCGTGCCTCGGACACCCGAGATGCGCATAAGTCGATCGGGGGCACCAGGACCATTCTCTAGTGCCTCGGCAAAGTCATCCAAAACAGCATCGCGCCCGATAAGCTCAGGCGGATTCATGCCCGCCGTTGGCTTAAAGGGATTAATTGCTTTCGGCATTCAATCCTCCTCTGCTAGTTTTAACAACTTTAGCAAAGTTTAGCAACTTTAGCAGAGTTTAACAGGTTTAGCAGACCTAGCCGCTTTTGACCTTACCGGTCCTGCTGGAGCCACCCACCTGAGCCAATACAAATGGCTCCATTCAATTTGTCGGCGACCTGCTCGATACAGTAATTCGTACTTTAATTCGTTACGACTTAATTCGTTATACCTTATCTATACGCAAATGTTCCCGGTACCGCCGGTAGCAGTAGCCCCTTCGTTTTGTCGGCATGGCGAGCAAATGGGATGACAAGCGCGGTCCAGCCCTTCTATGCCGCTCCTACCCCAGCGAGCGGTTGAGGGAGCCGAGCTCGTCGTTGCCCATGGTGCGCCACATTTGGAAGATACAACCGCGCGCCAGGAAAAAGAAACCGTTGTCGACCAGTTGCACAGCGGCATCTGCCAGCTGATTCGTCACGGCGGACACTGGCGGCAGCTCTAGTCCAGCCTTATGGATGGTCTCGACCGCTTCCTCGAACGTCGGAGGCTCGCTGACGCCCATCTCGTTCATAAGGCCCTGCATTTCTTCCAGCGCGCTGCTGCCCGACTCCTCGCCGCGCGGCACCAGACGGTAACAAGCCAGCGCCAGGTCGAGCTGATCGCAATTCCAATAGGCAAACGCCAAGCGATAGAACAGGTAGCCGATTGCAGAACGATCGCTGGCAATACGTAGGCCGTGGCGCGCCACCTCGATAATCTCGTCAAAGCGCTCCAGACGCGCAAGCACGTTGATGAGCGCAAAGTGCGACTGCATGGACGAGCGCGCCAGATCGTAAAGATGGCGCACCTCGGGCAGTGCTCGTTCAAAGTCCTCTTGCTCGGCGTAAAAGCTGCAGATCTCGTGCTGGGCAAAGTACAGCGCATCGGGCGCACGAAGGATTCGCACAGAGCGGTCTTCTTCCAACACCGGTAGCACCATGCGCACCAGCTGGTTATCGCAAAACTGCGTTTGAACCGGACCTGTCGCCAAAAGCTCGGCGACGGCGCACTTAGCCTCCAACTCCTCAACAAGACGGGAAAAGCCTTCAAAAGCACCTGTACGGTCGACTTTTGCCTGCTCGCGCAATTCAACAACACGGGCCACGTATGGGTCGTCGTCCTCTTCCATGACCTCCAGCTCGTCAGCCGTATCGGCAAGCAGCAGATCGCGCAGCGCCGGCGGCAGCATGCGATGGTCATCACGCGGACGAGCATGAACCTCCGCCGGCTCAATCGTCTCCGGAGCGGTTGACTCATACGCCTCAAGCACACGCTTGCACGGCATATCGTCCATGTCCATGCTCTCAAGATCCTTGGCGACAGGCACGCAATCGGCCAGATAGGCCGCGCGCCCAAAGAAATACGTTGCGACAACGCACTCGCCCTGCTCACTGTCGGGAGCAGCAATCTGCACATAGCAGCGCGTGATGCAGGTGCCCGCGGCAAAACACGCTGCCGCAAGCGTGAGCGCCACGCGCGCATCGTGCTCCGCGGCCCAGATCGTGCGCGTGTCCTCGTCCAGCTCGTGCCAGGCGTCATCTTGAGCGTCGTATTCACGTTGCGGCATGGCATCAACGACAGACTGCCCAAACCGAACGAGCATAATCCCCTCGGCAACGTTTGCCCGATAGGTATAGTCGAGCCGCGTGACCACGTTAAGCGCCTCGACAATACGCGCGAAGCGGGTACGCACATCCCACTCACCGCCCGGCTGGCAAGCCACCGTACCCGGTTTGCCCCACGGGTTATCGCTCGAGGCCGTATCAAGCAGTCGGGGAACATCGTTGGTCGTCTTGGCGATATGCCACGCATCAAAGAGCGCGCAGCCCTCAAGGCTCGGCGAGGATGCCGCAGGGACCAATCCGGCCCCGATGTGCTCAAGGATGCCGGAGAGACGGTTAAGACGGCACTCGATGGCAAGCAGCATGTCAATCTCGTCCTGGTCCAGCAGGCTGCGATCAAAATTGAGATAGAAAAGCTTTGAGCGATCGATGCGAGCCAGGCTCATCTCGGACTTAGCGGCGATGGTGCGCAAGCGAGGCAAGTCAATTTCACTCATAAGGGCGGCGGCATAGCGCTCGATACCGCTCGGATTCTCGGCATGGTCAACGCGGTAGAGCAGCGTCTCGATAGCGTCAGGTAGCGGTGTCGTGTTAAAGCCCAAAAACACCTCGACCGGCTCGGGCAGCTTTACGAGCTTGATCTTGTCGACAACGTTTTGCATACCCTCGTCGAGTCCGTCGGCGTCCGCCGTGCTCGCAATGGTATTTTCGGAGTCAGCGAATATCACGTAGCGCAGGAACATCGATGCCATGAACTCACCGTAAGGAAGGGAGCGGGTCGAATTCCATGTCTCGTGATCGGACTGCTCGCGCATGGGACCTTCGGGAGAGCCGACGGTTCGCGCGCACGCGCGCATCGTGCCGTTTGCTCCCCTCACCATAATCTCACCAATACCGGAGTCCGACTCGTCAAGGACCAGTTCCATGTCGGGATCGTTGGGCAGCGGAGCCTCGCTGACGGGGCGGTCCACCTTGTACACCTCGCCCGAAACGCTTACGTAGCCCAAAAGCGACACATGGCTTTTGCCAACGAATTCGACGACATAACAAGATTCATGCCGATCCTCGCCAAAGAGTTTCCAGACCACGCCATATGAGCGTCCCGCAGGCTGCTCGGGCATCGCCGGAAAGCGCTTCTTGGGATCGAGAAACCTGAGCTTGTATGTCGGACGCTCTGCCACGGAATATCACCCTGATCGGTCGCTTGAAGAAGGAGTGGTCGCGAATAAGTCGCGACATCTACTCGGAATCTTACACGAGTCGACAGGAAATCGTCCGCTTTACGCCCGCGCCTCGACCGAGGTTCGAATCCATGCGGTGCTTACGTAAAAGAAAAGCCCCCGTTGCCGGGAGCTTTAATCTCAAATGGTGCGGCGTATAGGATTCCGCGCATCCGCTGCGCGGATCCGCACCGGCTTCGCCCGCCCGCCGGCGTGCTCGCCCGCGGGCTAAAAACGCTCCGCGTTTTCTTTACGCCCGCGCCTCGACCGAGGTTCGAATCCATGCGGTGCTTACGTAAAAGAAAAGCCCCCGTTGCCGGGAGCTTTAATCTCAAATGGTGCGGCGTATAGGATTCGAACCTATGACGTTCTGATTCGTAGTCAGACCCTCTATCCAGCTGAGGTAACGCCGCGACTTGTTGATTATTATGCACAGGGACTGAATAATGGTCAAGCATTTTTTCAAAAAAAGTTATCGAATTTGATTTTTAATCATTTGGAGGGCTTGGCGCGATCTTCGACGCATCGCGATATAAGAAAAGCCCCCGTCGCCGGGAGCTTTAAAGCCAATTGGTGCGGCGTATAGGATTCCGCGCATCCGCTGCGCGGATCCGCACCGGCTTCGCCCGCCTGCCGGCGGACTCGCCCGCTCGCTAAAAACGCTTCGCGTTTTCTTAACGCTCGCGCCTCGAACGAGGATCGAATCTCCGCAATGCCCCCGTAAAGGAAAAGCCCCCGTTGCCGGGAGCTTTAATCTCAAATGGTGCGGCGTATAGGATTCGAACCTATGACGTTCTGATTCGTAGTCAGACCCTCTATCCAGCTGAGGTAACGCCGCGACTTGTTGATTATTATGCACAGGGACTGAATAATGGTCAAGCATTTTTTCAAAAAAAGTTATCGAATTTGATTTTTAATCATTTGGAGGGCTTGGCGCGATCTTCGACGCATCGCGATATAAGAAAAGCCCCCGTCGCCGGGAGCTTTAAAGCCAATTGGTGCGGCGTATAGGATTCCGCGCATCCGCTGCGCGGATCCGCACCGGCTTCGCCCGCCTGCCGGCGGACTCGCCCGCTCGCTAAAAACGCTTCGCGTTTTCTTAACGCTCGCGCCTCGAACGAGGATCGAATCTCCGCAATGCCCCCGTAAAGGAAAAGCCCCCGTTGCCGGGAGCTTTAATCTCAAATGGTGCGGCGTATAGGATTCGAACCTATGACGTTCTGATTCGTAGTCAGACCCTCTATCCAGCTGAGGTAACGCCGCAACGCACGGATTATTATGCACGTGACCCCTCGATGGGTCAAGCGACAATTTGGAAAAATTTTACGAAGTGATGATTAAGACGCCCGCGCCTCGACCGAGGTTCGAATCCATGCGGCGACTGCCTAAAAGAAAAGCCCCCGTTGCCGGAGGCTTTCAATTTCAATTGGTGCGGCGTATAGGATTCCGCGCATCCGCTGCGCGGATCCGCACCGGCTTCGCCCGCCTGCCGGCGCGCTCGCCCGCGGGCTAAAACGCTCCGCGTTTTCTTGACGCCCGCGCCTCGACCGAGGTTCGAATCCATGCGGTGTTGCCATAAAAGAAAAGCCCCCGTTGCCGGAGGCTTTGAATTTCAATTGGTGCGGCGTATAGGATTCGAACCTATGACGTTCTGATTCGTAGTCAGACCCTCTATCCAGCTGAGGTAACGCCGCAGCGCAAAACATATAAAACCACTTTAGCTTATTGGAGTCAAGCACAATCTCAAACTTTTTTGTGGAACGCAGTTTTGTCATGCTGCTCCGCATATACCGTCGTTCCCCGTACGATCGATTGGCTTTTCGATCACGCCAAACTTAGCATCAAGTTCCCTCAGGAGCGATCTCACCCGCTGGGCACAATCATAATCGGCAAACGAGATACTCAACATGCGAGCAACCTGATTAGATGTCTGGACCCCATAGAAATGCTCTAGGGCCACAAGCCCCTCGTGCGCCACAAACGTCTCAACCACATGAGGCGACTCCTCGTAGCACCATTGCGTCAACGGCCCCTCGCTCGTCTGTCGAACCACCAGGCCACCCATGCCAGACGGCTCACACGTCACAAGCAGGTACTCCCCGCCCTCGTCGCTCTCAAACAAAACCACCCGATCATCAAACAGCTCCATCGCGTCCCCTTTCTCTCGCTCTTATTTAGCAAAAGCATAGCAGGTAGATGGCTGTATACAGAACAGTTGTTCGTGTGTTTTCTATTGAGCTGTCCGCACAGCATGGTATGGCCGTACACAAAAAGGGCACCCCAAAAAGGAGTGCCCTAGCAAATCGCTTATGCAGCCAATCTACGCGACCGGCTCGATCTTCTCGAGGCCGCCCATGTAGGGACGCAGAACCTCGGGGATCGTGATGGTGCCGTCAGCGTTCTGGTAGTTCTCCAGAATGGCTGCCATGGTACGGCCAGCCGGCAGACCGGAACCGTTGAGGGTGTGCAGATAGCGCGAACCCTTGAAGTTCTCGGGGTCGCGATACTTGATGTTGGCGCGACGGGCCTGGAAGTCACCGCAGTTGGAGCAGGAGCTGATCTCCTTGTAGGCGTTGTAGCTCGGCAGCCAGACCTCGACGTCGTAGGTCTGACGGGCAGAGAAGCCCAAGTCGCCGGTGCACAGGCTAATCACGCGATACGGAAGGCCCAGCTGCTGCAGCAGGTACTCGGCCTCGGCGGTCATGCTCTCGAGCTCCTCGTCGGACTCCTCCGGCTTGGCAAACTTTACCATCTCGACCTTGTCGAACTCGTGCTGGCGAATGATGCCGCGGGTATCGCGACCAGCGGAGCCGGCCTCCTCGCGGAAGCAGGGGGTGAAGGCGGTGTAGCGGCGCGGCAGGGTATCGGCGTCGAGGACCTCACCGGCGTGCAGGTTGGTGAGCACGACCTCGGCGGTGGGGATCAGGAAGTTGTCGCCCGAGACGTGATAGGCGTCGTCCTCGAACTTGGGCAGCTGGCCCGTGCCGAACATGGTCTGACGCTTGACGACGATGGGCGGCCACCACTCCTTAAAACCACGGCTGGTGTGCGTATCGAGGAAGAAGTTGATGAGGGCGCGCTCAAGACGGGCGCCGGCGCCACCGAGAACGGTGAAGCGGCTGCCGGAGAGCTTGTTGCCGCGCTCGAAGTCAAGGATGTCGAGGTCGGTGCCCAGATCCCAGTGCGGCTTAAAGTCGAAGTCGAACTCGCGCGGGGTGCCCCAACGACGGCGCTCGATGTTCTCGTCCTCGTCCTTGCCGTACGGCGTGGCCTCGCAAGGAATGTTGGGCAGGTGAGCCATGAAGTCGTACTGCTCCTGCTCGAGAGCAGTGCGGCGCTCGGCCAGACCGTCAATCTTCTCGTTGACGGCGCGCACGGCCTCCTTGGCGGCCTCGGCCTCGTCCTTCTTGCCCTCCTTCATCAGGGCGCCGATCTTCTTGGACTCGGCGTTGCGCGTAGCTTGAAGTTCCTCGACCTCGGTGATGACGGCACGACGCTCGTCGTCGAGCTCAAAGAACTTCTCGCGATCCCAAGACGTCTGGCGGTTAGCCATGGCGACATCGATGGCATCGGGGTTCTCGCGAACAAACTTGATATCAAGCATTAGATCCTCCGGCGATATACATTCCATTTAGGTTGCAACCTTGTACATGTATGGGCAAGTATATACTTATGAGCGTTTACGACCCAACTCAACTACGCAAGAAGGCACCCAATGGACGCAGTTTTTTCCTTTTTGTTTGGCACCCGCACCGGTTTTGCCATCCTTTTCGCCGGCGGCATCCTGCTGTTTGCGATTATTGCCTTTGTAATGGAGAAGCGCACCCATAAGATGTATGTCGACCGCGGCCCCAAGTCCGAGGACGAAGAAGACAGCTTCTGGGACTAACCTGCCAAAAAGGGACAGGTTTATTTTGGTCGGTTTTATCTGGGCAAACGCAAGTGCCCCGCAACTGGAATTGAGCCAGTTGCGGGGCACTTTTCGCTAAAAGGACAAAACCGCAGGAAAAACCTGCCAAAATAAACTGTCCCTTTTTTGGTCGGTTTTACTGGAGGGTTGCGTCGATTGCCTTGACCAGGGCGCTGCGCATGCCAGCGTCCTCGAGCGCAACGACGCCCTTGATGGTGGCACCGCCGGGCGAGCACACGGCATCCTTCATCGCTGCGGGATGCTGACCGGTTGCGAGCTGCAGCTTTGCCGTACCCAGCACCATCTGGCTCACAATGCGATAGGCATCAGCGCGCGGGATACCGTGCTTGACCGCTGCATCGCCCAGGGCCTCGATTGCCATAGCGACAAATGCCGGAGCGCAACCACCCACCGTGCCGCCCACGAACAGCAGGCTCGTATCGAGCTCGACCACCGCACCGAGCTTGCCAAGCAAATCAAGCACCACTGCGCTCTGCTCATCACTAAGCGTGGAAGCCTTCTCGCAAGCGATGACGCCCTCGCCCACCGAAACCGGCGTGTTGGGCACCGTCGAGATATGCGCGACGCCCGGCAGGACCTGCTCCCACTTGGCACTGTCCCAGGTCCAGGCAACCGACAGAACGACCTTTTTGGCAAGAGCATCCTTGAGCGGGGCGAATACCTTCTCGATCATGTACGGCTTGACCGCAGCGACCACGATATCGGATGCGGCGACAACCTCGGCGGCATCGTGGCAAGCGGCCATCCCGCGCGCCTCACAGCGCTCAACCAGTGCGTCGTAGCGACCCGCACAGGCGCACATGTCGCTCGCAGCTACACCGGCAGCGATCCAGCCATCGGCCATAGCGCTCGCCATATTGCCAAAACCGACAAATCCAATCTTCATATCACATAGTCCTTTCAGACACATTCCTCAAAACGAAAGCTATTGTCCCACGCCATTGTTTCGTATTGCTGACCTATTTGTGATACGGCTCGCCGCGGCTGATCTTGCAGGCGCGGTAGATCTGCTCCAGCAGCACCACGCGCGCCAAGTTATGCGGCAAGGTAATACGTCCAAAGCTGAGCATCTCGTCGGCTCGTGCGCGCACGTCATCGCTCACGCCGTCCGATCCGCCAATTACAAAGGCGATGTCGCTGTTACCACGTAGCATAAGATCATCGAGCCGCGCCGAAAGTTCCTCGCTCGAGCGCTCTTTGCCCTCAATGGCCAGCAAGATCACATGTGCTCGAGGCGGCAGGGCTGTAAGAATCGCCGCCCCCTCCTTGTCGCGCGCGACATCCACGCCGCCCGCCTTAGCCGGGTCGATATCGGCCACCTCGCGGATATCCACCTTGGCATAGGCACCTAGGCGCTTGGTGTACTCAGCGCACGCGTCCTTCCAAAAGCGCTCCTTGAGCTTACCGACGCAAACGACGGTGTATTTCACGCGCGCCTACTCCTTCGAATCGTTTTGAACTTTGCCGGCGGCCAGCATCTGCTCGAACATCGAGGCCGACTGCGAAAAGTCGCTCGGCAGCACGACCGTCGAGGTTTTACCCGTGCGAGCGAACTCCGTCATCATCTCAGACCACTGCGTAAACATGAACAGTTGGTTGGCCTCGTCATTGCCGACACCCGTCTCCTGGATGATCTCGAGCGAATCTTTGATACCCAGTGCGATGGCCTTGCGCTGGTTGGCGATGCCCTCGCCCGCCTTTTCCATTGCCTCGGCCTCGGCGGTCGCCTCGGTGACGCGCTTGATGCGGTCTGCCTCGGCGAGCTCCTGTGCCGCAGCGCGCTTGCGCTGGGCGGCGTTGATGTCGTTCATGGAGTTCTCAACCTCGGTCGGCAGTGCGATTTTGGTGATGAGCGTCGACACGAGGGTGAAGCCGTAGGCGGCCATCTGCTCGGAAACGGTAGCGTTGACATCCTTGGCGATGTCATCCTTCTTGGCAAAGACCTCATCGAGTGTGTAGACAGGAATCGAAGAGCGCAGGGCGTCGGTGATGAAGTCACGCATCTGGTCGACGGGCTCCTGCAGCATGTAGTAGCTCTTGTAGATGCCCGAATCTGCCGGGCCGGCGCCCATGTCGTAGCTCACGTGGTACTGAGCGGAGACCTCAAGGCCGATGGTCACGTTGTCCTGGGTCTTAACGTCGATGCCAAAACCGTTTTTCATGGTGCGCAGGCTCACCGTGGCGGCCTTGCGGTCGATCACGGGCACCTTCACGTGGAAGCCCGCGTTGACGATACGATTGAACTTACCCAAGCGCTCGATGATCACAGCGTGCTGCTGCTCAACGACGTAGCAGGCGTTGGGAAACAACAGCAGCAGGATGATGATGGGAATCAAAAGGCTCGTAAGGGCAGCGATGATACCGGAAAACAGCATGGTCTCTCCTCTGATAGGCACACGTTGCCATTAGGATACCCGTCCAAGGAGATCGTGCATAACAAAAAAGCTCCCATTGCTGGGAGCTCTTTCAATCCATGGTGCGAGCGAAAGGACGTCCGCGTATCCGCTTCGCGGATCCGCACCGGCTTCGCCCGCCTGCCGGCGGACTCGCCAGCTCGCTAAAAACGCTCCGCGTTTTCTTGACGCTCGCTCCTTCGCAGGTTAAAGTCCCCGCGATGGGCCTATAACAAAAAAGCTCCCATTGCTGGGAGCTCTTTCAATCAATGGTGCGGGCGAAAGGACTTGAACCTTCATGGGGTTGCCCCCATACGGACCTGAACCGTACGCGTCTGCCAATTCCGCCACGCCCGCGTGCAGGAATTAGAATAACGGAGCGCCACCGCGAACGCAAGAACTATTTTTGAAAAAGTTTGCAGGCATTTTCCCAGGCGGCTCGAGCGATTGCTTCGGCGTCCTCACCGGTACGATCGACGCGGTCGTTGACCAGCGCGTTTGCCGTGATGGAAATCATTGCAGGCTCGCACTCAAGATCGCGAATGGGCTCCGGCGCCATATACGGGCAATCCGTCTCGAACAAAATTCGATCGAGTGGGGTTGCCGCAAATGCCTCGCGCACGTCGTCGTTGCGCTTAAAGGTGGCCGCACCACCATAGGCGATATAGCAGCCCAGCTCCACAAAGCGCTCCATCGTGGCGCGGTCCTCGCCAAAACAGTGCAGCACACAACCGGCCTGGGGCACGCCCACCTCACGAAGCACGTTGTACGCATCCATATGCGAGGTGCGCTCCCCATCCGAGTCCTCGTGCCGCAGGTGCAACTCCACCGGCACATTGCAGCGCACGGCGACTTCGAGCTGACGTGCCATGCAATCAATCTGCACGCTGTGGGGCGCCGGCGCGATATCGTCGTCATAGTCCATGTGGTAGTCCAGACCGATTTCGCCAATACCGGCGCATAAGGGATCATCAAGCGCGGCAACGACCTGTGCGTGAACGTCGTCGGTATAGTCCGGCGCGCCATACGGATGCACGCCGGCAAGATACTTGATCTGCGGGATATCCCGTATCGGCAGAATCTCGCGCGTCAGCCAGTCGCTATAGTCCGTCACGCTGCGCTTGTCGGCAATGGGATCGAAGACCGTCACCAACAGGTCGATGCCTGCCGCCTTGGCACGCACGAGTGTCTCGGGCACATCCTTGCCCCAGAACGAAAGCAGATGCGCATGTGTGTCGGCAAGCGGTGCCAAGGGCACGGGACAAGCAACCGTCTTCTTTTTCTTGGTAAACGTCACGCGTTCGGCATTAAGCGTCATGGGAAAGCTCCCGAGCCAGGCACACAAAGTCGGCGACGCCGAGCGTCTCGGCGCGCGTGGTGGGTGCGATACCGCAAGCCTCAAAGGCGGCATCGAGCACGTCCTTGGCAAAGCCGTTGGCGCTCATGGAATTGCGGATGGTCTTGCGACGCTGAGCAAATGCAGCGTCAATCACACGGGCCACAAATTCGCGATCGAGTCCTTCGGGCACCACACCGTCAACACGGTCGATACGCACGACGGCCGAGTCCACGTGTGGCGCCGGCATAAAGCAACGCGGCGGCACCTCAAAGCGACCCGTTACCTGCGCATACAGGCCAAGCTTTGCCGTATAGCCGCCATAGGTCTTGTTGCCCGGCACTGCGGCAATGCGATCGGCAACCTCCTTTTGCACCATGACGACGGCGCGCTTGAGCGCCGGCATTGTCTGGAAAAATTGCAAAATGATCGTCGCCGCCACGTTATAGGGCAAGTTCGCGACAAATACCGTCGGCTCACCGCCCGCAGCCTGCTCAATCTGCTCCGGGCCCACCTTGAGCGCATCGCCCATGATAAAGCGGAAGTTGGCATAGTCGGCGGCGTGGGCATCGAGCACCGGCTCAAGCTCGGGATCGGCCTCAATGGACGTAACGCACGCCGCTTCCTGCAGCAACGCAAGTGTCAAAGTACCGCAACCCGGACCCACCTCGAGTACGCGCTCGTCACCTGCAAGCTCGGCAAGCTCGCAGATACGCTCGATCACATGATTGTCGATTAGAAAGTTCTGGCCCAGGCGATGCTTGGTCGCAAGGCCAAACTCCTCCAGCAGCTCCCTGGTGGCCGTGGGGTTTGCCAAAGGCGAAGTTGTCATAGTTGCCTCCTTAGCATGATGGCGGCGTCTTGAAACGAAAGGGCATGGACCGTTGCGGCCATGCCCTTACATCTAAACAGCAAATTGCCGATATGGCGCTCGCGCGGTCTCTACGCCAGACGCGGGAACAGCGGATCGCCCTTCTCGACGGGCTGACCACCAGCAAGCAGGCCCCAAGCGCAAATGCCCTTGAGGTCGTCGGTCGCGGCCTCGTTCTCGCAGGACAGGCGGCGCAGGGCCTCGGCAGAGGTCTGAGGCATGAGCGGCATCAGCAGGTGGGCGGCGATGCGGATGGCCTCGAGCAGGTTGTAGATCACAAATGCCAGCTCGTCAGCTTTGGCCTCGTCCTTGGCAAGCGCCCAGGGCTCGGAGTCCTCGATGTAGTGGTTGGCGGCATGGATGAGCTCCATAACCTCATCCTTGGCTCCACCGTAATCGAGCACGTCCATCTTGGCCATGTAGCGCTCGACCAAACCGTCGGCAATCTTTGCCAGCGGGTTATCGAACGCGTCGGCAGACGCCGGTTTAGCCGGGGCGCAGCCGTCAAAGTACTTTGCGCTCATGTTGAGCGAGCGCGAGATGAGGTTCCCCCAGCTGTTGGCCAGATCGGCGTTGTAGACCTGCTCCATACGATCGAAGCTGATGGCGCCGTCGGTGCCGGGGACCACGTCGGTCATAAAGTAATAGCGGTAGCCCTCGACGCCCAGCATGTCGATAACATCCTGCGGAGCGATGGCGTTGCCGCGGCTCTTGGACATCTTCTCGGCCTTGCCGGTCTCGGCATTGCGCACGGTCAGGAAGCCGTGGGCAAAGACGTGCTCGGGCAGGGCCTCGCCGATGGCCATGAGCATGGCGGGCCAAATGACGCAGTGGAAGCGGATGATGTCCTTACCCACGATGTGGAACTGCGCGGGCCAGCGATAGGCCAGCTCGGCACGGGCCTCGTCGGTGTCGACACCGTAGCCGACGGCTGTCATATAGTTGAGCAGCGCATCGAACCACACGTAGGTCACGTGACCCTCGTCAAACGGGACCTGAATGCCCCAGTCAAAGCTCGTACGGCTCACGGAAAGGTCGTTAAGGCCGCCCTCGACAAAGCTGCGAACCTCGTTCATGCGGAACGCAGGCTCGACAAAGTCGGGGTGCTCGTCATAGAGCTTGAGCAGCTTGTCCTGGAAGGCGGAAAGCTTAAAGAAGTAGGACTCCTCCTGCACGCGCTCAAGCGGACGGTGGCAGTCGGGGCACAGGTGCTGGCCGACGCTGCCGTACTCCTCGTCGCCCTTCTGGACCTGCGTATCGGTGAAGTAGGTCTCGTCAGGCACGCAATACCAACCGTCGTAGCTGCCCTTATACAGGTAGCCGGACTCCTTCATGCGCTCCCACAGGTACTGCACGGCATGATGCTGGCGCGGCTCGGTGGTGCGGATGAAGTCATCATTGGAAATCTCGAGCTTGCTCCAAAGCTCCTTGAAGTGCGGAGCCTGGCTGTCGGTCCACTCCTGCGGCGTCATGCCATGCTTGGCTGCGGCCTCGGCGACCTTCTCGCCGTGCTCGTCCATGCCGGTCAGGAACTTGACGTTATAGCCGGCGGAACGGCGATAGCGAGCCTGAACGTCGGCGATGATGGTGGAATAAGCCGTGCCCAGGTGTGGATCGGCGTTGACGTAGTAGATGGGCGTCGTGATAAAGAACGAAGGCTTGCTTTGATCCATGGGGTTTGTCCTCCAGAAAAACGTTGCATACAGAGGATGATTCTAGCGCAAGGGCTGGATATCCTCCATCTATTGCATATCGAGCACCATGGCATAGACATCGCGCTTGCGGCGCGAATACTTCTGAGACAGGCGCTTGGCCACCGCAGACGCGGGCTCCCCCTCCTCGAGCGCGGCGCGGATATCCTCGCGCAGGGCCTCGTCGGGATCCGCTGCCGCGGCGCCAACCGGCACGATACCGGCCTCCTCATCCTCGCTCGGCGGCGCGATGACCAGCGCAATCTCGCCCTTTACCTCGCCGCGAGCACGCAGCTCCTCGGCAAGCTGGGCAGCGGACCCGCGCAAGACCTCCTCGTGCAGCTTGGTGAGTTCGCGGCAGACGGCAACCTCACGCTGGGGAAAGACCTCCGCCACGGCCTCGAGCGTCGCCACGATGCGATGTGGAGACTCGTAGAAGATGAGTGCGCCGGGCACCACGGCAAGGCGCTGCAGTCGGCGCACGCGGTCGCCGTGCTTGCGACCCAAAAAGCCTTCGAAGAAGAAATGCTCGCAGGGAATGCCGGACGAGACGAGCGCCGTGACGCAAGCGGAGGGCCCGGGGATAACTTCGACGGGCACATCGGCCTCACGTGCCGCCTCGACCAGCGCCTGGCCGGGATCGGACACACTCGGCATGCCGGCGTCCGAGGCAAAGGCGAGGGTCTCCCCCGCCAGCAGACGGTCGACCAGGCCGGCGGCGCGACTGGCGATCACATTCTCGTCGCAACGGACAAGCGGCTTGGAAATGCCCAGGTGCATCAGCAGCTTCGACGTCACACGCGTGTCTTCGCAGCAAATGGCATCGGCGGCGGCAAAGGCCTCGCCAACGCGCGGGGACAGGTCGCCCAGGTTGCCGATGGGCGTGCCGACCACATAGAGTTTGCCCGTATGGGCGCTGTTTTGCGTCATATCAACCTATTCAATCATGCCGCGCTCGAGCGTGCCGAGCGCCGCGCGGGCGTCCCACGCTGCAATGCGCTTCTCGGTCTTCCACGTTTGGAAGAACCAACCGGCAGCCGGCGCAAACGAAGCCAGCTGGTTGGCGATAAACACGCGCTCGTAGGCATTGCGCCCCTCGGGCGTAACCGACGAGTTGGCAAAGATCGCCGCACCCGACCATTCGCCCACCAGCACGGGGAACCCAGTCGAGATCGCTTCTTTAAGCTCGCGCTTGTTACGCGAAATCGCCGTCGTCAGCCCGCGGGGGCTCGTGATGTCGAGCGCATACTCGTCGCGGTAATGGTACAGATGAAGGTCCATGTAGACGTTCTTGTACTTGGCACCGCGCATAAAGTGCTTCCACTCGCCAGGGTGTCCCGAAGAGGAAAAGACGACAATCTTGTCCTCGGGCATATACGAACGAACGAGCTCGTACGCGTCACGATAGAAGTTGCGCAGGTAGTGCGCCGGAATGCCGTCCGTCACAGTAAAGAGGCTCTTGCGTACACTCATCTGCGGCGTATCCAACAGCTCGATGCCCAGCAGGCTCTCGGCCTCACCATAGCGATCGGCCAGGCGCTCGAGCACATCGAGCGCAACGTGACGGCCATTGGTGGACGAATGCCACTCAGCGACGACTTCCGGCGTCGTGGGTGAATCGTTGGAATCGCCCTGACCGCCGGGTACAGTCGCCAGATCGAGCAGTACGCGGATGTTGTACTTGGCGGCCCACTCAATAGCACGGTCGATATAATCGACGACCGAGATGTAGGAAGCGTCGGACTCCTGCGAGCCAAAGGCATACCACGGCACCGGCAGGCGCACGGCGTTGAGACCGATCTGCGCCATACGACGAAAATCGTCCTCGCTCACAAACGTCTCGTAATGGCGACGCATGCGCTCGTTATAGGCAGCGGTGCCCATTGCCTCTTGCAGCTCCGCCGCGTTGGATGCACCGGTCGCCGCATACAGCGACGGGGTCACCCAGGGCTCGGGAATAAACCAGCCAGAGAGATTAACGCCGAGAATCCTCTCCATCACTGCCCCCTTCGAATCGCGCAGGTCGAACCTGCATCGTATTGCATAGGAAAAGTATCGTTTTGAGTATACCCGCGCGTGCGGACAGGCGACCGAACGGTCTACAAAGTGGCGCAAAAGTGGGAGGAATGTCCGGGCAAGCGGAACCCGAGATGCACACGCCAAGATGCACACGCGCGCCGGAAAGCTCATCCCGTTTTTCCGCTCAATAATGGGATGCATTTTCCGCTGGCAGACCCAACCGGAAAGCTCGACCCACAATCCAGCGTCATTCCGGGTCGCACTTTCCCAAGCGGCTTCAAAGCGGAAAACGCATCCCGCTCTGAAGCCAAATTCCGGGATGCAGTTTCCGCAGGAGCCCTCGGTAAAAGAAAAGGACCCCTTTGCAGAGGTCCTAGTCAATTCAAGGTGGCGGGGAAGGGAATCGAACCCCTGACACGAGGATTTTCAGTCCTCTGCTCTACCAACTGAGCTACCCAGCCATTTGAGGTGTGCCTTGTTTCAAGGCTTGATTAGTATAACCAAGGACACGCTCCGGTCAACCGAGAATTTTAAAAAAGTTTTTGCGCGCGACATCGGCCACGACCTCGATCCTATAGAACGGCACGTCAGAAGCATCAACCGGCCGCAAGTAGTTTTTCGCTCAGAGCCGCACGGGCAAACTCACTTGGCGTCATCCCCTCGGCAGCCGCCCGTCGACGAATGGCCTCCTTCATTCCCAGAGGAATCTTGACCGACAGCGTTGCCGTCCCCTCACCTGAGAGTGGGGGCCGTCCATGCACGATCCCACCAACGGTGTGTTCGCCATCCGGAAACTCTCCGCGCTCGTACGACTCGCACCACGCGTCAATCATTTCATCCGTTACAACCTGACCATTAGCGGCCGTATACGTCTTGCCCATCATCGACCCCTTTGCCGAGCCTGTTCAATCTCCTGCCAAAATTTCTTCTGGACTGGAGACAAGGCATGAATGATAAGCCACCCACGGACAAGCTCGACCGCGACAAGCTCCACGCTTCGTCCGTCTGGGAGCCATCCAATCGCAAGCCATCTCGGCGGCTCGTCCTTCGACTCGCGACGAATGCACTCAGTAACCGCAAGCCAAGCGCTAAGCACCTGCTTTTCCGTCAGGTGCTTTTTAGCGTTGGGATGGATCTCAACATCCATGCATCTTCTCCTCCATCTTACCCAATTTCGTATGACGAAAGTCCGCTGTCGCCAATTCTTAAGCCGGCACGCGTTGGAGAGCAGGGATCGAAACAATGATTGAAGGACGCTCTAGTACGGCCCAGGCGCCGGGGCAGGAGCACGTGCGCCAAGGACGAACGCTTTCGTAGCGCGCGAGGATATTGCCGTCGCGATCGATGAAGGCGATGTCGATGGGATAGGCCATAAAACACGTATGGACCGAAGAGCAGCGTGGAAACGCCATGACGAGCGGCAGACCGTTGGCGGCAACCGGACACCGTCCCAGCATGCCGCGCAGGCGCACGGCAAACGACTCCGCCACCGCAAACTCGGCCGGCGTCCAACCCAGCCTGTTGAGCGCCCGCGCGTACGCGATGTAGGACGAGACCGCGGTCACATGACCACCCCCGGACGCCATGGATCGACCGTCACCGCGCGCTCGTGCGACAACGTTGTCGGCGCCCCCAGCGTAACGCCAGCGATGCTGAGAGAAGTCGGCCACGGCTCATAGTGCATGGTGCAGGTGTAGGTCCTAAACGTACCGGATAGGGAGAGCAGGCCACCATCCGATGCCTCCGCGCCTTGCTCGCTCGACACTTCGATCTGCAAGCCATAGCCTTCCATGGCATTCAGAATTTGAGTCTGAACCGTCGCCGAGGCATCGGCAGAGCTTTCGTCGCCCTCCCCCTCCGACGCCACGGCGTGCGCCAACACGATGTCGGGCACCACGCGGTCGAAGCGCGCGACAGCGCTGGCAAAGATCATGACGTTGTACACGATGAGTGCCAACACCAGCAAAACGGGCGTAACCACTGCCATCTCCACCGTCGCTTGGGCGCGCTCCTCGCGCAGACGCATGCGGATACTCATTACGACCCACCGCCCAGAGCGCCAACCAGCGTGGCGACATCGACGGTGAGCGGGATGGAGCCGCCGCCGGGCAGAGGAATCTCCGCAAGCGTGAACACCGTGCCGCTAATGGTGCGTTCGACTTGATATTCCAACGCCTCGCAAAGCGCCTTGGGATCGGTCACGCCCAACGGAATACTTCGCAGCTTGTCTTGCGCTTGAGAGAAACCAGCAATGTCAGACCCCGGACTCTTAATGACGTTGGCGGAATCGGTCAGCACCGGCTTTCGCAGGCGCAAGTCGCACGGCTCCAGACCCAACGCCGCCACGGACGCCGAAACGGTATCGCCGAGCCACGATGCGATGGAGCCCAACGCGCCGCTGCCCCCTCCTAGGCCTTTAATCATCTCGTCCATAAGTTCGTCGGCCGAACCTTGGATGTCTCCGTATCCCACAAGCAGCCGTCCCCAGACATCCATGACGCCATCGAGTACGCCGGCAACGCCACCCGAGCGTTCCTTCAATGTCGAGAAAAATCGCGAAAGCACGTTGTTTTGCGCCGTCGCCCCATCGGGCGCCAGCACCGCGGCAGAGATGGCACCGCGATCGCCAAGCCTGACTGCCGTGTTAAACGAAGAGTTGAGCTCATCGGGGCTCGAGATGGCACCCGAAACCGCAAAGGCAACCACGCCGTTGCGACCGGGCGGAGCGATACGCGGACGCTCACCGGAAAGTTCTTTGATGGCGGTATCGAACGCATTGCCCGCACGGTCGGCTTCGTCCTCGGTCTGACGCTCGAGCTCGAGCTCCTTGTTGCGACAGTCGACGTAGTCCTCCAGGGCGTCTTTAAACTTGTCAAAGTGATACTCGAAGCCGTTTTCGATAGAGGTTGAAGGCGCCGCAACAGCACCAAGCGACAAAACGCCAAAATGGCATTTGCTGCATTTATCCTGTCCATCGTAATCGGCAACCGAAGCAAATCCGCTCGGCGTCCCTTTCTTATAGTTGGGGCAGGTCGTCCCGTAATGCAGATACGCCTTGTCATCGTTTACGCTAGTCGGCCACACCGCATCGGTATAGAGTTCCGTCGCCCGAACCTCATCAGAGTTGCGCGGCAGCAGCGGAATATAGGAGGAAACCCTGTCTCCGTTCTCGGTTATATATGCCCGATCGACCTCCGCGTTCGCATAGGTATAAAACGCCTTACGCGCCGCAGACTCTGCCTTCATCTCGACACTCGAGCCCTGGGGCTTCTCATTTGTCAGACGCCAATGGTAGTAGTCCTTCGCGCGATCAAGGGCAACTTGAGGCTCCCACGTAACGCTCGATGAGTAATGCGGATTTTGAACACCGGAAAGATCCGTTAGGCTTTTTGCGCGCTCCCACATACAAGAACAGCTGCCGACCGAGCCCTTGTCAGACCCACCACAATCCGCCAGCCAAGCGCGCTCCTTTGCCTTCGCCGTCTCCTCCGAGGCCTTCCGCAGCTCCTCGGCCGCACGCTCTAAATCATCTGATGTGTCTTTAATGGTATCGGTCGAGATCTCTGACCCTTTGAGCGCAGCAAAGTCCGACTCGGATGTCCTGGGCACGGCAAGCGCCGTACCGGTATAGGTCACACTATCGGTATCCTGCGCCGACACCGCCTGCGTGGCACGCGCGGCGATCAGATACGGCAGAGCCGTCTCGATTTTCTGTAAGCCTTCCGATGCGCTTTTGGCAAACTTGTTGCGCGTTTTAATGATCTCGATCCCGGTGTCGACCATATTGCCGGCAACCGGCTCGGCACCCGGGATGAGGATGGCGACCAGGCCCGTCCCGATCGTGGCAAACCCCGCCAGCCCCAGACTCAAGATACTCGCATCAACCACCGTGGCAGCCGTGTGATAGGACGACACTACGTTGGCACCCGCCAGCGCGCCGCTATCGGCCGCCACCTGGGTGTCCCCGGCACGCGACATGCTCCATATCGCCGCGGTCGACGAAAACAACAATGTGAGCACCACTAGGATGACCACGGCAGAAGAAAGCGTGGTATAGGCGCCGTCTTCGATAAACAGATCGACACCGGCTCGACCCATAAAGCCGCCTCGCTTGCAATGGCAGCTCGGACGGCGCGTCAAAACGCGTCTAGACCAGAAACGCTTAATCCCATGTAGCAATCCACGAATCATAATCTCCCTCCAGCCATTCGGGACGCGATTGATACGAGACATCGACCTTGAGCTCAACGTAGCCGCCCTCGGCGGCACCACCCATAGCCTGCGCAAACGCACCGATCACGGGCAACGGCTTGACCTCGCCGGAAACGGACACGGACGAGACGCCACCCGCACCGGCCCGGCCAAGCTCGATATCCCACGACAGCGGCCCGCCGGCATGAAAGATCGAAACGTTGGGCACTGCGGCAAGCCGGCGGCGGGTGAACTCCTTAAGATCGTCGTCCTCCGCCGTCGTCGTGGTCATGAGCCGCGCGGTCTCGGCGGCGGCAGACTCCATGACCGCGCGCGTATAGAGCAGGCACACCGGCTGCAGTGCGAGAAGGATGAGCGTCAGAAACGTCGGCAGCAAAAAAGCGGCCTCGACCGTAGACTGCGCCCGGTCCTCGCACGCGATATCAATACAACGCGATGTCCTTAGCGCCCGCAGCGGCGTCGATAACCGACATCGAGGCAACGCCATGGGATGCCGCCCGCTCGACCAGCGCCGCCAAGCGCCCATCGGTGCCAGCACGCCAAAGTCCCGCAATCGCCAGCACGATCGATAACAGCGCCACCGTGACGATGGCGTATTCCACAGTCGCTTGGGCAACCTCTTCACGCAGAACGCCATGCATTTCACGATCCCTCCTTTGAGTTTATTGTTTGCGGGACCAGGCGCACGGCGCGCAGACGACACGAAGCATCGCCAGTATCCGCGGCAACCGTCACCATATCGACCCAGCCGCGTCCGTCGCGCACGATAGCGCCCCACACGTTGCCCTTGATATCGAGATAGCCGCTCAGAGCAAGTTGTGCCGTGGGTACCTCGCGATAGGCACGCAGCATATCCGCTGCCGCTTCGGTCATCGGTCGGTCCTCGGACCATGCAAGCCGGACCGCAATCGCGTTGCCCTCAGGCGAATCCGTCGCAGTGCCAGACCGCTTGTCGAGCGCCCGCAGAAAGGTTTGCGCCGTGACAGCGACATCCGAATCGTCCGCATCTCGCATCTCATCTTTTTGAGACGCCACCGCCGAATCTGAGCCCAAATCGGAGGCGGTCCCAGGACGCTGCTGCCGCGCGGCGTTAAGCCCCCAAAGCACCACCGCTATCGCCACGGTCAGGCAAGCAAACACCAGCAGCACCCCGATGGGGCGCTCGCCCTCTACAGGCTGTTGATGCCCTCGCTGATAGCGTTCCATAGATCTTGGACCTTGCCCTTAAATGCGACGATGGCGATAATCGCGATCACCACGAGCACGCCGACCAAGATGGCATACTCGGTGGTACCCTGTGCACTCTCCTCCTGCAATAGTTCCTTGGCGCGCTGACGAACATGTGCCGCCCGGCAAAACGCCCAGCCCTGGACCTTGCCAGCAGCGTCAGTCATCGTGTTCATGTATTCCTCCCTACATCATCCCGCCTGTTCCCAGCAGCGGGCCCAATATGGACAGAAGCAACGCCGGCAAGATGAGCGTGCCGGTGGGAATCAGCAGCTTGACGGGTGCACGCTCGATCTCGCGCTCGACCGCGGCGCGATGAGCCGCACGGATCTCGCGACTTTGAGCGGCCAGCGTCTCGGCAAGTGGGGCACCCAGGGCGAGCGCCTGCCCCACCGTGATGGCAAAGGTCTCGAGCGCTCGCACGTCCAGGTCGCGCGCGGCGGCCAACAACTCGTCCTCACGCGTGCCCACGCCCACCTGCCACGCCATACAGGCGCGTTCAAGGCGAAGAGCCAGCACTGACCGGCGGTTGGCGCAGAAAATCTCAAGCGCCGCATCAAACGAAAGACCGGCCGAAAGACCCAAGCGCACAACATCGATCATCTCGGACACTTCGCCGAGCGACACTCGCGCCGGGCCGCCCGCTCCAACCGCGCCCTTCACTCGCGCGGTCAGAGCATCGACCACCGAGCGACCCGCGGCAGCGACCAGCACCGCCTCGCGCTTGCAGGCCCCTGCGACCTTGCGTGCATCCGCCCGATCCAACCCCGTCGCGACAAATACGCTCAGGGCGCACAGGCAAGCCGCAACTGCAACCGGGGCGCTCATAGCTCCACCCGCATAATGCGCCGGATAACCACCAGGGCAACGGCGTTGAGGGCAAGACCCAGCACCACAGCGCCCGCGCCGGCAGGCGTCGCAAGACCGCGACGAAAATCTGCCGAAAGCAGCGCCAACACCGCGCACATGCCCGCCGGCATCGCCGCGACCATATGCGCAGACATGCGAGCCTGCGACGTCTTAACATCCAGGCGGCGCTTGAGCTCAATGCGCTCCCCCACCATGCTCGACGCCTCGGACAGTAAGTCGGCAAGCGGAGCGCCGGTGCGCTGAGACACCTTAAGCGCCAAGGTCACAAGCGAAAGACCGGGGGCGTCGATACGCACGAGCAAGTCATCGAGCGCGTCGGTCGCCGAGATGCCGCAATCGATCGCCGCCGCCACCCGCAAAAACTCGTTATGCACTGGCTCTTGCGCATGAGCGCCCACAAAGCGCATGCCCTGGGCCAGCGAATGTCCCGAGGCAAGCGACATGGAAAGTGCGGTAAACGCCTCGGGCATTGCCTCTTCTGCATCGTGTTGCTCGCGCCGGCTCTCAAAGCCATCCCGAGCGGCACCAACGGCAAACGGAGCAACAAGTCCCAAGGCAAATCCGAGGGGCGATAACGACACCATCGTTAGTAAAACGCAGCAGACACCGCTCGATAGCAGCAGAAACGCCAAACATCCCGAAGCATCCTCGATCACGAGGCCAAGGCGATGCGCCGGAGCCAGCGATGCCCACGAACGGGCGATCTTTTTCAGCAGATCGTTTTCCACCAGCTCACGCGGCAGCTTCTCTGCCACCGTCTCGAGCGCCTGACGTGCCAGCTCCGCCGGCGGTACCTGCGGCACACGAGGTTCCGCCCCGCACGCCGTCGCGACAGAAAGCCCTGCCAAGCCCCCTACGACGAGGGGCACAGCGATCTCCATTCGTCCACCTCCTCTTGTGTGAGCGTCCCCGACCGCAGGCCTTCTGCGATAAACGGCGGCTCGCGGTCAAGCGTCCAGGTGCGCTCGGCGGCATCGAACGTCACATAGCGCTCGAGCTCTACGCCGCCCGATGCGGCGCGTCGCACCCCCGAATACGAGGAGACGAAGCGCCTGCCATCGGCGTGGCGCTCGGACATCACGATACCGTCGAGCGCCATGGCAATCTGCTCCTCGATGAGCTCACTCGGCAGGTCGATGCCATAACGTGCAAGCAACGTCAGACGCACCACGGTCTCCTGTTCTGAACCCGCATGAAGTGTGGTGAGCGACCCGTCGTGGCCCGTGTTCATGGCCTGCAACATGTCGCAGCACTCGGCACCGCGCACCTCGCCCACCACGATGCGGTCGGGGCGCATGCGCAGGGCATTAGTTACCAGGTCGCGGATCGTCACCGCGCCTTCACCCTCAATTGAAGCCTCGCGCGCCTCTAGGCGCACCACGTGCGGATGATGCGCAAACTTGAGCTCGGCAGAGTCCTCGATCGTCACGATGCGCTCGCCGGTGGAAATCTCACATGACAACGCGTTGAGCAGGGTGGTCTTACCAGATCCCGTGCCTCCCGCAACCGCCAGGTCCTGTCGCAGCGACACCGCGCACGACAGCAGCTGCGCATACCAAAGCGGCAGCGACCCCAGCCCCACAAGCTCGTCCAGCGAGCAGATACGGTCCGAGAACTTTCGGATGGTGAGAATCGGTCCGTCAATCGCCACAGGCGGAATCACCGCGTTGACGCGATAGCCCGTTTTGAGGCGGGCGTTGACGATGGGGCTGCGCTCGTCGATACGGCGGCCAAGTGGCGAGATGATGCGGTCGATAAGCACACGGATCTGTTCATCATCCTCAAACGCATGCTCGATGGGGTACAAAACGCCGCCGCGTTCAAAGAAAGCCGAGCGGCAGCCGTTGATCATGATCTCGGTAACGGTGTCGTCCTCGATGAGCGGCTGCAACGGCCCCAAGCCCACCACGTCATCCAAAATCTCGTCGATGATGGTTTCGCGCTCGGGCGTCGCGAGATCGGTCGGCTCCTCAACATTGAGCGCCGCCTCCACCGCAGGACGCAATTCCGAGCGGGCAAGTGCCGGGTCGATATAGGCGCTGATACGCGCCACTTCGTCGTAACCCATGCGGTCCATCACGGCGCGCTTGGTGCGTCGTTTCACCGCGCGGCGACGCCCCGCATCTACAGGCGCTGCCGCCGCTGCAGCGCCGGCAGCCTTAATCCTCGTTTGCAGGCTCATCGCTGATCACCCTCGCGCGACCAGGGAAGGCGGATACGCGGGCGTTCGGTACGCGTTGCACGGTCGGCGACCATATCGCTCCAAGGGCCGACGGCGCACCCCAGTTCCACGAGCATCTCGCGCGTGGCCTCGCGCATGCTAGTCGCAAAAGCACTGGTCTGCCCCACCGCCTCGTCAGCGCGCCCAAACGCCATGAGCGCGGCGAGATTCTGCCCGCCATCGGCGATACGAATCTTGGAGCTCAACGCACAGGCAATCTCAAAGCGCATGGCGACGTCCTCGTCTGCCCCGCGCGCACCGAACCGGTTGAACACGGCGCTCATGCGCGTGCGCGGCACACCTACTCGACTTGCCAGTTCGATGACGCGCGACGCCGATGTCGCGGACGACACCGCCGCATCGCCAACGACCAGGCAACGGTCGCTCGCCGCCACCGCAGCCGCCACGGCGTCGCCCCAAAAGACCGAGGTATCGATAAAGACCACGTCGGATTCACGACGCAGAACATCAAGCAGTAGCTCCACCGGACGCGCCATGAGCTCAGCTTGCTCGGGCGCCGCGACGGGACCCCAGAGCGTAACGCCCGGCGCCACGCGCATCGATGTGGCTACGATATCCGGCTCGGTGAGCGTGCCCGCCGCCGACGGCTCGATAAGTGCCGCCATATCGCGCGGAGCATCGACGCCTAACAAGTCGTAAAGGTTTCCAAACATCAGGTCCAGGTCGAGCACGGCGGCACGCAAGCCCAACAGCGACGATGTGTGTGCCATGGTGGCAACGATCGTCGACTTGCCGCAACCGCCCGAACCCGAAATAGCGCAGATGACCGGAGCTCGATGCGGCGGAGCGGCAGCGTCTGCCGGCGGCATCGGAGGCGGCGGGGCGGGCGTCGGTGGCAGCGCCCCCGTCTCCCCCGCCGCAACCACACGCTGCGTCCAAGCCGGCATGGCAGCTTGTTCGGTCTGCGAGGCAGGCTCGTTCTGCGCAATCTGCTCATGCTGCATTAGCGACAACTCGCCGCACCCGGCAAAGCCCTCAACTTCGTCGAGTTCATCCACCAGATTCACGCCGTGCACGTATCCCATATCTACAGCCGGGGAGTCGCCAGCATGCTGCGCCGGCCCTCCAGCGTCATCGCATACAAGGGGGTTCCGGGGGCGCCGACCATGCTCGGCTTCCGCTTTTCCATAATCATCAACACGCGGGCCTCTTGTAGCGCGAGGCGCCCCGGGTTCCCTATCAACAAAAGCATCGGGCTCAATCGTCATGCGCCGATCGGAATCAACCGCTCCCTCGCCCGCACGCCCGTTGCCGCATATACTGTGCGCAGCGATGACCTCGGTCGCCCCCGCGCGAAACAGCCCCTCGATATCCGACGGATCGAGCGCTTCTATCAACACGACCACGCGACTCACGCGGCCTTCGGCCGTCAGGCGCGCAACAGTCTTGCGCACATCTTCGGTATCAAACAGAGACGCCGCGATGATGGCAGCCCCGCGGCGCGACGGAAACGCCCGCGCCATGGAAACCAGCCCGTCCAGGTCACCCACGCGAAGCACCTGTGCACCCACATCACGGCCCTCGACTTCCCGCTGCAACAGCCCGTAATCGCCGCACGCGCAGCACGCAAGCCAGATCGCCTTCATCACTCGTCGCCTCCGCTCTTTTTGCCGCGCGCCGTGGCGGGAATCGTCAAGCTGACCGTTCCCTTGCCCGAGGCTCCCAGCAGTTCCTTGACGTCTTCGGGGTCAGCCGCCAGCGTCACCCATTCGATCTTGCCCTCGCGCGTGGAACCGGAATCCTCACTGGTATCGATCACGTACGCGCCGCACAGCCGATCGGTTACGCCGTCTTTTTGCACGTACACGTCCACGTAGCTGCCCACGCCCGCAGCACCGCCGACCGAGTGCTCGGCATCGACCGCCACCGAAACGGCGACCTTGCCCTTAGGCACCTCGAGCATGTGGCTCTCGGCCTTGGTGTAGACATTGCAGATCACGGCGTTTTTGGGAATACGCGAAGTCGTCACGTCGCCGCGCACCTGGCGTAGCTCGGTCGCCGCGTCACGCGGCAGCAGACTCGTCAGCCACTCCTGGGTTATGACATTGGTCTCATCGAGGGTCTCACCCACATCGATATCGCGCGCCGCGACGCATACCTCGACGCGATCGCCACCGTACTTGGCCAAGGTCTCAGCCTGGACCTGTTCGGCTTGCGAGCGGATCGACGAGCCGTAAACCATGCAGAGCAGAGCAGCGAGCACGCCCGCGACCAAACTGATGGCGATGCGCTTGCTCTTGTTCACGGCCGCTCCTCTCATGGCAGTGCCGGGCGAATGCCCGTACCACCATTGTCTGGGCGGCCAGAGTGCAAAGCGGCGCAATCGCAATCTTGGTTTTCGATGTCAAACCAATCGCTGACCAAAAGCTGACCAGCCCGTCAAGCTCGTGGCAAGGTTTTGGTCAGCACGTCAGCAAACTGCATGTTTCGAGGCTTTTCCGCAGCAAAAAAGCCGTCTCCCGAACAGTTGGGAGACGGCTGTCATAGATAAATTCAATTACAGATGAACATCGGGATCGAGCATTTGAGCACTCACGCGCATAGATGACGCCAAGTTTTGAAACGTTTCCAGGCGCAGGCTGTCAATCTGCCCGGCATCCTCGGCCTCGCGAACGGCGCAACCCGGCTCATGCGTATGCGTGCAGTCGCCAAACCGGCACGCGCGCGATGCCTCGACAATCTCGGGGAAGGCGCGCGCCAGACCCCGCTCGTGACCCACGAGCGGTAGGCTGCGCAGGCCCGGGGCATCGGCGATCACGCCGGCGTCGCCCGGCAGCGCCACCATCACGCGCGCGACGGTAGTGTGACGGCCCTGATCGTCGCGTTCGCGCACACCGCCGGTCGCCAACGTATCGTGGCCCAGCAGCGCATTGAGTAGCGTCGACTTGCCGGCACCCGACTCGCCTAGAATCATGGCGCAGCTCCCAGCAGGCACGCAGGAACGGACCTCGTCCAGGCCGCGGCCCTCGGCAGAGGACGTCACGATCACGCGCACGTTCGGACCCACCAGGCGGCGCACGCGGTCCAGATCGCGCTCGAGCTCCCCGGCATCGCAGCGGTCAGCCTTGGTGAGCACCACCACCGGTTCGGCATCGCAGTCGAGCGCCAACACCAGCGAGCGCGCCACGCGGTCGAGCAGCACCTCGCCGGCACCGAGCGCCTGCACGATTAGCACGCTATCCACGTTGGAGCAGAGCACCTGGCGCTCTCCGCGGGCACGGCCGCGCCAACGCTCAAAGCTCGTACGGCGCGGCAGCACGCACTCAATCACGCCCATATCGTGCCCGGGAGCGCGGCGCACCGCCACACGATCGCCCACGGCAGGCAGCAGGACCTCGTCCCCACCGCGCGACTTGGCAAATCCCACGGCATGCTCGGCGCGGAAGGTATCGTCGGCAGTCGCCACCAGTGGAAACCCGCGATCCAAGCGCACCACGGCGCCAAGCTGCATCTGCTCGGGCTCCTCGACATGCGCGCAGAAATCATCAAAGGCAGCCTGCTGGGCTTCATCGACCGGCAGGTCATCAAACGCCGGAACGTCCCGCAGCGCGTCGAGTCCCGGCACGCTTGCCAGCAGTTCCTCGGCAGACGCGGGAGCTTCGGTCGCAAGCTTCCGACGACGATCGCGCTTAGCCCGCGCCCCCGTCGTCTTTTTCTTCGCTTTAGCCTTAGCCTTGCCCACAAGCGCCTCCCAGCACCACAAATCACAACTGAGCAGGTATTTTCCCACAAAAAAGAGTCGGTCGAGCAAATGCTCGACCGACTCACACACTTTCCCTCAGCCTTTATCATCCACACGGGAGAAAAGTCAGCAACGTCACCGCAGGGCCCGCCCGCCGAGAGGGGTTTCCAAAGGGCACATCCTTTATTCAAAACGAGCGGCCGAGCAATTGCTCGGCCGCTCACCTTCTTTCCCTCAGCCCTTTTTCATCCGCGCGGGAGAAAAGCCAGTAAGGATACCGTAGGGCCCACCCCGGGAGTGTTTTCTTCTGAGCGATCCCGCAGCGCGAAGCGCGAGGACCAGCGAAGAAGAAAACACGCAGGGGCGGGCCCGGACAGGTTAACTTACTCCTTCTCGACCGCGCGCATGATCGCCTTGTAGATCTCCATCAGCGGGATGATCAGGAAGGCCAGGCCCAGCGCGGCAAGAACGCCCTTGAGCTCAAGCGTCACGGGGCCAAAGAACATCTCGGCAAGCGTCGGCTGCACGGTTACGATCACCGTCAGCACCAGCGCCAGCGCGGCGGAAGCCCACAGCCACTTGTTCTGCTTCTTCATGGTGAACAGCGACGCACGACGGCTGCGCATATTGAAGCAGTGGAAAATCTCAACCATGTTGAGCGTGATGAACGCCATCATCACGCCTTCCTCGTCGGCATTGCCGGCGATCATATCGGCGATATGGATGTAGCCCATGTCAAAGTACACGCCCACAAAGAAGCTCGCCAGCACCAGCACGGTGATGATTAGGCCCTGGACCACACAGTCCAGACCCATATGTCCGGCAAAGACACCGTCCTTGGCGTTGCGCGGCTTGCGCTTCATGATGTCGCCCTCGGCATCCTCCATGCCCAGCGCGAGCGCGGGGAAGCAGTCGGTGACCAGGTTCACCCACAGCAGCTGCACCGGCTGGAAGATGGTAAAGCCGATGAGCGTGGCGATAAACACCGAGAACACCTCGGCAAGGTTGGCCGAAAGCAGGAACTGGATGACCTTGCGGATGTTGTCGTAGATGCGACGGCCCTCTTCGCAGGCACCGATGATGGTGGCAAAGTTATCGTCGGCGAGCACCATGTCGGCGACGTTCTTGGTGACGTCGGTACCAGTAATGCCCATGCCCACGCCGATGTCGGCGCGCTTGATGGACGGGGCGTCGTTGACGCCGTCGCCCGTCATGGCCACGATCTGGTCGCGCGACTTCCAAGCCTCGACGATGCGTGTCTTGTGCTCGGGTTGGACGCGGGCGTACACGCCGTAGTCCTCGATGTGCGCGTCGAGCTCCTCGTCACTCATGCGATCGAGGTCGGCACCGGTGATGGCATGGCTGCGATCGGTGACGATGCCCAGCTGTTTGGCGATGGCCACGGCGGTGTCGATGTGGTCGCCCGTGATCATGACGGTGCGGATACCGGCATCGTGCGCCTCGCGGATGGCGTCGGCGACCTCGGGGCGGACAGGGTCAATCATGCCGGACAGGCCGCAGAAGACCAGGTCGTGCTCGAGCGCAGCGGGGCTGCACTCGCTCGGGACCTCGGTGTAGGTGCGGCTTGCCAGCGCCAGCACGCGCAGAGCCTCGTCGGCCATGGCCTTGTTGGCGGCCACGAGCTCGGCGCGACGCTCCTCGGTCAGCGGGACGACCTTTTCGCCCTCGTAGATATGGGTGCACAGGCCGATCACCACGTCGGGCGCGCCCTTGGTGTACTGCTCGTACTCGCCATCCAGGGTCTCGACGATCACGGACATCATCTTGCGGCCCGAGTCGAACGGGGCCTCGCCCACGCGCGGATGCTCGGCAGTCAGGCCGGTGAGGCCAGCCTTGCCGGCGTCGTTGACGAGCGCGCACTCGGTCGGCTCGCCCACGGCCTCGCCCAGCTCCTCGTCCCACTGAGCATCGGAGCACAGCGCCATGCCGGCCAGGAACTTCTCCTTGGGCGCAGCGAGCTCGTGCTTGACGACGGTCATCTTGTTCTGGGTAAGGGTACCGGTCTTGTCGGAGCAGATGGTCTGTGTGCAGCCAAGGGTCTCGACAGCAGAGAGCTTGCGGATAATCGCCTGGCGCTTGGCCATCTTGGTCACGCCAAGCGAAAGGACGATGGTCACGACGGCAACAAGGCCCTCGGGGATGGCGGCGACGGCGAGCGAGACGGCAACCATAAAGGTGTCGAGCAGGGCAGTCGGATCGGTAAGGACGTTGCCCACGCCGTGGCGGAGGATGTCAACGCCAAAGATGACGACGCAGATGACGATCACCATGATGGTGAGGATGCGGCTGAGCTCGGCGAGCTTCACCTGCAGCGGCGTGAGCTCTTCCTTGGCCTCGGCCAGGGCGCCGGCGATCTTGCCCATCTCGGTGTTCATGCCGGTGCCGACCACGACGGCGCGACCACGGCCGTACACGACGGTGGAGCCCATATAGCACATGTTCTTACGGTCGCCGAGCGGCACGTCGTCGGTGCCAGCGGCGAGCTCGATCACGTTGGCATGCTTCTCGACGGGCACGGACTCGCCGGTGAGCGCGGCCTCTTCGATCTTCATCGTGGCGCTCTCGAGCACGCGGCAGTCGGCCGGGACGGAGTCGCCCGCCTCGAGCATGATCACGTCGCCGGGCACGAGCTCGGCGCTCGGCAGGTGCACGAGCTTGCCGTCGCGTAGCACCTTGGACTGCGCCGCACTCATCTCCTGCAGGGCCTCGAGGGCCTCCTCGCTCTTGGCTTCCTGGACCACGCCCAGCACCGAGTTGACGATAACGACGAACATGATGATGGCAACATCGGCAAAGTCGGGCTCGCCCTTGACCATGCCCGTGAGCGCACTGATGACGGCGGCAACGATCAGCATGATGACCATGGGGTCGGCCATCTGCTCAAAGAAACGCTTCCACAGCGGCGTCTTCTCGGCTTCCTCGAGCTTGTTAGGGCCTGTCTTGGCGAGGCGCGAAGACGCCTCGCCGTTGCTCAGGCCGAGGTTCTCATCGACACCTTGGTCGCTGAGCACCTCCGCCGCGGCGGACAGGTATTCCTTTTGCATATAGAGTCCCCTCCTGGGATTCGGGCCACTCAGCAGATTGATGCCCGATCATAATTCCCAGGAGAAGGGCAAGGGCTCATCAAGGCTGCCGTGCTGAGCGGCAGTTGATAGTGGAGCTATGGTACCCCAAAGCGACGCGTCTAGCCAAAACAATCGGTTTGGAAATATGGTCCGCACGCAACGGTGCAGACCGTGTGATGCTCAACATTGGTAAAACGTTTTTTCTTCGGCACATCGTCAAACTGAAATATCGCCCAGATAGCAGCGGTTAGAGCGGTTGGTAAAGATTTTTCATATACCGTTTTTCTCGCAAAAAATGAACTTCCATTTCGGCATACGGTCGATTTTTTGGGGTATTCGGTCGGCATTTCGTTATAATCATTTCGGTTTTATTTCTTATGGTTTATCTATCAGCGCAAGACGATGTCAGATGGAGGTCTGAATGTACAAGCGCACCAAGATTGTATGCACCATGGGTCCCGCCTGCGATAGCGACGAGACCATCCGCGAGATGATCAAGGCGGGCATGAACGTCGCCCGTTTTAACTTCTCGCACGGATCCTACGACGAGCACCACGGTCGCATCGAGCGCGTCCGTCGTATTTCCAAGGAGCTCGGTCTGCCCGTCGGCATCCTGCTCGACACCAAGGGCCCCGAGGTCCGCACCGGCCTTCTGGTCGATGGCAAGAAGGTTGCCGTCAAGACCGGCGACAAGATTGTCGTCACCGCTCAGCCCACGTCCGAGGATTTCCACGGCACCGCTGAGCACATCTCCCTCGACTACCTGGCTCTGCCCTCCGAGGTCGAGAAGGGCTCCCTCATCCTGATCGATGACGGCCTGGTTGCCCTCGAGGTCGAGTCCGTCAGCGGCCAGGACATGACCTGCGTCGTTAAGAACGACGGCCTGATTGGCGAGCGCAAGGGCGTCAACATGCCCAACGTCAACATTTCGCTGCCCGCCATCACCGAGCGCGATCGTCAGGACATCCTCTTTGGCCTGACCGAGAACATCGACTACATCGCCGCTTCCTTCATCCGTGACGGCGAGTCCGTCCGCGGCATCCGCAAGCTTTGCCGCGAGAACGGTGGCGAGCACGTGACGATCTTCCCGAAGATCGAGTGCGCCCTGGGCGTCGAGAACTTCGACGAGATCCTCGAGGCTTCCGACGGCATCATGGTCGCCCGTGGCGACCTGGGTATCGAGATCAAGCCCGAGCTCGTTCCGCACATCCAGAAGGAGATCATCGCCAAGTGCAACGCGGCCTACAAGCCCGTTATCACCGCTACGCAGATGCTCGACTCCATGCAGCAGAACCCGCGCCCGACGCGCGCCGAGGTTGCCGACGTTGCTAACGCCATCTACGACGGCACCGACGCCGTTATGCTGTCCGGCGAGTCCGCTGCCGGTAAGTACCCGGTCGAGGCCGTTAAGATGCAGGCCAGCATTGCTCTCGAGACCGAGAAGTACCTCCCGGCCCACGCTCCGCTCGAGGTTCCGGCCGACGCTCACGGCACCCGCGTCGTCAACAACGTTGTGGGTATGTCCGCTGTGAACATGGCCACCACCGTTGGCGCCAAGTGCATCACCGTGCCGACGACCACCGGTCGTACCGCTCGCCTGATCTCGCACTTCCGCCCCAACATGCCGATCTGCGCGTTCTCCCGCCACGAGTGGGCCGTCCAGCAGATGATCATGTACTGGGGCGTTATCCCGCACCAGGCCGAGATTACCCAGGGCACCGTCAACGGCACGATCGTCAAGGCGATCGAGACCGCTAAGGAGCTCGGCTACGTCGAGGCTGGCGATTTGACCGTCGCTACCGCCGGCGATCCCCGCATGAGCGTCCAGCTCGAGGACAAGGTCTCCTCGACCAACGTCGCTTACGTCGCTCAGGTGCGTTAAGTCGTACTTGCAAGCATGCTTGCATTGCAAAGGGCCCGGAAGGCTTCGCCTTCCGGGCCCTTTTTCTGTGCGTCGATGCCTCCCGCACGGCATGACACGCAACCAGCTACTTATGGCATGCTATGAAATGTGCAGCTCGTTTGCCGTGTTTACGCCCTGCGACGGGAGCTGTTGGTCGATTGGGATGAGCTGTTCACTGCCGGGCCGGCCAGCTAGCAGCTAGCGATCAGGGGCAGAGCAGGAACACCGGGTGATGCGACGCGGGCGGCAAATCCCGCCTCGGTCAGCTCGATGACCTCGGTAAACGTTGCATCAAAAAACTCCTCAGTTAGCAGGCGGTATGGCGGATGATCGGGCTCGCCGGGGTTTTCGCGCACGATCTCGTGCATAACGCCAATGGTCTTGAGCACATACTCCTTATGGATGGGATACTGCCCAAAACGCGTCGCCGCAGTATACAGGCGATCGGTCGCGCGCGGAATCGAAACAATGCCGAGCGTCTTACCAAACCAGTCAAAGTCGCCTTGCTTTTTAATGCGGAATTCCTCGCACGGCTTGCCGCCGTGCGCCTCCAGGTACTGATTCACGCGCGTATTCCATACGGTATCGGCCACCAGATGCGACCAGACACCCAGTGTCAAATCGAGCAACGACTGCGCCACGTCCTCGGACGCAAGCGAGAACTCACGAGCGCCGGGGCCGACGACCGGCTCGGCATCCCTGTAGCGCTGGGGATAGCGCACGCGGTTCAGTCGCTCGCGCTCCTCGATAATCGAGGTCGCCGCGGCCGGCGCACCGGTGGGCGAACTTTTAAGCAACGGTGCCACATAGGTTTCCCAGAACTCATGCTCACGAGGCTTAGGGATGGGCTCAGGCTTGGCAAAGTGCGTAATGCGGTACGGGATGGGATCGGCGATGCCAGGGACCATATAGCCCACGAAGATATCCGGAACCACGCAGCCAAACAAAAAGGCATTGCGGTCGCGCACGCTATCGGCAAGCGCACTGGTGCGCTCCAGCAAACGCTCCGTCTGAGCGATATGAATGTTCCAGCTTGGCATAGCCACCCCCATAAAAAACCTGGATAACTATACCATCACGGCAAAGCCGCACGGGCGGCTACGCATCCTCTACGCAGCAACTAGTCCGCAGCACCGCTTTCGGTTCCATACGACGGCACGGGCGCCTCGACCACATGGTGATATCGATCGATATAGATGGCACGGGCCTCCAGGCGGCGCACCAAATCTTGATGGTGCGTACTCATCAAAACCGTCTTACCGGCAGCAACGTAGGCCAGCAAAAAGTTGACTACGATGTCGCACGAGTCCTCATCGAGCCCGTTGGTGGGCTCATCGAGCACTAGGATATCGGGGTTCATCGACACGACCGCAGCCAGCGCAACGCGCTTCTTTTGCCCGCCCGAAAGCTGATAGGGCGAGGCATCGACCAGATCGGCAACCTGGAACAGCTCCATGGCATCGCGGACGCGGCGCTCGAGCTCGTCTGTCGGCAGCCCCATCTGCGCGGGGCCAAAAGCAACTTCCTCGCCCACCGTAGCGCAGAACAGCTGGGCGTCGGCATTCTGGAACACAAAGCCCACGCGCTGATGAAAACGCTGAGCGGCTGCGGAATCCTTGAGATATGCCGCATCGATCACGTGCCCGTCAAACAGGTACGCGCCCGCGTCCGCTAGTTCAAGACCGTTGATAAGGCGCATAATCGTCGTCTTACCGCAGCCGTTGGGACCGAGTAGGGCAACGAGTTCACCACGATCGACCTGCAGCGACACACCATCGACAACCGTATGCCCCGCATAGGAGAACACCACGTCGCGAAACTCGATGAGCGGCACGCTCTTGGCGCCAGTAGCACCGCTCGCGCCCATCACGCCATTCGTATCGTTTGCCAAAACGTCGCCCTTCCCTATCCACATCGACGGCTCGGCCGCCCGCGCTACAGCACCGCGCACAACACGGCGAGCAGCACCACGACGGCCGCATAAACCGCATCGCGCCAGCCAAAGCCGCTCCGCCCGGGCGCCGGGTACGCACCGGCAAAGCCGCGGCAGAGCATAGCCTCGTCCATCGCGTGGCTGCACTCCATCGCCTTGATAAAGGTCATGCCCATGATACCCGCGATCGAATCGGTACGCGAAAATCCCTCAGGCGCACGGCCAACGCTGCGCAACATGACCGATTCGCACAGATCGTGCGCCGTGCATCCCAGCACCTCGATATGCTTGAGTGCCATATCAAAGGTAAAGATGACCTCGTCGGGCAGGCGCAGCATCTTAAGCGCCGCCGACATGCGACTCCAGGTGAGCGTCCACGAAACGCCCAGCACCAGCGACACGTTAATGAACGTCTTGAGTGCAATCTTGAGCATGGCGCCCGTGGCTGAAGCACCCAGCAGCAGGGCAGGCAGCGCCAAAACCACGGCAAACCCCGCGGCAGCCAACGCCGGCACAAAGGTAGCGCGCAGCCCGCGTACAGGGCGCACCGCGACCAGCACCAACGCGATAGCCGCCATCAACATGAGGTACAGCGGGCTCTGCGTCAGGCACACGCACAGAACGCAGACGAACATCCCCACCAGGCGCACCGGAGCCGAAACGCAAGAAAGGGCGCGGTCGACCATCGACCCGCCCTCGTTCGCGCCTCCACCCAGGCGAACCCGCTCAAGCAGGCTCGCCAGGTGCAGGACATTCTTTTGCATCACGCGATGCCGAGCCCCCGCAGGCTCGTAACGCTGCTCGACCGCAAGCCAACTAGGCAGCTCGGCTATTGCCATGAGCACCGCTTTCCTTGACCGTCAGCGAGACCAGGCGGAATGCGATGGTGAGCACCGCCACGCCAATTACGCCCGAAAGAATATACATCGCGGCCTGGCCGGCAAAGCCAAGGCCCTGCTCCTCGGAATAGGCCTGCAGATAATCGCCCGTGGGCAGGGCATCGGCAAAGGTCGGGGTATCGAGGCCGACCGAAGCCTGCAGGCTGTCATCGCCAGCCTCCTGAACGGCGGTCGCGGCGCCCTCGGCGTCCCACTCACCCCAGGCGTCACCCGTGGCCAGCAGGCCCAGCGGCGTAGCTACGACAAGCACGGCGACCAGGATGAGCGTGGGGACCAGCGAGGTCTTCTTGGCAGCAGCGCCCTCGGCAGCAAGCTGGCCATCGGCGGCCTCGGGCCCGACGATAATGCTCGGCGCCGTCTTCTTAATGAAACCGTAGATGGCGGCCGTCGCCACGCCCTCGATCACGCCGGCAACCAGCATATGCGGGATCAACATGGCCGGAATAGCCACGGACAGCGGGAAGGGGCAGTACAGCGGCGCGCCCGAAGCGTTGGTGAAGAGCATCGGCTGAATACCAAACTCGATTGCCGCGCACAGGGCCGCCAGGCACAGGCCGACCCAGCCGCTCACGATGGCAGAAACCGAGGTGCCCCAGCTCTTGTCGTGCAGACGGCTGTTGAGCGCACGGAACACGATAGCAGCGACAAACGGCAGCACAAAGGCCATGTTAAAGCAGTTGGCGGCAAACGACAGAACGCCGCCGTCGCCAAACAGCAGCGCCTGCAGCGCCAGCGCGACCGAGACAGCGATAGCCGCGGCCTCGGGGCCCAGCAGCAGCGCGATGAGTGCGCCGCCGACGGCGTGGCCTGTGGTGCCGCCGGGCAGCGGAACGTTAAACATCATGAGCAAGAAGGAGAATGCGGCGCAGATGCCCAGAAAAGCCATGTGCTCGCGATCGAGCGTGGCGCGCACCTTCTTGATGCAGTGGACCCAAACGGGCACCATCGCAACCGCCATGACGGCATCGGTCTGCGGGGACAGATAATTATCTGGAATGTGCATATACGCCTCCCGGTTGTCGGCACGCGATCGCAGCGCCGTTTGAATCACCTTGCCAGTGTTACGTATTGCTAGGTTCGTAACACGCCGCCGGCTATCATAGCAAACGGCGCACTGCCAACAAAGCAGTGCGCCGTTTTGCAATACATTCGTCACAGACGCAAGCGATCCTAGCCGCGAACCTCGCCGTTTACGCCCTTGCACACCTTGGTGACGATCTTCTGGTGCGCCTTCTCGACCTCTTCGCTGGTAAGCGTGTGATCGTCCGAGCGATACGTAAGCGCAAAGGCCATGGACTTCTTGCCCGCTCCGATGCGGATGGGATCGCGGTAGACGTCGAACAGACGCACGCCCTCGAGCAGCTTGCCGCCGGCGCTGGTAATACGGCGCTCAAGATCCTCGCAGGTCACGGCATTGTCGACCACGATAGCGAGGTCGTGCTCAACGGCCGGGTACTGCGAGAACTCACGGTAGTTCTCCTGGTTGCGGGCGCCCTTGATCAGCTTGTCCAGATCGAGCTCAAAGGCAACGACGACCTCGTCAATGCCCATAGCCTCGCGTGCCTCGGGGTGGATCTCGCCAACCCAGCCCAGCACGGTACCGCCCGAGAGCACCTCGGCAGCACGACCCGGCTGCAGGAAGGCATAGCTCTCGCCCTCGACGGGACGGAAGCGAACCTTCTCGATGCGCAGCTGGGCGAGCAGCTCCTCGACAATACCCTTGCCAAAGAAGAAGCGCAGCTTGCGGTACTTCATGTTCCAGGACTGCTCGCTCCACTGGCCCGAGAGCACACCCGCCACGGACTTGGTCTCCTTGGGCAGGCTGGCGTTCTCGCGACCGTGGAACAGGCTGCCGACCTCGTACAGGTGCACGTTGGGCGTGCCGTGGGCCTCGTTATAGGCCACGGATTGCAACAGGCCCGGCAGCAGCGAACGACGCATCTCGGTCTGCTCGGCTACCAGCGGGTTCATGAGCACCACGGGGCAGCCGCGGCCCTCGGTGGACATGCCGATCTTCTCCAGGTCGCCCGGGGCGGCAAAGCCAAAAGTCGTGGTCTCGTTGAGGCCGCAGGCGCGCAGGATTTCGCCGACCTTGCGGGTGAGCTTCTGCTCGCGGGTCAGGCCGCCGATGTGGTTCTTGGCAGCCGGGATGGTCGCCGTCACACGGCCCATGCCCCATAGGCGCAGGACCTCCTCGATCAGGTCAATCTCGCGCGGCAGGTCGGGGCGGAAGCTCGGCGGAGTGACCATAAAGTCGTCGCCGTCGCGCTCGACGGTGCAGCCCAGGCGGGTGAGCGAGCGCTCGATAAAGTCGGGCTCGATGTCGGCGCCGCAGATGGCGTGCACGCGGGCCAAGCGCAGCTTGATGCTATCGATGGTCTTGGGCGCGGGGAACACGTCGACATAGCCGGGAGCAACCTCGCCGCCGGCGATCTCTTCGATGAGCGCGCAGGCCACGTTGGCCACATCCACGCAGCCGGTCTCGTCGACCTGACGCTCAAAGCGGATGGAGGCGTCGGAGATCAGCGACAGGTCGCGGCTGGTGTGCGAGGTGCGACCGGCATTGAAGCAGGCACTCTCGACCATCACGTCGACGGTGTCGTCCTCAATCTCGGAATCCATGCCGCCCATAACGCCGGCCAGCGCCACGGGACGCTCGCCGTCGGTGATGAGACCCATGCCGGCGTCGAGCGTGCGCTCCTCGCCGTCGAGGGTCGTGAACTTCTCGTCCTGCTGGGCGGCGCGAACCACCACGCGGCGATGGCCCTCGCGCTCGGCAAAGGTGTCCAGGTCAAAGGCGTGCAGCGGCTGACCGGTGAGCATCATCACGTAGTTGGTGATGTCGACGATGTTGTTGTGCGGACGCACGCCCAGGGCGTTGAGGCGCTTGACCATCCAGTCGGGCGACGGGCCGACCTTCACGTTACGCACGATGCGGGCGACATAGCGGTCGCACAGCCCCTCGTCGGCAATCTCGACCGAAAGCTCGTCGTCCGTCGCGCGGCCGGTCTCGGCCTTGATGGCGGGCAGCTCAACGTGGAAATCGCGGTCGAAGATGGCGCCGGTCTCGCGAGCCATGCCGATCATGGACAGGCAGTCGGGGCGGTTGGGCGTGATCTCGCAGTCGAGCACGGTGTCGCTCGAGCCCACGTACTCGGCAAACGGCATGCCGCAGGGCGTATCCTCGGGCAGGATCATGATGCCGGAGTGGTCGCCGCCCAAGCCGAGCTCGCGCGCGGAGCAGTTCATGCCCATGGACACGACGCCGCGAAGCTTGCTCTTCTTGATCTTGATGTCGCCGGGCAGCTCGGCGCCGATCATGGCCGTGACGATGTGGTCGCCGGCCTCAAAGTTCTGCGCGCCGCAGACAATCTGCAGCGGGGCGGGGTTGCCGTCGGCGTCGAGGTTCTTGTCACCCACGTCGACCGAGCACACATACATGTGGTCGCTATCGGGGTGCGAGGTCTTGGTGAGCACCTGGGCGGTCACCACGTGGTCGAAGGACTCGCCCACGGTATCGATCGCCTCGACCTCGGTGCCGGTACGGATATATTCGTCCGAAAGAGTCTTGGGATCCTCCGGAATATCGATCATGGTCTTGAGCCAGTCGTAAGAAACGCGCATCTAACTGGTCTCCTTTCATCTGTAACGCCTGCAATAAACAGTCGGAAAACTCCAGCTACGGAGACGGGTTTCCGAGGTGCCGCAGATTGCCTTGAAAGAGGAGGGCCGCGTACTTAGGTACGCAACCGACGATTGAAAGGCAAGGTGCGGTGGCTCGGGAAGCCGCCGGGACAGGTCAACTTAAAATTGGTTCAGGAAGCGCATATCGCCCGTCATGAGCGTTCTGAGGTCCGGCAGGTCGTAGCGCAGGGCCGCGACGCGCTCGGCGCCAATGCCAAAGGCGAAGCCGGTGTACTTCTCGGGGTCGATGCCGCAGTTGATGAGGACGTTGGGGTCGACCATGCCGCAGCCCAGGATCTCGATCCAGCCGCTGTGCTTGCAGAAGTTGCAGCCCTTACCGCCGCACACGTGGCAGCTCACGTCCACCTCGCAGGAAGGCTCGGTGAAGGGGAAGAAGTGCGGGCGGTAGCGCGTCTTGCGGTCCTCGCCAAACATGCACTTAACAAAGTAGTCGAGCGTGCCCTTCAGGTCGCCGAAGGTGATGCCCTCGTCGACGACCAGGCCCTCGATCTGGTTGAACTGCGGCAGGTGGCAGGCATCGGCCGTGTCGGGACGGTAGACGGTGCCCGGGCAGATCATGTAGATGGGCGGCTTCTGCGACTCCATAGTGTGGATCTGCACGCCCGAAGTCTGGGTGCGCAGCAGCACGTCGGACTCGCCGTGGGCGTGAGCCTCGGGGTGCGCGACGCTGCCGGGGTTGTTGTCGACCACGTAGAAGGTATCGCGGGCCGAGCGGCTCGGGTGATCCATGGGAGCGTTGAGCGCGGTGAAGTTGTAGTAAGAGGTGTCGACCATGGGGCCGGACTCGACGGTGTAGCCGATGCCGCAGAAGATGTCCTCGGCCTCCTCGATGATTTGCTTGATCAGGTGCTGGTGGCCGATCTGCGGACGGATGCCCGGCAGCGTGATGTCGACGGCGTCGTGCTCGAGTGCGCGCTTGAGGGCGGCGGCCTTCATCTCGGTGTTTCGCTCGTCGAGCATGCCCTCGATCAGCTGGCGCATCTCGTTGGCGCGCTTGCCCATCACGGGACGATCCTCGGGGGCGAGCTTGCCCATCATGCGCATCAAGCCGGTGATACGACCCTTGCGACCGAGCAGCTCAACACGCGCAGCCTCGAGCTTGGCGGCGTCATCGGCGCCTGCGACGAGCTCCTTGGCCTCTTCCTCGAGTTTGACCAGATCATCAATCAGACTCATGTCTTCCCTTTCGTCTCTCGCGCATCCACTTGCCGCGGCGGCTGGAGCCACCCGGAGCTGCGGATGTGCGGCCCGGTTCGGTAACAAAAAAACCGCCCTCGGGCATGTGCATTGCCCAAGGACGGTTGAATTCCGCGGTACCACCTTGTTTGACCCGGCGGATGTCTGGCCCGCCGCGCCCACTCTGTGCCCCTTGTCGCGAGGCTCACGGCTTCCCTACTGGGGCTTCGCCGCCGCTGGCCGCGTGCCCGTTGAGGTCGCTGCTCGGGAGTGAACGCTTGGCCCTTGTCACCGCAGGAAGGCTCGCAGCCCATGACCTTCCCTCTCTTGCCGGCGACGCGGCGGGCAAAACCCTCTCCGTCAACGCATTGGGCTATAGGATAACACATTCTGCGTGTGCATCGCCGCGTTCCGTTTTGTTCGCACTGGGTACAAGGCAGGTAGCTGTGCAAACTGGCCGCGCGCCCACCCGAAGCGCTCGGCTCACGAGATCAAGGATATGGTATGGGAAAGAAACTCGATAAGAAGGCCGAGCCTGCAGCGGGCAAGACATCCAAAGGCATGAAGGTCGATAAGGCCGTCAAAAAATTCCGCAAGCTCGAAGGCAAGCTGTGGACTCGTGAGTACCTGCTCAAGATTGCCGAGTTTGACGGCGCGACCATTGCCCCCGCCAACGGCGCAGCAGCGCGTGCCGACGCCATGGGCACGCTTGCCGGCGAGCATCACAAGCTGCTGACCAGCGAGAAGTCCGTTGAGCTCGTACGCTCGTTAGCGCGCGAGACCGTCGCCGGCGGCAAAATCGACGACCCTCAGCTGCTCGACGAGATCCGTGTGCTCGGCCGCGATCAACGTGAGGCCAGTGCCATCCCCACCGAAGAAGCCGAGGCCTGGACCAGGCTCACCTGCGAGGCGGACGCCGTGTGGCGCAAGGCCAAGGCAGCCAACGACTGGGCGAGCTTTGAGACCTATGTGGATAGAATCGTCGCCCAACTTAAGCATCAGGCCGAGCTCATGGACCCCAAGCGCGATCCATACGACGTTTGGCTCGACCAGTACGAGCGCGGCCTTTCCGCCAAGAGCTTCGACGCGTTTTGCGACGAGGTCAAGGCCACGGTCGTGCCGCTCGTGCACGCCATCGGCGAGCGCGGCCAGCAGCCGGCTGCCGACTTTTTGCACGCCCACGTGCCCGAGGCTGCCCAGCGCGCCATGAGCTTCGACCTTATGAAGCTTGTCGGCCTGGACCTGGACGACACCACGCTTGCCTTTACCGAGCATCCGTTTAGCGAGGGCTTTGCCGTGGGTGATGCGCGCATCGCGACGCACATCTACGAGGACGACTGCATCTCCAACGTCTACAGCATCATCCACGAGGCGGGGCACACCATGTACGAGCTGGGCGTCAATCCCGCCTACGCGCGCACCTGCCTGGAGGGCGGCACCTCCATGGGCATCCACGAGAGCCAGAGCCGCTTTTTCGAGAACACCGTGGGTCGCAGCCGCGCCTTTATGGGCCCGCTGCTCGAGGTGCTGCGTCGTCACGCGCCCGAGGTCTACGGCGACGTCGACGAAGACACGCTCTACCGCGCCGTGAACATCGCGCAGCCGTCGTTGATCCGCACCGAGGCCGACGAGCTCACCTATCCGCTGCATATTATGGTGCGCTACCAGATTGAGCGTATGCTGTTTGCCGGCGAGGCTGCGGCCAAGGACATCCCCGCGCTTTGGAACCGCTTTATGGACGAGTACCTGGGCATTCCCGTTCCCGACGACACGCACGGCTGCCTGCAGGATACGCATTGGAGCGGCGGTTCGTTTGGCTACTTCCCCACGTATGCGCTGGGTAGCGCCTACGATGCCATGTTTGTGCCGGCCATGTGCCGCGACGGCGTCGACCTTACCGGTGCCTGCGCGAGCGGCGATCTGGCGCCCGTCCGCGCCTGGCTGGGCGAGCACATTTGGCAGTGGGGCCGCGCCAAAGACGCGCCGGAACTCATCAAGGGCGCCTGCGGCATGGCCTTTGACGCCCGCTACTACTGCAGCTACCTGCAGGACAAGTTCACCACACTGTACGAGCTGTAAGGATTGACCAGCACGCCATCGCCAACGCCAACTATGTTGACGCCAATGTCTTGGCAACGTCAGCGAAAACGACCCTAAGCGAGCAAGGTGACGTGAAATGAAAGGGCGCTGACCTTCTGGTCGCGCCCTTGAAATTGAACGTCAGATTGCCGCTTAGGGGCGTTTGCAGCGTCGAGCAGTTACGCGGTTTGGTAAAACCGCGTAACTACAGAGCCTCGAGCGCGTTGGCAATGCGCTTCATGGCGGCATCGGCGGATGCTTGGTCGGGTGCTTCGGCCAAAACGCGGATAACCGACTCGGTTCCACTCTTGCGTACGAGCACGCGGCCCTCGCCTGCCAGCGCAGCCTCGGCCTCGGCGATGGCGTTCTGCACGCCCATGTTCTCGAGCGCGGCGTCCTTGTCCGCCACGCGCACGGCCACCTGCGCCTGCGGCAGCAGCTTGCACGGAGCCGTGAGCTGCGAGAGCGTCTCGCGCTCGGCACGAATCACTTCCATCACGCGCAGCGAGGTCATAATGCCGTCGCCCGTGCGCTCGATATCGCCAAAGATCGTATGGCCCGTCTGCTCGCCGCCTAGGCTGTAACCGCCCTCGCGCATCTTGGCATACACGTGACGGTCGCCCACACCGCTGGTCACGGCACTTAGGCCGGCAAGCTCCAACGACTTGATCAGGCCAAAGTTGCTGGCAATCGTCGGAACCACGGTACCGCCCGAAAGGCGACCGTGCTTGTTCAGGTACACGCCGCACACGTACAGGATCTGGTCGCCATCGACCACGCGCCCGCGCTCGTCCACGGCCAGGCAGCGGTCGGCATCGCCGTCATAGGCAAAGCCCACGTCCAGGCCCTGCTCCACCACGTGGCGCTGCAGACGCTCCATATGCGTGGAGCCGCAGTCGACGTTGATGTTAAAGCCATCGGGCGCGGCGTTGATCACGCGCACGTCGGCACCGAGCGCGTCAAACACCGGCTTGGCCACCGAGGAAGCCGAGCCGTTGGCGCAGTCGATACCGATCTTGACGCCCTGCAACGAAAAGTTCGCGCTGGCGATGAGCGAAGCGATGTAGCGGTTGCGGCCCTGCATGTAGTCCACCGTGGCGCCGATGTGATTGCCCGTTGCCAGCGGCACCTCGCTCTTGCCATCGATATAGTCCTCGATGAGCTCCAGCACGTCCTCGTCCATCTTAAAGCCGTCGCTGTTGACGAGCTTAATGCCGTTATCGCAAAACGGGTTGTGGCTCGCGCTGATCATGATGCCGCAATCGAAGCAGCCTTCCACGGTCTGATGCGCTACGCCCGGCGTGGGGATCACGTGCAGCATATAGGCGTCCGCACCGCTCGCGACCAGGCCGCTCACTAGCGCCGCCTCGAACATATAGCTCGAGCGACGCGTGTCCTTGCCCACGATGACGCGTGCCTTGCGCTCGTGGTTGGCGCCGTAATACCAGCCCACAAAACGGCCAATTTTATAAGCGTGCTCTACCGTCAGCCCAACATTGGCCTCACCGCGAAAGCCGTCGGTGCCAAAGTACTTCATATCTTACTTATCCTGTTCGAACGTTTGAGCGGTCGGCGTGGTACGAACCTTAAGCTCCTTGTGCCCAGAGTCCTTCGAAGTCGTAACCGTGTACTCAACCTTTATGTCTTGTCCAAGAAGCATGTGGACACCGCCCCATGCAACCTTCAAGCCATCGTGCGTCGCTTCGTTCATCTCGATAGAACCGGAGCCCGAAGTCTTAATGTCCGAAATGCTACCTCCCGCAGGAGCATAGAGATAAAGCCTCAGCACCTCATCATCAATATCCTGGCTAATGCCGTTATGGCCCTGGAAATAACCAGGCATCTCGGCCTTCTCCTGGGGGGTCATCGTGTTCTTGAGCGAGGTGGTCACTCGATACGTCGTCGAGCCATCGGCATTTTCAACCGAAGAATCGATGGTGACTCGCTTATCGAGGAACCAATCCATCTTTGAATAACTGTAGTTGTTCACATAGACGCCCAAGATCGGAGCCTCCGACGTATCGGCTTGGAGGGCGCCCGATATTCCAAGGGCCTTCGCGGCCTTTTCCTCGTCATCGTTTCTCGAATACATGAGGATGCGACCCTCGGAAGCGCCCTTTTCGATGGCGGCAGCAATCTTAGTAATATCGCTGGAGCCCAGTTCGTCCACGATCTTGTTAAAAGCTGATCCGGCAACCGCCGCAAAAATGGCGTCCTGTTCCTCTACCGGGTAATTCCAATAAATATCGTGCAGCAGCACCTTTGCGGCGTTGCTTCCATCAACGACGGTGCCGTCAGGAAGCTGTGTGCCGCCTACAACGCCGAGCATATACTGCAAAAATACCGGATCGACTGCAAATACGCCGTCGATGTCATCTCCGACAATGGCCTTCTGCATATCGCTGGCAAGCTGGGCCGCACGCGGATAATCGGGCGTCATCGTAACGTCGCCCATCGTGTATCCGAGCGTGTTGAATCCGGTCAGGCCCCATCCGGTCGTGAATAAGTTTGCCTCTTCATCGGTGATGGGAAGCGGGGTCAAAGGCTCTTTCATCATGTCGACTTTGACAAAATCGCCCAGTTCGAGCTTACCGTCAGTCACCGACATCACGCCGCGAGAACCGGGGAAACCGCCGCAGGCGCGGATCTCGACATTGCTCATCGCGAGCACAAGATAATGACGCGTCTGGCCGTTGGCGCCGAGCATCTGCGGAAGGACGGGGGCGACCTTCTCCGCCGCGTCAACCGCGCCGTTGAGAGTGGCAAAGCCGTCCTTGGCCTTATCGACCAGCTCGGTCACCTGGGAAATATGAGTATCGCCAATGCCCTGGATCTTCTCGTTGGCGCTCTTGAACACCTTCGAGCTGCTGGAAAGCGAATCGGCGACCGCCTGCAGCGCGGACACGTTAATCATGCCGTCCTGAAACAGCTTGCCGGGCGTGGCCTGCGAAAGGTTATCGGCCATGGGAACCAGCGCATTGCTCGAGACATCGGACAGGGCGTCGATCATGGTGCGGGCCGCATTGATGTCGCTACCATACACCGGGATAAACGAAGCCGCCGTCCACAGCGGGCTCGAGGTCTCCGCCTTCATGCTGTCGCAAAGCTCATCGATCTTCTTCGCGTCGTCAGGCAGCGTCGAAAAATCGCCCGACGTGACCTTGTCCTTAAGGCCACCGACGATCTCGACAGCCTCCTTCGCTTCGCTCTTTACGGTCTTTGCCGAGTTAAGCAGCATAAAGCCGCTTGCGCCAAGCGCAACGAGAAGCACCGCGACTACAGCGGCAATAATGGCGCCAGTGTGACGCTTTTTGCGATCGCCCTTGCGATGGCGATGACGGACCAGACCGTCAGAGGTCGAACTCGACGAAGCGTCGCTACCGTAGTTCAAGCCAAAATCGTAATAATCTTCCTTGGAACCCGAGCCCGCAAACTGGGCACCGCCATCATCCAGGCGGGCGAACGTGCCAGTCTCGGAGGCGCCGGTGTAAATCGTGCCAAGGTTACCCGTAAGCCCCGCTCCACCGGCAGAGGGAGTATTGTTAGCTGCCTTGCCGGCATTAACGTTGCCGGCGGCATTCGCGGCGTTGGCGGCACTTGCGTTGTTCGCAGGTACCGAAGGAGCCCCGCTCGGCTGCGACGTGGAGGTCGCATCGCCCGCAAAGACATTCCCTCTTGCACGGCCGGTCTTTTTTGCCTTTTGAGACTGCTCGTACAGAGCAGTAAACATCGCCGTCTCGCCCGGGGACACGCGCTTACCGGAACCGCCCTGCCCAGCGCCGCCCGGCGTGCCGGCCTTACCAGCCCCGTTCGGACGCGGCGGAACTGCAGGACGGCCGCTATCGCTGCCCTTAAAGTGATTACCAGCCATAAAGAAATCCTCGCAATTGAGTCGCAATGAAAAAGTCCATAACGTTACTAGTTTATGGCATTTTGAGCATCGACAGCTAAACTCCAGACACGGACATCAATTGGCGAAAATGTGGCACAACGCCTTTTCCGTCTTGGCGCCAGCTACACCGTCAAAAACACCATCGCGATAATCATGGCAAAGCCCGCCAGGTCGGTGGGCAAAAACACCGTTCCCAGCATAAGGGCGCTGGTGATGGTGGCCGAAACCGGCTCCATGGTTCCAAGGAGGCTCGCGCGCACCGAGCCAATCTCCTTAACGCCCTGCATGTAGAACATATAGGCGAAGAACGACCCCACCACAATAAATATCGCGAGCGCGCCGACACCCGAGGGGCCGAGCGCCGGCATATGCGCCCACGGCTGGGTAAAGATACTCATCACGATTCCCGCCGAAAGCATGGCCGAGCCCGTGACGACCGGGCTACCGTATTTGTTGAGGATTCCGGCAGGGATGATTGCTATGCAGGCACCGCCCACTGCGCACAAAAGGCCCGAGAGCAGGCCCATCGGCGAGATGTTGAGCGTACTGGGGTCGCCGCCCGTGGCGATCAAAAACGTTCCGCCCAATGCGAGCAAAATGCCAAGAGCCTCGCGCGTGCGCGGCAGTCGATGCGCGGTGACGCAGGCATACCCCATGACGACCACCAGCTGCAGGCACTGGAAGACGGTCGCGGTGCCCGCGTTGGTCAGGCGCACGGCTGACAGATAGCAAAGCTGGTTGAACAGCAGGCCAAAGATCGTAAACAGAATAAGCTGCTTGCGATCGGCGGGGGTAGTCCACAGCTCGATCAAGCGGTCGCGGTCTTTTCTGAGCACAACGAACATAAAGAGCAGGCCAGCGATAACTTGGCGCACGCTCATCAGCCAAAACGTCTCGATATGGCACACGTCAAAGAGGTAGCTGGCGCTGGTGCCAGAAAAACCCCAAAACGTACCGCCGGCAAACGCGGCGAGCGTACCCAGGGCCATCTTGCGCGTCTGGGCGTCGTTGAGGCGGTCGCGCCATGCGCGGCGGGTGCTGCGGCTCAGCTCGTCAGTCCCCTCGGGCACGATAAAATCAGACGCCGCCGTCATCGGTACCGAAGCCCTTTCACGTGCACACTGCGCCGAGCGCTTCTGTTCCATCCCACTCCCCCGAAATCAATTGGCAATAAAGCGTCCAAACTGTAGCACGAATATTGGTATGAAATAGCAGATGATGCGGAGCATCTGCGAGCGTCCAAATTGCAGGGACGAAAGGCACCGATGAGCTATGCCGAGCGGTTGGAATCGCCTGGGGCGCTGGGATCGGCTTCCGCACTTTCATCGGTATGGCCACCGTCGGCATCGCCCTCGTCACCGGCGTCGCCCTGCTCCTCCTGCTCGCGACGGCGCTTTTCGCGAATCTGCTCAACGGCGGCTCGCAAGGCGGCCTCGTCCTCGGCGCGTGCCACCTCTTGCGTTGTCTTGACCATATGGCGAATCTCGAGCACCAGCAGCACGATCAGCGGCACCACGATAAGCGGAAAGAACAGCAGCGGATTGGTGAGCAACGAGACCACCACGCCCAGCCCCGCCGAGACAAAGACCACGCGCCCCACCACGTCGGCGGCGGGCACGGGCGCAGCATCCTCGACCGGATTGGCATCGCCCTTGGTGCGGTAAACCGGCGTGCCGTCGGCCGCATCCTCCACGGCAACGATGCGATGCGTGTTGAGCGAACCCTCCAGCGCGTCATCGGACGAATGGAAGGTGATGATGTCGCCGACCTGGTAGGCCTGGCTGTTGTCGGTATCGACGACGATAAACGAATGCACGGGAATCGCCGGCTCCATCGAGCCGGTCAGCGTACGCATAAAGCCGTAGCCCATGATGGTGGGGATCTCACCAGCGGGCGTGAACACCGTGCGCAGCAGCACCACAAAGGCGACCAGGATCACCACGGTCGCCAACACGTTGATCACGCGGAGCACGTGCTTCATCACTTGTCGGCGTCCTTTGCGGAAGGCTCGACGTCAATGGCGTCAGATGCCGAAACGTCGGTCTCATCTCCCTCAACGGTCGTGGCGACATCGCCCTCGGCGGCCTCTCCGCGCAAGCGAGCCAGCAGATAGCGCGACAGGCTGTTGCCCTCGGCACGGCGCTCGGCGCGGGCGCGATCGCGCTCGGCCTGCTCCAGCTCATGCGCCAACGAGTCCAAGCGTTGCTGCATCTCCGCGCGGGCGGCCTCGAGCTCGCGCTCGTGCGCGGCCTTGGCGGCGGCGAGTTCCTGCTCAATACGCTCCCCTGCCTCGAGCTCGGCTGCGGCGGCACGCGCGTCGGCGTCGGCACGCGTCTCCTCGGCGGCACGCGCGGCGGCATCGCGCTCGGCAGCGGCAGCGGCGACCTTCTCGCTGGCATCCACCGTAGCCTGCTCAACGGCAGAATCGGCGGCAGCACGGGCGGCGTCGATCGCAGCATCGGCGGCCTGCTGGGCGGCGGCAACCTTCTCCTCGGCCGCGACGACGGTGTCGGCGAGCTTCTGCTCCGCCACAGCAGCGGCGGCGTCGGCAGCCTCCTGCGCGGCACGGACATCGCGCTCGGCCGCCAGCCGCACTTCCTCAATCTGCAGCTGGGCGGCGTCCAGCTTGGCATGCAGCTCGGCCATCTCCTTGGCAGAAGCCTCACGCAGGCCGGCAAGCTCGGCCGTGGCGGCGTCCTTGGCGGCCTGCAGCTCGGCGGCATCGGCCGCCGTCTTAGCAGCCAGGGCCGCAGCAGCGTCGCTCTTGGCCTGCGTGACCTGCTCGGCGGCCGCCTGCTCGGCGGCAGCAACCTTGGCGTCCGCGTCGGCACGGGCGGCAACCACCTCGGCATCGGCCTCGGCACGCATCTGCGCCAGCTGCGCCGCCGCGGTCTCACGCGCCTCGACAGCGTCGGCCTCGGCAGCCTTCTTGCCCGCTTCGACATCCTCCAGCGAGCCGCGCAGTTCCTCGGCATCCGCCTCGGCCATCTGAGCGCGCTGCGTCAACGCCAGCTCGCGCGTCTTGGCCTCGTCCAGCTCGTCGGCCAGGTCATCGCGCTCATCGGTCAGCGCATGCGCCTGCACCTTCCAGGACTTGAGCTGCCCCTGGAGCTCCTCAATCTGCTCGCGGGCCTCGGCCAGCGCCTGCTCGGCATCGAGCTGGGCCTGCGTGACCTCCTCCACAAACACACGACGAACCTCGACATCGGGCAGGTCGGGGCTATCGACCTGCACCTCCTTGATCTCTTTAATAAACTTGGGCGCCACCGGCGCGTGTTGCACGCTCTCGAGTTCCTGCAGGTTGCGCTCGTCGTCGGTCAGGCTCTTAAAGACGGTGTAGTTGTTGATGAGGTTGGTGTACATCTGCACCATGTACTCGTCATCGAACGCCAGCGCCTGCTGCTGCACGTCGATGTTGTAGCCGACCTTGTCGTAGCGCTCCATAAACTGCCACAGCTGGTAGCACTTGCGGTAGTTGGGGTCCTTCATGATGAGGTTGGTGCGCTGGATGGGGCTGCGAACCGCACTGCAGCCGTTCATGATCTGGCAGAACGACGCGCCGCGCAGCGCCATGACCAGGCGACGCACGCGGTCGATGCGCATAAAGACGTCCATGTTGTCGGCGTCGTTCTCGGCAAAGCTCTGGCGGTTTTTGACCGTCATCTCGACGTTGTACTCGATCTCTTCGTACGCGTCGTCGATCTTGCTGTGCATCTTAAAGCGGTTGCGAATCTCGTTGCCCGTCGACCAAAAGATCACGTCGGTGCGCTTGTCTACAAACGTCAGCAGGCGCTGAATCAGGTGGTAGATAAAGCGGTTCTCGTACAGGTCGTACGTCTCGACGGTGTTGACGTTGAGGATGCGCGTAGGGTGAACGCCGCCGTCCTCACTCGGCGCCAAAAACTGCGTGTTCTGGCTCAGATGACGGACGCTGTCGGCGCTGATCTTTTTAGCGAGCGAGACCGGCACCACCTCTTCCTCGGTGGTGATAAAGCGGCGCGGCTTTTCGATAATGGTGTTGATGGCGTCGAGCGAGTCCTCGATCATGCTGATCCATTCCTCGTCCACCACCTTGACGAGCTCCTCGCGCTGCTGCTCGATCGTGGTGCCCGAGGCCTGCGCCATCTCAAACAGATAGCGGAAGTAGCGGCTGTCCTCCTGGATGGGCTCCATCTGCTCGGAGAAGCTGGTATAGAGGTCCTGAATGGTCTCGGACATGGGTTACTCCATAGGTTGGATCGATTGGTAAGGGGCGGGGCGACATCACGCCGCCCCGCACTTACAGCATTAGTAGAAGTTCTGGATCCGCTGCAGGTACATGACGGAATCGGGCAGACCGCCCTCGCCAAAGGTCTTCTCGATATACTCGATCAGGCCCTTCATCTCGTCGCGCACAAAGCTCACGTTCATGGACTCAAATTTCTTGAGCACCTTGCGGGCGATGATGTAGTCCATGCCGCCCAGCTCGGTGCCGCCGCACGCCACGTACACGGGGATAAAGTCGTACATCTGCTTGATGATACGGTTGCCAAACGCCAGCTTAAAGCGGGTCTGCAGGTATTGGTCCAGCTTGTGCATCTTCTGGAGCAGTTCCTCGTCGATCACGTACTCGACCTTGGCCTTCTGGAACAGATACTGCAGATGCTCGGCCGTCACGTGCACGCGCTCGTGCGGCTCGCACTCAAACGCATCGGCGCGCTCGTTGAGCTCGATGGGAATCGCGCGGTCGTACACCTTGTCCGTGATGGTAAAGGTGGAGTCGTCGTTGTTGGCCGTGCCGATAAACCACAGGCTGTCGGGAATGGTGAGCTTGCCGTCGTGCAGGCCCTTGGGGTCGGCGGCCCACTGGGTAGGCACCAGATCGAGCACCCACTCGTCGTGGCTGGGCATCTCGAGAACCGACAGGATCTCGGCAAAGTAGTACTCCACGCGGGCGAGGTTCATCTCATCGAGCACGATCATGGACGGGTCTTGGCGAAGGCCCGCCTCGTACACGGCGCGGAGGAACTCGGTCTCGTTAAAGCGCTTGGAAAACTCGTTAAAGTAGCCCAGTACCTCGGTGCGATCGCGAAAACTCGGCTGCACCGACACGATGGTCGCGGGGTTATCCAGATAGCGGCTAAAGCTGTAGGGCAGCGAGGTCTTACCAGTACCCGAGATGCCCTCCAGGATCAGCAGCTTGGAGGCGGCCATGCCGGCCACAAAGCGGCGGATGACCTCAGGCGTGTAGTAGAGCTTCATCTGGCTGCAGGCGAACGCGCGGAAGCTGTCGACAAAGTCCTCCAGCGAGATGGCATCGTCGTAGGCCGGCGATTCCCAGTCGCGGTACTTAAGGTCCACAAGGGACAGCTTGGGGAAGCGGTTGGCCTGGGCGATCTCTTTTTCCTCGGCAAGGGTCTTGGCCTCAACGGTGGCCTTGGCCATGGCGGCTGCGGCGTCCTTGACGCCCGCGCCATCGAGCGCGAGCGACGCGTTGCCCGACACCACGGCAGCCGTGGCGCCCTCGCCCGCAGGCGCGCCCGCGGCGGCGCCCACCACGTTGCCCACCGTGGGCAGGTGGTCGTCGGCCAGGGCCGAGGCGCCCACGTACGGAATCTGCTTGGTGCCGCCCATGGCATTGACCTTGAGCGCCAGCAGCTTGTTCTTCTCGTCCATGAGGTCGAGCACCTGCTTGTTCAGGCGGCCGATCTCGCGATAGAGCGCCTTGTTGGACGTGTCGTCGCGATGCAGGCGGCGGTTGATGCGGTAGCGGTGCACCAGAATGACCACGATCAGCACGGGGACCGCGACGAGCATGGCAAACAGGATGACCGCGCCGATCTTGCCCACCAGGTCAAACGTGGTGAAGTAGGTCATAAAGATGTTGAAGTACTCAACCCAGCCAAACACCAGCAGGTTAAGGATGGAGCTCACAACGGCAACGACGTTGTAGACAACCTTTGCCAGCAGCTCCCAGGCAAATCCCAGAAACTCACTCACCGTCGGTACCCTCCTGCTTGGTCGCGTTCATCGCCGCCTCGGCCTCGGCCTTCAGACGACGGGCTTCCTCGAGCTTGGCCTCGGCCTGGGCAAGCTGCTCGGCGGCGTTATCGGCCGTGACGGTAGTGTCACCCTTGCCCTCGGCGTCCACGATGGCAGCCGCGACGGCCAGGCGGTCCTCCTCGGCCATAGCGCGCTTAAGGTTCATGCCCACCACGATGAGGTGATACACCTGGTAGATAAAGAACAGCAGCATGGGCAGCACGATCACAATGAGGAAGCCCATGGAGCTGGACAGGAAGTCCATGACCTTGCCCATCTGCGGCAACGCAAACACGTACTTGCCCACGATGTCGCCGTCGCTGATGATGTGCGTATCGGCCACGTCGTTGTTATCTCCCTTGGTGGTAAAGCTGCGCATGCCGTTGACCTCGTCGATGGCGGCGATGCGGTGCGTGTTGAGCGCGTACTCGTTGTCGATGATGGTATGGAACGTCACGATGTCGCCCACCTCGAGCTTGGAGGTGTCGCACTTTTTGATGAAGATGAGGTCGCCCTTGTTAAACGTGGGAGCCATGGAGTCGGACTGCACGGCGAGCGGGGTGAAGCCGGCGATGTCAGAGACGCTGCCGTCCTCGCGCGTGGCGAGCGTGGTAAACGCATACAGGGCCGCCACCAGGATGATGATCCACATGACAACGCTCAGCGCGATGGATGCGACTTTTTTAACAGATTGCATAATGTCCCTTACTACCGTGTCTGTCTAGGTCGTGCGCGGCCCGGTGGCCGCCGTGCATATCTACTGTTCCTCGATGCCCTCAAAGCGCATCGAAACCGAATAGTTAGCTCCCTTTAGCATATTAGTGCAATTTGGGTCCGTTCCCTCGAGCCATATGCGAACGGTTACCGGCTTGTCCGTTTCTGTCATCAGGTCGAACATGTCGCTGGCCGCGGTCGCCTCGCCCGAGTCGAGCCCAAAGACGGTGGCCGAGCCAGATGAACCGCCGCCCCCGTTAGGGCTGTAGACCCACGTTCGACCATCGGCGGTAAAGCTCATACGCATGGCACTGGCCATGCCCTGTGTATCGGAGCTAAACCGCGTGCCGGACACGCCGCCGTCGCCATCCTGCCCGGTCAGGCGAACGCGTAGGTCCGTACTGCTCATAAAGTGCAGCGTAAACTCCAGGTAGGCGCCGGTGGCGGGATCGGCGGTGGAGCCGTCCTCGAAGGTGAAGGTCTGGTAGTCGCTCGTGGTGACGGGCTTGAGCCTGGACGCGTCGATGTCCACGCCCTTTTCACTGGCGATGCGCGCCGAGATCTGGTCGAAGCCCAGGCTGTGCACGTACTCTTCGAAGGTGGCGTGCTCGTCCAGGTCAAAGCGCAGCGAACCGTCGGCGTTGGCGTCGATCATGAGCATGCGGGTCTTGGCGCTATCGGCGATGGAGAACCAGGCGAACGTTGCCATGGCTATCGCCACCAGCGCAAACAGCACCAGCACCACGGTGGTAGTGAGCTTGCGGCGCAGGTCGATATCGGTGGGCGCGGCAACCGGAGCGCCGGTGGTCGGGCGGCGGTTGTCGGGCGTGGCGTGTGCCATTGCTACTCACCGTCCAAGGTCGCAAAGAGCGCCAGGTGCAAGGTGCCCGGATCTTGATAGAGATAGTCGGCGCTATCGGGATCGGTGCCCTCGATGTAGTAATAGATATCCAAACGATAGGTCTGGTCAAGCCCCAGCGTGGCAAGCGTGTTTTGCGGACGCGCGGCCGTCTCGCTCGTGTCCAGCGTAAAGGTGGCCGGGTCCTGCGTCACGTTGGCGCCGCAGGTGAGCTGACCGTTTTGCCAGCCCAGGAGCATGCCCTCGGTGTAGCCCGCCAGGCCTGCAGGGGCAGTCGCCGTGTGCTCGGCGCGGTGACCACTATCGGAGCTATCGAGCTCAAAGATGTTGGCGGCAAGCACCTGGTTGCCGCTCGAGATCTTTATGCCCACGCGGGCCGCGCGTAGCAGATCGGCATCGGCGCCCTGCGGGACCAGCGATTCGGCCAGATACAAGCTGACCTTACCCTTTACTTTGCTGGCGCCCGTTCCGGTAATGGTGGGGCGCAGATTGATCCAGCCGTGGTAGAACGCGGAACCGTTGTCTTTTGCCTGCTCAAACACCGTGGCATCGCCGGCGGAGTTGTTTTGCGCGCAGGCAGCAAAGCCGTTGAGATCGAAGGTCGAGACCGGATAGAGCGTCACGGCGCCAGTCGCATTGGAAGTCAGGGAAACATCGCCCTGCTGCGACCAGCTGCCGCGATCGGCGTCGCCCAGCTCCAGCACCAGCTTGGACGTGTCGCTGTGCACGCTCACCGAATTGGTGTTGACCTTCATGTTGTTGGTAAACCAGGCGTAGGTCGCGGCGCCCAAGGTGGCGGCGAGCGCCACCATAACGAGCGCGATGTAGGCACGCGCGTGGCGAGCGTGGCGGCGGGCGGCGGCGCCCTCGAGGACCTGGCACTCGGCGGCTACGCTGGAGGGAACCGCGGGGCTCTCGCTCTGGGTTTTGGCCTCGCAGCTATCTGCTGGCATGCGCTTCTGATCTTTCACGTCGCTCGCCCCCTTACGCCTTGGCCGCAGCAAAGGCAAGCTGCAGCACCACATCGCGGGCCTGGGCCTCGTCGATGCAATTAGCGTCGCAGCCTTCCATGTACACAACGTAGCGAACGCTTGCCACCTCGTTGGCGGCCAGCGTACAGATAGGCGTGGCGCCCGCGCGCGGCGTGGGCGTGTCGCCGGTGCCGTCCATACTGTAGACGCTTATGGCGCGCGCAGGGTCGGCGGTGTAGCTCCAACCCGAAGCGCCGCCCGCTACGACCACGCCGTCTTGCGCCGTGGTGCGTCTGCTGGTAGCGCCCGCGGTATTGCCTAGGTCGTCGCAGGTAAAGATATGCGTTTGCGTGCCCGATGGGGTCGTGATGACCAGGCCCAGGCGCAGTGCGGCCAGCAGCTGCGGGTCGCTCGTCACGCTCATCTGCCCCTGATACAGGTACACGTTGAGAGCGCTATCGCTGCCCTTAAGGTACAGCGTGCCCGAAAGGGCGTAGTCGTCCAGCTGCGCGGTGCAGTCGGCGTAGTCGGTCGTGATGCCCGCGGCGTTTTGGAACGTGCCACGCCAAAAGCGGGAAAGGTCTGCCGTCGAGATGGGATAGAGCGTTTTGTCGGCGGCGGCTAGCGTTGCCGTTGTGTCCCATGGTCCGTTGGCCGAAAGTCCAATCTGCAGGTCGGAGCCCTCGTCGCTTACCGTGTGTGCCACAGGCGTCACGTTGGTGTAACGCGAGTTGCTAAACCACGCGTAGGTGGCGGCGCTCAGGGCAGCCACCAGCACGAGCATCCATGCGGCCGCAGCAACCATGCGACGGCGCGAGCTCAGGATGTCTTTGATGTTCGATGTACTCATGCCCCGGCCCCCTACGAACGCTTGCCAGCAAAGCGCAGCGCCAGCGATTGCAAGCTGGTGGTGGCCAGATTGTTGGTGCAATCGGGGTCGCAGCCTTCGAGCCACACGTATATATCCACACGCACGGGCGTGCTACGGTTGGCTCCCTTGGCAGCGGCGGGCAAGCTGCAGATCTTGGTCGTGGCCTCCTTGAGGCCCACGATACCGGTGTCTTCGTTGTAATCGCAGAAGTGTGCGCTGGTCAGCTGGTCAAAATGGACCGTGGCGCCATCGGAACGGGTGCTGTCGAGCACCAGGTGGTTCTGCTCGTTCTCGCCGGCATCCTTGCCGTCGAGCGTGTTGTAGCGCGCCTGGGGATTGTGCTCGCCCGAGACCTCAAAGATGTACTGGCCCGTTACGGTGTCGCCCTGCCCTGGAGCATAGGTAACCAGTCCCACGCGCAGGGCGGTGGAGATGGGGTTTGCCGGATCCTGCTCGGTAAAGTCGATACCCGACAGGTACACGTCGGTTGCGGCCGAGTTGGTGGCCAGGTACAGGGAGGTCTTGTAGTAGTCGGAATGTTCGGCCGTGCCAAACATGCTGGCAAACAGCGAGTCCTGCGTGGTTCCGCCGGTAAAGCCCGTTACCTTTTGGAAGCCGTTGAGCACGTTGTCGGTCGAGACGGGATCGAGCAGGCCCGCAAAGTTCAGGCCGGCATTGGTTTTGTATTCGCCGTCGTACTCGTTAGAGATAAGGAAGGTAACGCCCGTGCCCGCGGCCATCTTGACGTCGGTGATATGACGGTTGGCGTTGTAGATGTACCAGGCATACGTTACAGCTCCGGCAACAGCAAGGGCCACCAGCAACGTGGCGAGCATGCGATTGAACTGTTTTTGCAGCGAACGCGCGTCCGACATGCCCCTCCCCCATTTGCCGCGTTGTAAACTACCTGGACACCATTTGCCCATAATGGAGTTATTTTACGCGAATGTGCAGTTCATCGGGGGTACAAACGCAACTTTCCACGTGCTGTTCGCGCTGCATCGGGGCGGATAGGGTCGCAAATCGCCGCTTTTTAAAAAATAGTTCTTGCCACTGGGTGGGAGCTCCGTTATATTATTCCGTGCGCACTCGCGCACCCTTGATCGGGCGTTTAGCTCAGGGGGAGAGCGCTTCCCTGACACGGAAGAGGTCAGAAGTTCAAATCTTCTAACGCCCACCAAATGTTCGCAGCTCAGAGGCTTCGCCTCTGAGCTGTTTTGTTTTACGCTGCCAAGCCAAAAGGACGCCGCGGCACCCAAAGCGCCCGAACAGCCCCGGTGATTGCCCCGATCAGGCGCGGATGGGTCTCGCAGCCATATATAAATAACCTCCTATAAATTGAGGTTTAATACTTTTCCCGAGAAGTGAACGAGCTTATTTGGACCCCCGGAGCATCCACACTTTTTGACGTTAAAACCGCAGGATTCCAGCAGCAAAACCGCAGGAAACAAGCCCCTAAAAGTGTCGATGTTTCGGGGGTCCATTCTGACTCGTTCACTTCTCGGGAAAAGTATTAAACCTGGATATATGGCCGCTAATTCTAACCCCCCGCTACCGCCCCTACCAATACTGATGCGCATCGATAACGGCTTGCCAGAGCCAAAATCGCTTCGTTTCGGCACGCGCATGGGCAAAATATCGCTGCTCTGCACTCATCGCCTTGTTAAAGATGGGGCGCTTATTCCGATGCAGCTTGCGTCGGATGCGCTCGCACAGCCGAACGAGCTTTTCGTAGTCATTTGCTTGGTCGGTTGTCACGGTAAAATACGCTACCCCCTCAAGCAGTTCCAACTCGTTGCGGCGCTCGGCATCCTTGTGGATCTTCTCGCGGCCGTCATGAATGGCATCGCTGTCGTAGTCGACCATCGCGGTCAGCACCTCTGGCAGCAGCCCGGCCTTTACTTTATCCCTGCCCACCTCGACTTTAGCTGTAAGCGTAATGTCGGGCGTGCGCTCCAGCACGCGCAGCTTGCGCTCGCGCCCATCGTTGAGTCCATCGCGAATAAAGACCTTCTTGTTGAGCTCGGCCTTGCCCAATGCATACCCGCCGTGGCGCGTAGGCAGCGACATAAACATGCACAGCCCCGACTCCCTCGGAGAGCGCGACCCCTCGATCACATACGCAAGCAGCGCCTTTGCTTTCGCGAGACCCCTTACCTTTGGGGACGCCTCGATATACGCCGCAATGAGCTCCTTGGTCGTGAGCTTGCTATCGCGCATGCCCGCATCCCTACTGGTCACCCCGCCGGGGGCAAGGTTATCCAACCGGTAGTTCGATGTCACGGCATAGCCGGCATAGATGGCCTCGGCCGCAGAGCTGTCGTGTGCAGCCTGCACAAACGCCAGCTCGGGAGCGCACACGTACGCATCCAGGCCGCCCATCCAGTGGCCCAGCGAGATAAACGAACCCGCCGGGAGCTCGTTGGTGCAGAGATGCGTCTTAACATGTTTGCTCCGCCGACGGTCGGCGCGCGACGGCACCAGCAAATCCAGCGTTTGGATCCCCAGATCATAGCGATCGATAAAGTCCTGCGCCTCTTGGTCCAACAGCGCACAGGCGTCCGTGATCGACACGATCTCTGGTTCCGAATCCCCAAAGCGCGGGTTCGGGATGTGCGCCAAGAGCGCCAGCGCAGCGTTATGTGAAACGATAAAGTACCCCATGGCGCGAAGATAACACGCGCGTCGGCGGCGGCTCGCGACCCTAGCGAGTTTTCGGCAAACGACCAGCAGTTTTTTTGCCGCGGCGCAACCAAAGTGTTCATTCGTCGACGTCTAAATGCAAATCCGTCAAGCTTTTGGCAAGGTTGCCGCTCAACTGACCAAAAGCTGACCATTTGCTTGCCCATTTGCTTGACGGCACGCCCTCGCCAAAATGCTCCGCGACTTCTCGGACGGTCGAAATGCTCGTTTAGCGACCACGCACCCGCCGCTGGGGTATCCTTGGAACACATGCACCGCAAGCCGCACTAAGGAGCCGCCATGCGCACCGAGCTCGATGTTCCCTTTTCGCACAAAGACGAGGCCAAGGCCCTGGGCGCCAAGTGGGACCGGGTCAAGAAGATCTGGTACGTGCCCGATGGCGTCAACCCCGAGCCCTTTGCCGCGTGGCTGCCCGGCGTGGATCGCTCCGACCCCAGCGCGCCCTACATCTACCTGGTGCTGGGCAAGCGCGAATGCTGGAAGTGCCACGAGCAGACGACGGTCGCGGCCTTTGGTATTCCGTATCGGGTGGCCGAGAACTCGGGCAGCAAGACTGCGCCCAGTGCCGCGCCCGCCATGGATGACGCGGGCCACATCGCGATCGACACCGCCCGCGCCAACGCCATAGCCATCGTCCCCGCACTGGGCTGCGTGCCGTCCGAGATCCGCGACTACCTGCGCGAGCGCTGCGGCTACAAGCCCGTAACGTCGCGCACCACCAAGACCGTATCGCTCGCCAGCACCTGCACCGCCTGCGGCGCGCTGCAAGGCAGCCATTACCTGTTCGAGGAGCCCACGTCGCCGTTTGCGCTCACGGCCATCAACAAACTGCCCGCGCTGGAGTTCGTGCGCGTGGAAGTCGCCGGCGTCTATGGCATCCCTGCCAGCCAGAGCAACTATGACCAGGCGCTCTTCACCTGGGCACGCGACCACCACACCCAGTTCCATAAGCCCCTGTGCGAGGGGATCTACCTGTAGCGCAAAGCTCGAAAATCGAGTCCAGATTTCCTCGAAAATCGAATGCGAAAATCCTCGAAAATCGAGTATGATTATCCTCGAAAATCGAGTATGCCCAGGTAGCGAGGTTTATCTAATCATGATTTCTTATGGTTCGGAGCAGCCCAAATCCTACCGTCCTCGCCTTTTGGACGAACGGTTGCAAACTCTGCTCCAGATATTTGGGGCTGTCGAGATTCGGGGCACCAAATGGTGTGGCAAATCATGGACAGCGCTTGCATTCGGCGAGAGTGTCATCCATCTTGACGACCCAAACGTAAAGTCGCTGGTCGAAGCCGATCCTTCGCTCGCCCTTCAGGGCAATAAGCCGCATGTCATCGACGAATGGCAGGAGACCCCCGCAACATGGGACGCCACACGCCGCGCCGTAGATGCATCCGGCGGCGAAAAGGGCCTCTATATCCTCACTGGATCATCAACGCCAGCAAAAAACTCTGTTACCCACAGCGGTGCCGGTCGCATAGCGCGTCTCGACATGAGCACCATGACGCTTTGGGAACGCGGACTTTCAACGGGGTCCGTTTCGCTGAAAAACCTATTCGAAGGATCATTCGAACCTTCCGCCTATACAGGATCGCTCCCGATGTTGGCCGACGCAATTTGTTGCGGGGGATGGCCGGCGCTTGTCGGAGCGAGCCCCCAGATGGCCGCAGAGGTCGTTAACCAGTATCTCGATGCCATGTACGAAGTCAGCGTTCCGCAAAAAGGAGGCGTGGGGTCTACGGCGCGACACATCGTGTCCTCGCTCGCGCGCAACGTTGCGACATCTGCCACGCTCAACACCATTGCGGCAGACGCCTCGTTGGGCGACAGCGATGCCCAGCCGGCAACTTCAACCGTGGCGTTTTACCTCGACATGTTGGAGAGCATGTATGCGATCGTAAATCTGCCCGGTTGGGATGCGCCCGTCCGCGCCAAGTCTCGCCTGCGTACCAAGCCAAAACGTTATTTCGTCGACCCCTCCATTCCCGCAGCCGCACTCGGAATGAACCCCGAGAGGCTCCTTGCAGACGGCCAAACATTTGGCCTGCTCTTTGAGTCTCTGTGCATTCACGATCTGAGCGTCTACACCTCGTGCCTGCCCGGCTCGTATCCGGGCTCACTCCACTACTATGGCGACTCCGACGGGCTTGAAGTCGATGCCATCATCGAGCTGAACGATGGCCGCTGGGCGGCGATAGAAATCAAGCTCGGCGAATCCAAGGTAAGCGACGGAATCCGCAACATCGAACGCCTGCGCCGCAAGGTCGCTCTGAACCCTGCCGCACGCAACCCTCAGCCAGAGTTCTGCGCCGTCGTTACCGCGACCTCGCCCTTCTGCCGCTACGATGCCGAACACGATGTCTACGTGTTCCCCATTGGGGCGCTGCGGGCATAGCGCACTGCATGTCGAACCACTTGATTTTGTTGACTGGCAATTGGGCCATCGAAGCTACGGTTCCACCTCGTCATAGGTGATGGCGGGGCGGAACTGCAATCTGCAATATCAACGCCATAAACGGAACGCTACCGAGAATGCAATGCGAAATCGCTACAACCCCAGGATATGCTCCAGATAGCCTTTGTTAAACCAGAACGATTGTCTGGTCATCCAGCGTCCGTCAGGCAACTCGTAGGCGTTCTTCGCAATATTGCCAATTTCGGTTCCGTCGGCGAATCTGTACGCAGCTTTTGAGGTATGCGGGCGAACGTGGACAATCGGGTTGTCCGCCATACCGGGCAGATTGTTGGTCACCTTGAGCTTTCCGTTTGCATCCCGATACGGACTGAGCTCAACGCCCCCGCGAATGACCTTTCGCGTCTCATCCCAGCAGGCCTTTGCGGGGCCTTCGATTTCGTTTGCCGGCATTGCCCAGAATAGGCAGCGGTCAAGGCGCCACTCCCCCTCGTGGTCCTCACGGAACACGACAAAGAAGAAACGGTTGGTCTCAAGGCGCGCACGGAAGGAAGACGTTTCCCAATCCTCGTTGATTAGCTGCTTAAACTCAAACGGAGGAAAAGACATTGCCTGCTCGATGTGCCCTCTCTTATTAACGCGACAAGCACGGACGTTAATCCCGGCCTTAACGAACTCCTCGGCAGCATTGCTTTTAATGCCGAGCATTCGATAAACGAGCGTCGTCCACTGCGCCTTGTTGCCCGTATACTCCAGGCCGTACCGCTCCGCAATCTGGCGATCGGTCTCGCCATAGTGTCGCTCGATAAGTCCAGTTACATAGCTTTCGAAATCAACGGACTCGTCACCAGCCTGAACGATACTCTCGCCAACGCGCGGGGCACCGAGGACATAGGCGTGGAGGACATAGTCCATATACGAGCGCTTGAGCGAAAAGGCGCGACGCTTTGCGCGACGGCGCTCGATCTCGCCCGTATCGGTATTGAAATACTCGTAGTACTGGTCAACCCACATCGTCGCTTCGGTTGCACCCTTTGTGCAGGCGCCCAAGTAGGTGGTCATGCCCTCCGAAAGCTCATCCGCGCGGCCATCTTGAATGTATGAAATGATCTTCTCGTAGTCAGCGCGAATGATCTTCATGTCCTCTTCGGGCAGGCGAACCATAACAGCGCGCTCAATACGCTGGTCGTATTTATCGATAGAGCGATCACGGCCATAGTAAATCAGCAGGATATTGCTGAGCTTGGTCTTGAGATGCGAGTTGTCGTAGTCAAGCGAGACAGGGCGGTCGTAAGGAATCATCGTTAAGACAAGGCGCTCGCCGGCCGACTTGCGACCGTCCTTGAGCACGTCAAAACACGTTGCCTTAAGTTCGACGCCTGCCTCGGGAAAGTCCGGCCGATCATCGCTGTTGGCCTTGTAGCCAAAGTAACGCTCCTCAATCAGGGTTCCCATACCGCCCTTGTACTTCTTAGACCCAAAGTCCTTGGGCGCACTCTCCCCCTCCGGCGCAATACCGAGCTCGAGAATATCGCGAAACGTCATCCCGTCGAGATTGGCAGCATACCGCTCAATGCTAGAGGGGTCAGAAAAATCGGTATCGTCAAGCATACGCTTGAAGTCGAGGTGCTTCTTGGACATGGGGTACCTCCGAATGTCGCAGTTAACCTCATGGTAGTTCAGGGCAGCATATTCCTCCATGAAATTGAGGTCTTGATCTTGTCCGCTCGATCGGTTATTGTTGTGAGCACCATAAACGGACACAGCAGCGATTGGAGAAACGTGTCTGAGATCAACATTGCCGAGCTGTTTGCGGGCGTCGGCGGATTTCGGCTGGGCCTCGAAGGCTATGCCGACCCGCGTCATCCCGAGTTTTACATGAAGCCCGCCGGCCCCTTCCATACCATTTGGGCCAACCAGTGGGAGCCGCCCGGAACCAAGTCCCGCCAGTTTGCGGCACGTTGCTACATGGATCGCTTTGGCGAAGATTCCGTTGTCAACGAAGATATCAATAAGGTTTTGGAGCAGGCTGAGACCGGCGAGATTGAAATTCCCGACGTGCAAATGGTCGTCGGCGGCTTCCCTTGCCAGGACTACTCTGTTGCACGTCCGCTCAATCAAGCGCACGGCATCGAGGGCAAGAAGGGTGTCCTGTGGTGGGACATCTATCACTTCCTCGAGATGAAGCAGCCCTGCTTCGGTCTCTTTGAGAATGTTGACCGCTTGCTCAAGTCGCCCGCCTCTCAGCGCGGTCGCGACTTCGCCATCATCTTGAGTTGCCTCGCCGATCTCGATTACACCGTTGAATGGCGCGTAGTCAACTCTGCAGAATACGGGTTTCCCCAGCGTCGCAAGCGCGTTTACATCTTCTGCGAGAAGAACGCCGGCAAGGTCGATCTTGCCGATCGCATGCATAACGGCGTTATGGCGAAGGCCTTCCCCGCCATCTATCCTGACGAAATGGCGGAGCTTGATGTCCTTCCCGATCCTTACGAGAACTCGACTCGCTTTGGCGTTGGTCAAAAGACCTCGCAGTTCAAGAACGCCGGTGTCATGCAGGACTGCCATGTTCTGACCTGCGACTTCGCCGAGGACTATCACGGCGAGCGCCGCGTGCTTGGCGATGTGCTTGTCGACGAGGCGAATGTTCCGGAGCAGTTCTACATCTCTGACGAAAAGCTTCCAGACTGGCGTTACCTTAAGGGCAGCAAGCGCGAGGAGCGCACCAACAAAAAGACGGGCTTTACATACACGTATTCCGAGGGAGCCATGAGTTTCCCGGATGCCACCGACAAGCCGAGCCGCACCATCCTCACGGGCGAAGGTGGCACGGGAGCCAGCCGTTTTAAGCATGTTATCGAGTGCCCCGACGGTCGTTTCCGTCGTCTTGTCCCCGACGAGCTCGATCAGCTCCAAGGATTCCCGAAGGGCTGGACCGACACCGGCATGACCGATGGCCATCGAGCTTTTTGCATGGGTAACGCTCTGGTTACCGGCGTGCCTCACCGTATTGGTGAAGCTATGGTTGAAGTGTACGGGCTATAGCCGAACCACTATTGGCATAAACAAGACGAGGGCCAGTTCGATTCTGAACTGGCCCTCGTCTTTTATCAAAGTTGCTAGCAGCGTTTACACTACTTTGAATCAGCTACGATGCCGACCATGCTGACCGCTACGTCAAAGGTCGGGCTTCCTTCGCCCACATCGAGGCCAGACATATTCTGGCAATCGCTGTCGGTGCCCTCCATCCAAACGACAACTTTCATGTTCGTACCGTTGTAATCGACGCTCGAAGCGATCTTTTGCGCGTTGCCGCTCGGCTTAATGTAGACTTCGCCCGCTTTCGTGGCACCCCAGTTATTGCCGTTTTGATCGAGCAAATCAGTGCCAGAAAGGTGCAAATATGTAGGAGCAACAACCTTGCTCAGAGATTTAGAGTCGACGCACGACCACCCTGCAACGGCAATCACATCGTTACCCGTGTCGATTGTCGAGGGAGCAGTTGGCGCATAGACAACGCGCAGCTCGCCGTTGATTACAATGCCGACGCGCAGGCTGCCTTTGATTTTATCAAACCATTTCTGCGTGCCGCCATGCTGCGTAATCGTAATGGGCGAGCCGCTGCTCGCGTCCAAATACACGTCGGCAACACCCGTGTTCGCCACGGTATACAGCGTGTAATTCGCAGCGGTGAATGCATAGTAATCGTTGCCTTGAATAGCGTACTTGCCGGGAGCCCCACCAGAAATGGATGTGTCGACTATTTGATAGGTGCTCACTTTAACGCCCTGCCAGCCTTGGGGAACGTACCAGTTTTTGGCATCGTTCGTCGATGCCGGGCTAATCTCGTGACCGATTGCAGAAGCAACCGTGGAGGTGTCGGAACCGTGGTCGGGCGTGTCACCCTCAACGATTTGGAGTACCATGCCATTCGCTTGAGCGGAAATGGTGCTGGTAGTCGCATGAACTCTACTATTCGTAACAAACCATGCGTAGGTAGTTGCAGAAAGCGCCACCGCTGAGACGACGACGGTCAGCGCCGCCCCGATAAGCTGAACCTTAAGCCTCTTTACTGAATCACGCATGCCCGTCGCCTCCCTTCGTTAAGAAAAGGGCAGGATCCCGGGCTGGGAACCTGCCCATCACAAGCCATAAATCGTAGTTGCGATTACTTGTTGTCCGCAGTAGCAGTGAACGTAATGGTCACGGCATTGGTAGCAGTGAGTTTTTTGTCCTGAAGATTCTCGGTGGTTACGTTGGCATCCTTACCCTCATAGTAGAGATAAACCTTCAGCACCGTATCTTGATTGGCGGTAACGTTGCCATAGGAATCAAAATTATCGGAAGCGAGCTTCGTCTCAAATTTATCGCCCGCCGCGTTCAGGCCGTATACCTCCCATTTGTTTCCATCGGCACTAGTAACAAGAACGCGCAGGGCCTTCTTCAGGCTCGGTTCTTGAGTAGTGTCGGTAATACCCTCGATCTTTTCGACAAGAATATTAGAAAGGTTCTGGCCCTTTGAGCTGACATTGTAAACCTGCTCGAGAGCATATCCGCCCTTGATGGCAGCGTCAGTTGAACCTGCGTCCGCATCTCCGCCCTTGCACTCGAACAAACTGCCCTTAAGGGCGCCATCATTGAGCTCATTACCATAACCGGACATCCAAATACCTTTTTTCGCCCCAGTTTCCTCGCCATAGGTAGCGGGGAAGAGCGGCTTGGTGCCAACCCCAGTAGTGGCCGACGTGGCATCGGTGTCTTTCGCACCCGTCGGGCCATTCGCAATCGTCATAAACGCCGCGTTCGACTGAGCGGAAATCGTGCTCGTCGTTGCCTTGACGGTATTGTTCGTCACAAACCATGCGAACGTGGCGGAGCCGAGGGCTACGGCTGCCACGAGGACCATGGCGATGGCGGCGCCCATCTGCTTCTTTAATGCCTTGGTATCCATACGGACCCCTTTCTTTCCCCATTCATCCCAGATGACCCTCGAGAAGCTCGGAAGGGGAGCCCGCGCTTTCGTGTTGGATGTTGCTTGCCCATCCTTTAGACATGGAATTGAGAATACCATAATTCTTACGATTTCCTTATGAGTTTTCGGCAGCCTACATTCCGGCGGATTCATAGGTCTACCTCGGGTTGTATGTGGTGCTATGTGAACATCGTTTACCTTATTTGATCTCTCTCCCGCGCAGTCATAAGCCCCTCTTAAGCCTTGCGACCGCAGCGCCATGCCAACGCACACATTCGCCCTCCGCCGAGCTTCGCCCTAGCCCTTCCCCACCCGCTATACTGATGTAGCACGTGTAATTTCTGCCTGCTTGTGCGGGCTATTTGCCGGGAGGACTCTATGGCTGCCGCCAATCAACCCAAGGGAAGCGTTTCTACCGGATCGATCAAGCCGGTGACGCGCAAGGCCGTTCGTTGCCAGCGCGAAGTCGCCTGGCTGGTCACGCAAGCGGCCGGTAAGCTCGTCGCCACCACCGACGACGTCAACGCGCCCACGCCCAGCTTTGTGCTGGCCGCGGCGCTGTCGTTCGCCCGTGAACAGGAGCAGGCCGCACGTGACCGTGGCGCCGTGATCGACTACAAGGCCGTCATGGGCCCCGACCTTGCGAGCTTTTGCCAGGCTGCAGGGCTGCCCGCAGCGCCCAACGCGCTTTCGGACGCGGGCTACATGTTCACGCTCTCGGGCGCGGACCTCATCCGCGACCTCTACGCCTACTGTAGCGACCTGGGCGAACGCACGGGTGACGCGGCGCAGGTCAAACCGGGCTACGCGATCAAACTCGCGCTGCGACTGTTCCTGCTGGACGCCGCCGCTGGCGACGTCACCTCTCCCAAAGACAACGCCTCCGCATAACAAAAGCGCCGGGCCGGAAAATCGATTCCGGCCCGGCGCTTGTTCGTTCTACTTGTCCCCGTCGCCTACGGGCGAGTTCTTTTGGTTGCGGCGGTTACTCCACGTCACGTTGTGTTCCTTGTAGTAATCGGGCGCCTCGTTGCCGCTCGCGCTAATGGGGTCGTTGCCGGTCAGGGTGTCGGCAATATCCTGCACGAACTTAACGAACAGGCTTGAATCGTCGGTCTCGGACGAATCAAAGTCAAAGCCAAACTCCACCGCGCCGCCGATGATCTTGTCCACGCACTCCGGGTCGTCGCCGTCCAGCCAAATGACCACGGTGTACTTGTCCACGTCGCCCACGCGGAAGTTCGCGTGGCTAATAGTTGTCACCACGTCTTTGGACGCAAACGGCTCGGTGTTGGGCTCGGGATTGCCGTCGGCCGCGGCAGCCGCGTAGGTGGTGGGCTCGCCGTTGCGATACACCCGCACGCGCGCGGCCTTATCCACGCCCTTGCTGGCGCTGACCACCTTGAGCTTGGCGCTATAGCCCAGATCGGTCTTGCCGGCGTTACGGATATAGAAGGTGTACGCCACGTAGTTTTTGCCGTTGTGGCTGCCGTCGACGTTATCCAGGTTGTCGGGCAGGTCGTCGGCGGCGATATTGGTGCCGTTGTCCACGGCGTCGGCCGCCAGGCGCGCGGTGGCGTTGTTAAAGTCGCCGTTGTCGGCAATGGCCACGCCGCGGCGGAACAGCTCCAGGCGGTTGAGGTTGATGGTGAAGTTGCCCATGTTTTCCTGCATAAACGACAGGGCGAACAGCACGCCAAAGGCAAGCGCCAGCACCACGAGGGCCTTTTGCAACTTGTCCATGCGCAGCAGCGCCGTGCCGATGCGCTCCATACGGCGCTTGGGCATGTACATGGATACGACCGCGTCGGGGTCGATGTCGTCGAGGTCCTGGTCGGCCAGCGCCTGCTCCAGCTCCTCGATGCGCACCACGCCGCGCAGGTCGCGCTTGGGTTTGGGCTTGCGTTTGGGTTTGCCGAAGCGCTTGCGCGGGGCGGGGTCTGTGCTGGGGGTGTCCTCGGGCTGACTCTCGGTCAAATCCTCAGTCATGCCCTCGGCCATGCCCTCAGCCAAATCCTCGGCAGCTTGATCTTTATTGTCGTTACGCTTGAACAGTGCCATGGCGATCAGATCTTATATTTGGCGCGGATGTAGCCGACGTATTCTTTGACGAGCTCGCGCTCCATGTCGTCGGCATAGCGGAACTGCAGGCCGCAGACGTTGCGGTACAGGCTGCCCTTGGGCGCGCGGCGCACCCAGCACACGATGCCCAGCTGCTCGGGCAGCTCGTGGCGCTCTCCCTGCAGACGGATCGTGGGCATTTGTACGGCCAGGGCCTCGCCCACATCGGGGTAGTCGTTGAGGTAGATAGCCAGACCGCCGGCCGAGACGTCGATGGTCATGGCGTCCTCGGGCTCGGAGGTCGGCGCGTTATCGCGCTGGTAGGTCAGGCGCATGGCGACCTTAAAACGCTCGTCGCGGCGCTTGACAAAGCTGCGCTGCTCGGCGACTTTGCGCATTTTCCAGTAGGTGCGGATGCTCTTTTTCTCGACTGCCTCGGGATAGCCGGCGAGCACGAACGTCTCCTCGCCTACTTTGTACTGCAACAGTAGCTTTTGGTTTTCGTCCATGAGCAGCGGTTTGCCGGCGAGCATGGGCGCGCTCATAAGGAAGTACGCCTCGTCCAGGTCATCTTTGTACGTGGCGAGCATGTTAAAGTCGGTTTTTTGGCCCATGGGCACGTCGAATGCCACCTGAAGCTTGGTCCCCGGCGTTATCTGTTGCTCTGCCATGTTGTCTCCCCCAGTCGCGGGCGCCGATATCATCGTCGTGCGCGATGCGCATTGGGCTATTGTACCTGCTTTGCTGTGGGTTGCAGCGCAGGGTGCGCGAAATGGTGCGGATGCGGCGGCGCCGGTGAACGTGCAGCCGCTCTGTGCGCGGCATCAATCTGGCAGCGATGCATGTCCCCGACAGACCGTCTGTCTGCCTGCCTCTCAGCTATCTCTCGTAATTATCTCTCATCTTTCTGTTATCTCTCGTATTAGAAATGAGTGAGAGATGAGAGATACGCGAGCGATGCATGAGCGTGGATTATTGGACGGTTGAAAAATGAGCGTGGATATTTGGACGGTTTTTGGGCTTTTGGAGGCCGATTCCGTCCGAAAATCCACTGTAATTCGGCTGGCGTCCGAATTTCCACGCTCGTGTGTCCGAAAATCCACGCTCGTGCGGCAGATTGGTCGAAGGCCCCATATGGGTATACTCTCGGGGATTCGACTCGATTCGCCCCCGCTGGGGCGTCAAAGGAGACTGCATATGCCCACCACCTCAACCGACCCGCGCGCCGCTGCCGCCGCGCTGCTAGTGCCCGGCACTACCTGCCACGGCTTTGCCGTCGAGCGCTGCGAGACCGTGCCCGAGCTCGACTCGGACGCCTATGTGCTGCGCCACACCGCCTCGGGCGCTCGCCTGCTGTACCTGGCATGCGATGACGAGAACAAGGCCTTTGCCATTGGCTTTAAGACGCCGCCGGCCGATTCCACCGGCGTGTTCCATATTCTTGAGCACTCGGTACTGTGCGGGTCGGCCAAGTTTCCCGTCAAGGAGCCGTTTGTCGACCTGATCAAGAGCTCCATGCAGACGTTTCTCAACGCCATGACCTACCCCGACAAGACCATCTACCCCGTTGCCACCACCAACGAGCAGGACCTGTACAACCTGATGGACGTGTATCTGGACGCGGTGTTCAACCCGGCCATCTACACCAAGCCCACCATTTTTGAGCAGGAGGGCTGGCACTACGAGCTGGACCTGCCGGAGAGTGTCGAGGGCGAGGGCGACGGCAGCGCCGCCAGCCTGCGCGAGGGCACGCTGCGCTATAACGGCGTGGTGTTCAACGAGATGAAGGGCGCGCTGTCCGACCCCATGAGCGTGCTGGACGATGCCGTCAACGCCGCGCTCTATCCCGACACCGCCTATGCGCACGAGAGCGGCGGCGACCCGCGCGCGATTCCCGCGCTCACCTACGAGCAGTTCCTGGACACGCACGCGCGTCACTACAATCCTTCCAACTCCTACATCACGCTCTACGGCGACCTGGACGTGGACCGCGCGCTGGCTTTTTTGGACGAGTGCTATCTGTCGCAGCCGAGTGCCGCGAGCCGCCGCATGGACGCCGCCGTCGCCGCCGGCGAGGACCCGTCCACGCTGGCACCCAATCCGCTGGACGTGCAGGCGCCCGTGACCTGCGAGTATAAGCGCGTCGAGATGGCCACCACACCCGAGAACGCCCTGGTGGGCCTGGGCCTGGTGCTGGGCAGCGCGCTCGACCGCAAGCGCACGATCGCGGCGGATATCCTGTTCGAGGCGCTGCTGGGCTCCAACGAAGCACCGGTTAAGAAGGCCATTCTGGCTGCCGGCCTGGGCGGCAACGTGGTGAGCTACACCGCGGCCGAGAGCCTGCAGCCCTACGAGCTCATCATGCTGCAAAACGCGCAGCCCGGCGTGGCGCGCGAGCTGCGCCGCGTGTTCCAGGACGCCTGCCGCGACCTGTGCGAGCACGGCGTTCCGCGCGAGCGCCTGGAGGCCATCATCAGCAGCAACGAATACGACCTGCGCCAGCGCGACTACGGTATCGCCGACGGCGTGGCCATTGCGTGCGACGCGCTGAGCACCTGGCTCTACGATGACGACGCCGCGACGCTGGCGCTCAAGTATGGCCCGGTGTACGAGGAGCTGCGCGGCGAGTTGGAAGGCAGCTACTTTGAGGACCTGCTGTGCGAGCTCGTGCTGGAGAACGACCACATGGCGCTGGTCGAGCTGGTGCCGGTGGATGCTGGTGCTGGCTCGGAGGGTGCCGAGGCCGCTGAGCTGGCAGCCAAGCGCGACGCCATGACCGATGCCGAGCTGGCCGACGTGGTCAAGCGCACGGCTGCGCTGCGTGCCGCGCAGGAGGCCGAGGACACGCCCGAGGACAAGGCCACGCTGCCGCGCCTGCGCGTGTCCGACATTGGCGAGGCGCGCCCCGAGCCGCCGCTGGTCGTAGACACGACCGCGCCCATCCCCTGCCTGCGCCACGGCATCCCCACCAACCGCCTGGCCTATGCCATGCAGTATTTCGACCTGCGATGCATCACGTTTGAGGACCTGCCCTACGTGACCCTGCTCTGCCGTCTACTCAAGCAGCTGCCCACACGCGAGCATTCGGCCGAGGAACTCGACAACCTGCTCGCCGGCAAGCTGGGCTTTTTGAGCTTTACGACCGAGGTCATGACGCAGCCCGACGTGGACGGCGTGCGCCCCTATCTGCTGGTGAGCGCCGGCGCCCTGTCCGAGAAGATCGACGCGCTGGCGAGCCTGCCGCGCGAGGTGTGGTCGAGTACGCTGCTGCTCGATGCCGACGCCGACCGCGTGCGCGACGTGCTCACGCAGATTCGCATTGAGCTTGAGCAGGGCTTTATCAACAACGGCCACTCGGCGGCGCTCGGTCGCGCGATGAGCTATAGCTCGCCTTCGGCCGTGGTGCGCGAGCAGCTCTCGGGCGTGGACTTCTACCTGTTCCTGCGCAATCTGCTCGAGCACTTTGACGAGCGACTGGACAATCTGCGCGCCAAGCTTGCCGAGCTGGCAGACCGCATCTTTGTGGCCGACGGCTGCCTGGCGAGCTTTACCGGCAGCGATGAGGACTTTAACGCGTACTGGGATGCCGCGGGCGACCTGGGGCTGGGTGCGGGCGATGGTGCCGGCCGCGACGCGCTCGCGGTGCCGGCGCCGCGCGACCGCCACGAGGCTTTCGTGATCCCCAGCGACATCTGCTTTGCCGCGCGTGCGTGCGATCCGCGTCGCCTGGGCATTGACGTGACAGGCACTTGGGCCGTGGCTGCCAACGCGCTCTCCTACGACTACCTGTGGAACGAGATCCGCGTGAAGGGCGGGGCGTACGGCTGCGGATTCCGCGCGGCAGGTGAGCGTCAGGCGGCGTTCTACACCTACCGCGACCCGGCGATCGATCCTTCGATTGAGAGCGTGGAGCGCGCGGGTGCATGGCTTGGCAGCTTTGAGCCCGACGAAGCCGCCTTTGAGGGCTTTATCGTGAGCTGCGTGAGCGGCATGGACGCGCCCGTGAAGCCGTACGCGCTCACCAAACGCCGCAACACGACCTACCTGGCTGGACTCGATCCGCACGCCCGCGAGGAGCGCCGCGCCCAGATGCTTGCGGCCACACCCGGTGAGCTGCGCTCGCTCGGCGCCGATGTGACGCGCATCGCAGCCGCGTCGCCCACCTGCGTCTTTGGCGGCCGAGACGTCATCGCCAAGAGCAACGCCGGCTTTAACGTCATCGACCTGCTGGGCTAACGCACAGCAAAGGTAGATTTTTGGGACATGCCTGAAAATCTACCTTTTTTCTGCGGCTTGGGCGGGGCGGCGCAGCCCACCGCGGCGGTTTGTCTCAATCTGTAACATCTAGACGGCAATATCGGCTCCAGATGTTACAGATCGAGACGTTTTCGAATGTCGCCGGCTCTTTGTCTCGATCTGTAACAGCTAGGCCCATTTTTGCCGAGTTACTGTTACAGATCGAGACGAACCGCCGCGAACACCCGCTCTTCGTCAAAACCACTACGAAGGTCTCCATGAACTGCCCCCCTTGCGATGATTTGTGTGGTGGTTTGGGTGTTTGCCCAGATAAAACCTGCCAAAATAAACCTGTCCCTTTTTGGTAGGTTTGGGAGAGGAAGCCGGGATGGACAAGGCTGAGTTGCGGCGGGCGGTGATTGCTCGGCGCGATGCTCTTGATTTGGACTTGCGGGCGGCGAAGTCTGCTGTCATTTGCGCGCGGCTTGTTGAGCTGCTGGGCCGCTTGGATGCCGCGGCGCCGCACACCGTTGCCGTCTATGCCGCGATGGGTTCCGAGGTCGACCCTGCCGCGTTTGCCGCAGCTTTCGCCAAACGCGGCTGGCGCGTGGCCTATCCGTGCATGCTCTCGGCAGCCGAAGCCGCAGCTTGTGGCCAACGCATGTGCATGCGGGCAGTTGCTGCCGGCGACGCGGACGCGGCCCCGTTTATCGGCCACCCTACGCGGGCCTTCGCAGCCACGGACATCGACAGCGGCCGCTTCCCTATCGTGCCTGCCGAAGCACTCGACATGATTGTTGTGCCGCTCGTGGCCTTCGATCAAACCGGCGCGCGCCTGGGCTACGGCGGCGGTTGCTACGACCGCTACCTGCCCATGCTCTCACCCGCATGCCAAATCATCGGCATCGCCTTTGACGAGCAGCGTGTCGACGGCGTTCCCACCGACGTCCACGACCTGCCGCTACCTCACATCATCAGCGCCTAACGGCTGGCACGCTGCACCCCACAAAAATGAGCGTGGAAAATTTCCCACTTTGGGCCTGTTCGGGGGCAAAAAACGGGAGATTATCCACGCTCATTATTCAAACGTCCGATAATCCACGCTCGTGTGTCCGAAAATCCACGCTCAACCAAATCGCGTCTAAATTCCCACGCTCATCCGTCCGGATTTCCACGCTCGTGCAGCCTAACGCCCTGCCACCGCCTCAGCATGCACGCGGCACGCCGGCAACCTTGAGCTTGCGATCGAGCTTTGTCGGGTCCCTTAGATCATCCCAGCACAAGCGCACAATCTTACAGTTATCGAGCAGCGAAAGCCTCGACTCGCGCTGGCGCTCATCAAATTGCGCCTTTGCAAGCTTGCCCCCCTCCGCCGCCTTCTCGCTTTTAACGAATCCGTCGAACTCCCCAATAATCAACCGGTCACCCACGCGCCACAAATAGTCAACGCGATACGGCCTTCCCGGCTCAACCGGATCGAACAGCTCAACTTGCAGCTCCGGAACCTGCCAGCCTCGTTCGATCATCAGCGCCCGCGCCTTGGACTCGCCGCCGCTTTCCGACAGGCCGTCGGCACACCGTGCAACCCTGCGCGCCGTCACAACACCGCGGCGATTCAAGCCGAGCTTGTTAACTGCCTCAATGAGATGTTCCTTCGACAAAAGCTGCTCATGGAGCGCCGAGTCCGCAATGATCAGCCCTTCGACAAACGATGCATCGACCAGGCAATCCGCAATCGTTTGATCGATATCGGTCACGGCAATATCCATCTCGCTGGCCCGTGTCCGATAAGCATACCGATGGCGAACGACTTGAGAGCCTGGCGTCGTCGATTGCGCCGGCATCGCGGCGATATGGATGTGCGTCAAATTGGCATGCGAAACCGAAAGACCATAGACAACGGCCGCCGTATAGGAGCAGAATGTCCAGTCGGGATGCTTTTGCGCAAGCGCTCGCACTCGATGCAGATAACGCTGCCGAAACTTGAGCTCGGACCAGTATTCCGGACGCGCATACAGTCCCGGCATGACCACTTCGAGACTTCCCGCCGCCACCCGCCGCTCAATCTGCTTTGCCTCCGCCGTCGTGCGCGCGTACACGCAGCTCATCTGCTGCTCGCACGCTTTAATGTGGCCTGTAAGTCTTTGATTCGCCGTCGCGTTTGCCATGTCGCCTCCCAACTCTTGGAACGGCGCCAACGTACCAGACGGTTTCATGCGAAGTCTGACCAAATGCTGTCCAGCAGCTGACCAAATGCTTGACGGTTTTGGATGTTTTAGGCCAATGCTCCATATCTGCAGGTAGAGCGGTTGTCCAGAGGTCCCTGTCTCCACATTTTGAGCCTCAAAAGCCACCGACTTCATTGAAAGAAAATATGCCGTGGATCAAAACTACCTAGTTTGCGATGTAGTCCGCATGTACTCAACGCGTGATGATGCCGACGGTACGGCAGCTGCAAAAAATGAGCGTGGAAAATCTCCCGCTTTGAGACCCCTTGTGAGCCAAAAACGAGAGATTATCCACGCTCACGTTGCAAACGTCCGATTATCCACGCTCGTGTGTCCGGATTTCCACGCTCATCACGCAGCAGACACGGCAGCGGTCACGGCAACAGATACGGCAACCGCCACAGCCATAGCAGCTGCCAACGCCGCAGCCACAGCCACGACAGCGGCCTAGTGCTCCTCGCCGGCGCGGGCCAGGTCGTAGGGCGTGGTCTGGTAGACGTAGTAGTTGAGCCAGTTGGTGTAGAGCAGCTGAGCCTGGCTGCGCCAGACGTTGCGCGGCTCGGCAGCGGGATCGTCGCCCGGGAAGTAATGCGCCGGCACCTGAGGGTTGAGCCCGCGCTTCACGTCGCGCTCGTACTCCAGACGCAGCGTGTCGGTATCGTACTCGGGATGGCCAAAGACAAAGAAGCGACGGCTGTCGGTCGACTTGACGATGTACAGGCCCACCTCGTCGGACACGGCCACGACCTCAAGCTGCGGCTCGGCCTCCACGTCCTCGCGGCGCACATCGGTGTTGCGCGAATGCACGGCATAGAAACGGTCGTCAAAGCCGCGGACCAGCGGGCTTTGCGGCTTCACCAGATAATGCTCGAACACGCCGCTCGCCTTTGCCGGCAGATCGTACTTCTGGATACCGTAATGATGGTACAGACCGGCCTGCGCGCCCCAACAAATGTGCAGCGTAGAGTGCACGTGCGTGGTGGACCAATCCATGATCTGGCAGAGCTCGGGCCAGTAGTCGACCTCCTCGAACGGCATCTGCTCCACGGGCGCGCCCGTGATAATCAGGCCGTCGTAGTGGATGTCGCGGATGTCGTCGAACGTGCGGTAGAACGTCTCCAGGTGGCCGGCGCTCACGTGCGTGGCCTCGTGCGTTTTGGTGCGCAGCAGGTCCACCTCCACCTGCAGCGGCGTGTTGGAGAGCTTGCGCATGATCTGCGTCTCGGTGGCGATCTTGGTGGGCATGAGGTTGAGGATGAGCACGCGCAGCGGACGGATGTCCTGGTGCAGCGCGCGGTACTCGGTCATGACAAAGATGTTCTCGCTCTCGAGCTGCGCGGCGGCAGGGAGGGCGTCGGGGATGCGAATGGGCATGGATGCTCCTTACGAGTCAGTTGCAGCTATGGTACAACGACCGGCCCCATCCGCGCGAGCACATCGCCCAGCGATGCCGTCAGCGGCCCAAATCACTCCAAAAGTAGAGATTACGGCATGTCCCAAAATCTGTGGCGCTTTAGCCTAGCAAAGTGGCAACAGGACGCTACAATGGTTCGACGCGAAAAACTCGGCCGAAAGGATACATATATGTACCAGACGCGTAAGATCGGGGTGGTCGGCCAGGGCCACGTAGGAGCACATGTCGCCAACAGCCTGCTCATGCAGGGCATTGCCGATGAGCTGTACCTGTGCGATATCAACGAGGCCAAGGTGACGTCCGAGGTCCAGGACCTGCGCGACTCCCTTTCGTTTGTCCCGTACAACACCAAGATCGTCAACTGCTACGACCACTACGAGGAGCTGGCCTGCTGCGACGTCATCGTCAACGCCGCCGGCAAGGTCGCGCTGGCCGCCAGCAACCGCGACGGCGAGCTGTTCTTTACCACCGACGCCGCCCGCACCTTTGCCAAGCGCATCGTCGACGCCGGCTTTGACGGCATCTTCGTGAGCATCTCCAACCCCTGCGACGTCGTGTGCACCGAGCTGTGGCACCTGACCGGCTACGATCCCAAGAAGATCATCGGCTCGGGCTGCGGCCTGGACTCCGCCCGCCTGCGCACCGAGATCTCCAAGAAGGTCGGCGTGAGCCCCAAGTCCATCGACGCCTACATGATTGGCGAGCATGGCTTTAGCCAACTGGCCGCCTTTAAGGCCGCGACCATCGCCGGCAAGAGCCTCAACGAGCTTCAGGCCGAGAACCCCGACAAGTACGCCTTTGACCACATGGAGGTCGAGGAGCTCGCGCGCAAGGGCGGCTACGTAACCTACCAGGGCAAACAGTGCACCGAGTACGCCGTCGCCAACTCCGCCGCGCGCGTCTGCGCCGCCGTGCTGCACAACGAGCACGCCGTGCTTTCCGCCTCCACGCTCATGACCGGCCAGTATGGCGAGGAGGGCATCTTCACCTCCCTGCCGTGCGTGATCGGCGCCGAGGGCGTCGAGGAGGTCTACACGCTCGACCTTTCCGAGCACGAGCTCGAGGGCTTCCACAAGAGCTGCCAGCACATCCGCGACAACATCGCCCAGCTCGACTGGTGGGATGCCGAGGCCTACGACGCAAAGTAGGCCGCCGCTTGACGCGACACCTCGCTCATACGGACGCCATGTAAAGCGGGCCGCGCCGGAAACCCATCGGCGCGGCCCGCTTTTTATTGACCCCAACAGCATGCCTGCAGATTTAGGTCTAATACTTTTCCGCGAAGTGAACGAGCAAAAACGAGCCCCCGAAGCATCGACACTTTTCAGACGCCGTTTCCTGCGGTTTCGCCGAGTTTTTCCTGCAGTTTTGGCGTCAAAAAGTGTGGATGCTTCGGGGGTCCAAAACAGGTCGTTCACTTCGCGGAAAAGTATTCGACTTCGTTTTCGCGCAGACACGAATCCGGCCGCCACAATGCAAAACGGGGTCCGCGCGCAGCACAGACCCCGTCAAAAAAAATAATTCCCGGTGCCTAGTACTGCTCGATGCCCATGTAGCGACGAACCTCGGGGCTGTGGTCAAACACCTTGCCGCGGGCGGCGCGCAGCTCGCAGCTCATGTTGTAGAAGAAGATCGGCTCCAGGAACGAACGCACGCTGGCGGGCACCTCGCCCACGCCGTACTCGAGGGCGTCGAGCACCATAATCGTATCGGTGTGCGTGTTGAGAAACGCGAGCGCGCGCTCCTCCATGGGGCGGCACTCGCCCGCGCCAAGCTGCACAAAGTAGAACACGCCGGGCTCGGTGGCCTCGAAGGGACCGTGGAAGTACTCGCCAGAGTGGATGTAGCAGCAGTGCTGCCACTGCATCTCCATGAGCGAGCAGATGGCCATGGCGTAGGTCTGGCTAAAGTTGGGGCCGGACCCCAGGATATAGAAGAACTTGTGCTGCTGGCAGAGCTCGGCAAAGCGGGCGCCCAGCTCGGCGTTGACCTTCTCGCGGGCGGCGGGCAGCAGCGCATCCATCTGCTTAAGGCCGGCGTACATGTCGGCGAGCGCCTCGTAGCCCTCCTGCTGGTCGAGCAGCTCGGCAGCCATCAGAACACCGATGCCCTGCGGGACCTCGGCCTGCGACTCGCCCTTGCCCCACGGATAGACCCAGGTTGTCCACTTGCCGCTGTCGATCTTGGAGCCCGCATAGTCGGTCATGGTCACGACCTCGGCGCCGGCAGTCAACGCCATCTCGCAACCGTCGATGACCTCCTGCGTGTTGCCACTGTGGCTGCAGGCGACGACGAGCGACTTCGGCCCCAGGCTCTTGGGGGCCATCAGGCAAAACTCGCGCGCGGTGTAGACCGTCGAGGTAAACGTGGTCGCCTCGCGCTTGAGCAGTTCGTTAGCCGGCATGAGGTCGATCATCGAACCGCCGCAGGCAATCCAAAAGACGTTCTCAATCTTGCCCTTGCGCTCGATAATTTCCTGAACCAGATCGTGTGCGTTCATGGTGATGTCCCTCCTTGTGTGGCGGTTTCGAACGACGACAGCTCGTACCTGCAATCGTTCTATGTTGTTCTATTTATAGCATGCGAGCTGTCACAGGTGAAGTCGTTTCAGCAGATTTGTTCTATGTTGTTCTATCTATGGACGTTAGATGTCGAACACGTAGCGCGAGCCCACGATCTTTTGGCGCCCGAGCAGCAGGGGCCGCCCGTCTGCATCGGTAAAGTACGCCTCCATATAGAAGAGCGGCTCGCCGACCGGCACCTCCAGCAGCGGGGCCGCCTGAGCATCGGCAAGCGCAATCTCCACGGTGCAGGGGTCGGACTTGAGCGGCGCGCGGCCCGAATGCTCGGCAACGAGTGCAAAGATCGAGTTATCGGCAAGGTCCTCGTCGGCAAGCGTCTGCAGGTAGGGATGGTCGGCCAGCACAAAAGAGTTGTTCTCGAGCATGACGGGCACGCCATCTGCCGTGCGCACGCGCTCGACTACGATGAGCTCGCAGCCGGGCTCCACGCCAAAGAACGCCGCGTCCTCGCGCGTCGCCGCGACCACCGTGCGCGACACCAGGCGCGCTCCGGCAACCATGTCGTTGGCGGCGCAGCCCTCGGTAAAGCTCTGGACGTCGCCTTTCTGGCGAATCTTACGCTTGAGCTTGGGGGCGCACACAAAGGTGCCCCTCCCCTGCTGGCGGTTGAGATACCCCGCGCGCGACAGCTCCTCGATGGCGCGGCGCACGGTGATGCGCCCCACGCCGTAAGACTTCGCGAGCTCCATCTCGGAAGGAATGCGCGAGCCGGCCGCATACACGCCGCGCGCGATCTCGCCCTTCAGGTCGTCCATGACCTGCTGGTACAGTGGTACGGCGGATACGCCAGCGCGGTCGGTTTTATCGTCGGTTGCCATCGTTACGCTCCATCCCGCGCATGCTCGGACTCAAACTCTTCAATCGCCGCCATAAACTGCTCGCCAAAGGCGTCGGCCTTTTTCTCGCCGATGCCGTTGACCTGGATAAGCTCGTCGCGCGTCTGCGGACGCAGGCGGCACAGGCCGCGCAGGGCCTTGTCGGAGAAGACCATATACGGCGCCATCTCCAGCTCGGTCGAGATTTCCTTGCGCAGGGCGCGCAGGCGCTCGAACAGCTCGGCATCATCGCCCACGCGCGGGCGCTGATCCAGCTCGGCCTCCTCGCGCAGCAGATCCACCGCACGGCGGGCGCGGGCCGAGGCCTTGCGCTTGGACGCGCGACGCTTAACGGTAAAGGCGAACGCCTCGTTCTCGACCTCGCCGGCACGCGGGCCCAGCCCCACGACCGGGTACTGCCCCTGCGAGGTGGCCAAATAACCGCGGCCGCACAGCTGGCCGATGATATCCTTGATGCGCCCGACCGATTCGCTCGACAGCTCACCGTAGCCGCGGTCCTCGTCCAGATGCATCTGGCGAATGCGCTCGGTGTTGCCGCCGTGGAGCACATCGGCGACCAGCGATTTGCCAAAGCGCATGGGACGTGTGGCCACATAGCGCACGGCGGCGCGGGCCATATCGGTGACGTCCTCGACCTCGAACTTCGTGAGGCAGTTGCTGCAGTTGCCGCAGCCCTCGGCGTCGTCCGTGGCGGTGCCGCCCGCGGCGGCTGCCGCATGCTCGGCCGCGGCCTCGTCGCCAAAGTAGCGCAGCATGTATTCGCGCAGGCAGCCGGTGGTGTTGCAGTAGCCCTCCATCTGGCTGAGCAGGCGATATCGATTCTGGAGCGCCCACGCGCGCTGCTCGTCGTCGAGCGCCTCATCGGCAGCATCGCCGCGGTCGATCAAAAAGCGACGCATGTGAAAATCGTTACCGTTCCACAGCAGATGGCAGCTGGCCGGGTCGCCATCGCGGCCGGCGCGGCCCGCCTCCTGGTAGTAGGCTTCGATGCTCTCGGGCACGTTGTTGTGAATCACGTAGCGCACGTTGGGCTTGTCGATGCCCATGCCAAAGGCGTTGGTGGCAACCATCACCTGGATATCGTCGTCGATAAAGGCACGCTGGCTTTGGCGGCGGGCGTCGTTACCCATGCCGGCATGGTAGCGGCCAACGCGAATGCCGCTGGGGCCCAGCGCTTCGACAAGCTCGCCTGCCAGCGCATCGACCGTCTTGCGGGTCGAGCAATACACGATGCCGCTCTCGCTCGAATGCGCGATCACGTAGTCGCGCACCCAGGCAGTCTTGGCCTTGTCGCCCATCTCCTCGCAACCAAAGTAGAGGTTCTTGCGATCGAAGCCCGTCACCACCGTCGCGGGGTTTTGCAGGCCGAGCATCTGCTGAATGTCCGCACGCACGCGCTCGGTCGCCGTGGCGGTAAAGGCAGCCACGATGGGGCGCTGCGGCAGCGAATCGATAAACTCGCGAATCTGCAGGTAGGCGGGGCGAAAATCCTGGCCCCATTGGCTCACGCAGTGGGCTTCATCAATGGCCACGAGCGGCACGCCGATGCCGCCGTCCGCCGCGGCCTCCTGCGCAAAAGCTAAAAAGCGCGGCTCGAGCAGGCGCTCGGGCGCCACGTACATAAGCTGGTAGCGGCCCTCGCGCGCCCGCTTGAGCACGGTGTTTTGCTGGGCCGGAGTAAGGCTGGAGTTGAGATAGCTGGGCCGCGCACCCGCCGCGAGCAATGCGCGGGTCTGATCCTCCATAAGCGACAGCAGCGGACTCACCACAAAGGTGATGCCGGGCAGCATGAGCGCGGGCACCTGGTAGCAAATGGACTTGCCGGCGCCCGTGGGCATAACACCCAGCGCGTCGCGACCGGCAAGGATCGCATCGACCATGCGGTCCTGTCCCGGGCGAAACGAGGTGTAGCCAAAATAGGCGCCGAGCGTGTCGAGCGCCATCTGCTGCATGCTATCGATCATGGTTTCCTAACGTCCAAGTCATCTGCCGCCGATTATACGCCGCCACGCGGACCGCTGCCGTACGGCTGTCAGCCACGCTCATTCTGCGGGTAGTCATTGGGGACGTTCTTGAATGACTAGTCGTTTAAGAACGTCCCCAACGGCTAAGCTCTTGACAGGCGTGGAAACGTCTCAGGTTGAGCATAAGTCAGCGAAAACGCCCCTAAGCGAGCAAGGTGACGTGAAAGAGGAGGGAAGAGGACTTCGGTACGCGACCGACGATTGAACGTCAGATTGCCGCTTAGGGGCGTTTGCAGCGTCGACCGGTCCGCCGTTCGCTAGAACGGCGGAACCAAGGGCGCAGCGTCGGCCCGTTACGCGGTTTGGTAAAACCGCGTAACTTACATGACCATAACGTAGCGCGATCCCACGTAGTACTGCTTACCCATCAGGACCGGCTCGCCATTGGGGCCGATAAAGCCGGCACGCAGGTTGAGCAGCGGATCGTGCGGAGCAATGCCCAGCTCAGCCGCCTGCTCGGCATTGGCGCGAACGGCCTCGACCGTGCGGTAGCCAACCGAGACAATCGGCGTTCCGCCAACACGCTCGACCTCGGCAAAAATCGACTTGTCCTCAAGATCGGCCGTCAACAGCTCACGGTAGGCGTCAAACGGCACAAAGATGTTCTCCTCAAAGATGGGCTCACCGTCGGCCGTACGCACGCGCTTGATATGCAGCAGCAACGCATCCTTCTGCAGGCCAAAGAACTCCATCTCGTTTTGGCGCGCCGGAACAATCTGACGATCGATCACATGTGCGCCCGCCTTCATGCCGTTGTCGGCACACAGCGCGGTAAACGTCTGCAGCGTCGAGGCGTGAAACTGGCGATTGATGTGCGGCGTGGAAACAAAGGTGCCGCGGCCCTGCTGCTTAACCAGGTAGCCATCGGAGCACAACTCCTCGACGGCGCGGCGCACCGTGATGCGGCTCACCTCGTACTGCTCGGCTAACTCGAGCTCGGACGGAATACGCTCCTTGGGTGCATAAACACCTTTCTCGATCGCATCCTTGATTTCGTCATAAATCTGCTGGTAAAGCGGTGCATTTTTGGGTGTAGGCATATCTAATCACTCTTATCGAAATATCGAAATAACTAATACGTATATAACGTCTAGTTTCATGTTACCTCATAATGATAAAACGATACACCCTCCCTACCAAAAAGCGACAGCTTCATTTTGGTAGGTTTTATCTGGGCAAACGAAGGCCTCCCGAAAGCAGCGAGGCTTTCGGGAGGCTCAAGCGGACAGGATTGCGCCGTGCCGGCAAAATACCAACACTCTACCTGCCGTCGTCCTGTTGCAGACTGTCCTGCTCGCTGAGGCGCGCCTGCCTGCTGGCCATGCGTGCGGGCTTGTCGGGATCGGGAACGGCCGTGGGCATGGGCTCGTCGACATGACCACCCCACCAGCCGCCCACAAAGCTGAGCGTGTGGAACACGTTGATCACGGCACCGGAATCAATGTCGCACACCAGCTTGATAATGTCCTGGCTCTCGTAGGTCGAGACAACGGCGTGCAGCAGGTACATCTTTTCGCGGCTATATCCGCCGATGACCTCGGCGCAACTAATGCCGTGCTGAAAATGGTCAACATAGGCGGTCATGACCTCGTCTGCCTTGCGCGTCGTGATCTGCAGCGTCACGCGGTCGTAGCGATGATAGAAGCTGTCGATGGTCTTGGTCGAAATAAATTGGAACACGATGGAGTACGCCGCGTTGTCCCAGCCAAACATAGAACCAAAGATCGCCAGGATAAAGCAGTTGAAACCAAAGATGACGCCCCAGATGGTCTTGCCGGTGTGGTTGGAAACCCACAGCGCGATAAAGTCGGTGCCGCCGGTGGATGCGCCGGACTTAAGCGCGATGGCGGCGCCCAGGCCCGAGACCACGCCGCCAAAAATAATGAGCATGATCTTGTCGCCCAAAAACGGGGCGAAGTGAAAGACGTTGAGGAACAGCGACGAGAGCACGACCTGCATCATCGAGAAGATGACGAAGCGCTTGCTAATGCCGCTCCAGCATAGGAGCGCCACGGGAATGTTGAGCGCGAGCATGCCGAGCGAGATGTCGATGTGAACGCCGCCCAGCGAGGTAACACGATCGAGCAGGACCGCGACGCCGGTGAGGCCGCTCGGAAGCAGATCGGCAGGCTGAATGAACGCCTGGATCAGAAATGTCTGGAGAACGGCGGAAATCGTGACCGCCACGGCAGTAATGGCGCGGCGGACGATGGCAAGGCGGCCGAGCACGAGCACGCGGTCCGTGAGCTGATCGATGGCGTTCGCCACGTAGGCTCCCTTCGAAGGCAGATATAGTTGTGGGGCATGCCCGCGATTGTAGCATGGAGCGTGCGGGGGCGCTTCAATTCACCCCCTCTCGACAACCAAAATGGGACCAGCAACCCCTACGACCAAAGGCCCAAATTCTAAGTGAGTAGACTTTTTACGATCTGCCGAGCACACCCAAAACTGCCACCTCTGTGACCTGCGGCTTTACTAAGGCAGAAACGCTTTGTGCTCAGCCTGCGCCAAAAAGTCTACTCACTTAGCCCGAATCGAAGCCAAGCGGATCAAAATTGAGGCCAAATTAAGCCAATCCGCAGCAAATGACGCGTGAACCCGTGCTTTTTGCGGTGAATCAACGCTACAGAGCGGCCAAAATGTCGGTCAGATTATCGATAACGGCATCGGCTCGCGATTGATCCAGGTTGACGCCCTCGTGCGGACGCAGCGCCAGGACGCGGGCGCCGGAACGCTTACCGGCCTCGATACCCATGGGCGAGTCCTCGATAACCAGGCACTCGGTAGGCTTCACCCCCAGCGCCTCCATGGCACGCAGGTAGATCTCGGGGTCGGGCTTAAACGCACTGCATTCGTGACCGCTGATGGTGTAGTCCAGCACGTCGGCGATGCCGGCAATCTCCACCAGCTCGTCGATGAGCTCACGGTAGGACGAGCTCGCAATGGCACACTTCACGCCGCGCTCGTGCAGCTCGCGCATCACCGGCTCCGTCTGCTCGTTGAGCAGCTCGGCATACGGAACAGGGTGGACAGGGCTGTATACCTGCTTGTACTCCACGCGCAGGCGCTCGCGCAGCTCAATATCGTCGGGCACCAGCGACTTCCAGATGGCAGGCTCGTTAGAGCCCGAAAGATCGGGGATCTCGTCAAAGTGGAAGCCCTTCTCCTCCATAAACGCCACGCGGCGACGGTTGTAGAACCACTCGGTATCGACCAGCACGCCGTCCATGTCAAACAGCACCGCCTTGATCATACGCATCTCCTCCCACCTGCCAAAAAGGGACAGGTTTATTTTGGTAGGTTTTATCTGGGGTTTTGTAATGCGACAAACACGCCCTCCCCAGAGCAAAAAAGGGGACGGGGTGCAAACCCCATCCCCTCTCAATCAACCCGTAAGGACTACTTACTTGTGATTAGTAGGAAAGCTTCCACATGTAGCGACGCATGGTCAGCGGGTGCTGACGGGCCTCGGCGATCTGGTTGCCGTACTCGCGCATAACGGCGAGGTGCAGCAGCGGGTTGAAGTAGGTAACGACGCTCGCGGGCACGGCGTCAGCCAGGCCGTAGTCCTTGGAGTCGATCAGAGCGACCTTGGCGCCCATGCGCTTAAGGAAGGTGAGGGCGCGGGCGTCCATCGGACGGGTGGCACCATCGGACATGAAGAAGACGTAGGGCTTACCCTCGGTGGAAACCTCGAACGGGCCGTGGAAGTACTCGCCGGTGTTGTAGGCGGCGGCGTCGATCCACTGCATCTCGGTGAACAGGAAGGCGGCGTGAGAATAAGCCATCTTCTCGGAGGCACCGGAGGCCATGAAGTAGATCATCTTGTCGTCCTTGAAGTCCTGGGCGAACTGCTTGGCGAGGCCCTTGGCGGACTGAGCGGCGTTCTCGCAGAGCTCGAAGACGTTGGTGAGGCCGGTGATCATGTCCTCGTAGTGGTCATAGCCCTCGGTCTGCTGAAGGATCTCGAGAGCAAGAGCGATGGCGTAGCCAGGCTTCTCGCACTTGGCAGCGTAGTTGGCATGGAAGCCGTGAACGATGACGTGGTCGGCGTCGACGGTCAGAGCGGAGCCGGCCTTGTTGGTGAGGGAGACGACCGGGCAGTTGTGCTTCTTGGCGGTCTTGTTGGCCTCGACGGTCTCGGGCGTGGAGCCACCGAGGGAGCAGGTGATCACGAAGGTGTGCTCGTTGACCCAGGAAGGCGTGTCGTAGTTGAACTCGTTAGCGGTGAAGATCTGAACGTTCAGCTTGTCCGTGTTGTTGGCCAGGAAGTACTTGGCAGGGTAAAGGTCGGACATGGAAGCACCGCAGCCGACGAAGGCGACGCTGTGGATCTCGTGGTTGGACAGGACGTCAGCGACGATCTGCTTAGGGAGGTTAAGGTCGATCTCGTACATCTGACACATTCCTTTCGATTTTTTGCGGCGCCACATTGCCGGGCGCTCGCAGGGTTACCGTGGTTTGGACCGAGTCGCCGGCCCGTTAAGGATGTGTCAAAGGAACTGTCCCTTTGACACATCTAGGGATGGAAGCCTGCCTGGGGTATGGGATGCCAGGCAGGCCCCCGGGGGAAAGCGGTTAGGCGCTTGGTCGCGACTAGGCCAGGATGCCGGCCGCGGAGAGGGCGATGCCGCCCACGATGGCGATCACGAGAAGCCAACCGGTGTTGACGTTCTTCTTGATGAGCCAGTACATAAGGCCGGTGAGGCCGAGGGAGATCATCTGGGGCATCATGCCGTCCAGGATGTCCTGGATCACGACGGTGCCGTCAGCGAACTGCAGCGGGGTGGTGGCGCCGATCAGCGTAGCGATCATGCCGCCCACGGACATAAGACCCACGATACCGCAGACATACATGAGCTTCTCCATGAGGTCGCCGCCCTGGAGCTTGCTCAGGTACTCGTGGCCGCCCTGATAGCCGATCTTGGCTGCGAACCAAGTGATCAGCACGGAGGGCACGATGGAGATGAGCATGGCCAGGATCGGGCCCATGATGGAGCCCTGCTGAGCCAGCTGAACACCCAGGCCAAAGGCGATAACGCGGATGGTGCCCTGGAAGAAGGAGTCACCGATGCCGGAAAGCGGACCCATAAGGGAGGTCTTGACCGCGTTGATCGAATCGGGGTCGAAGTTCTCGGGATCCTTGGCGTACTCTTCCTCCATGGAGGCGGCGAGGCCTAGGATGAAAGCGCTCGTCTGCGGGGTGCAGTTGTAGAACGCCATGTGACGGTGGTAAGCCTCTTTCTTAGCAGCGAGCTGCTTGGGGTCGGACTCGTCCGGATAGAGGCGATCGAGCGTGGGAACCATGCCGTAGAGGAAGCCCATGTTCATCTGACGCTCGTAGTTCCAAGAGGCCTGGATGGCCCAGGAGCGCCAGAAGAACTGGCTGACCTTCTTGTTCAGGGACACGTCCTTGGTTGCGGTTGCCATAGTGTGTTCCTCCTTAGTCTTCGTCGTCTTCGAGCGGATCGTAGTCGGAATCGACACCGGCGGCTGCATGGGAACCGTTGAACTTGAAGCCCATGAAGACGACAGCCAGGCACACACCGATCAGAGCGACCGCGATGACGGACAGGTTGAGGTAAGCGGCGAGCAGGAAACCGATGAACAGGAACGGAGTCATACCCTTCTTGATCATCATGGTGAGCAGCAGGGCCAAGCCGTAGGCGGTCATGATCTTGGTCGAAACGTTAAGACCAGTGGACAGCCACTCGGGAACCATGTTGACGATGGCCTGAACCAGGTCGGTGCCAACAAAGACGGCGAGGAAGATCGGCAGGAAGTACATGACGGCGTACAGACCGGAGCCGGCGCAGATGTGCATGCGATAGGCGGTCTTGAACTTTCCGTTATCGATCGCGCTATCTGCCACATGGGTGAGGGCGGCGATGATGGAACGGAACACGATGCCGAGGAGCTGACCCAGGACGGCGACCGGGATGGCGATCGTCATGGCGGTCTCGGCGGAAGCATCGGTCAGGCACGCAAAGGCAGCGGCCACGATGCCGCCCAGGACCATATCGGGCGGAACGGCGGCGCCGACCTGCACCAGGCCCATGGACACGAGCTCGACGGCGGCACCGACGGCAAGGCCGGTGGGCACATCGCCCAGCAGCAGACCGACGAGCGTAGCGCCAACGAGGGGCTGCTCGAAGTTAAGACGACCGAGCAGGCGGGAGTCCCACATGCAGAACACGCCGACGAGGCCGACGAGCACCGCACTGATGAACGTATTCATACCCTTCTCCTTTCAGTCAGGCAAAAGCCTGGTTGATTACAGCTTGGCGTCGATGTCGACGCTCTGATACGTGGGGGTCTGCTGGACGTAGAGCTTGATGCCCATGTCGAGCAGCTGGTTGACGTCGGCCTTCTGGGTGGCGTCGAAGAAGACGGAGCTGTCCTTGCCGCCGATCTGATCGGCACCGTCGTGGTTGGCGGTGGCGCCCAGGTTGATGGCGTCGAGCTTGTAGCCCTGGCAGAACTGCAGCATCTCGGCCGTGTTGCCAAAGACGAACATGACGCGCTCGCCGAGGGTGTTGAGCTTGTCCATCTTGGCGAGGGCACGCTCGACGGTAAAGACGTTCAGGCGCACGCCCTGGGGCTTGGCAAGCTTGAGAGCGCCCTTCTTGATGTCATCGTTGGCGGCAGCGTTGTCGACGACGATGATGCGCTCGGCCTGGACCTTGGTGGTCCAGGTAAAGACGACCTGGCCGTGCAGCAGACGGTAGTCAAGACGCGCGAGGACAATCTTGGCGGGACCGGAGCTGTGACGGGACGCCTTGGCCTTCTTGGCGGGAGCCGCGGCGACCTCGACCGGTGCGTTGGGGTTGGTCAGACCGGTGCGGGCCTCGTTGATGAGGGCCGCGAGCTCGGCGCCCTTGACGGGGACGGGGCTCATAGCGAGCGTGAGCGCCAGCGGGATGTTGAAACCGCTGACAACCGTGAACTTCGTGCCGTTCTTGGAAAGCTCGACCATGCTGTTGTTGACCGAGCTGCCGAGCATATCGGTCAGCACATAGACGGTGTCGTCCGCGTTGAACGTGGCGATCATGGCGTCCACCTTATTGGTGATGGGCTCCTTGTCGTCACGAGCAAGCGACACGACGTGGACGTTCGACACGTCGCCGAGAACCATCTCGAGCGTGTCTTTGGCGCCTGCGGCCAGGCCGCCATGAGATGCGAGAATGATCTGATTCATCTTGCCTCCTCCTTTTCGTTATGGTCATTATAACGTCTTACTCGTTGCTTATATTGCTAATTAGTATAAAGAACGTTCGCGGGTGAAAATCGACCGTTGACGGGTTTAACGTACTTGAAACGTTGGGGCTGGGTAGGCCGGCGCTGGCTGGATAATCCCAGGTCGGACGCCGTGCGCAATCCCTTATCGCACGAAGTACCAGGGGCTTTCCTGCACGGTGGGCTCCAGCGCGATGCCGGTGCGTTCCTTAAACAGATCCATGTCCTGAGATTTTTCGGTCCACCACGCGTTGGGCTTAAAGGTCATGCTCTCGACAATACGTTTGGCAATGACGCTGTTGCGCAGCTTGGAGAAGTCGGTGTTCATAATCAGGATAGACGCGAGCACCAGCACGATGCCCAGGACTTTGATCGCACCGGCGGGCTCGGCGTAGACACCAATGCCCAGCAGTACGGTGACGACTGTCTCGAATGACATTACGACGGGAACTTTCGACGTCTCGAGCCCCATGGACAGGCCCTGCATATATAAGATGTAAGCCACGGCTGTGGGGATGAGTCCAAAGCCAAGGAACAGCAGCAGCAGCTGTGGCGACATTGCCGCGGCGACATCCGGCCACGGAGCCGCGATAGCCGCCATAACCGCACCGCCAAAAACAAAGCCCCAAAACGTGACAGCCAGCGGGTGGACCGTCTTGGTTGCTATTCGGCTAAACACCGCGAGCGACGCACCACAAAGGCCTGCAATCACGCCCGACGTGACGCCCCAAACCGAAAAATGAAAACCGGAAAGGTCGCCATTGGTCACTGCAAGCACGCAGCCAACGATGTTAAAGACAATGGCAACGAGCTTGTTGGGGGTCACGTCCTCGCGATAAAGCACGCGGCCGAGCATGACGCCAAACACCGGCGAGGTGTAGAGCAGCACCGAGGCCGTGGACATGCCCACCTCGCCCATGCACTCGTAATAGCAGGTGTTGGCGGCGGCCAAACCGACGATACCGACAAGCGCGCAGGGAACAAGCTCTTTAGGGCTTGCCTTGAACAGTGCCAGGGGACCCGATGCCTTTCCCTCACGAGCACCTCCCTGGCAACCCATGAATGCCAAGACCGGAGCCATTAAGACGGCACCCGACAACAAGCGAAAGGCAGCCATACTCTGGGACGTAACGCCCATGGCCGAGATGCCGTTTACAAAGATTCCGATGCTGCCCCACATAAGCGCGGCGATCAGCACCAGCACATAGCCCAGATTGCTTTTCTTCAACGCAGCCTCCTCGGTATTGTTTCCAATATGTTTCACACTACGTTATAGTCGTTATATACATTTTTCAAGGCACAAATCGGCAGACGGGAAAATCTGCTTTTCCGCTACAACCCATTAGTGCAAAGAGGCCAGGTTCATATGCACCAACTTGGTGCATATGAACCTGGCCCCAATGCACCAACCCCTTAACAAACACGACGACGCCGACGTTTTGGCAACGTCAGCGAGCGCCCGTCATTTGAGCCAAGGTGCCGTGAAATGAAAAGGCGCTGACCTTCTGGTCGCGCCTTTGAAATTGAACGGCAGATTGGCCAAATGCCGGGCGCGCAGCGTCGAGCCGTTACGCCGTTCGGTAGAACGGCGTAACTAGTAGTCCAGCTTCCACATGTAGCGGCGCGTCATGTAGTCCTTGTGGGTAACGGCAGAGAGTGCACGCATGTACACGTTGTTGAGGATCGGGGCAAAGATCAGGTGGTTGAAGTACTCGCTCACGCTGTCCTTGATGTCGTTGAGGCCGAGCTCCTTGGCGTCGAGCTGATAGACGCGCTCGCCACCGTACTGGTTGACAAAGCGGATGCCGCGCTCGTCGTTGCAGCGGCTGCGGCCGACGCTGATGAGCTGGAACAGCGAGGTGCGCTTGTCCAGGATCTCGAAGGGGCCGTGAAAGAAGTCGCAGGTGTTGATGGTGCAGGAGTCGATCTGCAGCATCTCCTGCACGTTGCAGATGCTAAAGACATAGGCGGCGCCAAAGAGCGGACCCTGAGCCATGACGTTGATGCAGGGCTTGTCGGCGTTCTGCTCGGCCCACTTGGCAGCGAGCGGACGGGTGTACTCGACGGCCTTGCGATAGATGGGATCGACCAGGTCGAAGGCGGCCATAGCGGTCTCGTACTCGGCATAGCCCTCGGTCTGCTGCGTAAGCTCCATGGCGATCATGGTCACGACGGCGGAGTTGGTGCGGCCCATGCAGGACTCATCGACGGCCAGGCTGTCATACTGGATCTTGTAGTCGCAGACTTCGGTGAGGCCGGACTCGTCGACATAGATGGCGATGGTGCTGGCGCCGTGATCCTTGGCGACCTGGGCGGCGACGATGGTCTCTTTGGTGCCGCGCATGGACACGACGACGGCCAGGGTGTTCTCGTTGACGTAGGCCGGGGTGGCGTGCACGAACTCGTTGCTGGTGTAGCTGGAGCTCACGACCTGCGTGGCCTCGTGCTCCATAAAGTACTGGGCAGGATAGTTGCCGCCGTTGGATCCGCCAGCGCCGATCCACACGACGCGCTTGATGCCGCCCTTGTCCGCCTTGTCAGCCAAAACCTGGGAGACGACGTCCTTAACCTGTTCCTGAGTAGTCATCGTGCATCAGCCTTTCTTCTCGTTTGATGCTCTCGATGGCATACAAGTTACATACATGTTTTGGTTATGTCGACTAGTTGTATGCTATATTTGTCTTAGAAATTTTGCTGGTAAAGTTTTCGGCAATCCATTACCAGCGGTTTTGTTGTCATGTTGGATACATGCTTGGTTCAGTAAGCATATAAGTTAGATACAGGTTATTCGCATGAGCACTTCGTCAAAAAAGAACTTGGCCCAATACGAGCGTCTGGCGGGTACGCTGCGTGACCGCATCGCCGCCGGCACCTACGCACGCGAAGACAAGCTGCCGTCCGAGATGGAACTCATGGACGAATCGGGTCTGTCGCGCAGCACCGTGCGCCACGCCCTTAAGGTGCTCGTTGATGAGGGCCTGGTGCGCACCGAGCGCGGGCGTGGCGCCTTTGTGGCCGACACGCCCGCGCTCCACGAGAACAACCTGATGTTTTCGAGCTATACCAAGCAGGTCGAAGGCCAGGGCATGAAGCCCACCACGCGCACCGTGGACTCGGGCTTTGCCAAGGCGGCCGGCAGCATAGCTAAGTTCTTTGACGCCGCCGTGGGCAGCAAGCTCGTCAAACTTGTCCGTCTGCGTTATCTGGACGATGCGCCGCTGTGCCTGGAGACCACCTATCTGCCGCCAAGCTTCGAGGCACTCATCGACCGCGATATCAACGGTTCGCTCTACGCCACGCTGCGCCAAGAATTCCATCGCGCGCCGGCACAGGGGCACAAGACCTTTGAGGTGTGCTATGCCTCACAAAACGAGGCGTTTTTGCTCAACGTCGAGCGCGGGCAGGCGCTGATCCTGATCACCGACTACGTCTACGACACCGACGGCCGCCCGCTGCACATCTCCAAGCGCATCCAACGCACCGACCGCGCCAAATACACCGAGCCCATCGGCTAGCGCGCCAAACCAGGCAAAATGCACCTAATATACGTTTTACCTGCGGTTTTTATAAAATCTCAAACCAGCATGGCGCAAATGCCAGCATCGCCTGGCAACGCACGCCGTCCAAGCTCAACTGTTCCTGTCCAGAATATCCAGCACCGTAAACCTAAGTGAGTAGACTTTTCGCGATCTGCCGAGCACACCCAAAACAGCCATCTCTGTGACCTGCGGTTTTAGTAAGGCAGATGCGCTTTGTGCTCGCCCTGCGCCAAAAAGTCTACTCACTTAGCTCGCAAGGCGTCCCGAGGGGACGATTCAGGTCAAAATAGCATACGAACGCCGTGCTTCTTGCGGCGATTTGATGCCACAAGACAGCCAAAAACCTGCCAAAAAGGGACAGGTCTAGTTTGGTCGGTTTTATCTGGAGCTTTGCTGCATCCGCAGGTCAATCGCCTTGGTCATACACACCCAAAACAAAAGCCGCCGCGAAGGTATCCGCATCCTTCGCAGCGGCTTGCAACGTTTGCCCAGATAAAACCTGCCAAAATAAACCTGTCCCTAAATGGCAGGTTTGGGGAGGTCGGGGAACCAGGTCGGCTTGGGTTGGTTGGGTGTGCGCTCGGCTAGGACCAGCTCCATCCAGCACATGTCGTACCAGCGGCCGAACTTTTGGGCGCAGCGATCGAAGGCGCCCACCAAACGGTAGCCCATATGGGCATGGAAATCCTGACTGTTGTGCGTCAGATACTCGTCGTCATTGTCGTGCGGCACGGCAATGAGCGCGCACATGTTGGTGATGCCCATCGCGACCAGGCATTGCTTGAGCGCATCGTGCAGCTTGCGGCCCAGCCCGCCGTGGCGCACATCGCGCGCCAGGTAGATCGAGGTCTCAACCGACCAGTCATAGGCCTCGCGGCTGTTGAGCGGACTCACATAGGCATAACCTACCGGACGCCCGTCCAGCTCCATCACCAGATACGGATAGCGCTTGAGCGTGCGCTCGATGCGCCCGGCGAACTCCTCAACGCTCGGCACCTCGTATTCGCAGGTAATCGCCGTCTGGCGCACATACGGCTCATAGATGGCAAGCAATGCCGGCGCATCATCGGGCGTCGCCAGGCGAATCGTCGGCTCGGACATCTTGGCCATACAGCCCCTCTCAAAAGCAAAGGCCGCCTTGCGCCAAACCCAGGCGCAAGGCGGCCCCTCGTCATTACATCAACCTACAGGACAGCCGCCAGCGCGTCGATGTCCTCCTGTGTCGTGGCCCAGCTGGTGCAAAAGCGCACCACGGTGTGGGTCTCGTCGTACTTTTCCCAGTACTCGATCGAAGCATGCTCGCGAATGCGGGCCATGTCCTCGTTGGGCAAAATCACAAACTGCTGGTTGGTGGGCGTCTCCAAGAAGAACTGGTAGCCGCGCTCATGCAGCACGCGACGAAGCGCCTGCGCCGTCTCAATCGCCTGGCGGCCAATCTCAAAATACAGGCCGTCGGTAAAGAGCGCCTCAAACTGAACGCCCGTCAGACGGCCCTTGGCCAGCAGCGCTCCGTGCTGCTTAATGCGCGGAATGGGGTGTGCCGGAGCGTGCATGCCGCAAAACACCACGGCCTCGCCGCAAAGCGCGCCGCACTTGGTGCCGCCAATGTAGAACACGTCGCACAGCTGCGCCAGCTCGGGCAGGGTAATGTCGCACTCATCGGCCGCCAGCGCATAGGCCAGACGGGCGCCATCCACAAACAGCGGAATCTGGCGCTTCTGGCACACCGCATGAATCGCCGCAAGCTCGGCGGCGGAGTACAGCGTGCCGTACTCGGTCGATAGGCTCACGTACACGGCACCTGGGAACACCGTGTGCTCGTAGCTCTCGTTTTCGTAAAACACCTGGATATAGCTGTCGAGATCCTCGGCATGCATCTTGCCCTCGTAGCCGGGAATGGTAAGCACCTTGTGGCCGCCAAACTCGATGGCACCCGCCTCGTGGCAGGCAACGTGGCCGGTCTCGGCTGCAACGACGCCCTCGTAGGGCGCAAGCAGCATGTCAATCACCGTCGCGTTGGCCTGTGTGCCGCCCACCAGAAAAAACACGTCGGCATCGGGTACCTGACAGGCCTCACGAATGAGCTGCTTGGCACGCTCGGTGTGTGCATCGGTACCGTAGCCGGGCTGCGGCTCCATATTGGTGTCGACGAGCGCCTGCAGCACTGCCGGATGTGCGCCGTGAGAATAGTCATTGTTGAACGCGAGCATGGTAATCCTCTCTAGCCGGGCACGAGCCCGATGATTCAGATGGGGCTATTGTACGCCGCCCGGATAGGCAATGCGCGCGGCAAGGCACTCGAGCGCCAGCACCAAGGCAAAGCCGCAGCTCACGTCACTCAAAAAGTGTGCGCCGATCACGATGCGACCAAAGGCGACGAGCGCTGCAACCACAGCGGCGACCCAAAAGACCACGCGGCGGCGCGACGGCTTTTCCTTAAAGGCCGCCGCGGGAAGCCCGGCGAGCATAAGGCCGATCGCCGCGTGCGCCGTGTGTCCGCTCGCAAACGACTTAAAGCCGTCCTTGATCACGCCGGCGGCGATATAGGCCCACTTGTCGGGGTTGCCGATCACCCACCACGGCTGAAAATTGAGCCCCGGCGTGACCTCGATCACGCGCATGCGCGGGCGCGACCACAGCGGCTTGACGATCACGTTGAGGATAATGGCCTGAGCGACCCACACGGCAAGCACCATCAACGCCCAGCGCGTGAGATCGTCGGGCTCGGTCGTGCGCGTAAGGCGATAGGCGATGAGGTTGGCCGCGATGACCAGCACAAACGTCAGCACCAACTGAACCACGATGAGTTTGCCGCCAACCCGCAGGGACGAAACGATCTCGTAGCCGACCAGGCCCACGTTGACCAGAACGCCCAGCACGGCGAGCCATTTGCTCCCCCTGGAGTCGGGACGCACCGCGCGTACGAGCATAACGCCTGCGACGCTCGCCGTCAGCTCAAACGGCAGCTCGCCGGCGGCCTCGATAAAGCGGCCGTACATGCTGGCGATGTTGAACAGCGCGCTCGAGATCTGGTAATCGAAGAAGCTGCCCACGCCCAGACAAAGGCACAGAACGACCGCGATAGCGGCGGCGTCTTTCTTGTAGATGTACCCGAACATGCTTTCCTTTCCATCGGGCGAAGTTTTCAACCTGCAACGTGGCGGGGCAAAGAATCCTTGTCCCGCCAAGCCACCTACCTGTTATTCATCATCGCTGGCACCCAGCTGCTGCAGCAGCATGAGGGCTGCTGCCACGGGACCGGCCTCGTCGTTGGCGTCGAGACCGCGGCCCAGGCCGCTGCCCACACCGGCGCCCGCCTTGTAGGGCACCGACAGCTTGCGGCTCTTGGGAAAGTTCACCGCGCCATAGCGGGTCTTTAGTTCAAAGGCCACCTTCTTGGGCACGTCGACGCCCAAAAACGTGATACGCCCACCGCTGAGCGTGACGCTCTCGAGCCCCAGGCGCTCGCCGCGAATACGGATGCGCGCGCGGTTGAACAGGTTGAGTCCCGCCAACGGCAGCTCGCCATGCGCGGCCTCGGTCTCTTCCTGCACCTCATCGATGCTCTCCAGGTCCTCGGCCGCTGCGAGCTTACGGTACACGAGCACGCGCTGATCCACCGCCGGCAGGTACTCCTCGGACAAGAAGTAGTCGGCCGGCAGGTTAATGCCCACGCTCGTCGCCTCCACGCCGGCATCGTCGTCACCGCGTGCCTCTGCCACGGCCTGGCCCAGCATCTGCGTAAACAGGTCAAAGCCCACGCTCGACAGGTTGCCGTGCTGCTCGGCGCCCATAAGCGAGCCGGCGCCGCGGATCTCCAGGTCGCGCATGGCGATGCGCATGCCGCTGCCCAGGTCCTGGAACTCGGAAAGTGCAGTCAGGCGTGCCGTTGCCTCCTCGGTAAGTGGCAGCTCGCCGGGGAACATAAAGTACGCGTATGCCTGCGTGGCCGAGCGGCCCACGCGGCCCTTAAGCTGGTAAAGCTGTGCCAGACCCAGACGCTGCGAGTCTTCGATGATCAGTGTGTTGGCGGTCGCGTTGTCGATGCCGCTCTCCACGATGGTCGTGGCGATGAGCACGTCGATCTTTTTGGTCGCGAACTCGATCATCACGTCCTCGACCTCGCGCGGGCTCATCTTGCCGTGCGCCACGCCCACGCGCGCCTCGGGCGCGGCCTCGTGCACGCGCGCCACGGCGTCGTCGATAGTCTTGACGCGATTGGACACGTAATACACCTGTCCGCCGCGGCCCACCTCCAGACGAATCGCCGCACTCACCACGTCGGGGTCGTACTCCCCCACGTGCACAATGACGGGACGACGCCCGGTCGGCGGCGTGGTGATCAGGCTCATGTCGCGCACGCCGCTCGTGGCCATCTGCATGGTTCGCGGAATAGGCGTTGCCGAGAGCGTGAGCACGTCGATTTGCTCGCGCAGGTTTTTGAGCTGCTCCTTGTGCTGCACGCCAAAACGCTGCTCCTCGTCGATGATCACCAGGCCCAGGTTCTTGGGGTTCACATCGGCCGAAAGCAGGCGGTGCGTGCCGATAAGCACGTCAATCGCGCCCTCGGCAAACGCCTTGAGTGCGCGCTTTTGCTGCGCCGGCGTACGGAAGCGGCTGAGAACCTCGACCTCAAGGCCAAACGGGGCAAAGCGTTCAAAGAACGTCTCGTAGTGCTGCTGGGCCAGAATGGTCGTGGGGCAGAGCACCATGACCTGGCGGCCGGAGTCCACGCACTTAAAGGCCGCGCGCAGGGCGACCTCGGTCTTGCCGAAGCCCACGTCGCCGCAGAGCAGGCGGTCCATGGGCTTGGGCGCCTCCATGTCAGCCTTGATGTCGGCGATAGCCTCCAGCTGGTCGCGCGTCTCGTCGTAGGGGAAGCTCTCCTCCATCTCGATCTGCTCGGGCGTATCGGGCGGGCAGGCGATACCGGTAATCGACGAGCGACGCGTATACAAATCGACCAGGTCAAACGCCAGCTTTTTGGCGTTCTTGCGCGCCTTGTTGGTGGCACGTGTCCAGTCGGCGGTGTTGAGCCTGGTCAGGCGCGGCTTGTCGCCGTCGGGGCCAACATAGCGCGTGATGCGGTCGACCTGCTCGAGCGGCACGTAGAGCTTGTCGCCGTCGGCATATTCCAGCAAAAAGTAGTCGCGTTCCTTGCCGCCCACTTCCTGGCGCGCGATCTCGCTAAAGAGCGCGATGCCATGCGTTGCGTGCACCACGTAGTCGCCCGGCTTAAACGGGAAGGTGATCTGCGTAATGTCAACCTTGCGGCGGCTGCGCGCGCGATTGGCATCCATGCGGGCGTTGAGGTCGGCGATCGAGAACACGGCCAGGTTGGCATCGGGCACCACCACGCCCTGCGGCAGAGCGGCATCGACAAAGGTCACGCGTCCGCGCGAGATGGTGGGCACGGCGACACCGGCGGCAGCCTGGGCGGCACCCGCCTCGAGCGAGCGGGCGTTAAGCGCGTCGGCCTTGCGCTCGCGAATGGAAGCATGGGCCTCCTGGCGGGCGGCACGGTCGGCAGAATCCGCCGCCGCCACGCGTACACGGTCACCGATAACACCGGCGTTTTCGGGCGCGGCCGTCAGTGACTCCTCAAAGGTTATGCCCTCGTCGCCAAAGGTGAGCTCCATCGACTCGCGCGCACCGCGGTCGGGGATGGCAAACACGCAGGCATAGCGCTTGCCCACGACCTCCTGGATACGCGTCATAAAGCGATTGTCCGAGCCCGCAATGGCCGGCTGCTCAATCTTGAGCTCGGCCGTCACCGCACCACCGGCACGGATGAGGCTCACATAGTTCAGGCGCTGCTGGGCACCAAAATCGAGCTGTTGGGCACGCACGTACAGACCATCCAGGCGGTCAATCCCTGCCTCGCCGGCACGCGCCTCGATATCCTCGTAGGCGCGCAGACAGTCGTCGAACAGCGAGCGCGGCTCGGACAGGACCACGAGCGCCTTGCCGCTCACGTGTGTCAGCGGGCTCACGGTCTGGCCGTACATCACCGGCAAAAAGCGGTCGAGCTCGGGCGTGACGATGCGCGCATCCACCATCTCGAGCAGCGCCGCCAGTTTGCTGTCGTCCTGGCTGGCGCGATAGAGCGCCACATGCATGTTGTGGACCGCCTCGTCGGTAAGCGCCAGCTCGCGGCACGGGAAGATCTCGATACTGTCCTCGTTGCCGATGGTCTGCCCCGTTGAGCTCACCATGCGGCGGATGCGGTCAATCTCGTCGCCAAAGAACTCAATGCGCACGGGCGCTTTCTCTTGTGCGGGGAACACCTCGACGGTGTCGCCGTGAATGCGGAACAGACCGGGCGCATCAGCGGCGCCGGCATTGGTGTAGCCCATGCCCACCAGGCGATGCGGCACCTCGTCAAAAGGAATCTCCTCGCCCACCGCAAAGGTCGTGGACTCCCAGTAGTGGCTCTCGACCGGCGGCACGCAGCGCAGCAGCGCGCGGGCCGAGGCAACCATGATGCAGTTGTCCCCGCGCACGATGCGCCCCAGAGCCTCGCAGCGCTGCGCCACCACGGCATCGTCGGGCGCCTGCTCGCGCCACGGATAGTCCTTGCGCTCGGGAAAACGGCACACGTGCGCCAGGCCCACGTAGGCGGCAAGGCTGCGCGCGGCGCGATCGGCCGCATCCTCGCCACTCACAATGTAGACCGTCGGGCGCGGACGGCGCGCAAACTGGGCGGCCGCCATAAGCGTGCGGCCCGACTGCGACACGGCCAGCGTCACGTCCTCGCCGGCATCGAGTCCGGCCTCGACGGTCTGCAGCGCCTCGGCAGTGTAGAGCTGCGCGGCTATACGGTGAATGAGCATGCTGTTCCTCCGGCATCGCAACGCCAAAAGCCCGCCGGGGCAAGCTCGGCGGGTCGTACGTCAAATACATTGTCTGTCATGGTAGCGCATGGAGAGGACTCCGGCTCAAGGGCAAACCCAGCCCCGCAAAAAACGCCAGACGAAGATGCGTTCCGCCCTACCCCGCTACGCGCACGCTGGGGCACAAATCTGCCAGCGGGCACTCGTCGCACTTAGGTTTGCGAGCGTCGCAGATCTCGCGGCCAAAGGTGATCCACTGGTGGTTGACCGACTCCCAATACTCGTGCGGCAAAATCTTGAGCAGATCTTGCTCGGTCTTGAGCGGCTCTTTGGCATGCGTCTTGGGGCTCAGCATCAGGCGGTGCGCGATGCGGTTGACGTGCGTATCGACCGCGATGCCCTCGACAATGCCAAACCCCACGTTGAGCACGATGTTCGCCGTTTTGCGCCCCACACCCGGTAGCTTGACGAGCTCCTTCATGTCGGCCGGCACCTCGCCGCCGTAATCGGCAACGATCATCTGCGCGGCCTCCACGGCGTGCTTGGCCTTGCTCTTATAAAAGCCGAGTGACTTAATGGTGTCGGCCACATCGGCCACGCTCGCCCCCGCCATGGCCTCGGGCGTGGGCCACTGGGCAAACAGCCGCGGCGTCACCTTGTTGACCTGTGCATCGGTCGTCTGCGCCGAGAGCAGCACCGCGATGAGCAGCCTAAAGGGATTCTCGTGGTCCAAAAAGCACTCAACCGGGCCATAGCGACGGTTGAGGCGCTCGCACACCTCAACGGCGCGCTCGCGTTTGGCGGCATTGGTCTCGCGTGGCATAACGACTCCTCGGCTCGGCAGAAACATAACTTCACGGAAACGATTGTCCCACGTACGGGGGCCTTAAGCCTCCAAAAATGCGCCGGTCTGGCGGCCCCACAGGCTCGCATACTCGCCGCCTGCCTCGACAAGCTGCGCATGCGTACCGTCCTCGACAATCTCGCCGTCCGCCAGCACCACGATGCGATCGAGCGCCGCCACGGTGGACAGGCGATGCGCCACCACAATGGAGGTGCGACCGCGCATCAGGTTCTCGAGCGCCTCCTGCACCAGCGCCTCGGACTCGCTGTCGAGGGCAGACGTCGCCTCGTCGAGCACCAGGATCGGCGCGTCGGTCAGGATAGCGCGGGCGATGGCCACGCGCTGACGTTGGCCGCCCGAAAGCTTGACGCCGCGCTCGCCCACCATGGTGTCAAAGCCGTTGGGCAGGCGGTCGATAAACTCGGTCGCATTGGCCAGGCGCGCGGCCTCGCGAATCTGCTCGTCGGTTGCGTCGGGGCGGCCGTAGGCGATATTCTCGCGAATGGAGCGATGGAACAGCAGCGCCTCCTGCGGCACGTAGGCAACCTGGCGGCGCAGGCTCTGCTGTGTGCAGCGCGAGACGTCTTGGCCGTCCACGAGCACGCGGCCGCCCTGCACATCGTCCAAGCGCAACAGCAGCTTGGTGAGCGTCGTCTTGCCCGAGCCCGATTTACCCACCAGGCCCACGCGCTGGCCCGCCGCCACGTGAAGCGTCAGGTCGTCGAACACGTTCTCGCCCGCCGCGGCGTCACGGTATGCAAAGCTCAGGTGCTCAAAATCAATCGCACCTTCGGTCACTTTAAGCTCGGGAGCGTTCTCGTCGTCTGCCACCAGACGCGGCTCGTCCAGCACGCGCGTCATCTCGGCCGCATCGCCCAGCGCGCGGTTGATGCGCTGCATCATGGAGCTTACGTAGTTCAGACGCATGGTGAGGTTGTACGTATAGGTAAAGATCATGACGAGCGCACCGGCCGAAATGCCAAACCACGCGTTGCCACCCGCGACGAACACACTCACCACGGCCATGGTGATGACGATAAGGCCCGAGGTCGTAAAGTTGCGCTGCATCATGGCGTGCATCGAAACCGTTTCGGCGTCGCGCGCGGCGCGGTCGGCGGCATCGAACAGGTCGCGCTCAAAGTCCTCGCGCCCACAGGTCTTGACGGCCAGGATATTCGTGACCGCGTCGGACAGCACGCCCGACAGCTTGTTCTGCGCGGCGGACGTCGCGGCCGAAAGCGGCATGATGCGCTTGTACATAAGCCAGACAAACGCAATGTAGACGACCATGATGCCCACCAGGATCACGGTAAACGTCGGCACCACCGGAGCGAGCGCCGCCACCGTGCAGACAACCGAGGTGATGGTGGGAATGAGCGAATACACCGTCACGTCTACCAGCCCCGTATAGCCGCTCATAAAACGACTCGTCTGGCTCACGAGCGATCCGCCAAAGCGGCTGGTGTGGAATGTCATGGATTGATTGGAGAGCGTGTCGAAGCACAGGCGCGCCAGGTGATAGTTGCCCGCAATCTCGAGCTTGTAGACGGTGTAGTCCTGCAGCTTGGAGAGGATCTGGCCCACTAGGTTAACGAGCACGAGCGCCAGAATGTAGGGACCAAAGACCTCGAATACTTGATCGCCCGCCACGGAACCCGCTTGGACGCGGTCGACGATGAGGGCCATCACGTAGGTGTTGGCAAACGTGAGCAAAAAGATGTAGCCCGCCGACGAGAACACCGAGAGAAAGACGATCAGCGGCTGCGTGCGCGTGACGTCCCAAAAACGCTGCAGCGTGCGGCGCACGGTGGAGCGTTTGAGCGGACTGGTGTTTCTCTGAGACATGGGCTTCCTTTCGCGTCTGATAGGGCGAAACGCCATTGTTGCACACTAAAGCGCACTTCAGGCAAGTGCAACGCGAAAAGCGCCCGCGTCCCGCGCTTGCGCAGGCGCCCCGCCGTCAGATGCAGCTAGTCCTCGTCTTTTTGGTCTGCGAGCAGCTCCGCAGACGTGAGTCCCAAGATCTCGTCGGCCTCCCGCGCGTCTTCCAGCGCGTCGATGTCCTTGAGCTTGCGCTCCATGACGTTGGTGCGCGTGGTAATGATGCCCTCGACCGTTTTGCCCGCGGTCTCGATCTGCTGCTGGGCGCGGCGCAGCGCCTTTTGATAGCGCGGCAGCTCGGCCTTGACAGCGGAGAGCACGCGCAGTACATCGTCGGTGCGTTTTTGCAGCTTAAACGTTTGGTAACTCATCTGCAGGCTGTTGAGAATGGCCGCCATGGTGCTAGGGCCGGCAACGTTGACATGATAGTCGCGGCCCAGGGTCTCGATAAGCCCGGGGCGGCTGACGACCTCAGCGTACAGCCCCTCAAACGGAACGAACATGATGCCAAAGTTGGTGGTCACGGGCACGCTCAGATACTTTTCGCAGATGTCCTTTGCCTCACGCTTGACCATAGCGTCAAGCGTCTTGCGCGCGGCGGCGACGGCATCCGCGTCGCCCGACTCCTGGGCATCGAGCAGATGCTCGTACGCGTCGCCCGGGAATTTGGAGTCAATCGGCAGCAGTACGGGGTCGCCCTCGTCTACCGGCAGCTTGACGGCAAACTCAACACGCTCCGAGGCGCCGGGCTTGGTGGCAACGTTTTCCAGATACTGATCGGGTGTGAGGATATCCGCCAGGATCGCGCCCAGCTGCACCTCGCCCAAAATGCCGCGCGCCTTGACGTTACCCAGCACGCGCTTAAGGTCGCCCACGCCAGTGGCGATAGATTGCATGTCGCCCAGGCCCTTGTACACGGCCTCGAGCTGGTCGCTCACCTGCTTAAACGATGCAGACAGACGGTCGTTGAGCGTGCGAGAGAGCTTCTCGTCCACCGTCGCGCGCATCTGATCGAGCTGCACGTTGTTGTCTTTGCGGATGGCGCCCAGCTGAGCATCGACCGTCTCGCGCACCTTGTCCAGGCGATGCTCGATGCCCTCGCGATTGGCGCCGAGCTGTTGGGCCGTCTCACGGCGCAGGTCATCCATCCGGTCACCAGCTTGCGAGAACTCGCGTGCGATGGCCAGGTAACGTTGCTGCTCCACGGCCGCATCGGTCGTCTGCTGCTGCGCGATGGCATTGGCCGTGCGGCGTGTTTCGGCCAGCGCGACGTTCAGGGCATCGAGCGCGTTGTTGGCCTGCTCGAGTGCTGCCAGCGTTTCCGCGCTACTGTCGCCACGCTCCCGCAACTCGGCACGAAGGCCCTTGAGCTGCAGGGCACAGGCCGCAGCGACCCCCACCGCCACCAAAGCAATCACAATAAGTGCAATATCAATTGCAGACATAAACTCCGCCCAACAAACCCAATCGATCATCAATCAAAACCGCGATCAATCTTACCCCGCCACACACACGGATCACTCACTGCCTTGCAGACAAATTTCTCTTAGAGCCGCGGACGCTAAAACGCTAGCTCTCCCAGCCGGCGCGGATGGTTGTTATGACGTCACCTAAGCGCTGGCCTAGGGCCGCTAGATGCTGGAGCACCTCGTTGGGCGATGCGCCGTTGAGGATGCACGTGAGGGCATACGACGCCAGAAAGATGGCCGCAAGCCCCAGCGGGATGAGCACGATCATCGCCAAGGTGCGCAGGCGCTGGCCCACGCGGCGACGACGCGCACGACGCTTGTCGAACGCGAGCTCCTGCGCATATGAATCTTGCTGTACGGAATAGGCCTCTGGTGCCGATTCACACCCGGGCACAGCTGCAGGTACAGCAGCGGGCACGACATTTTGCGCAAAGGGCTGGACTGCCGCCCCTTGCATTTGCATCTCCATGAGTCGTTGCTGCTGACGCAGCATGCGCTCAGCTTGTTGCTGCGGAGTCTCAAGAAACAAATCCATGCTGGCCTCCAAAATCGGAGCATTCGACGCTTACGCCCAGCATCCCGCACCGCCATGACCGCGACAACGCAATCCGTAGCAATAGCCGCAAAGTTTCTTGTTGACAAAAGCTGTCGAAAACCTCAACAACTCCCCTACCAGCACTTTCTCTGAGCTTTTTTCGCCAACAATCTTTTGGCCTTCCACCCTTACGCCAACTGACCAAAATCTAACCAAAAGCTTGACGAAAATTGTGGGGACAGGGACCCCACACAATCAGAACCACCCTTAAAAAGGGTGGTTCGCTCTTAGGG
>CABOHA010000002.1 GCA_902399975.1 Coriobacteriaceae bacterium | reverse complement strand
GCCCGCTCCGGGGCCGGGGGCCCGCGGGCCGAGGCCGCCGGGGAGGCCGCGGCCGCCTCCACCGCGCCCCCGCCGGCGCTCGTCGAGGCCGAGAACAGGCAGGTCAGATTCCTGGCCGCCCGGATATCGGAGGCCCTCGACGAGGCCGGGGCCCTCGAGGCCGAGACGGCGGCGCTGCTCGAGGGCGACGAGACCTACGCGTGCCTGCTCACCGTGCCCGGCATCGGCCCGAGGACCGCGGCGCAGCTCGCGGTGTCGGTCGACATCGCGAGGTTCCCGGACCACGACCACCTGGCCTCGTACTGCGGCATAGCCCCGAGGGTGAGGAGCTCCGGCACGTCGGTGAGGTCGGTCAGGGCGTCCAGGCGCGGCGACGCGAGGCTCAAGTCCCTGCTGATCTTCTCGTGCAACAGCCTGGTGAGGTCCTCGGGGCGCTACGGCGAGTACTACCGGGCCTGCAGGGCGCGGGGCATGGGGCACGGGCGGGCGCTCAAGGCCGTCGCGAGGAAGCGGCTCAGGGCGATATACGCCGTGATGCGCGACCGGGTGCCCTACCGGGAGTAGCCCCGACGGTTGACAAAACTATAGGAACACCCAATGACTAAGTTAGGCGATGTGGAGGGGGTTGGCGGCGTCGACGGCGTCAGGAGCAGCGGGACCATCAGGGGCAGCGTCTGCCGGGTCCTCGTCGGGGGTCTCGATCTGCTTGATCATGACCTCCTGGCCCTGCAGCAGGTATGTCTCGCCGCTGCCGCAATAAGGGCAGGTCTTGCCGTGCTCGACCGTCGCGTAGTCGCGGCCGCACGCACCGCAATGTGTCACGGCTTCAACGGGCTCCACGATAAGCTCCGAGCCCTCGGTGATAGGCTTTTTATCTGCTGCCCAGCGCCAAGCGTCGAGCAGCAAGTCGGGAACGACGCCCGAGACCTCGCCCAACAGCAACGTCACGCTCGAAACGCGACGCACGCCATGAGCGCGCGCCACGTTCTCGACATCGCGAATAATGTGATAGACGATTCCGAGCTCGTGCACTTTTTCCTCCGCCGTTCCCGTTATGACTACTTACTTGCGACCGAATTTAATCTTGATGGCACGCTTGAGTGCGTACTTGCCCAAGCTGGGGAGCTTTTGCTCGTATTTGACCATCGTGGAGCACTCGGGGCGGTCGCGATCAAGATGGATGGCGTCGAATGCGCACTTGGTGGTGCACAGGCCGCAGCCAATGCACTTGTTGGGGTCGACGATCGAGGCGCCGCAGCCCAGGCAGCGGGCGGTCTCTGCGCGCACCTGCTCCTCGGTAAAGGTCTCGACGTACTCGCTAAACGGCGCAGCCTTCTCGCGTTCGCGGTCCACATGCGCAACCTCGCGGCTCGCGTTGTCGTAGCTCTCGAGCACAACGTCGTTGCGGTCGAGCGCGGTGTAGCGGCGCTGGTTGCGGCCGATGGTGAGCGTGGAGCCCGGCTGCACAAAGCGATGGATGGACACGGCGGCCTCGTGACCGGCGGCGATGGCATCGATGGCAAAGCTCGGACCGGTATAGACGTCGCCGCCCACAAAGATGTCGGGTTCGGCGGTCTGGTAGGTCTGGGGATCGGCAAGGGCGCCCTGACCACGGCCAAGCTCCACCTTGGAGCCAGCCAGCAGGTCGCCCCACACGATGGACTGGCCGATGGACATGACCACGCGGTCGGCATCGACGCGGCGCAGGTCGTTCTCGTCGTACTCGGGCGCAAAACGGCCCTCGTCATCGTAGACGCGCGTGCAGCGCTTAAAGGTGATGCCGCACACACGGCCGGCCTCGTCCAGATGGACCTCCTTGGGGCCCCAACCGCAACTGATGTGCGCGCCGTCCTCGATGGCCTCGCGACGCTCTTCCTCGCTGGCGGGCATCTGCGCCTCGCTCTCCAGGCAGAACATCTCAACGTGCTCGGAACCCAGACGGCAGGCGTTGCGGGCAACGTCGATGGCCACGTTGCCGCCGCCCACCACGATGGTGCGGCCGGGCAGCGCATCGATCTTGCCACTGTTGACCTCGCGCAAAAAGTCGACGGCCACGGTCACGTCCTCGGCGTCCTCGCCCGGAATGCCGGCAAGGCGGCCGCCCTGGCAGCCAATGGCAACGTAGAAGGCCTTAAAGCCCTGCGCGCGCAGCTCGTCGAGCGTCACGTCGCGGCCGACTTCCACGCCATAGCGAAACTCGGCACCCATCAGGCGAATGACCTCGACCTCGGCCTCGATAACGTCCTTCTGCAGCTTAAAGCTGGGAATGCCGTAGGTGAGCATGCCGCCCGGGCGCTCGTTTTTCTCGAACACGACGGGCTTGTAGCCCTTCTCGGCCAGATAGAAGGCGCAGGACAGACCGGCCGGACCGGCGCCGATGATGGCGATCTTCTGGTCGAAGCCGCCGGCACGCGTCGGGGTCACCACAGGTGGGACATAGCGAGTCGCGGCATCCAGATCGCGCTGGGCGATAAACTTCTTGACCTCGTCGATGGCCACGGCCTCGTCCACGCGACCGCGGGTGCAGGCATCCTCACAGCGGCGGTTGCACACACGGCCGCAGATAGCGGGCAACGGGTTCTCGCGCTTGATGAGCGCCAACGCCTCGTCATAGCGGCCCTGCGCCGCGAGCTTCAAATAGCCCTGAACGGCAACGTGCGCGGGGCAGGCCGTCTTGCAGGGAGCGGTGCCGGACTCATGCGTCTCGATACGGTTGTCGTTGCGGTAGTTGGGCGACCACTTGGTGTGGTCCCACTTGGTGGCATCGGGCAGCTCCTGGCGCGGATACTCGGGCACCTGTCCGCCAGCCTTTTTGCTACAGAGCTTCTGGCCCAGTTTGGCGGCGCCGGCCGGACACACCTCAACGCAGCGACCGCAGGCCACGCACTTGTCCTTCTCGACCTTGGCGACGTAGGCCGAGCGCGACAGGTTGGGCGTGTTGAACAGCTGCGAAGTGCGCAGGGCGTAGCACACGTTGACGTTGCAGTTGCAGATGGCGAAGATTTTGTTCTCACCGTCGATGTTGGTGATCTGGTGCACAAAGCCGTTGTCCTCGGCCTGGCGCAGGATGTCGTAGACCTCCTCGCGCGTCACATAATGGCCGCGGTCGGTCTCGACCACGTAGTCGGCCATATCGCCCACGGCGATGCACCAATCGGCCGGGTCGTCGGCGCAGCCCTCTCCCATCACGCGACGGCTCGCGCGGCAGCTGCAGGTGCTAGCGGCATACTTACCTTCGTATTTGTCGAGCCAATGCTCGATATGCTCGATCGGCACCGAGGTGCTCGCGGCATCGATGGCCTTCTCGACCGGAATGACATGCATGCCGATGCCGGCACCGCCGGGCGGCACCATCGGCGTGGCCTTGGACAGCGGTCCCTTGGACGCCTGCTCAAAGAACTTGGCATAGACCGGATGCTCCTCGAGCTGGCTCACGCGCATGTTGAGGAACTCGGCGGAACCCGGCACCAGCATGGGCAGCACCCACTGCTTGGCGCGCTCGGGGTTTTCCCAGTTGTACTCGAGCAGACCCGTGTAGCTCATGTCGTCGAGCATTTTTTCGATATCGGCCTCGGGCATGCCGGTGAGCTTGACCATCTCGGGCAGCGTATAGGGACGGCGCATCTTCATCTTGCAGAGCACTTCGGCCTGCTCGTCGGTTGCGGCCTCGGCAAACGACCAGTACTCGTAGCCCAGCAGCTCGTCGCGGTGCAGCAGGCGGTTGGTGCAGTGCTCACACAGTTTGACGATGGCCTCGCGCGGATGCTCCGGTATCGGCGGCACGAACTCCGCGCCGATATCGGGCTCGGTATAGCTAATCCCCGGTCCGTTGAGAATCATAGTCGTCCCTTCTCTTGCCACAGCCCGGCGAGACCGCAGCGCCCCTCTTTTTTTGCAGGCCGGGCATGCCCCCATGCCTTTCACCCGCCATTGTTGACATTGTGTCAAAAATAGTATTGACGAACCGTCAACAATATTCAAGACTGTTAGGCGAACGGTCAGGCAAAAGAGGATGAAAGGCGGCAAAACATGGGCAACAACGCAGCAGATATCTCTGTGGTCGATGCCGTCCCCGCATCCGATAGCGCGGCAAAACGCCTGACGGGCGACGAGCGCCGTCGCGAGATCCTCGCCGCTGTGCGCGCCGTGAGCGCCGAGCTTGGTGTGTCCCATCTTTCGGTATCGGCCGTGACCAAGCGGGCTGGCTGCACGCGTTCGCTGTTCTACCACTACTTTGCCGATATGGATGCCGCCGTCACCGCCGTTATGGACGAGGCAATCGACGGCTTTATCGCCGAGCTCGAGCAGTGGAACGCCAGCCGCACGGTTGGCGACATCGAAGGCGCACTCGACACCGTTGCTCCGCTCTTTAAGCGCCTGGTCGTGAGCGGCCACGAGTTGCCGAGCACGCTCACCTCGAGCAGCGGCGCGCTCTACGGCGGCTTTTTGCACAACGTGGTCCAGCGTGTGGCGCAGTATATCTGCGATACCACCGTGGTGGATTTTGTCGCCCATCATGAGCTACGCATCGACCATGTCTACGAGACGTTCTACACCCTCATTATGGGGTTGTTGATGTATATCCGCACGCACCCCGATGTGCCCGACGAGACGGTCAAGGAAATCATCGCCTCGACACTCCACATCGAGGGCTATACCGCCAAGTATCCGGAGCGCAAGCCCCAGAACTGACGACATTTGGCCAAACTGCCCGCGATCAGAAGAGGGGCCGCGGGCGTGTGAAAGGAGAGCAGCATGCTGTTCGATGTTTGGGGTAGCGATACCCTTATCCACTGGGCCGGCTGGGCCATGGTCTTTATTGGCCTGATCGTGCTCAACGAGATCGGCCGCCGCACCAAGCTGGGCGCGGCAATCATCTTTGGCGTGGCTCCGCTGGCCATGACCATCTACTGCGTCGCTATCGCCATCGGCGTTTCGCAGGGCGCCGAGTGGGCGCTCACCAACCCCACCCATGTGTACCAGAACAGCTGGTTCCACTACGCCAAGGTCTACGCGGCGTTGACCGGTTGCTGGGGCTTCATCGCCATTAAGTATCAGTGGGGCAAGATCGGCAAGGCGCACTGGTTCCGCGCGTGGCCGTTTGTGATCGTCGCCATCAACATCATGATCGCCGTCGTGTCCGACTTTGAGAGCGCCTATCACTTCTTTGTCCTGGGCCAGTCCACTTGGGTCACCTCCGAAGGTGCTACGCAGCTTGCCGGCTGGAACAACGTGTTCAACGGCATCGCCGGTATCATCAACATCTTCTGCATGACCGGTTGGTGGAGCGTCTACGCCTCCGAGGACAAGACCGACATGCTGTGGCCCGACATGACCTGGGTCTACATCATCGCCTACGATATCTGGAACTTCTGCTACACCTACAACTGCCTGCCCGCCCACTCCTGGTTCTGCGGCTTTGCGCTGCTGCTGGCGCCCACCGTCGCCGCCTTTATCTGGAACAAGGGCGGTTGGATCCAGAACCGCGCCTTTACGCTGGCCATTTGGTGCATGTTTGCCCAGGTGTTCCCGTACTTCCAGGAGGAGTCCATCTTTGTGACCCACTCCACGCTCGACCCCAGCGCCGCTACTGCGGTCTCGATCGCCGCACTGGTCGCCAACATCGCCGCGATCATCTACATCGCCTACCGCGCCAAGAAGCTCGGCCGCAATCCCTACAAGCAGGATGTCTTTGAGGGCACCAGCGATTGGGAGAAGGCTACCGCTCGCCGCGCCAAGGTGGATTACGCACACGCCGAGTAACGCGCTCGCTGCCGTCCGCATTTGGATGTAGGCGCGTCTCTTTGGCTCCGTAATCTCGCGTTATGCGCAGCCCCCGGAAAGCAATTCGTTTGCTTTCCGGGGGCTTTTTGCTGTCGCGCGTGCATTCATGCACATATTCACAATGTATCGCGCAGATAAAATCGAATTTCCGACTGCACGCCAGCTCTATGTGACCTTAATTTTGGGTACATTGTTGTCCCGATATTGAGCTTGGGGGATATATGGAAAATGAGACGAGGGGCCAAGAGGACGCGGCCCAAGATGCAGCGGCGTGCGCCGAGGCCTTGGAGAGCCTAGACCGGTTTTCGCTGGACGAAGTTGCGTTTGACGAGACAATCGTCGACATGCAGGACGCGGCGGGCGATGGCATACCGGATACGGGCGACGACGTCGAGGATGCTCGCGATGAAGCCGATGTCGAAAAAGGCGATGACGAGGGCAATGGCCAACCGGAACCCAACGCGGGAGATGAGACCTCCCTGCTTGGCGACTTGCCCGTCGACGAATCGCTCACCCGCGAGCTCCCCGGCTTGGGCTCTGCGCCAGTCGTCGACGAGACCATCGCCATGGGAGATATTCCCCTGCCGTCCGCTCCCTCGGCACACGAAGCCGAGGTTCGTCATCGTAAGATGTCGCCCAAGCGCCGCAATCTGATGGTCGCCGGTGTCGTGGCTGTCGCGCTCGTCGCCGGCGGCGCGGGCTATGCGGCTTGGAACGGATACCAGCAAGAGCAGGCCGCCGTAGTTGCCGCAAACGCCCATACCATGATGTCGGTGCAAATTGGCGTACATGCCGCGGGACTCGACTGCTCCACCGGCTCGAAGATCCCCGTGCAGGTGAGTGGCCAGGACTCCGACGGCTCTTCTGTGAGCGAAACGCTCTACGTTGACGAGCACGGCCGCGGCATCAAACTGCTGCCCGGCGATTACACGCTCTCCATCGCTGCCTCCCCCATCGCGGCCGACGGCACCATCTATACCGTCCCGACCACCAAGACGCAGGTCACCGTTAAGAGCGATGGACAGGATTTAAGTGCCCAGGCTGCCTTTAAACTCAAGGTGCCTTCGGCCGACACGGTAACCAACGACCAGATCGACGCCGCCGCCAAGTATGCCGAGGAAGGCGGCGCGAGCTCCGCCGCCACCGCCAAGGTGCTCCAGCAGGCGGCAACCGCGCGGCGCGACGCCGCCGTCAATGCCGTGAGCGCGCAAAAGGCACAGGCAGCCCGTGATGCCGACGCCCGTCACAAGGCAACCGACCTCTACCAGCTCGATATCCCCGTCGAATGGTACGGCAAGGTCGAGACTTGGCAAAATGGCAGCACGCTATGCATCTATCTTGCCGGCGACAGCGATACGCCGATTGTGACGCTCGTCGCGGTGCGCGAGGGCGAGAGCTTTACGCCCGATGAGGGCGATACGGTTTTGGGTGCGGCCAATCTAGGCAACGGTTATACCGTCTACGCCAGCGGCCCCGTCTATCCGTACGTGGTGCCCCAGACCATCAACGGGCGCACGCAGAACCCCGTGTCGACCTATCCCATGGACACAGCCATTGAGCTTGTCGAGCTTACGACCGGCAACCGCTACACCTACAGCCAGATCAAGAGCGTGCTGGTCGGCAAAGACGGCAAGGCCGACGCTGCCACCAAGCTCGAATGCGACTACATCGCCCAGATTCTGCTGCCGAGCATCAAGGCCCAGGACTAGCCGGGCGCATCATGGTACTCCCCAACCGTGATGAAGGGGCCAGGAGGTCCTGGCCCCACAGATCCGTAGATGATTAGGCAAGGAGCCACTTCCATGCGGGCACAGCGTGTACCACACCGTGTTCACATGGAATATCGGCCTGTTCATCCATAGTAACGATTACCGACTCGCCAAGATCAAACTGGGCCATCGAGGCATCGAGGGCTGCAATTTCGCGTTCGCGCGTTTTCTCGCTTGCCATATCCACACTCACCTGAGTCAGGCTATAAGCCTGCATGAGAAGTGCATCCCCAGCCACAAAGTCAACCTCATGGCTTTTATTCTTCTCCTTGACCAGTAGGCGGCAGACCGAACCGACCCGCACCGCAGGAGTCCTTCTTCTGAGCGCATTGAACACCGCAGTCTCGAGCCTCTGGCCCTGGTCCAATGCCGATGCGGGAGAGAATGCTCCAAACATCGCAGGATCGACAGCGTAGACTTTAGACGCAGACCGCGTATTATTTGCAAGTGAACGCGTAAACTCCGGCACAGAAAACAGCAGGTAGGCGTCCTCGTAATACTCAAGTAAGTCGCTGAGCGAATTACGACTGACGGGTATCTGCCTGCTCTTGAACTCGTTGTACACCTTGTTCACCGACAGCTCTCGTCCCGAAGATGCCATACACCGCGTCAGAAACAGTGAGGCCAAACGAGGGCTCTTGACGTCGTAACGCTCCACAACGTCCATAGCGACCGTTCGCGACGCATATTCCTGTAGCAGCTGAATCGCGTCTGCGGGCGTCTGCTCAAGTGTCGCGATGAATCCCCCTCGCTCGAGATATCCGACCAGATGGTGTCGGAGCAACGCTGCAGCGCTTGAGGAGAAGGGCGCGTTCGACTCAGGAACGCTCCCCGTCTTATATCGGACGTATTCCGAAAAACTCAACGGAAAAAGCTCTCGCACAAGAGAACGGCCCCTGAACTCGCTCTTAAGTTCTGAGGACAGCATCTTAGAAGAAGATCCCGTCACGTAAACGGTCGCCTTCTCCGTATCGACCACGCGTCGCAGAAACGCACCCCATTCGGGTATTTCCTGGATCTCGTCAAAGAAAAGGTAGGCGCCCTCGCCTCGAGCAGCAGGATATAGTGCATAGAATGTATCGAGCACGTCCGCTAGTAGCGATGGCTCATACGGACGCAAGCGCTCATCCTCAAAATTGAAATATAGCATCCGGTCAAGCTCGACGCCTTGGCCCTGAAGCCGCCGCATCTCCTGATACAGGCGATACGTCTTTCCACAACGACGGGCGCCCACAATCACATATACGATGTTGTCGCGCTTTGGCTCCTGCGGGTTGCCCAGATCAAGGTCGCGCTCAAAGACCTGCGGAATCCCCTGTTGCTCAAAGTCCTTTATTTTTTGAGCCACCAAGTCGTTGAATGCCATAATTCTCCAATCTTGCTCTCCTGCTAATCAAGATTATAACGATTCTTGATTAGCAGGAGAGCAAGATTACGTGTAACTTGATTAGTAGCTAAGCAAGTTTTTCTGTTGCCGAACATCAAAGGCCAGGGCTAGCGGCTCCTATTAGATGCTGGCTCACATAGCAGCCCAAGTAGCTAAAAGAGCCCCGTCCCAAATGAGCTACTTAGCGCCAGGGGTCGGCTTCGAAGAGGGGCTCGCGCTCGGGGCGGCGATCGCTGTAGGGATCGTAGCCGTCGTCATCCTCGTTCTCGGCGCGGATATAGGGGTCGCGCGGCTTGGGTGCCGGCTTAGGCGCAGGCTTGGGTGCGGCGGGTGCTGCATCGGTCGCCGGCGCGCTTGTCTTGATCTCGTCTTTCATCTGCATAGCTCCTTGCATCGCATCCGTTCAGCATTATCGATTGTCGCACGAAAAAGGGCGGCGGACCCAATTGGATCCGCCGCCCTTGGCGTTCGGCTCAAAAGGCAGATTGTAAGGCATGCGCCAAAAACCTACTGCGCGTTGGGGACCTCGTAGGTGGCCGCCGGCGTGTTGTCGCACACGACGGTAAAGCCGCCGTCCTTGTCGGCATCGACCGTCACCTGATCGCCCTCGCGCACCGTACCGTCGATGATGGCGGCGGCGATGGCGTCCACGACCTCGCGCTGGACCAGGCGCTTGAGCGGACGGGCACCGAACACGGGGTCCAGGCCACCCACGGCGAGCATCTGCTTGGCCGCCGGGGTGATGGCAAGCGTCATGCGCTCCTTGGCCAGACGTGCACGGACATCGGCAAGCTGGATATCGACGATCTTTTCGATTTGCGCCATGCCGAGCGGATGGAACACCACGATATCGTCGATGCGGTTGAGGAACTCGGGGCGGAAGGTCTGAGCCATGGCCGCATCGACCTGATGGCGCATCTCTTCCTCGTCCTTACCGGACAGATCGGCGATGGCCTTGGAGCCCACGTTGGACGTCATGATGATAATCGTGTTCTTGAAGGACACCTGGCGACCCTGGCCATCGGTCAGACGGCCGTCATCAAGCACCTGCAACAGCACGTTGAAGACATCCGGATGAGCCTTCTCCATCTCGTCGAGCAAGATTACGGAGTACGGACGACAGCGCACGGCCTCGGTTAGCTGGCCGCCCTCGTCGTAGCCCACGTATCCCGGAGGCGCACCGATCAGACGCTGGACGCTGAACTTCTCCATATACTCGGACATGTCGATACGCACGAGCGCGCGCTCGTCATCGAACAGGCACTCGGCCAGCGCCTTGGCGAGCTCGGTCTTGCCTACGCCGGTGGGGCCCAGGAAGAAGAAGCTGCCGATGGGCTTGTCCGGATCGGAGAGGCCCGCACGGCTACGGCGCACGGCCGCGGCCACAGCGGACACGGCCTCGTCCTGACCGATGACGCGCTTATGCAGCTCGCCCTCCAGGCCCTTGAGCTTGTCGAGCTCGCCCTGCATCATCTTGGACACGGGCACGCCGGTCCAGGCACTCACGACCTCGGCAATCTCGTCGGAGGTCACCTGCTCGTTGAGGCCCTCGCCGTCCTGCTCTTTTTGTGCCTCGAGCGCAACCTCGGAATCCTGAATCTGCTGCTGCAGACCCGGAATCACGGAGTAGCGCAGCTCGGACGCACGGCCCAGATCGCCATTGCGCGTTGCGCGCTCCTCTTCGCTCTTGGCCTCGTCGAGCTGCCCCTTGAGCTCCTGCACGTGGTCGATAGCGTTCTTCTGGTTGAGCCAGCCGGCCTTTTGCACGTTGAGCTTTTCTTGGACCTCAGCGATCTCTTGGCGCAGAGCCTCCAGACGCTCCTTGGAGGCGTCGTCGGTCTCCTTCATGAGCGCCTGCTCCTCGATCTGCAGCTGGGTGAGCTGACGCGTGGTGGCGTCGATCTCGACCGGCATGCTGTCGAGCTCCATGCGCAGGCGGCTTGCCGCCTCATCGACCAGGTCGATGGCCTTATCGGGCAGGAAGCGGTCAGCGATGTAGCGATCGGAGAGGTCGGCGGCGGCCACGAGCGCGCTATCGGTGATATGCACGCCGTGGAAGATCTCGTACTTCTCCTTGAGGCCACGCAGAATCGAGATGGTGTCCTCGACGGTGGGCTCGGAGACCATCACGGTCTGGAAACGTCGGGCGAGTGCCGCGTCCTTCTCGATGTACTTACGGTACTCGTCGAGCGTGGTCGCGCCGATCGCATGCAGGTCGCCACGGGCGAGCGCAGGCTTGAGGATGTTGCCGGCATCCATGGAGCCCTCGGTGGCACCCGCGCCCACGATGGTGTGGAGCTCATCGATGAACAGGATGACCTTACCCTCGGATTTTTGTACTTCCTTGAGCACGGCCTTCAAGCGGTCCTCGAACTCGCCGCGGTACTTGGCGCCGGCGACCAGCGCGCTCATGTCGAGCTCGATGAGGTCGCGGTCGCGCAGGGTGCTCGGCACGTCGCCGGCCACGATACGCTGGGCGATGCCCTCGACGATGGCCGTCTTGCCGACGCCCGGCTCGCCGATGAGCACGGGGTTGTTCTTGGTGCGGCGCGACAGTACCTGGATGGTACGGCGAATCTCGTCGGTACGGCCGATGACCGGGTCGAGCTTGCCGGCGCGGGCGAGGTCGCAGATGTTGCGACCGTACTGCTCCAGCGCCTCAAACTGCGTCTTGTCCTCGGCAGACGTTACGCGGTCATCGCCGCGCAGCTCCTCGTAAACCTGCTCAATGCGCTCCTTGGTGACGCCAGCGTCGCGCAGAACGCGGCCGGCCTCGCCCTTGTCCTCGGCAAGTGCCATCAGCAGATGCTCGGTCACCACAAAGCTGTCGCCCATCTTGGTGGCCTTCTTCTCGGCCTTTTCGATGACGCGGACGAGCTCGTTGGACAGGCCCATCTGCTGGCCCTCGCCCGAAACCTTGGGCGCGCGGTCGATGGCATCTTGTGTGGAGCGTGCAAGCTGGGCCGGATCGGCGCCGATGCGCTCGATGATCACGGAGATATTGCGCTCGCCGGCACCAAGCAGGGCGGACAGCAGGTGAATCGGCTCCACCGCGCCGGCCTGCGCGTCGGCAGCCGTGCTCATGGCGGTCTGCAGCGCCTCGCGCGACGTCATTGCCAGCTTATCGATTCTCATGGAATCACCTCTCTTGGGGCGGCCGCCCTACGGGGCGGCTTCACGTTGTTCGAGAAGTATTGTTGCCAGCTTTGCGCGATCTTATACATAAATCTAAGTCTCTATATATAAGATTTTCTGAGTGCTCTCATGACATGCGGACCACCACAAAGGGGGCAGGCACCTTTGTGGTGGTCCAGAGAAGAATCAGCCCCAATTATAAGAGGCGGCATCAAGCCCAGCCTACGTTTCGCGACCCCAAATCGAAGCCCAATAGGGCCTTTTAGCCCTCTCATTCCGGGCGGTCGCTTTCTTTTGAATATTGTCGTAAGCTGGTATCACTTATCTTAATGAATGCATGCTGTTTGCGAGGTACCCGCCGTGAAACGCTCCACCTATACCGGCCTGCTCGTCTTAGCGTTTGCAATTACCGCAGTCGGCGTGGGCATTATCTATCTCGCATTTCTCCCCGCCTCGGCAACGCAGGCGGCGGTTGAAACCGTAAGCTACCCCATCAAAATCCTCACCGATATCGTCAAACCCGATTCAATCACCGTCGATTTCGACGGTACGCCCGCAGCGCTTGGGGTCAGTAACTATCCCAGAATCGAACTTGGAGCCACGCGCTATACCCAAGATGAGCAGCTTATCGGCAAGGCAACCAGTTTACTCAAAGGCAAGACGTTTAAGCGATGGTACGGCGCCGCAATATATCGAGCCAAGAAAGGCCAAATGAATGGCGGGTATTATTCGACCCTTGAACTCGATGCGGCAAACGGGAGCAGACTGTGCAACGTTTCATACGACCCCGGCTACGTGGACAACGAAGGGCCGGGAGTCTATATCTCGGATGGCAACGTGATCTACGTCATGGAAGGCGACCAGACGGCAGTCGTCGATTTTATGGATCGGTGTACCGAGGATGCCTACGAACAAACCTGCGAGCCCGATCCGCAGACAGCGCGCGACAGCGGCTCAGCACGCACTTGGCTATTTGACGATGAGATAACCTGGACCCCATCGAAATAAGAACCCGCCGGACAGGCACCTTTGTGGTGGTTTCGGCTCCGATGTTCCGCTGTCTCGATCTGTAACATCTAGCGACCCTTTTCGGTCCTAGGTGTTACAGATTTAGATGAAACGAGCTGCGATGACCGTTTGTCTCGATCTGTAACAGTTATTCGGCAAATTGGGGCCTGTCTGTTATAGGTCGAGATGAAGTGTAGAGCCCCGTACGAAAATCTCGACCTGTAACATCTAGCGGTGTACTTTGGCCCCTAGCTGCTACAGATCGAGACAAACGGGACCACCACAAAGGTGCCTGTCCCCTTTGTGGTGGTCCCAGTCTTTTTTAGCGTCCCTCAAGACCCAACGAGAACGCAGAAATGTAGCCCGGGGCCACCCTTTGCCGAACGCGACCCTCGCGAAGCGCGTGAGCGGGCGGGAAAGGGTGGCCCCGGGCGGACAATGAAGTGCGTTACTCGGCAGCGGCCTTGAACTTGTTGTAGTTGATCAGGCAGCCGGCCTTGACGATGGCACGCTCCTCGGCCGTCATATCGGCAATGTAAAGCTCAATCTGCTCGACCGTGCCGTCGGCGCGCACCACGTAGGCGGCGATGTTCTTGAGGTCGCCATCGAGCGCGGCACGGATACCCGGCACAAAGACGTAGTCGCCCACCTCAAAGTTGGGCTCCGTCTCCATCTGGAAGGGCACCATGCCCCAGTTCATCACGTTGGAGCGATAGCGCTTGGTGGCGTACTCGTGAACGATGTTGGCCAGGCCGCCGATCACGCGCTGGCAGCTCGCGGCCTGCTCACGGGCAGAACCGTCACCGGGCTTCTTGGCATAGAGCATGGAGCCGTACTCGGTCGCCTTGGCATCGACCGCGACACCCGCGCTGGCCAACGCCTCAAACACGCCGGCAAGCTCGGCATCGAGTGCCGCCAGGTCGCCTGCGGCCTCGCCGGCCACGCGACGCTTCTCCACGGCGTCGACCTCCTTGGAGCGGCCCACGTAGGCCGGATCGCGACGGCTCAGCGTAAACTCGGCCAGGCCCAGCGGGTTGGAGCGGAAGGAGCTCGTCTCGCCCGATGGGATCAGCTCGTCGGTCGTGGTGACCGGGTCCATGATCTTGGAGCACACCTTGAGCAGGATATCGTCGCCGAGCGGCTCCATCGCGGGCCACGGCTTGATGTTGGGACCCTCGACCAGCTCGTCGGCCGGCTCGGCCTTGCCGAAGCCCCAGTACACGCGCTTCTTGTAGGGAGCGTCGTCGAAGGCGTACTCGCAGGCCTCGTCCCAAGTCTCCTCGGGCAGGTCGGTCGCCGGGGTGAGCACGCCGCCGTTTGCCGCGGTCGCCGCAATGGAGCGGGCGTCCATCAGAGCCACGGCGCTCAGCTGGCCATTGCCCGGCTTGGAACCCTCGCGGTTGGGGAAGTTGCGCGTGGTGTGGCGAATGGACAGGCCGTTGTTGGCAGGCGTATCGCCGGCACCAAAGCACGGGCCGCAGAACGCCGTGCGCACGATCGCGCCGGCCTCCATGAGGTCGTAGATATAGCCGCGACGCGTGAGCTCGAGCGCCACAGGCTGGCTCGTGGGATAGACCGACAGCGAGAACTCACCGCAGCCGGTGTTGGCGCCCTTGAACACACGGGCAGCCTGGACCACGGAGTCGTAGTTGCCGCCCGAGCAGCCGGCGATAACGCCCTGCTGCACGTGCAGCTTGCCGTCGACGATCTTGTCGAGCAGGCTAAAGTGCGTCTTGCCCTCACCGATCTTGGCGGCCTCGAGCTCCACCTCGTGCAGAATATCCTCGAGGTTCTCGTTGAGCTCGTCAATCTCAAAGCCGTTGGAAGGATGGAACGGCAGGGCGATCATGGGCTTGATGCTCGACAGGTCGACCTCGACGCAGCCGTCGTAGTAGGCGACATCGGCGGGCTTGAGCTCGCGGTAATCGTCGCCGCGGCCGTGCATGGTCAGGAATGCGTGAGTGTCCTCGTCGGTGGCCCAGATGGAGGAAAGGCAGGTGGTCTCGGTGGTCATGACGTCGACGCCGTTGCGGTAATCGGTCGTCATGCTCGCGATGCCGGGGCCCACAAACTCCATGACCTTGTTCTTAACGTAGCCCTTGGCAAAGACGGCGCGGATGATGGCAAGCGCAACGTCGTGCGGGCCGACGCCGGGACGCGGGGCGCCCGTGAGGTAGATGGCCACAACGCCGGGATAGGCGACGTCGTAGGTGTCGCGCAGCAGCTGCTTTGCCAGCTCGCCGCCGCCCTCGCCCACAGCCATGGTGCCTAGGGCGCCGTAGCGGGTGTGCGAGTCGGAACCCAGGATCATCTTGCCGCAACCGGCAAAGTTCTCACGCATAAAGGAGTGGATAACGGCGATGTGCGGCGGGACAAAGATGCCGCCGTACTTCTTGGCCGCAGAGAGGCCAAAGACGTGGTCGTCCTCGTTGATGGTGCCGCCCACGGCGCACAGCGAGTTATGGCAGTTGGTGAGCACGTAGGGCAGCGGGAACTGCTCCATGCCCGAGGCACGCGCCGTTTGGATGATGCCGACAAAGGTGATGTCGTGGCTCGCCATGGCGTCGAAGCGAATCTTGAGCGCCTCGGGGTCGCCGGACGTATTGTGTGCCTGAAGGATCGAATACGCGATGGTGCCACGTTTGGCATCCTCGGGCGTCTGCGTAATACCGCGCTCAGCAGCCTCGGCCGCAGGCACAACCTCGCTGCCACGGCGCAGGTAGATGCCGTCCTCGTACAGCTTGACCATACTGTCTCCCACTCTGCCCAAAAGATTTGGGCGCATAGCATACATTCGTTCAATATCGTGCCATAGAACGGTTGCGAGCGGGTTACGAATCTGCACGTTCACTTTATCTCAGTAAAGCAGAGAACGAGTTGGGTGCCGGGGGCAGACTTAGACGCCGAAATGACGAGAGTGGATAATCTCCCACTTTGAGCCTGCAAACAGGCCAAAAACGGGAGATTATCCACTCTCATTCTGCGGGCACTCATTTAAGTCTGTCCCCAATGAGTGCCCGGCAGCGTCGGCGGAGCTATAGGTCGCTACCCGTACCTAGCAGCTTGCGCATGACTTGCTCGGGGTTAACCGAGCCGTCGCGCGGGGCAAGGGCGGTGATCTTCTTCTGCATCTTGTACTCGTGCAGCTCATCCTCGAGTTGGCGTACGCGGGCGCGGAGCTTCTCGTTCTCGCGCTCGCGTTCCTCGGCGCGCTCCTTCATATCGAGGATACGCACCACACCGGCAAGGTTGATGCCCTCGTCGGTCAGTTGATTGATGAGTTCCAGACGCTCGATATCGGCACGCGAATACAGGCGCGTGTTACCGCCCGAGCGCTGAGGATTCACCAGGCCCTTGGACTCGTAGACGCGCAGAGTCTGCGGGTGCATGCCGGTCAGCTCGGCCGCCACGCTGATCATGTACAGCGGTTTGTTCCTATTGTCCTCGGCCATGCTACCTGACCCCTTTCCGTCTCGTTATCGTCCATCATAAGCCCGCGGGCGCGGGCGTGCGCCACGGCCGCCCTAGTACGTCGCCTTGTAACGGTTGACCTTCTCGCGATAGTCGCGCGTGTCGGCCTCGCGCAGCTTGGTCATGGCATCGCGCTCGTCATCGGATAGGTTCGTGGGGACCTGCACCTTGATCTCGACGAGCAGCGCGCCCGTACGGCCACGGTGCTTAACGTCGGGCGCTCCCATCTCCTTAAAGCGGAACTTCTTGCCCGTCTGGGTACCCGCGGGCACTTTCAAACGGACCGTCGCACCGCCGGGCGTCGGCACGTCCACCGTGCAGCCGAGCGCCGCCTCGTAGACCGAGACCGGTACCTCCATGGTCACGTCGGCGCCTTTGCGCTTAAACAGCGGGTGCTCCTCCACATGCGTGGTCACGACCAGGTCGCCGCGCTCGCCACCCGCAACGCCATACTCGCCGCGACGCTTGTAGCGTAGCTTGCCGCCGTCGACCGCGCCCGCGGGCACCGAGACCGTGATGGTCTGCTGCTCGCCTGTCGAGGGAATGCGATAGGTGACCTTGTGCGTCACGCCGCGAAACGCGTCCTCGGCCGTCACATCGACGGTCAGCGATAGGTCGCCGCCCTTGCGAGCGCGGCTGCGACCTGCGCCGGCGCTGGCAGCGCCCGCAGCCCCGGCAAAGCCCGAGCCCCAATCGCTACCCCAGGCGCCGTTGCCGCTAAAGATGCTGTCGAAGATATCGCCCCAGCCGCTGGCGCCCGCGCCGGCACCGTAGCCGCCGCCATACGCGCCGCCCGCGCCCGGCATGCCGCCGAACATGAGCATCTGGTCGTACTCTTTGCGCTTCTTCTCGTCCGAAAGCGTCTCGTAGGCCTCGCTGATCTCCTTGAACTTGGCCTCGTCGCCGCCGGCATCGGGGTGATATTTTTGCGCGAGCTTGCGAAACGCGCTCTTGATCTCTTTGTCGGAGGCGCTCTTGGATACGCCCAGGATGTCATAGAAGGTTTTGCCTGCAGCCATCGTAGCTCCTCTCCTGTTTCATCCGCCGCACAGCGGGCGGCGGTTCATGCTTTCATATGGCACTAGGCCAGAAAGGGCCCCGGGTGTTGCCCCGGGGCCCTTCTCAATTACTCCTCGGTGCTCTCGGCCGTATCGGCCGCGGCATCCTCGGGCGCCGCTTCGGGCTCCGGTGCGGGGCGCTTCTCGCCACCGTAGGTCACCGTCACCATCGCGGAACGCAGGATGCGATCCGCCATGCGGTAGCCCTTCTGGTACACGTCGTTGACGGTCTCGTCGTACTGCGATGCGTCCTCGACGCGACCCACGGCCTGGTGCTCGAGCGGATCGAACGCCTCACCCTTGGGATCGATGGGCTCAACGCCCTCGTGCGCAAACACATCGAGCAGCTTGGCATGCACCGCGTCGACGCCATCGACGAACTGCTTAAAATCGTCGGAAAACTCCTGGCTACGGGCATGGTCGATCGCGCGCTCGATATCGTCAATCACCGGCAGTAGCGCAGTGACAAGCTTCTCGGTCGCGCGCTCGCGCTCGGCGATACGCTCGTTGGCAGTGCGGCGACGGAAGTTCTCCCAGTCGGCCTGCAGACGGGCGGTACGCTCGGTGGCGTCCTTTGCCTTGTCCTCGGCGGCCTTCTGGGCCTCTGCCGCAGCATCGAGCTCGCTGCGCACGTCGGCAAGCTCCTTTTGGGCCTGCTCGAACTTGAGCTTAAAGTCGTTGTCGGCGGCTTCCTCACCGGCGCGGATAGCGGCTTCCACCATCTCGTCCTCGGTCATCGTCGCCTCCTTGTTGGAATCCTCTACCTGGTTCTCGGCAGCCTCGGCGGCCTCGGCCTCGTTGGCCTCGGTATCGTCGACGGCCTCTACGGGAATCTTCACGTCCTTCTCCTCAGAGTCAACGGGGGCGGCGCCAGCGGCGGCCGCCTCCGTGCGAGCTTTACGGGCGGACATGATTACTTGTCCTCGTCGTCCACAACCTCGTAGTCGGCGTCGACCACGTCATCGTCGGCAGGCTGGGCGCCGGCGGCACCGTCGGTCTGCTGCTGAGCGTCGGCGTAGACAACCTGGGCCAGCTCGTAGGCCACGGACTGCAGGGACTCGCCAGCGGCCTTGATGGCCTCGACGTCAGAGCCCTCGAGCGCCTTCTTGGCATCGGCGATAGCGGCCTCGGCCTTGGACTTCACGTCGGCGGAAACCTTGTCGCCCAGCTCGTTGAGGGTCTGCTCGGTGGAGTAGCACAGGCTATCGGTCTGGTTGCGGACCTCGACCTCTTCCTTCTGCTTCTTGTCCTCCTCGGCATGAGCCTCGGCGTCCTTGACCATACGATCGACTTCGTCGTCGGACAGAGCGGTGGAGCCGGAAATGGTAATCTGCTGCTCCTTGCCGGTGCCCTTGTCCTTAGCGGAGACCTTGACGATGCCGTTGGCGTCGATGTCGAAGGTGACCTCGATCTGCGGCACGCCGCGGCGGGCAGCCGGGATACCGGTCAGCTGGAACTTACCGAGCGACTTGTTGTCGCGAGCAAGCTCGCGCTCGCCCTGGAGCACGTTGATCTCGACGCTGGTCTGGTTGTCGGCAGCGGTGGAGTAGACCTCGGTCTTGGAGGTCGGGATCGTGGTGTTGCGGTCGATCATCTTGGTCATGATGCCGCCCATGGTCTCGACGCCCAGCGACAGCGGGGTAACGTCGAGCAGCAGGATGCCCTCGACGTCGCCGGTGAGCACGCCGCCCTGGACGGCAGCGCCGTCGGCAACGACCTCGTCGGGGTTCACGGACATGTTGGGCTGCTTGCCGGTCATGGTCTTGACGAGCTCCTGGACGGCGGGCATACGGGTGGAGCCGCCGACGAGGATGACCTCGGTCAGATCGGAGAGCTTGAGCTTAGCGTCGCGCAGGGCGTTGGTGACAGGCTGCTTGCAGCGCTCGAGCAGGTCGCGGGTGATCTTCTCGAACTCGGCGCGGGTCAGCGTGTAGTTGAGGTGCAGCGGGCCGGACTGGTTCATGGTGATGAACGGCAGGTTGATGGTGGACTGCTGGGCTGCGGAGAGCTCCTTCTTGGCGTTCTCGGCGGCCTCCTTCAGACGCTGCAGGGCCATGGGGTCCTGACGCAGGTCGACACCGTTCTCCTGCTGAAACTTATCGGCCATCCAGTCGATGACGCGCTGATCCCAGTCGTCGCCGCCCAGGTGGTTGTCGCCCGAGGTGGACAGAACCTCAAACACGCCGTCGGCGAGGTCGAGGATGGAGACGTCGAAGGTGCCGCCGCCCAGGTCGAAGACCAGAATGCGCTGGTCGGTGCCCTGCTTGTCCAGGCCATAGGCCAGAGCAGCAGCGGTCGGCTCGTTGACGATACGCTTGACGTTGAGGCCGGCGATCTTACCGGCATCCTTGGTGGCCTGACGCTGGGCGTCGTTGAAGTAGGCCGGGACGGTGATGACGGCGTCGGTGACGGTCTCGCCCAGATACTTCTCGGCGTCGGCCTTCATCTTTGCGAGCGTCATGGCGCTCACCTGCTCGGCGGTGTAATCCTTGCCCTCGATGTCGACGACGGCACGGCCGCCCTGGCCCTCCTTGACCTCATACGGCACGGTCTTGATCTCGGAGGTGCACTCGGAGTACTTGCGGCCCATGAAGCGCTTGATGGAGAACACAGTGTTCTTGGGGTTGGTGACCGCCTGGTTCTTAGCGGCCTTGCCCACGACGCGGTCGCCGTCGGCACGGAAGCCCACGACGGACGGGGTGGTGCGGTCGCCCTCGGCGTTCACGATGATGGTCGGAGAACCGCCCTCGAGAACGGCCATTGCGGAGTTAGTAGTACCAAGGTCGATACCAAGAATCTTACCCATTAGAAATTCCCTCTCTCTTGTGCGTTCGCGCCACCTCGACGGTCTGTCGCGCGGCGCTTCGGCTTGTCTTTCAGGATGTAGTGTATCCCCTTATGGACCGGAATATACAAAATCTAAGTCAATTCATATAAGATTTCTTATCTCTAAGAGTTTAGGTTCTCGAATGCGCAGGTAGACGCACTGATTGAGTTCTCGGCAGATCTATTGAGATCTATGTAGAGATGGCTGAGGTTTGGGTCCGAAGGTGCCTGGGGCTGCCTTGCGGAAAGGGTATCCCGGTCTGAGCGCGAATTCTGGGACACAGTTTCCGCCGGGCGGTCCAACCGGAAGCTGCGACCCGTTTTTCGGCCAAATAACGGGATGCCCTTTCCGCAGGCGCGCTCAATAGCTCAATATTTCAAGTCACCTTTAGCTAACATTTGCGCAGCTCAGCGGCCCCACCTGCGCGTTTTTTAGTAAACCTTGGCATACTCGGCGAACGGTATGAAGATGCCGGCCAGAGGGTATTGCAAACGGTCGCTCCCGTGGTATGTTTTTGCCCGAATCAAACCGGCGCGCATCGTCTGTAGCGTCGGTCAACAGAGAGGAAACTACCATGGCTCATCCCGTAATTGATGCCGACGAGTGCATCGCTTGTGGCGTTTGCGTCGACTCCTGCCCCGCTGGCGTTCTGGAGCTCCAGGACGTCGCCACCGTCGCTGACGAGGACTCCTGCGTCGCCTGTGGCGCTTGCCAGGACGCTTGCCCCGCTGGCGCGATCACCGAGATCGTCGAGGAGTAACAACTCCCGCACTTGCACACTCAAAAGTACACCGTGCACAAAAAAGGAGGCCTCCGCATCGCCGCGGAGGCCTCCTTTTTTGTGCGGATAACCAATTAGGCACCATCGCAGGTTGAGCTCACGTCAGCGAAAACGTCCCTAAGCGAGCAAGGTGACGTGAAAGAGGAGGGAAGCGTACTTTGGTACGCGACCGACGATTGAACGTCAGATTGCCGCTTAGGGACGTTTGCAGCATCGGCTACGACAGATCGTCCTCGTAGGGCATCAGGTCTGCCAAATAGCCTTTCTCCTTGAGTATGGCCTCGATCTCGTCGAGGGTTTGCTCATCCTCAGCCGCAATGCGATGGAAGTGATAGCCACTCGTCACCGTTAGTAGTGGAAAGCTCTTGCCGCTCTCGATATCGTGCAGGTAGCGCTCAACATCGCGACGATTGCGAATGTCCAAGTCGGCCGTGATCTTACCGTACACGCGGTGATTGACGATCACGTTGAGCACGGCGCCACCCGCGTCGACGATACTCGTAAGCTCGTCGCCCGCCTGCTCCACGCTGTGGCGCACCTTAACAAGACGCGTGGGCACGGCGGGGCTACTCGCGGCTTCCTGCAGCACGTAGCCGCGGTTGGTCGCCACGATATCGTGCCCATCGGCACGCAACAGGGCAATATCCTGAACCACGACCTGACGGCTCACGCCAACCTCGCGGGCAAGTGCGCTGCCCGAAACGGGCTCCTTGGCTCCTTCGAGCACGCCCATGATGGCACGGCGACGCTCGCGGGCGTTCATTATTTACCGTCCAGCAGACGCAGGTGCTTAAGCGAGAGGTCGAGGATCGGCGCGGAGTGCGTCAGGGCGCCCGAGCTAATGTAGTCGACGCCCAGGTCGGCAAGCGCGCGGATATTGTTAGCGTCCACGTTGCCCGAGCACTCGGTCTTGGCGCGACCGGCGATAAGCTCGATGGCGGCGGCCATGTCGTCATGGGTCATGTTGTCGAACATGATAATGTCGGCACCGGCCTCCACGGCTTCGCGTACCATGTCCAGGTTCTCGCACTCAATCTCGACCGTCGTGGTAAACGACGCGTGGGCGCGCGCCATCTCGATCGCGCGCGTCACGCCACCGGCGGCATCGATGTGGTTGTCCTTGAGCATGACGGCTGTCGACAGGTTGTAGCGATGGTTGCTGCCGCCGCCGATCTCGACCGCCGCCTTCTCGAAGACGCGCATGCCCGGCGTGGTCTTGCGTGTGTCGACAAGCACGGTCTTGGTACCCTCGAGCGCCGCTGCCATTCTGTGCGTATAGGTAGCGATACCGCTCATGCGCTGCAGGTAGTTGAGCGCCACGCGCTCGCCCGAAAGCAGCACGCGCGCATCGCCGCGCACCTGGCCCACGTGGTCGCCGGCGTGCACTTCGTCACCGTCGGCAACATCAAACAGCACCGAGCTCTGCGAATCCAGCAGCTCAAAGGTGCGAGCGAACACATCCAAGCCCGCGATGATACCGTCGGCCTTGGCGATAAGCTCAACGGTAGCGGGACGCGCCGTGGGGCACACGCTCGCCGTGCTCACGTCCTCAAACGTGATGTCCTCGCGCAGAGCCCGCAAAATCAGATCATCGACGACGAGCTTCATGGTAATGGGATTCATGGTCTACTCCTCCACGGCCTGCGTGCCGGCGGCACGGGCCAAATCATCGATTGCAAGGGTATCGGCGCTCAGGGCGCGGTGACGCCCGTCAAGTGCGGGCTCACCGGCCTGCTCCACGGTCAGCGACTCGCCGGTGCGCATACGCCAAGCAGCGCGGCGGCCCCAAACTAGGGACTCGAGCAGGCTGTTAGAAGCCAGGCGGTTCTTGCCGTGCACGCCATTGCAAGCCGTCTCGCCGGCGGCGTAGAGCTCGGACATCGAGGTGCGGCCGTCCTTGTCGACCCATACGCCGCCCATAAAGTAGTGCTGCGTGGGTGTGACAGGGATGGGCTCGTCCAGGATGTCGCGTCCGTCCTCCAGGCAGCGCGCACGGATATTGGCAAAATGCCCGGTCACCACGTCGCGCTCGACGGGGGCAAAGCTCAGCCACTCGTGCTCGGTGCCGTCCTGCTTCATCTGCTCGCGAATAGCGGCGGCGACAACATCGCGCGGCTGCAGCTCGTCGGTAAAGCGCTCGCCGGCGGCGTTGAGCAAAATCGCGCCTTCGCCGCGGCAGCTCTCGCTGATCAGGAAGGTGCGGCCCGGCTGCGGCGAGAACAGTCCCGTGGGATGGATCTGCACGTAGTCCAGGTGCTCCATCTTAATGCCATGCTCCTGAGCGATATAGCAGGCATCGCCCGTGAGCTGCGGGTAGTTGGTCGAGTGGTCGTATACGCCGCCGATGCCGCCCGTTGCCCACAGCGTATGGCGGGCATGGATCTTAAAGGGCTCGCCGGCATGCACGTCCTCAGCGGCATTTGTCAGCTCGTCGGCGGGGCGAGCTGAATCGTCCTCGTCCACGGAAACGGCGACGACGCCGGTGCACGCCGTGGCGCCATCGCGCTCGGCAGTCAGGATATCGGTCATGGCAACGTGTTCGAGAATCTGCACGTTGTCCAGCTTGCGGACAGCCTGGAGCAGTTTGGTCGTAATCTCCTTGCCCGTAATATCGGCATGGAAGGCGATGCGCGGGCGGCTGTGCGCGCCCTCGCGGGTAAAGTCGAGGCCGCCATCGGCCTTGCGCTCAAAATCCACGCCCATCGCTAGCAGGTCGTTGATGACCGAGCGGCTCGAGCGGATCATGATGTCGACGCTCTCGCGGCGGTTCTCGTAATGGCCGGCGTGCATGGTGTCCTCAAAGAAGGCATCGTAGTCCGAGCCCTCGGGCAGCACGCAGATGCCGCCCTGCGCGAGCATCGAATCGCACTCGTCGACCGCGCCCTTGGAGAGCATGATCACGCGCGTACTCGTCGGCAGGTTGAGCGCCGCGTACAGGCCCGCCACGCCGCAGCCGGCAATGACGACGTCGCACTCCATATCGGGGTATTGCTTGGTTTCCACAGGAATCCTCTCCCTTGAATGTGACATAAGGAACCGTCCCTCATGCCACATTGTTCTAGCGTGCTGCGTACTCGAGCATGCGGTCGAGCGTGAGCTTGGCCTGGTCTGCCGCCTCGTCCGAGACGCCGATCTGCACCTCGCCCTCGCCCGTCTCCAGGCAGCGCACGAGCTTTTCGAGCGTGATGAGGTCCATGTTGACGCAGGTGGGCTGCACCGCGGGGAAGTAGAACTTCTTGCCGGTGCCCTGGCAGCGGCGCTCGAGCTCGTAGAGCACGCCGCGAACCGTCACGATAATGAACTCGCTCGCGTCGGACTCCTCGGCATACTTGATGATGCCGGCGGTGGAGCCGATGTAGTCGGCCTCGGCCAGGACGTCGGCCTTGCACTCGGGGTGCGCCAGCACGAGCGCGTCGGGGTGGGCCTCCGTCGCGTCGACGATCTGCTCGACGGTGATGATGTGATGGCGCGGGCAGTAGCCGTTGTTGAGAATGACGTGCTTTTGCGGCACCTGCTCGGCTACGAAGCGGCCGAGGTTTTGGTCGGGAATGAACAGGATATGCTGCTGCGGCAGCTCGGACACGATCTTGACGGCGTTGGAGCTGGTGACGCACACGTCGCTCCAGCTCTTGATCTCGACCGTGGAGTTGACGTAGCAGACCACGGCCAGGTCGTCGCCGTACTCGGCGCGCGCCGCGTCGACCGTCTCGCGCTTGACCATATGAGCCATGGGGCAGTCCGCGCCCGGCTCGGGCAGCAGCACGGTCTTGGTGGGGTTGAGCAGCTTGGCGCTCTCGCCCATAAACTCCACGCCGCACAGCACGATGGTCTGCTGCGGCAGGCTCTTGGCGAGCTTAGCCAGGTAGAAGCTGTCGCCGACGTAATCGGCCACAGCCTGGACCTCGGGCGCCACGTAATAGTGCGCCAGGATCACCGCGTCGCGCTGGGTTTTAAGTTGCTGAATGGCCTCGACGAGCTCTGCGGGCACCAATGCCGCGCGCTCCGTTGCCGTCGTTGCCGATGCCAGGCCGGCCGCAATGTCGCGTGCAAGCTCCGACGCATCCATGTTCGCGCTCTGTGCCATCAAGGCCCCTCTCTTTTGGCGAATCTTGGGGCTTTAGTATGACACCTAGGTTTACAGCTGACAAGACAGCTGTAAACCTAGGTGTAAAGTTGGAATAAAGATTCAATCTTGGGGCGGATCCATTTTCGAACTGGCAAGCTGAGGATAGCCGAAAATGGACCCGCCCCAAGATTCGAGCGGCCCGTTTTGTCCTGGGCCAAGGGGCGGTGGTCAAAAAAGGCCAAATATGAGTACTGTCACCAAATTAGTAGCAGCGATTTTCCGGTCCAGAGCAGCAAAATCGCCTTGTTTGGAGCCCGATCACGACTCTGAAGGACGAAAATCGATGCACTTTTGGCCGCTGGCACCGATTTTGGAGGCCATTTGGCTGCCACTAAACTGGTAACAGTACTCATATTTGGCCTTTTTTGACCACCGGGTTTCCGGCAAACCCCAAAAGCGGGTCCGGATCGCTCGATCCGGACCCGCTGGGGGTAGCGAGCACAATCGAGGTGTAAGAAGCAAGAGAGGGCCATCGCCTAGAATCGTCAGCGCCTAGATATTCAACGAGAGGAAAGACAGTGGTCCGCAGCGACATGCTACCCCAGCCGGACCGGGGGCTCGGCCTCGACCGGCCCCAGACCGAGGCATTTCACCGACGAGTTCAAGAGGAAGATAGTCGATCTCCACAACGCCGGAAAGCCCAGGCGCGAGGCCATGGACGAGTGCGACCTCGGCAAGAGCACCGTGGAGAGGTGGATCAAGTCGATAAACGCGACCGGCTCGCCGCGCGCCGCCGACAACCGCACGCCCGAGCAGAACCGGATCCTGGAGCCCGAGCGCGAGAACCGCAGGTTCCGGATGGAGGTCGACGTCTTAAGACGAGCGGCGCCGGTATACGCTCGGAAGTGAGGGCCATGGCGGCCAACGGGGGCCGCTGCCCCATGTCGGCGCAGCGCGGACATCGAGGTCTTCCACACGGACCGCGGCAGCGAGTTCGACAACGCCGAGATCGACCTGATGCTCGAGACCTTCGGCATAGAGAGGTCGCTGTCGGCCAAGGGCTGCCCCTACGACAACGCCGTCGACGAGTCGACCAACAGGATACTGAAGGCCGAGCTCGTCCACCGCGAGACGTTCGGCACGACGCGCGAGCTCCGGGCCAAGCTCTCGGACTACGTGAACTGGTACAACAACTTCAGGATCCACTCGACGCTGGGCTACATGTCGCCGGTCGAGTTCAGGGAAGCGGGGCTGTCCCTCCCGGAATCGTCCAAATAGGTGTTGCCAATCCAGCGCGTCGAGGCGGGCCCTGCCGGCGAGAAGACGGCTGCGTGGGCGGCCGCCCAAGCCGCCGCCCACGAATTCGTGGGCGAAGTCGGGCTCGACTTCTCGCGCGCCCATGCATCGACGCGCGCGGCGCAGCTCTGCGCCTTCGACCGCATCGTGGCCGCCTGCGCCGCGCAGCCGCGCGCGGGCCGCGTCGTGTCCATCCATGCCGTACACGCCGCCACAGAAGCGCTCGACATCCTCGAGCGCCACGGCCTCCCCGCGCACGCGACCTGCATCTTCCACTGGTTTTCGGGCAGCGGCGAGGACTTGAACCGCCTGCGCGCGCTCGGGTGCCTCGTCTCGGTCAACGAGTGCATGCTCGCGACCAGGCGCGGGCGCGCCTACGCGCGCCAACTGCCGGAAGACGCACTGCTCTTGGAGACGGATGCGCCCGCATGGCTCGATGCCCCCTGCTCCGCCGCAGAGCTGGAAGCCTCGCTCGCCCACACGCTCTCCCTGCTCGCCGAGATCCGCGGCACCTCTACGCAAACGCTCGCCCCCGCTCTTGCGGAGACGAGCGTGCGTCTCTTGCGATTGTAATCAGCAGATGCGCGGGGCGGCGCATCGCGCAACTCGATTAACCGCCCCGCCGCAGTCCGGACGGTTAGACCACATTGAACGTGAAGCGCGTGCCCGCACGCAGGCCGTCGAGCAGCATGAGCTCCGCGCCATCGATATACCCCACCACATTCGTCCGCCCGCTGTTTTCCATGGCCGCGAGCGCAATCTGAACCTCGCCGGCATACTGGCCGTAACCGTCGTTGTCCACGAGCACATCGCCCCGCCGGATATCGACCGTGTTGAAGGGAGCGACCTCCCCTTTCACCATCCGGCTCTCGACGGTGCGCACGAGATAGCCGTTTTGCTCGGGACGACACGACAGGCCGAGGCGCAGGCGCCGCTCAAGCTCCTTCGGCAAACCGGGAGCGCGATGCAAGGTGAACGCCATCGGGGCTGCGACGCCCGCAGCGATTGCCGCAAGCTCGCGCTCGCTCGCAAAGCAGTTGCCCACGATGATGTCATCCACGCAGCCGAGTTGCACGAGGTGACGGGCCTGCACGGCGGCGGGCAGATCGCGATGCATCTCAAGCGTAGGCAAACCGTCGCATGCCGGCCACGGGCCGAAGGCCTCCGGCTCCTGCGATGACACGAATGCCTGGAGTGGAAGCCCGCGCTCCTTCCACCGACGCGAGCAGGTCAGAAAATACTCGAGCGTCAGACCCGTGTAGCGATGCGGATAGTAGTTATGGCAGCCTACGATGCGCGCCGGCTCCCCACCGCTCGCGAGCAGCGCCCCGATGTGGTCGCACGCGTTTGCCGAGGCGTTGAGGCACACCCCGATGCCCGCCTCGTTGCGCGTGAGAAACGCCTCCTCCATCTCGGAGAGACCGAGATCGAGACGCATGACATCGCAGCCTATCTCCTGGAGAAATCCCAGATCGAGCTTGCCGCGCAAAACGCTCGCATTCACGCCGAATCGCGCAAGCACCGAAGGGTTCACGTCGCAGAACACCTCGAAGCCGAGCGCATGCGCCTCGTCGGTCAAAGCCCGGTAACGTGCCGTGACTTCATCGCGTTCATCGCGGACGCCGAGCAGCGCCACGAACAGCACGCGATAGCCGTGACGGGCGGCGAGGCGCAGGTATTCTCGGCACGCCTCGGCAGAGGCGAATTCCGGGTAGAGGGAAATGCCCAACCGCACCTCACGCATGGGAGACCTCCCCGCCGAGATCCTCGCCGTTCGTCTCGATCACGCGCTGGTACCAATAGAACGAGTCCTTGCGGCTGCGCTCGAAGGTGCCCGTTCCGTCATCGTGGCGATCGACGTAGATGAAACCGTAGCGCTTCGCGAACTCGCCGGTCGAGGCGCTCACCAAGTCGATGGGGCCCCACGAGGTGTAACCCATGAGGTCGACGCCGTCGGCCACCGCCTCGGCCATCTGCTCGATGTGCTGGCGCAAATACTCGATGCGGTACGGGTCGTGGATGGAACCGTCCTCCTCGACCGTATCGTAGGCACCCAAGCCGTTCTCCACGAGCATGACGGGCTTCTGATAGCGATCCCAGATGGCATTCAGCGACCAGCGCAGGCCCACCGGATCGACCTGCCAACCCCAGTCGCTCGTCTTGAGGTAGGGATTCTTTGCGCCGAAGGCGAAGTTGCCGCCCGTCGTCTCGAGCTTCTCGGGATGCGCGGAGAGGCAGACCGACATGTAGTAGCTGAACGTGACGAAGTCGACCGTGCCGCGCGCGAGCGTCTCGGCGTCGTCCGGCTCCATCGCGACCTCGATGCCCCTCTCGGCAAAGTGGCGCCTCATGTAGCTGGGATAGTATCCTCGCACCTGAACATCGGAGCAGAACCAATTGGCCACGCGCATGCGCTGCTGCACGAGCACCGCGTCATCGGGATCGCAGGTATAGGGGTACATGAGCGCAAACGAGGACATGCAGCCGATGCGGTACTCGGGATAGCGCTCGTGGGCCAGAGCCGTCACGCGCGCGGCAGCGACGAGCATATGGTGCAGCGCTTGGAAGCGCTCGGCGGGGTTATCGGGCAGGCCGTTGACGGGCCCCTCGTACCCGCGGACGGTGCTCAAGTTGAGCACGGCCCCGCCGCGACCGATGCCCGTATTCATCTCGTTCAGCGTGAGCCAGTAGCGCACCTTGCCCCGATAGCGCTCGAACACGCAGGCGCAAAAGCGCTCGAAGCACGCGATGAGCTCATGGCCGGCCCAGCCGTTGTACTTGCTCGCCAGCGCATAGGGCATCTCATAATGGCTGAGCGTCACGATGGGCTCGATGCCGTGCTCGCGGCAGCAGTCGAACACGCGATCATAGAACGCCAGACCGAGCTCGTTGGGCTCCGCCTCCTCCCCCGTAGGGAAGACGCGCGTCCACGCAATCGAGAGCCGCAACGCCTTGAAGCCCATCTCCGCGAGCATCGCGATGTCCTCGCGATAGCGATGGTAGAAATCGCACGCCTCGTGGCTCGGATAGAACGTGTCCGGCTCAAGGGTCGGCGTGATGCGCTTGTCGACCTTATGCGAACCGGCCGTGCACACGTCAGGCACCGAGACGCCCTTGCCGTCCACATCCCATGCGCCCTCGATCTGATTGGCCGAGATGGCGCCGCCCCACAAGAATCCATCGGGAAATCTACCCATGGAATACCTCCAAATACAACGAGGGGCGAGACTCGAAGAGCCGCGCCCCAATCACAAGTCACCCGCAGAGAGTGGGGCACATGCGCACATGCGCCAAGATGGTCCCTACGCTTCGGAAGCGGCCTTCTCGGCAGCCTCCTTCTCGCACAGCTGATGGTCATACACCTTCACGAACGGCAGGTAGACCAAGAAGGCGATGACGAAGGCCATAGGGGCAATGAAGAGGTTCTGCCACGCAAGGGAGGGCATGAAGCTCTGCATGATGATCGGCAGCTGCGTCATGATGAGCAGGTGGCCGGGCTGGAAGAAATCGAGCGAGTAGCCGATATAGGCAAAGAACATGATGATCATGGGGTTCAGGATAAACGGGATGGCCATGATGGGGTTATAGATGATGGGAGTACCGAACGCCATGGGCTCGGAGATGTTGAACACCGCAGGAACGATACCGGCCTTGCCCACAGCGCGAAGCTGCTCGGACTTGGAACGCATGCAAAGCACGGCGAGCGGCAGCACGTTGCCGCTACCACCGCAGCAAGACATGACGCCATACAGGGCGATCGGAGCGAACATGGCAGCCTGGCCGGAGGCGACGAGCTCGGCGTTCTGGGTGTAGAACTGGATCATGGGGGCCATGATGACCGGAGAGAGCACCATCGCGCCGTGGATGCCGAGACTCCAGAGCAGCTGGCACACAAACGCGAGTACGAACATGCCGGGCACCGACATGAGGGGCGTCAGCGGGATGGACAGGATACCGGCGATGGCGCCCGGGAGCACGACGCCGATGGTCATCTGGGCAAGTGTGTTGAGACCATGCCAGAGCAGGATGCAGATGACGAGCGGCACGAGGGTCGCGAAAGCGTCCGAAAGGAACTGCGGAACCGCGTCGGGCATCTTGAGGCTCACGTGATGCTTCTGGCAGAAATCGATGATCTTGACCGAAACCAGCGGGATGATGAGCGCGGTGAAGAGACCGGTGCCGCCAAGGTAGGTGGTGGCGAGCACTCTCATGGTCGAGCCATCCTGCAGGGTGACACTCTGAACGGGAGCACACACGAGCAGGAAGAGAATCATGGTGACGATGCCGTTCGCCAGCGCGCCCTCCATCTCCAAGTTCTTGGAGTAGATGTAGCCCACGGCGAAGGCCACGACGACGCCCAGGATGCCCATGGTCATGTTATAGGGCGTGGTGAGCCACATATAGGCGGCGTCGGTCGTCTCGAGCACGCCTACGATATCCAGCAGCGTGGCGACGACGGTGAAGATGGCGCCGGCGAGGATGACCGCCATGGCCGCCATCATGCCACCGCTGATGGCGGACAGGGCCTTGTTGGCCTGGAGCTTGCCGCCCCATTCCTGCAGCTTCATCATCACTGGGGATTGATACAGGTTGTCAAGTTTGGACATTGGTGTTCCGTTTCTCTTCGATCGAGACGGGTATCTAGCCCTGGACGAGAGACTCGATGAGCTTCATGATATTGGCGCAGTTGCCCGTGCCGTAATCGGTCGGCGGAATGACGGCGACCGGCATGCCGGACTCGGCGGCGATGTTGTCCTTCTGATAGGAAATCTGCGGACCCATGAGGATGCAGTCATACTCATGGCAGACCGTCTTGTACGTGTTGACGCTCTGGGCGGCGATGCTGAAATTGATCCCCTGCTCAGCGGCATACTTCTCAAGCTTCTTCATGAGAATGCTCGTGGACATCCCCATGGCGCAAACCAGCAATACCTTCATTGTTTTGATTCTCCTTGCATAATGGTCGTATCAACAAAGACGGCGGCCTTGAGCGCGCCATCCCGCCCGCATTACTCGGCGCGCGTCGCGTCGAGCTCGCGATACACATTCACGATCTCCTCGACCAGCTCCTGTGCGAGCATCGAGGTCATGAGATGGTCCTGGGCGTGCACGAGCATCACGTCGACGACGGTATGGTCGCCCGAAGCCTCCTTGGAAAGAAGCTGGGTCTGCACGTGATGGGCCTCGAGCGCGGCCTCCTTGCTCTGCTCGAGCAGGGCCTTCGCCGCCTCGAAATCATGCTCCTTGGCCTTCTTCAGCGCCTCGAAGGCGAGGCTGCGCGCCTGACCCGCCGAAGCGATGATGCCGAAGGAGATCATCTCGGTGCTCTGTTCCTCCTCTGCCATGGTTTTCACCTCCCTCTCGGTTTGCAAATATCTCAATGGAAAACGTATGGGCTATCGTGCGGAGCACGACTCGATGGGATCGACCAACTCGATGAGCGTCTGCCAAGAGCGCTCGGAAAGCAGGCGGTCGATGAACGCCTCGCTCAAAACCAGCTCAGACATCGCCGAGAAGAAGCCCTCGGAGACGTCGGTCGCATCGCGGGCGATTGAGACGAGGAACACCGCCTGCACCTCGCGACCTCCCCAGATGATGGGTTCGTCGGTGAGGGCGAGGGCCACGAAGCTCTGCGTGCTCGCCGCTTCGAGCGGGTGCGGCATGGCGACCCGGTTGCCGAATGCCGTCGGAGCCGTCTGCTCGCGGCGATACACCAAATCGAGGAAATCGGGCGAAAGGTCGTAGACGCGCGAGGCCTTGCCGACCAGCAGCTCGATTGCCTCCTCGGGCGTCGAGCACGACGCATGCGGCAGAAAAAGCTCCTCGCAGAACAGCGGGCGGGCATCCGACCGCCGCGAATCGGAAAGCAGGATTTCACGCACGTCGCTCACCTCTGCCGCGTCCAGAAAATAGCCCACTTGGCGTACCGGGACCGGCACCTCCTCGGCAAGCGGAACCGTCGTGAACACATAGTCGATGCGCGAGAAGTCGACGAAGCGCACGTGGGCGGCATCGCATGTCTCGATATGCTCGACGTACGAACCGAACTCCTGACGATAGCGGTGCTCCAGCAGCCGGGCGCTGCCCGAGCCCGAGGCACAGACCACCAGAATGCGTTTCTTGGGGGCATCGGTCTTTTGGCGCTCGAGCGCCAAGGCGAAGGAGAGAGCGATGTAGCCAATCTCTTCCTCGGAAAGCTCAGCTTCATAATGCGCCGCCAACGAGGAGCCCGCCTCGACGGCCATGGAATAGGCAAGCGGAAAACGCGACTTGATGTCCCCCAAGATGGGATTATCGAGATGCAGATGGTGATGCAAGCGCACCTCGAGCGGCACGAGATGGCGCGCGAGATTCATGCGCAGCTCCAAATCGTGCCTCAAGTCGAATCGGAACGTGCGCCACACCGCGTCGAGCATGCCCGTCACGACATCCCACACCTCATCCGAGATGACAAGCCCCGCCTCCTGATCATCCCCGGCATCGAAATCCCCGAGCAGGCGCTTGCCCGCCAGATGGATGGCGATATAGGCGACCTCCTCGTCGGGCAAAACGACGCCGGTGCGTGCGCCGATGGCATCGGAGATGCGCCGGGCAATCGGGAAACTCGGGGACTTCCGAATCTCGGTGAGCTGCTCGCCCTCCATGGGCACATAGCAACCTTCGCGTATCCGCAACAAAGCGATGACGATATGCGTGATGAGGTTGCGGTAGGCGACCGAGTTGATGGCGAAGCGTTCCTCGGTCGTCACGTCGTCGACGCAATCGGAAACCACGTCGAACAGCGCACGATACGCCTCGGCGTCGACCGAGAGGCGCGCCGCGCCCTTCAGCTCATCCGAGCCCTCCATGGCGAGGCTCGCGAGGCACAGACGCTTGGCCATCTCGGATCCGATGACCTTGATGCCATGATGGCTGCGCCTGTCGATGGCGAGGCCAAACTGCGCCAAGCGCTCCTCGACCTGTTTCAAATCGTTCGATATGCTCGTCCGGGATACATAAAGGACGCTCGCCAGTGTGTCGATGGCGATGTAATCACTGCGCGAGAGCAAATCGTTGAGGAGATAGGAGACGCGGGCCTCGGCCGTCTGGGGCAACGACGCACGCCGCTGCTTGCGCGCCTGCTCGAATATCGCATCAAGCGCCTGCTCGTCGGCGACGGAAACGGTATAGCCCCGCCCGCGCGCAAGGTCGATAGACGCGACGCCCTCAAGGCTGCGATTGACCGCCTGCACATGGTTGCGCACGGTACGAACGCTCACGCCGAACGCCTCGGCAAGCTCAGCGGGCTTGATGCCCTCGTGCTCCATGATGTGGAGCGCAAATCGCGCCAGCTGCACGTCCATCGGCTTTGACCTCCTCTCGCCTAGCTATGGTACCAGCGGCGATGGGACGGGTTCCATACCCGGCTTTTCCCTTCCAAGAAGGAAAGCGTTTGCCGAAAACGAGCGCCCGGCGTGCGTGTGGCGCTCGCCGCGCTCTTTGAGACCCGCCAAGACCTCGTGCACGCCGGGATTCATCAGTGCGGCGTAATCGACCTCGCGCCCGTTCTTCCAATCCCGATAGATGCGCAGGGCCTCGTCCGGCGTCACCACGCGCCCGATGCGGCCCAACCAGTCGACGAGGGAGCGCTGGAACGACTGGAACGAGACGCCCACGGTCGCCAACAGCTCCTCGTCGGTCACCTCGATGCCGAATTCCTCGAAGAACTCGCGCTGCTCGATCTGGTAATACGCCTCGGTATCGACGATGACGCCGTCCATATCGAAGATGACAGCTTTGAAGGGAAGGCTCCTTGGACCATGATGATGGTTCTCCTGAATCCACTCGTGCGCCGCAACGGCGAAGGGCGCCCTTCGCGACGCTACATCGAAAAGGTGTATCGCGACCCGATGATATATTGCTGCCCCACGTACAGCGGCTTGTTGAATTGATCGCGATACCTGCCCCTCAGATTGAAGAGGGGCTCGGCGAGAGGGACCTCGAGCAGTTTCGCGAGCTCGTCATTTGCCAGTTGGATACCAAGCGACTGCTCGCTGCCGCGAAACGCGCGACGATCCGTCCGCTCGCGAATCGCCGCCGTTTATGTTGCAGCTGGCGCTTCGTGCAACATTGAGGGCATATTGCTACCCTGTTTGATGTTGAACAGCCATCAAGTTTGCTCAACCCGCCAGTTAATCTTATCGTTCACGTAGACCGTGCCATCGATGTAGATCCTCACAGGATTAATCCGAGACGCATCCGGCGCGTCGATGGTGCAACCCGAAGATGGCATGACCTTACCCTCAGCCGTCTTAAGTACGTAACTGCCCGGCTCGGAGATTTGGATGGATTCGTTGTTGGCCTGCGTAAGCGGCAGCACCTCCGCCTTCACCCCGTCTGGCATGATCTGAGTCTCGGCGCTGGCCACCGCTGGCGTCGCCACGAGTGCGCAGGCCACGGTGGCGATACCCAGCAGGCGCGTCAACACAGTGCGCATCCCCATCTTCTTCTCCCTCATCGTGCAGCTCCCTTTATCCCTATGCTTCGCGATGTCTGGCATCGTTTGGCGCTGGCGGCTGGCGTGTTCCCCGGCCAGCCACCAGCATGTATTGACATGTTTATCCACGGATTATTTTGCTGCTGCACTTTCTAACGCCCTGCCGCTTGGCGCGAGTTGCACGCCGTGGGGCGCAAACGGTGCGCACCCCCGCGAGCGGTACGCGCCCAATGTGGCAAAATCGAATTACTAAGGGGGCCGAATGCTCAAGATTATTGCCTGCGACGATGACGTCGCTTTTCTAGATAGACTGCACCGGATGATCGACCGTTGGTCGACCGAGACGGGCACGGCGGTCGATGTTGCGCTCGTTACGCGCGGCGAGGACCTGCTGGCGCGCCATGCCGCGTCGCGCGCCGACATCATCCTGCTCGACATGATCATGCCGCTCGTCAACGGCATGGACACCGCGCGCGAATTGCGCCAGGCCGATACCGCCGTGCGTCTGGTGTTCCTTACCTCGTCGCCCGAGTTCGCTCTGGAGTCCTACGAGGTCCGCGCCTTCGACTATCTGCTCAAGCCCGTGACTTACGAACGCCTGGCGCAGTTACTCGACGAGCTTTCGAGCATGCGCCCGGCGGCAACCGACGAGCTCGTGATCAAAACGTCCTTTGGCTACCACGCCCTGCGCCTGTCCGACATCGAATATGCCGAGGCGCGCAACAAGCACGTGGTCTTCCATCTGCGCGACGGGCGCGATATCGAGGCACTCGAGTCGTTCCGCAGCGTCGAGGACCGTTTGGCGCAAAACGCGGTCTTCTTTAAATGCCACCGCAGCTACCAGGTCAACCTGCGCAATATCGATCACTTCGATCGCACGGACATCGTCATGCGCTCGGGCGCGTGCATCCCGCTTTCGCGCAGCTGCAAGCAGGGATTCCAAGACGCCTACTTTGCGGTGCGCTTTGAGGGCGGGAGGCGTTGATGATCTCCTCGGTCGAAATGGTCCTTTGGGCAATCCACCACGCCACAACGCTACTCTTTGGCGTCTTTGCCTCGGCGGCGCTGTGCGGTATCGAAATTAATCGACGCCATGCACTCGAGTTGGTGGGGGTCGGAGCCGCAACAGGCGCTGCCTTTTCGATCGCCAATGTCGTAGGCGGAGAGCTTTTTGCCCGTCAGGCTTATCCGCTTGTCGTGCACCTGCCGCTTATCGTCTACCTGTGTGCGCTATCGTCTGAGCCCGCTGCTTGCCGCGCTCGGCATTACGAGTGCCTATCTGAGCTGTCAGTTCAGCAATTGGATGGGTATCGCCGCCTTTGCCGCAACCGATTCTCAGATTGCGTACTATCTGGCACGCATCGCTACCACGCTCGGCGTCTTTGCCGTCCTGCCGCATTGGGCCGGCGACATTGGACCCCGCCTGGCGATTAAAAGCCCCACCGAGCTGGGCATCCTTTTAATCCTGCCGCTCGTCTATTACATCTTTGACTACGCCACCAACGTCTACACCACGCTGTTCCACTCGGGCTCGGTGGTGACGGTTGAGTTTTTGGCCTTTGCGCTCTGTGCGTTCTACCTTATGTTCCTCGCCGTCTACCTGCGTGAATACGAAGAAAAAGAGGCTGCCGAGCGTGAACGCTGGATGCTCGAGACACGCGATAGCTCGGCCATGAAGGAACTCGATGCATGGCGCCAGTCCGGACGCGAGCTGTCGATTCTGCGCCACGACATGCGGCACTTCTTGCGCGGTCTGGCCGTCTTGATCGAAGAAGGCCGCACCGACGAGGCGCTCGATCGCATCGATACGCTATGCGAGGCCAACGACCGCACCGCCGTGCGCCGCTACAGCGCCAACGAGACCGTCAACATCGCGCTTTCGTCGTTTGGCTCGGATATCAGCAAGCGCGGCATTTCCGCCGACTTGCGCGCCGCCGTGCCCCAGAGCGTGCATGTGGCCGATGTCGACCTGTTCAGCGTGCTTTCGAATGCCCTGGAAAACGCCATTGACGCGGCGAGCACCGCCCCCGAGGGCAAGCGCTTTGTCGATCTTGATCTGCGGTTTGAGGACGGGCAGCTGCTGCTTTCGGTTTCCAACACATTTGGACGGGCGCCGCACATGGTCGACGGCATGCCCGTGGCTCAGCACGCCGGTCACGGCTTTGGCACCAAGAGCATTAAACTCGCCGTGGAGCGCATGAACGGCAACTGCCAGTTCCGCATTAACGGCGATCGGTTTGAGCTGCGCGCTGTGATGTAAGGGCGCGGGCGCGACGGATTTGCGTTCCGCGGGTACGGCTCGCCCGCTCGGGGTCGTTTGTCGACGCGGGCTCGCTACAGCGGAGCGGCCGCCGGAGTCAGCTGCTTGATGTAGGCCCACATGCGCTGCTTAGCGGCCTTGTCGGTGAGTGCCGCCTCAAAACCGTCGAGCGCGAGCACGCGGCGACCCTGCACATGGGCGACCAAGCCGGGCTTGAGCATGGCGGTGTCGAAGTCATCGATCGCCACGAGCATATCGGCGTAGGTCTCGCGCATGGCGTCAGCCGCGTTGTTGTCGAGCAGTAGCACCGCCTCGGGGTCCAAAGCCTCAAGCGCCTCACGGAACAGCTCGCACGGCAGAGTCTCGCCCACCGCGACCGCTCCGTCGCCTGCGCCGGCGACGCTTGCCAGCACGCAAAAATCCTCGGGCGCGTAGCCGATGGCCCCAAGCGCCTTGCGCAACGCCGCGCCATCCGGGCCGGCGGCAAGCTCGCCACCCGAACGCTCGGCCTCGTCCAAATCGCCTTTGACCAGCACGATCGGCGAGCACGCGTTGCCCGCGATACGCACGCCACGGACCGCAAGCGATGTGAGCTCCTGCTCGGCCGCCTGGGCGATGGCTTCTTTTTTCTGGCTTTGTGACGTGGACATGCGCTCTCCAATCGTTTGCGTGCCCACCATTATATAAAAGAGCTGCCCGCGAGTGGTTGCTTTGCGGGCGGCTGGGTATAAGCACGGTCGTACTGAGTTTTACGCGGCCAAGCCGCGTCGCATTATGGAGGTCACCATGGCTGACATTAAGCAGATTACCCCCGAGAATTTCGATTCCGTCGTTAACGACAGCCTGCCCGTGCTGGTCGATTTTTGGGCACCGTGGTGCGGGCCCTGTCGATCCCTCTCGCCCATCGTTGACGAGGTTGCCGATGAGCTGGCGGGCAAGCTTGCCGTTGCCAAATGCAACGTCGACGACAACCAGGACCTGGCCATGAAGTATGGCGTCATGAGCATCCCCACGCTGATTGTGTTTAAGAACGGCGAAGAGATTGACCGCTCGGTTGGCGCTCTGCCCAAGGCGAGGCTGCAGGCGCTGCTGGAGAAGCATCTGTAATACGCTTGTTACTTACCCGCCGTCCATGAGCGCTTTTGCACCGCTCGCCGGACTTCTGGATGCACCGAGTGCAACCACGGATAGTATGGTAGTCACAAACAGCCCCCAGTGAACGGGTGCGGGTCGCACAGACTCGTACCCGTTTTCTTATGCAGCTGCGCGCAAAGCGGGCGTAGTAAAATCTGAACCACTGAACTGCCCCATACAAAAGGAGATTTCCCATGCATGATGTTGGAATGAACATGAGCCAGCTTGCCATGAGCGTCAAACAGGTCGACGACACCATCGAGCTCGCTCACGAATGGAGCCATCAGTTGCTACATGCGACCGAGAATTTTGACATGGAGCGCATCGGCGCCAAGCTCGAGGCCGCCATGGCCGCGCTGCACGAGGCGCATGACGCGCTCGAGGGCTACGAGGAAGCCATCGAGGCCGACCACAACTCCGTCGGCTCCGTGAAGCTGGTGTAAGGTGGCCGAACACGAGCACTGCTGCGGGTACGAGCACGAGCATCCGCACGGGGCGGACGGTGACGCGGGCTGCCACTGTAGTGGCTCCGGTTCCGAGCTGGTCCGTTTTTCGGTTACCGCACCCGACGACCTGCTGCGCCGTTTTGACGAGCAGATCGCGCGCCGCGGCGACGTGGCCAACCGCTCCGAGGCCGTGCGCGACCTGATTCGCGCCTCGATTGCCAAGGAGCAGATGCGCACGCCCGATGAGCATGTTATCGGGTCGCTCACCATGATTTACGACCACCATACCGGCGACCTGACGCGCCGTCTGGACGAAGTGCAGCACGACTACACCGACGAGATCGTATCGACCATGCACGTGCATCTGGATCACCACAACTGCTTGGAGATTCTGGCGCTCAAGGGTCGCGGCGAGCGCGTCTACGAGCTGGCCGACCGTCTGCTGGGCCTGCGCGGCGTTAAGCACGGCGAGCTCACGTGTGCCGCTACCAGGCAGAGCCTGGGGCTGTAGCGCACCTGTCCCTATTTGGTCGGTTTTGATGAGGGGTGTCGCATGCGGCATGTGCATATTCATGTGACGGGCATTGTGCAGGGCGTTGGCATGCGACCGTTTGTGTATCGCGAGGCCATGGCGCATGGCATTTGCGGATGGGTGCTCAATGCGGGCGACGGCGTGCATATCGAGGCGCACGCTCCGGCCGATGCGCTCGATGCTTTTGTTGCCGCGCTTTCTGAGCATGCGCCTGCGGCAGCCCGCGTTGAGCGAGTCGATGTTGCGGATTTGGGGCCTGGCGGCTGGAGCGCTGCCGATGAGCGGGGCTTTCGCATTGTGGCATCGCAGGATCAGACCGCGCATACCACGCTCGTCTCGCCCGATATCGCTACCTGCGACGATTGCCTGCGCGAGTTGTTCGATCCCGCCGACCGACGCTATCACTACCCCTTTATCAACTGCACTAACTGCGGGCCGCGCTTTACCATCATCCGCTCGCTGCCTTACGATCGAGCGGCCACCTCGATGGATTGTTTTCCCCTGTGTCCCAAGTGCGCCGCGGAGTATGCCGACCCACTCGACCGGCGTTTTCACGCGCAGCCCGATGCCTGCTTTGATTGCGGGCCGCATATTACGTGGCGCGAGGCTGTGAACGGCGATGCGTGCGGGAATTCGTCCGCGACACCGGCCGTCGGCACCACACGCGAGGCCAGCGACGCCATTATCGACCGCTGTGTTGAGTTGCTGGCCAACGGCGGTATCGTCGCCATCAAGGGCCTGGGCGGATTCCATCTAGCCTGTGACGCTGCCAACGAGCAGGCGGTGGCCGAGTTACGCCATCGCAAACGCCGCAGCAACAAGCCGCTTGCCGTCATGGTGCGCGACCTTGCTGATACCGAGCGCCTGTGTCATATCGACGATGCTGAACGCGATCTGCTCGCCGGCAGTATCCGCCCCATCGTGCTGCTGCGCCGACGTGCCGTTTGCGGGAGCGACGACGATTCTCCCGACGCCCTCGTACTCGCGCTGTCCATCGCGCACGACCTGCCCGAGCTCGGCGTTATGCTCCCCTACACCCCGCTTCAGCATCTGTTGCTTGCCGCGGCAGAAGCCCGCGGTATGCACGCGCTCGTCATGACCAGCGGCAACCTGAGCGAAGAACCCATCGAGACCGACGACAACCTTGCCTGGGAACACCTCGTTGCCGTCGGCATCGCCGATGCGCTGCTCGGTAACGACCGCGCAATTCTGTCGCGCTACGACGACTCTGTGGTACGCGTGGTCGACGGCGCCGTTATGCCCGTGCGCCGCGCCCGCGGATACGCTCCGCAGCCGCTGCCGTTGCCGGCGCTCGACGGCGCTCCGTCCTGCGTGCTCGCCTGCGGGCCACAACAAAAGGCCACGATCGCGCTCACGCGTGAAGGGACGAACGGCGAGGCGACCTGTTTTGTGTCGCAGCATATCGGCGATGTTGAAAACGGCGGGACCTTCGATGCCTGGAACGCCGCGCGCACGCGCTTGGAAGATCTTTTTGACTTGGCGCCCGCCGCCTTGGCCTGCGATGTACACCCCAGCTATCTATCGGGCCAGTGGGCGCGCGAGCAGGCGCGAAAATGCAATCTGCCGCTCGTCGAGGTGCAGCACCATCATGCGCATATCGCGAGCGTAATGGCCGAGGCCATCGCCGCGGGCCAGCTTACAACCGACGCGCGTGTCCTTGGCATCGCCTTTGACGGCACCGGCGCCGGCACCGATGGGACCATTTGGGGCGGCGAGTTTCTTGTCGCTGGCCTTGCTGACTTTGAGCGCGCAGCGCATCTGCGCACTTGGGCCCTACCCGGTGGCGTAGCGTCCGTACGCGATGCCCGCCGCAACGCCTTTGCCCTGCTCAGTGAGCTCGGCCTGCTCGAGCACCCAGGCGCCGCTCGTCTTTTGGACAGCCTCGACGAGCAAACGCGCAGCGTGACAGCCACCATGATCGTGCGCGGCATCAACAGCCCGCGTACCAGCAGCATGGGGCGTCTCTTTGATGCCGCGGCAGCGATTCTGGGCATCTGCGACAAGGCAACCTACGAGGGCGAACCCGCCATAGAACTCGAATCCGCCGCCTGGCGCGCGCTCGGCGGTAAGACCGTTCGTCTCGACGGCAATCATGCAGGCGTATTCACGTCTGCCGACGACTCCCCCATCTTGGACCCCCAACCGCTCATCGAATCTCTTCTGAATGGAATTGAGGCAGGCACGCCGGCCGACAGGCTCGCCCTCGAGTTTCACATCGCCATTACGCACGCTACGACCCACATCGCGTGCGAGATCTGCAATCGCGAAAACCTCGATACCGTCGCGCTCTCGGGCGGTGTGTTCATGAACCGGCTTTTGCTTCAGCTCCTTACCCACGAACTCAAAGACGACGGGCTTGCCGTCTTGGTCCCCCATACTGTGCCCGTCAACGACGGCTGCATCGCCTACGGTCAGGCCGCCATCGCTCGCGCTCGCCTCGCGCAGACAGCATCGCGATAGGCGTTTTGCCAGCCTGCGCGCCGCCGTCTCACAGGTGTAACGCGTTTGCTCGTGACTCCCGCGAGCGCTACCATCAACTGATGGGTAATTAGGCGCCTATCCAGCGCAAAACGTATAAAAGGGGAACATTATGTGCCTTGCCGTTCCCGGTAAAGTGGTCAAACGCGACGACGACCTTAAGGCGACCGTCGACATGATGGGCATCGAGCGCCCCGTTTCGCTGCGCCTCGTGCCGACGGCACAGGTAGGCGACTATATTCTCGTGCACGCCGGCTTTGGCATTCAGATTGTCGACGAGCAGGAAGCCCAAGAGACACTCGAGCTCGTCAATACCATGACCGAGCTGGCCGAAGAGGACCAGCTCGCCACTAACCCGGCCGAGGCATACTAGTGGCGGCGGCGCAGCCGGTTCGCTCCGGTATCGACTTTTCGGCATTTCGCGACCCCAAGCTGGCTCGCGAGCTCATCGATCGTATTCATGAGCTTGTCGGCAACCGCAGCATCAACCTTATGGAAGTCTGCGGTACGCATACCGTGAGCATCGGTCGCTATGGCTTTCGCTCCATTATGCCTGCCGGGCTCAAACTGCTGAGCGGTCCGGGTTGCCCAGTCTGTGTTACCGCCAACCGCGATATCGACCATGCAATCGCGCTCGCCAAGATGGACGGCGCCATCATCACCACCTTTGGCGACATGATGCGCGTGCCCGGGTCGTCTACCTCGCTCGCCGCGCAAAAGGCGGCGGGGCGCGATATTCGCATTGTGTACTCCCCGCTCGATGCACTCGATATCGCCGAACACAACCCCGATCGCCCGGTCATCTTTATGGGCGTCGGCTTTGAGACCACGACGCCCACCATCGCCGCCGCCATTTTGGAGGCCGATGCACGCGGACTCCAGAACTTCTCGGTCTATTGCGCCCACAAGACCACGCCGCCGGCGCTGCGCGCCATCGCCAACGATCCCGAGACCACTATCGACGGCTTTATCCTTCCGGGACACGTCGCTACCATCACGGGCCTGGCACCCTTTGGGTTTTTGGTCGATGAGTTCGAGACCCCCGGCGTAGTCACCGGGTTTGAGCCGGTCGATATCCTGCAAGGTATCTGCATGCTGGTCCAGATGGTTGTCGAGAAAAGGCCGGCGATCGACAACGCCTACCGCCGTGGCGTCAACGCTGACGGCAACCCCGTAGCGCGCCAGCTGGTCGAGCAGGTATTTGAGCCGTGCGACACCACGTGGCGCGGACTGGGACCGATTGCCAACTCGGGTCTTTCCATCCGGCCCGAATTCGCGCGCTTTGATGCCGGCGCCCGCTTTGACGTACCCATTGAACCGACGGTCGAACCACGCGGGTGCCGCTGCGGCGACGTGCTGCGCGGCGCCATCACGCCGAGCGACTGCCCGCTGTTCGGCCACGCATGTACGCCCGAACATCCCGTCGGACCGTGCATGGTGAGCTCCGAGGGCAGCTGTGCAGCATATTTCCGCTACCGAGGCTGTTAGGTTCCGCCGTTCTAACGAACGGCGGACCGGTCGACGCTGCGCGCCATTCAGGCGAGCGATTTGCCTTTCAATCGTCGGCTGCGGGCAAAAGCCCAGCAGCCTCCTCTTTCAAGGCAACTCACTTCGCCTGAATGGCGCTCGCTGACTTTTACTTAACATCGATTCTGCCACACTCAGCTATTGCCGACCCCCACGATTGGAGTTTTCGATATGTCCCGTACTGCCACCGATAGCACTGTCCTGTTGGGCCACGGCTCTGGCGGCCAGATGATGAAACGCATCATCGATGAGGTCTTTTTGGATGCCTTTGGGTCGCCCGAACTGCTCGAGGGCAACGATGCCGGCGTCGCTGCGCTGCCCGCGAGCGGGCGCATCGCCATGTCGACCGACAGCTTTGTAGTCTCGCCGCAGTTCTTCCCCGGCGGCAATATCGGCCGACTCGCCGTGTGCGGAACCGTCAACGACGTCGCGACCTCGGGCGCTAATGTGCGCTACCTCTCATGCGGCTTTATCCTCGAAGAGGGCTATCCCATGGACAAGCTGCGCCAGATTGTGCAGACCATGGCCGAAACGGCACATGAGGCAGGCGTGAAGATTATCACCGGCGACACCAAGGTGGTCGAGCGTGGCGGTGCCGACGGCGTCTACATCAATACCGCTGGCGTAGGCGAGGTGCCCGCAGGCGTGACGCTCAGCGGTGCCAACTGCCGGCCCGGCGATGTCATCCTGGTGTCGGGCACACTCGGCGACCACGGCATCGCCATCATGAGCCAACGCGAGGGCCTGGCGTTTTCGAGCACCATCGAAAGCGATGCCGCGCCGCTCAACCACCTGATTGCCGATGTGCTTGCCGCAGCACCCGACACACACTGCTTCCGCGACCCCACGCGCGGTGGCCTGGCCTCGACGCTTAACGAGTTTGCGCAGGCCAGCGGCGTTGCCATGGAGGTCGACGAGGATGCCGTGCCCGTGCGCCCCGACGTGCAGGCCGCCTGCGAGATGCTCGGCTACGATGTGCTGCAGGTGGCAAACGAGGGCAAGATGGTTGCCGTCGTGCCGACCGAGCAAGCCGATGCCGCGCTGAGCGCCATGCGCGCCGCCCGCTACGGCGAGAATGCCGCCATCGTCGGTCGCGTGCTGCCACTTGCCGAGGGCGCCCGTCCCGCCGTGCGCGTACGCACCGGCTGGGGCTCGACCCGCATCCTCGACATGCTCGTAGGAGAGCAGCTGCCGAGGATTTGCTAGCGGGCGAGCGCCGGCCGGCGCGGCTTCGCTCCGCCACCAGGCCGTCGTCCCGCCCTGCCCGATCCGCTGCCACCCCAAGATTGAGCGAGCCAAATGTTCACCCTGGAAATGAGCGGGGCACACGTGCGGCAGAGAGCATGTAAATCGACGAATGCATTTCCCCCAAATATCAAATAGCCCCGCGACCGGGCTGAAATCGGTCGCGGGGCTTTGCATTTTCAAGCTTTGCTGTTGTCTACGCTCTGAACTTTGGATACGTCAGCAGCATGAGCGCGACGCTCACGCCCAGCTGCATGAGAATCTGGCGCACGTCGCCGGCACCTCCTAACGCCGCGGCGCGAACCAGATTGGCGACGCCGAGTGGCATGCCGCCGCCAAACCAGAGCGAAAGACCTAGCAGCACCTTGTCACCCATATCAGGCTCAAAGGGCACCGAGGCCACCACCGCCCGATACGCTCGCACCTCAAGGAAGATCAACGCCACGATGAGCAGCAAGGTAACGAGCATCGACGCGATCGATGCAGAGGACGCCGCAGAGCCCGTAAGCTCGCCCACAGTCGCATCCATAAGTAGAACGCCCACCGCATAAATCAGTGACATGACCCCCAGGGTCGTAAGCGCCGAACGCGCCCCAACGCGCCCCGCGCCCCTAGCGCCAACGTTTCTTGCCGTCATCGTTAACCTCCCTAAGCAAAGGGCCCGCCGGCGCGCACCGGCGGGCCAATCTTTCTGGAGCCAGCCCACCTTGGGTGGCCCAAAGCGCATCGGCGCGGCTTTTGCCCGCCTACTCCCCGCAGCCACTCTCGACAAGCGCCACGAGGGCATCGACGGCGGCCGCCTCGTCGGCGCCGTCGGCCGCAATCACAATCTCGCAACCGCAGATCATCCCCAGGCTCATGACCATCAAGATAGACTTGGCGTCCTTGGCGTCTCCGCCCAACTTGCCAACGGTGATCGAGCTCTCGTACTTGCTTGCCTCCTGCACAAACAGCGACGCAGGACGCGCGTGGATACCGCTCGGATTCTTGACGATCGTCGTCTTGGAAACCATCTCTGCTCCTTACTCCACCACGATGTTGTCGGTTGCGGTATCGGCACCATTGCTAGCGATAAGTTTCTTATAGTAGAAGAAGCTCTTCTTCTTACCGCGTTTGCCGGTGCCGTTGCCGTGGTCGTCCTGGTCGACCGAGATCTGGCCGTAGCGCTTGGTCATCTCGGAGGTGCCGGAGCTGATCAGGTCGATAGGGCCCCACCAGGCGTAACCAAAGACGTCGACACCGTCGAGAATCGCCTGGTGCATCTGCTCGACGTGCTCCTTCATATACTCGATGTGCGCGTCGTCGTCGCAGAAGCCGTTCTCATCGCGGTTCTCGGTCATGCCGTTACCATTCTCGGCGATGAAGATCGGTAGGTGGTAGCGATCGTAGATGTGGTTGAGCGTGATGCGGAATCCCACGGGATCGATCGGCCAGCCCCACTCGGTCATCTCGAGGTATTGGTTCTTGATCTCGGTAACCAGCTTGCCGCTCGGCTCGGGGGAAATTTTGCCCTTGTAGCGCATGATGTAGGTCATGTAGTAGCTGATGGAGATGTAGTCAACCACGCCGGCCTTGAGGGTTTCGAGGTCGCCGTCCTCCATCTTGATATCGACGCCGTAGTCGCGTAAGAAACGCTTCACGTAGTAGGGGTACTCGCCCTTGGCCTGGATATCGGTGAAGAACCAGTTGAAGTGGTCCTCAAAAAGCACCTGGAGCTGATCCTCGGGCTTGGAGGTCTCAGCGTAGTTCTCAAGACGGCAGAGCATGTTGCCGATGTGAGCCTCGGGGTCAATCTCGCGCAGTTTGATAACCGCCTTGGCGGAAGCCACGAGCTGATTGTGAGCGACCTGGAACTTCTCGGGCCAACGGCCGGCATAGGGGTTGGAGCCGTCTTCTTTCTCGTCCCAAATCACGCCGCAGCAGGTGCAGGGGTTGGCGTAGACGTGGTTGATTTCGTTGAAGGTCATCCAATACTTGACCTTGCCCTTGTAGCGGCGGAAAAGCGTCTCAGCATAGTGCTCAAAGGCGTCGACCACGTGACGGCTCGCAAAGCCGTTGTACTCCTCGGCCAGGTGAAGCGGCATATCAAAGTGGTTGAGGGTGACCATGGGCTCGATCCCGTGCTTATGGCACTCGTCAAAGACTTTATCGTAGAAGGCCAGACCCTCCTCGTTGGGCAGGGCGTCGTCGCCGTTGGGGAAGATACGGCTCCAGGAAATGCTCATGCGAAAGACGCCGAAGCCCATCTCGCCCAAAAGCGCAATGTCCTCCTTGTAGGTGTGGTAGAAGTCGATGCCGCGTCGTTTGGGAAAATCATAGGCCATCTCGTCTGCCTTGCGAGCTGCGAGTGACTGTCGCGTAACGGAGTTGAGCGGGCCGCCCTCGACGATGCCCTCGCGGGCGCAGGTCTCGCGGTCGAGCAGAATCACATAGTCGGAGACCGCAGGGCCGCGACCGCCCTCGTCCCATGCGCCCTCGATCTGGTTGGCAGCGGTAGCGCCGCCCCATAGAAAACCCTCGGGAAAAGTCTCACCAAAGTCATAGGTAGAAAGGTCGATCATGGTATGTCCTCATCTCTCTTGGTTGGGTTGGGGATGCGAGCCGCAGGGCGCGACCCGCAATCGGGAGACGCGTTAGCGGGCGGTCAGCGCGCGCACTACGGGCATCATCTTCTTGGCCATGTGCAGCTCGGCGCTGATGGTCATAAGCGTATCCTGGGCGTGCACGAACAGCAGGGAGTACTCGACCTCCTCGCCGCCCGCCTGGCGCTGGATCATCTCGGTCTGCGCTTTGTGCGCCTCAAGGATCTTGGCATCAGCCTCGGCAAGATGCGCGTCTGCCGCATCGAAATCGAACTCCGCCAGGGCATCCATCGCCTTGTCGATGCAGGCGCGGCCGTCGCCAGCGTTGATGATGACGTTCATCGCGACCGCAGGAACGTTGATTGTCTCATCAGCCATCATGGCCTCCTATTCTTGGGTACCGGCCGCCTCCACGGCCGGTACTGAAACATCTGGTAGCAACTAGGCGACGAACTCTGAGTCGCCCGTAGAGGTTTACTCGACAGCAGCTGCGGCAGCGGCCTTGGCGGCTTCCTTGGCAGCCTTCTTGGCCGCTTTCTTTGCAGCCTTCTCGGCAGCCTGCTCTTCCTCGATCTTGCACTGGTAGTTATCGGCAGCCTTAAAGAACGGGAACCACAGAATCGCGGCGATCAGCAGGTTGACGCAGACAAGTGCGATATTGCGCACGTCTCCGCCCGACATAAAGAACGCCGAGACCGCATTGGGCAGGAAGTTCATATCGAAATTCTCGACGTGCAGGCTCGCCCAGCCCATGCTCATCCAGAGGTAGGCGTTGGCAGACAGCAGGATAGACTGCAGCACCATGGGGATGAACATAAAGGGGTTGGCGACGATCGTGGAGAAGACCAGCGGCTCGTTAATGTTGAACAGCGACGGGATAATCGTTGCACGGCCGAGCGTCTTGTTCTTCTTGGACTTGGCAAAGAGCATGTAGAAGGCCAACGGAAGCGTTGCGCCCTCGCCGCCGATCATGATGTAGCGAGTAATGCCGTACGCGTTAATGTTAGTGGGAGCGAGGCCTGCGGCATAGGCGGCCATGTTCTCGGCAAGAGCAGACTTTTGGATGGACTGCTGGATCGGCGAGAACACCCAGCCGGAGATGCCAAAGAAGTAGAAGGTGTCCATGACAAGCGGGATGGCGATGGTGCCGGGCAGCGTCTGGGCAAAGCCGGTAACGGGCGAAAGGATGATCGCGACCGCGCTAAAAACGTCGACCTGGAGCATGTTGGTAAAGAGCCAAGCCACAAAAAGCGACAGCAGCACCGCAATGATGTTATCGAACCAGTTCTTGACGAAGTCGGGCACGAGGCTGTCCTCGGAAAAGAACGTCATGCGCGCCATGCGCTTGTAGATAAAGCCAACGACAAATCCCACGACCATCGCGGTGAACATGCCACCCGCGCCAAACTTGGCCATCTGGAAGACATAGCCCTGATCGGTGATGGTGGGGTTCATGCACAGCATAAAAGCGCCTATACCGGTAAAACCGGCAATCATGCTGCGGTCTTTGCGATCTTCCTTGACCGCAACGTTATGCGGGATGATAAACGCCATGAACATGCCCACGAGGCCAAACGAGAACGTAGTGAGCGGCGACAGGTCGGGCAGGGCCGGGACAAAGCGACGGATAATGTTCCACAGGCTCGGGATGGCCGAGACCATGGAGAAGGGGACGATGTAGAGAACTGCGTCGGAGATAACGCCAAACCAGTAGGTTGAGGTAAGCTTGTTCATCACGGGGACGACATGCTCGGTGATCCACGCCTGGATCGCTTCCATGACCTTTTGCAGCATGTTGTCCCCTCCTAGTCTTCGTCAAGCAGGTCGTAGGCATCCTCGAGGATGCTCTCGCCGTCGAGCGCCGCGTAATAGTCGGGGTCGATGGCCATGACCTTCACGCCGTGAGATGCCACTTGAGACTGGATCTCGGGCACCTCGGAGGCGAAGTGCGGACCGAGCAGGAGGACGTCGATCTTGTCGGCGTAGTCCATAATCTCAGACTTACTGACTGCCTTGATGGTGCAGTCAAGACCCTTGGACTTTGCGACCTTGCGCATGCCTGCCGCCATAAAGCCGGTCGAGGCACCGATGCCGCAAGCGAGGAGAATGCGAACGGTGCCGTTCTCATCTGCCATGGGGTACTCCTTTCCCAATAAGCGGGCTCGAGGCAGCTCCGATGCCGCTGCGATCCCCGCTGTGTTCTTGGGCGCCCGTGTCGACCCGGCCGCCCTTGACCGTGACTGCACTATACGCGGCGGAGGGCTCTTGCCGCCAACCGACTTTTTGCCGCATGGCGGCAAGGCGGCAGATTTTCCGCCCGCGCGGCAAGCCGGGCGATTTTCCGCTTGGGCGGCAAATTGGAAAAGACACCCTTTCTTAACCTGAGATACCATGGGGCGGTACACCCTGTCTGCCGTTCATCTCTTGGAGGAAAGCCATGGCGAGCGCCAAGCAGAACCGCATCAACCGCATGATCGACGTGCTCGAAAACAGCAGCTCATGGGTGTCTTCCTCGATGCTTGCCGGCCTTTTGGGCGCGAGTGAGCGAAGCATCCGCAACTATGTTGCAGAGGTCAACGAGACCGGTACGCGACATATCGAATCGTCTAAAGAGGGCTATCGCCTTGCCACGGCGGCGCCGGCTGCCGCCAGCGCTTCCGCTAGTCCTTGCGAAGGTGTCAATACCCTCCCCGCGAACGCGGACTCCAGGCGCGACTTTACTATCTCCCGCCTTGTCAACGCATGCGATGGACTCTCCGTCTTTGATATCGCCGATGAGCTCTTCATCAGCGAGAGCACGTTTCAGAGCTCCGTGATGCCGCAGGTGCGCGCACTCGTGCGGCAGTTCGGCCTCAATGTCGAGACACACGACTACCGCATGACACTCACGGGGCGAGAGGCCGACAAGCGCAAGCTTCTCGGCCACATAGCAACCCACAACTCCTATGGCTATTTCACCTCAACCAAAACGCTCGAAAACATGTTTCCCGACTTTGACGTGCAGGCAACCCTCTCGAGCTTGGTCGCGATCTGCCAGCGCTCGGATTTATTTATCAACGACTACGCGCTCTCCAACCTGCTCGTGCACCTGTTAGTGATCATCATCAGGCTCACCTCGAACAACGAGCTCAGCGAGGTGGACGGCCCCATCGATGCAGACGGCCTAGTGGCACAACTCGGGCAGCGCGAGCAGATCGTACGCTGCGCCCAGCGCATCGCCGCCTACTTTGAGAAGGAGTTTGGTTGCGCCATCCCACGCGCCGATTTTCAGCAAATCCTGCTGCTTTTGGCGCTTTCCGTCGAACGTTGCGATTTTGACGAGCTCAACCGCGAGAAGCTCTCAAGCATCATTGACCGCGATTTTGTAGACATGGTTCTGGGGATTCTCGACGAGTGCGGCAAGCGCTACAACCTACCGCGCTTTATCGACGAGCCCATGCGCCTGCAGCTCGTCCTGCATATGTTTAACGCCTACCAACGAGCCGTCTACCACGTAAGCTACCCCAACCCGCTCGCTGCGCAGATCAAAAGCGAGTACGCACCGGTCTACGATATGGCGGTCTATATCGCCCATCGCTTCTCGACGGCCATGGATATCGAGGTAGGCGAGAACGAAATCGCGTTTATCGCCTTTCACATCGGCGCCTATTTTGAGAAGTTCTCCGCACCCGACGGCGCCATCACCTGCACGGTCATCATCGAGGAGTATCACGACTTTGCGCGCAGGCTTGTCGACGACCTTAAGGCCGAGTTTGGAGACGACATCAGCGTTGTTGCCGTGAGAAGCTGTGATAGCTACCTGGCCGATCCTCCCGAGAGCGATGTGGTGGTCACTACGGTCGACGTGCCGGTTTATGGCGGTAGCACCAAGATCTTGATCGGGCCCATCCTCACTAAACAGAACGTGCGAAAGATCCGCGACCGGCTTTGTGCCATCCAAGAGCGGCGACGGCGCCTCTACGCTCAGGGCCTTTTGGGGCACCTGCTGCGGCCGGAGCTATTTATACGCAACATAGACGCGGTTGACGCCACAAGCTGCATCGACCGAATGGGAGAGCTTTTGGCTGCTCAGGAGCTCGTAACGCCCGAATTTATCGCCAACGTGCATCTGCGCGAGAACGTCTCATCGACAGCGTTTACTGACTGCCTTGCCATACCCCATGCGATCTCGGTGTATCCCAAGCGCTCGTTTATTGCCGTGGTCCACAATGACGCCCCGATTCCTTGGGGACGCCACGACGTGCGATTTGTGCTGCTTATAGGTACCGCGCAGGAAGACATGGGGCTCTTTAGAGATGTGCTCGACCTGATTATCGAAGTGTTCTCCTCGGTAGAGACCACGATGAGGCTCATGCAGACCGACACCTTCGAAGAGTTTCTGGCTGCGTTTACGCACGATATCGGATAAAGGCTCGACCCGCATCCTCGACATGCTCGTGGGAGAGCAGCTGCCGAGAATTTACTAGGGCGGAATTGCACGGCTGGCGCGATGTGGCTTGATATCCCTGGAGATGTTCAGATTCCAGCCACGCCAGACGCGTAAGCCCAGTATTATGAGGTGCGTTTTAAACCCAATGACGGGAGCTTTCATGGCAGCAGCTTTTTCCACCGTGATCTTTGACCTGGACGGCACCATTCTCAACACGCTCGAGGACCTGGCGGCCGCCGGCAACCATACCTGCGAGATGCACGGCTGGCCCACGTTTGCCGTAGACGAGTACCGCTACAAGGTGGGAAACGGCATGCTCAAGCTGGTCGAGCGCTTTATGCCCGCCGAGTACGCGGGCGACGGCCGTATGTTTGGGCAGACGCTTGCCGAATTTAGGGCCTATTACGGCGAGCACAAGGAGGACCACACCGCCCCCTACGCCGGCACGATTGAGATGCTCGACCGTCTGCGCACAGCGGGCGTTCAGCTTGCCGTGCTCACCAACAAGGATCATATTTCGGCAGCCCCGCTTATCGAGAAATACTTTGGTTCCGAGCGCTTTGCGCTGGTGCAAGGCCGTGTCGATGCGTTTCCGCCTAAGCCCAAAGCGCCCGTCACGCTGCACGTGATGAAGGAGCTGGGCGCCAATCCGGCAACCACGCTCTATGTGGGCGATTCGAATGTCGATGTTCTGACCGGCCACAACGCCGGCCTCAAGAGCGCCGGTGTCAGCTGGGGCTTCCGCGGCCGCGCAGAGCTGGAGTCCGCCGGCGCCGACTACGTGGTGGACACGCAAGAAGAGCTCGCAGCCCTGATTCTGGGCGAGTAGCGAGCGGCACTGCTTAACGTAGCTGCGACAATTCTTCCACGCGGAAAGTGCATCCCGTTTTGGAGCTCCGAAATGGGATGCACTTTCCGTTTGAGGCGCGTCGGGGAAACCGCATCCCGTTTCAGAGCAATATTCCGGGTCGCGGTTTCCGCAACCCACCCCATCCGGAAACCGCGACCCGGAATTCGGCCAAAAACCGGGTCGCATTTTCCCGAGCGTTCGCGATGCAACGCTGGCGCAAGGAGTGTCCCCAACTGCCGGCAGAAAAGGAACGTCCCCAACTGCCACCTCAATGACTACCATGGCAACGCCGCAGGTAGAGGACGGGCAGCGAGCGGGCACCAGAGCGAACAAATTGGCATGAAAAAGGCGAGGCATAGACCTTCTGGTCATGCCTCGCCTTTTGAATGACAAATTGTCGTCCTGGGCGGCGCGCAGCGTCGGGCAGTTACGGCGTTTGGCAAAACGCCGTAACGAACTACCGTGTAACTCCCCTAGCTCATCATGGCATTCATCATCTCGTTGGTTGCGGAATCGTCGGCAGACCACTCGCCGTCGTCATTGCAGGAATACTTGAAGGTGACCTTGGTGTCCTTGGTCTTAGCAGCCTTGGTCACATCGACCATAACCTGACCGGCCATCTTGTACAGCTCGTCATCGGAAGGCATCGAATCGAGCGCGGCGACCTTCTCCTGGTACTGGGTGGCAAAATCCTCAACGATCTGGTTCATGGACTTGCAGGTAATGGTGACCTCGGCAGTTGCGGTACCCTTGTCCTCGTCGACCGTCACGTCGCCGATCTTGTAGTCAAAGCCCTCGAGATAGCTCTTGGCGTACTCCTTGGGATCGATGCCCAGCTGCTCGAACTCGTCACCCGAGGCCTCTTCCAGGCCGGCGAGGAAGTCGTCGCCACCGTTCTTGACCTCGTCAAACTGCGTCGTAAGATCATCGGTGATGAGCTCCTCAACCGAAGGGCCTCCGCAGCCGGAAAGCACAACTACGCACGCGACCAGAACAGCCATCAGGGGCGCAAGCAGCAGCTTCTTCTTCATGACATTCCTCCCAACAAGCGGCACCGCGCTTCCCGACGCGGTGCACGTCGTAACAATAAGGCCATTCTAGCCGCTAACGAACACCCCCGGCAAAGCAAAGGCGCAGTCGGCTCGATTTAACGTCCGAACGGTTTACCGTTCCGCCCAACGCGCAATAAAACGTTCCGCCGCATTGTAATAAAAAAGGGCGGCCGGATAACCCGACCACCCTTGCGCATCCTTATGTTGCCGCAGTTTACTTGCGGACGACCTTGACGATGACATCGCCGGCGGCGACAGCGGAGTCAGCCTCGACGGCGAGCTCGACGTCGGCAAACTCGGCGGTGTTGGACACAGCAACGACGACGCAGTCCTTGTAGCCGGCAGCGGCGATCTTGGCGCGGTCGATCTTGAGCATGGGCTGGCCAGCCTTTACGACGTCGTCGGCCTTGACGAAGCCCTCGAAGCCATCGCCGTTCATGTTGACGGTATCGACGCCAACATGCACCAGAACCTCGATGCCGCTATCGGACTGCAGACCCACGGCGTGGCCCATGGTGACGGTCACCTTGCCGTCGCAGGGAGCGTAGACCAGATCGTCCTCGGGCCACACGGCGCAGCCCTTGCCCAGGACCTCGCCGCCAAAGACGGGATCGGGCACGTCGGCCATCTTGATGACCTTGCCCTTGACGGGCGAGCACAGCACGTCGGCGCCGGCAGAAGCAGAGATGGAGGACGGAGCAGCGGCAGTCGCGGGCTCAGCCTTCTTCTTGAACATGTCAAACAGACCCATACGTTTTCTCCTCTTGATTAAGCGCAACGTTGTGCGCATGCCTATGGTGATTATAGTGCCAAATGGTTCAAATGCTAAGGTGGGGACTCGAATCGCGAGCCCATCCCAACGCTTTTCCCCGGTGGCACTCATATTGTCGATTAATCCAGGCCCTCGGCACCGTTGGACTTGATGATCTTCTGGTAGGCGTAGAAGCTGTCCTTGCGGCGGCGCTCGTAGGTACCGGTGCCGTCATCGTACTTATCGACGTGGATAAAGCCGTAGCGCTTGCGCATCTCGCCGGTGCCGGCGGAAACCAGGTCGATGGGGCCCCACCAGGTGTAGGCGATCAGGTCGACGCCGTCGGCAATGGCCTCGCCCATGGCCTTGACGTGGCTCTGCAAGTAGGCGATACGATACGGGTCGTGGATGGAGCCGTCCTCCTCGACCTCATCGTAGGCGCCCATGCCATTCTCGACCACCATCAGCGGAATCTCGTAGCGGGCGTAAATCTCGTTGAGGGCGATGCGCAGACCCAGCGGATCGATCTGCCAGCCCCAGTCGGTGGACTCCAGATAGGGATTCTTGCCGCCAAAGGTCATGTTGCCCTCGGTCATCTCGTGATCCTTGTGGGTGCCCACGGTGCCGGACATGTAGTAGCTAAAGGTGTAGAAATCGACCTTGCCGTCGGCGATATCCTGCAGGTCACCGTCCTCCATCACAAGCTCGACATCGTTCTCGGCCCAGAAGCGCTTGGCATAGAACGGATACTTGCCGCGCACCTGCACGTCGGAGCAGTACCAGTTCATGGTATTCATCTCCTGCTGCGTGGCGAACACGTCGGCCGGATCGCACGTGGCGGCATAGGAGAGGATGAAGCAGTCCATGTTGCCCATCTTAAACTGCGGATAGTGCTCGTGGGCATAGCGCACGACGCGGCCGCTGGCGACAAACTGGTGATGCAGGGCCTGCATACGGGCCTGCGGCGTGGTGTGGACCGCCGAAGCCGGGCCCTCAAAGCCCTGGATCATGCTGGTCCCAAAGAGGTTGCCCATGTCCTGGGTGCCGCAGTTGATCTCGTTGAAGGTGAGCCAGAACTTGACCTTGTCCTGATAGCGGTCGAAGACGGTCTGGCAGTACTTCTCAAAGAAGCCGATGAGCTCGCGGCTCGCCCAGCCGTTGTATTTCTCGACCAGGTGATAAGGCATCTCGTAGTGCGACAGGGTCACGAGCGGCTCGATATTGTGAGCGCGCAGGCAGTCGAAGACGCGGTCGTAAAAGGCGAGGCCGGCCTCGTTGGGCTCGGCGTCGTCGCCGTTGGGGAAGATGCGGCTCCAAGAGATGGACATGCGGAACATGTTGAAGCCCATCTCGGCGAACAGCGCGATGTCCTCCTCGTAGTGATGGTAGAAATCGATGCCGTCATGGTTGGGGTAGAAGCGGTTAGGGTCGATGTCGATCGTAATCTGGCGCGGCTCCTTGTAGCTGCCACCCAAGAAGTGGTCGTCGACCGACGGACCGCGGCCGTCAACGTTCCAAGCGCCCTCAAACTGATTGGCGGCCGTGGCGCCGCCCCAATAGAAACCCTCGGGGAACTTGATGTTTGCCATGAGCATCTCCTTTGCATTGCGGGTCGATAGGCCGAGTATCGCCCACGCACGCGACAGGCAGGGGCAGGGGTGCCAAACCCGACACTTCTTTTCGCAGACGCGCGCTGCAACAGCGCTGCAGCTGAAACTTTTTGACACCGAAGGAGCGAAGACGATCCGCCCCGCGCTTACCGGCGGTATGCCGCGGGGGTGCAGCCATACTTGTCGTGAAACTTACGGTAGAAGAAGCTCATGTTTTCATAGCCCACCGCATGCGCAGCCGCCCCGGCCGTGGCGCCACCGCGCAGAAGCTCGGCCGCACGCACCAGGCGTCGCTCCTGCACAAGCTGCCTAAAGGTCTTGCCCACATGTCGCTTGAGGAGCGCCGTCGCATAATTAGGGCTCAAGCCAAACTCCGCCGCCATCCCCTCGAGGGAGCATGCAGCGAATTCGCGATCGATATAGCCAAGCATTCCCGTCACCAGGGCAGTGGGCCCCGCCGCGCCGTCCGCCGCGCCGCGCACCAGCTCGCGCTCGTAGCAATCCATAAGCTCGGCCAAAAACAGCTGAAACAGACGCAGGACGATCTCGGAACCGTTGGGGCTCGGGTCGTACAGCTCACAGAGCATCTCCTGCATGTAGCGCCGAATCCGACGGCTCTCGCCGCAGTAAAAACGGACATGCCCCCGATGGTCCGTCTCGCTGTTGAGCGCGTTGAACAAAAACCGCGAGACCGCGCTCTCGCGCGAGAGGCTCGACTCGAGACTCCGGCGCAAAAAAGAGCGTGAAACGGTCATGCTCAGCATGATGTCGTCCTCGCCGAGCGCCGCCACGGCATGGGGGCAAAGGGCGTCGAGCAAAAGCACCTCGTTGCGGCGCAACTCGAGCCTCTCCCCCGCCACCGTCTGCGGACAGCGCCCGCGATACACATAGCTCATCTCCACGTAATCATGCACGTGCTCGGGAACTGCATTAAAGCGCGAGTTTTTCCTTATCGTCAGGCCACGCGGCATGCCGGGCTGGGCATAGGCAAACCCTGGCTGCCCAATCTTGCGCACTGGGCATCCGTCGATTTCGACATGCTCGGTCATAATCGACCAATCAAATGCCATGCCGTCTTTATAAGTGATCTCACTGGCGCTCAGTTCGCTGAGCCTACGCTCGAGCTCGTCGATCTCCATGGCTTGCCAATCGTTGATTTGGTCATAGTTCGTCGTGATTCAGATATTAGCAGAACGCGCCGACGCGTCCATAATCTGTGCTATGCAGCAGATCGATCGAGCCAAGGAGGATCCATGACCGCGTACTATCAGCAGGTGCTCGAGGGCACATACGACAACCACGTGCTTCCGTTTTTGTGGATGAAGGGCGAGAGCCATAAGACCATTGCCGAGTATCTGGAAAAGATCGCCGGCGCCGACATCCACGAGGTCTGTCTCGAAAGCCGCCCACACCCCGATTTTTGCGGCGAGGGCTGGTGGCGCGACTTGCGCTTTGTCATTGACGAGTGCAAGCAGCTGGGCCTTAAGCTCTGGATCTTGGACGACGCGCACTTCCCCACGGGCTTTGCCAACGGCGCCGCCAAGGAAGCCGTGCCCGAGCTCCGCAAGATCGTGCTCACGCACCGCACGTTCGACATCGTGGGCCCCACGTCCGCCGCGAGCATCGCGCTCGCCAACATGCTCGACAAAACGGAGCGCTTCTACGGCGTGACATTTATGCAGGACGGCAGCCCCGTCGACGTCGCTTACCGAGTATTCGACGATGCAGACGGCAACCCCAGCCGCCTGGTCTTCGATGCACCTGCGGGCCTCACGCAGGCATGCGTGATATTCACGAGCGGCAAGACCTCCTACAACGAGGACTACATCAATATGGTCGACCGCGCCTCGGTGGCGCAGCTCATCGATGCTGTCTACGAGCCGCATTTTGAGCATCTGGGCGATGAGTTTGGCAAGACGATCCTGGGCTTTTTCTCCGATGAGCCCGGATTTGCCAACGAGAAGGGCACCACGGGCCCCGATGGCATCTCGGACACGCTCATCGGCAAGGCCACCGCGCCCCTACCCTGGTCGGCCGAGCTTGAGCGTCGCCTACGCGCGGCACTGGGCGAGCGCTACCTGGCCGAGCTCCCGCACCTGTGGGACCGCGAGCCGGCCGGCGCGCACGTACGCCACGTCTATATGGACATCGCAAGCACCCTCTATAAGGAGTGTTTCTGCGACCAGCTCGGCGACTGGTGCCGCGCGCGCGGCGTGCAGTACATCGGCCACGTTATCGAGGACAAGGACTGCCACGCGCGCCTGGGCGTGGGCGCCGGGCACTACTTCCGCGCCGTGGGCGGTCAGGACATGGCGGGCGTCGACATCGTGATCAACCAGCTGGTACCCGGCATGGACCGCGGCCTTCACAGCTACGGACGCGGCGTGTGGGACCTCGAGTTCTATAACTACGTGCTGCCCAAGCTGGGCTCCTCGGCAGCACACCTCGACCCCAAAAAGCAGGGGCGCTGCATGGCCGAGGTCTTTGGCGCATTTGGATGGCACGAAGGCCTACGCGAGATGAAGTGGATCGCCGATCATTTTTTGGTGCGCGGCGTCAATTGGTTTGTGCCGCATGCCTTTAGCATGGCCGCCTTCCCCGACTGGGACTGCCCGCCGCATTTCTATGCGCATAGCCAAAACCCCCAGTTTGCACACTTTGGGCAGCTCATGAGCTACATGAACCGTACGGCGAGCCTGCTGAGCGGCGGGCGCGCAACGACCCCGGTGGCGCTTCTCTACCATGCGGACGCCGAGTGGGCAGGCAAGGCGAACTTTATGCAGCATGCCGCCTCCGAGCTTTTGCGCGCGCAGGTCGACTTTGACATCGTGCCGGCAGAGGCATTTGAGGACGCAGGGCGCTATGCCGTTGAAATTGCCGCAGACGGTAGCGGCTTTAGCGTGAACGGCCAGGCATACCGCTGCCTGGTGATGCCCGGAGCCGAGTTTGTCGGCGGAGCCGTGCTCGACTTTGCCGCGCGTGCCGCAGCCGCAGGTGTTGCCGTGTACGCGCTGGATGAGTTGCCGAACAAGCGCTACGACGGTGACACTGCAGGCCGCGAGGGCTTTGCCTCCCTGGATGCAGCCGCGGTCGCCGACATCAAGCTCCTGGCGACCACCGAGCTCGCAGACACACTTGCCAATACCGGCATGCAGACCGTGGTTTGCGCCGAGCCCCAGCCCTGGCTGCGCGCACTGCGCTACGAGCGGGCGGGCGAGAGCTATCTGATGCTCGTCAACGAGCATCCCAAGCAGGGTATCTCCACTCAGATTGCGCTTGCCGACGGCACACCCGTTGCAGGCGCGCGCCTCGACCTGCTCAACGGCACCGAGCCCGCCGCCTTTGACGGCACGCTCGAGCTGGCTCCCTACGAGAGCTGCATCGTGGTCCTTGGGGCTACAGGTTCCGTTGCTGTGGCAACCGCCGAAGACGAAGCCACATGCGTCGACGGGCCCTGGGCGGTTGCCTTCTCTGCCCCTGGCACCGATGCCTTTGGCGAGTCTGTTGAGCTTGCAGACCTGCACGACCTTTCCTCGGCCGAGTTCCCCGGCAAGGCCGGCACATTCCGCTACCGGGCCTCCTTTGTCCTGGGCGAAGCGGCCACCCGCACCGTCATCGACCTTGGCGAGGTCTTTGAGACCGCAACCGTCACCCTCGACGGCAAATCCCTCGGCACGCGCATCTGTCCGCCTTACTGCTTTGAGGCCGGCGCGCTTTTGGCCGGCGAGCACGCGCTTGCGATCGATATCATCAACACCCTCGACCATGCCGTCCCCGACGTGTTCGGCATGACCGAGCCCTCCGAGCCCAGCGGTCTCTTGGGGCCCGTACGCGTGCTCGGGTAACGCCCCGGGCGCAAACGGCCCAACAAGGACAGCGCCCTATGTTGAGCCCACAACAGCGAGCGGGCCCCTGGTGCGGCAAATTGGGCCGAAAGAGGAGGGATGTGTGCTTCCGCACGCGCCCGACGATTGAAGCCCAAGGTGCCGTGCCAAGGGCCCGCGCAGCGTCGAGCGGTCCGTCGTTCATAGACCGGCGGACCAAAACTCCCAGCCAAGCCGAACGTTTTATTTATCGCTATGATTGGTTTATCGCGACGCAAACGCATAGGAGCCATATGGATATCAGGCGGAAGATCACGCAGGGCAAAAGCCTCACCCCCACCGAGCAACAACTTGGGCGAACGGCCCTCGCCATGGGCGAGGATGTGCGCGGGCTTTCCATTAAGGAATTTGCCGCGTGCGCCAACGTTTCGGTCGCGAGCGTGCACCGCTTTTGCAAAAAGCTCGGCCTCGAGGGATTCAAAGACCTCAAGGTCGAGCTCATCCGCCAGGCGACCGAGGCGGGCAACCGGCGCGACGTGGACATCAACTTTCCCTTCGATGCCACCTCCACCCCTGCGCAGGTGATGGAGCGCATGGAGGGGCTCTACCAGACCACCTTGGCCGAAACGCAGGAGCTGCTCGACCCTGCACAGCTCGACCACGCCGCCAAGCTCATCATGCGCGCCGGCACCGTGGACATCTACACGGGCTCGCATAACCTGTATCCAGCGGGAATGTTCCGCGATCGCCTGCTTTCCGCCGGCAAAAGCGCGACGTGCCACGACAGCGTCGAGGCGCAGGTGCGCACGGCGCTCGCCTCGGGTCCCGACCATGTGGCAATCATCATCTCCTACAGCGGCCTTGCCCCCAACCTCAAGGAGATCTTGCCGATCCTTAGCAGTCGACATGTCCCGGTCATCGTCATCGGCACGCCGTACTGTGCCCGCATTCACCCCGGCTTTGCCGCCTATCTCACGGTAAGCGACCACGAGAGCATGACGCACCGCATCACGCAGTTCGCCAGCCATATCGCCGTGCAATACGTACTCGATTCGCTCTATAGCAGCTACTTTGCCAAAGATTACGCCCGGTGCTCCGAGTTCTTAGAGCGCTCGTTCCCCTACACCCGCCTGCCCGGACTCAAGTAGCGACGAGCGTGGATTTTTGGACACTCAGATAACGAGCGTGGATAATCTCCCACTTTGAGCCCGCACACAGGCCAAAACCGGGAGATTATCCACGCTCATTTTGGGTCCCTTGGGAACGCATGAGGAGGGCGGATAGACAGCCGTTATTTGCGAGGCGTCAGCGACGTAAAGAGTCCGTGTTGGTTGCAGTAAAGATATATCCTGCCGCGCCCGGTAATATGGAAGCGCGGCTGCACCGATTGCTCTGGATAGAGCTTCTTAAAGCAGATACCGTCCATAGTCGCATATGCCACAAAGCTAATGTAGTGATCCTTGGTCATGGGATGATCGAGCGTGACGTACCAATCGTCCTCGATGCGCTCGATGGAAAAGGCGTGGTCCGCGTCCGGCTCTTCGGCCTCCTGGGGAAACATCGTGGAGCCACAGCAGCTAAAGCTGCCTTCTCCGAGCGCGTGCACAACGTTTCCGCAGATAGGGCAAACGTAAAAGACGCCTTTGAGCATATTGCCTGCACGGTTGGCGTTGGCCCGAATGTCACCAGCCAAAAGCTCGGCCACGCTTATGCCGAGTCTCTGGGCCAAAGGCTCAACGAGGGAAATGTCGGGAAGGCCGCGGCCGGATTCCCACTTGCTGACGGCTTTATCGGTCACGCCAAGGCTTTCCGCCAGGGCGCGCTGGGTGAGGCCGCGCTCTTCGCGCAGCTGCTTGATGGCATGCGCTGCCAAAAAAGTATGGGAGGCATTGGTTTGCCGTGTCTGGTTCATGGGCTGTCCAATCAAATTGAAGAAATGGAGTGAACCGGTTCGACAGTCAGTATCCATTTGAAGGCCAGGCTCGACAACCTACGCTGCGTAGACATGCGCCAATCGAACGAGCGCGGATTTTTGGACGCTCATCTCGAGCAGTCATTTAAGAACGTCCCCAATGACCACCCCAACAAGGAGTGTCCCAAACTGCCGGCAGAAAAGGAACGTCCCCAAGTGCCGCCCCTTGCCAGCAACGGGAGTGCCGATGTCTTGGCAACGACAGCGAGCGGGTCGCATTTGAGACAAGGTGACGTGAAACGAAAGGGCGCTGACCTTCTGGTCGCGCCCTTGAAGTTGAACGTCAGATTGTCCAAATGCGGCCCGCGCAGCGTCGAGCCGTTACGGCGTTTGGTAAAACGCCGTAACTAACGAGCTCCGTACTGCTCGTAGTAGGCGTCGATAGCGGCCTTGAGCTCGTCATCGATGACGACCTTGCCGTCGATCTCGTGGTTGTAGAGGGTCTCGACGACCTCGGCCATGGAGACGATGCTCGCGACGGGGAAACCGTACTTGGCCTCGATCTCCTTCTGCGCGGTGGTCACGCCACCCTTGCCGACCTCCATGCGGTTGAGGGACACGATGAGGCCCTTGATCTCGACATCGGCAGCAGCCTTGACCTTGGGATAAGTCTCGTCGATGGACTTACCGCTGGTGGTGACGTCCTCGACCATGACCACGCGGTCGCCGTCCTGGGGCTCGTAGCCCAGCAGGTTGCCCTTGTCGGCGCCGTGGTCCTTGGCCTCCTTGCGATCGCAGCAGTACTTGACCTCCTTGCCGTACAGCTCGTGGTAGGCAATTGCGGTCACGACGGCCAGCGGAATACCCTTGTAGGCCGGTCCAAACAGCACGTCAAAGTCGTCGCCAAAGTTATCGTGGATGGCCTGGGCGTAATACTCGCCCAGCTTTTTGAGCTGATAGCCCGTCACATAGGCGCCGGCGTTCATAAAGAACGGGGACTGACGGCCGCTCTTGAGCGTAAAGCTGCCGAATTTAAGAACGTCGGACTCAACCATGAACTTGATGAACTCTTGCTTGTAAGCCTCCATGCGGGCTCCTCTCGTAATCGCGTACGTGCCTTCCAGTTTAGCGCAGGCAGGGCGCGTTGCGGGCGCGCTTTGGGGCCTCGGCATTCTGTAAAGGCTTTGTCAGGGGCAATGGTTTTCCAAACATTGGGGTTGACACGGCAAACCCCCTCATCAAGAATACGGGCGGATTGTAACGGGTACGAGATACCCAAAGCGCGCCGCGCCCGGCCTTAAGGAGGTGTGCCATGGAAGGCAGTCATAGTCGAAAAACCTGCATGTCGCCCTCGGCACGCCGCGAGGATTCCGCGCACGCATAAGCGCCAACAGCCGATCGTCAAAACCACCACAAAGGTGCCTGTCCCTTTGTGGCGGTTCGAAAGCATGACGTGAGCGACATCTAGGTTTTTTGAAGCACATACGACACGTACGCTAACTCCCTTCAACAAGGAGGACCCTATGCTGATGCTCAAAACCGCCACGGTACTCGAAGCCATCTCCAAGCGCCGCCACACGGCGCGCCCCGCCGCTCATACCGGCATGTCCAAGAACACCATATTCGCCGCCACCCATAGCGCCGAGGATGCCCTCGTGCTGCTCGACGCCATAGCCGACGGCCTCACCGCCGAGCACGCCGCCGAGCGCCTGAGCGCCGTCGGCCCCAACACCATCGAAGCGCCGACCAAGACGCTCGCCCGCCGCATCGCCGACGCGTTCGTCGATCCCTTCGCTGGTATCCTCGCCGCCCTCGCACTGGTCTCGCTCTACATCGACGTGCTCGCCGTGCCCGAGCTGCAGCGTGACCCCTCCACGGTCATCGTCATCGGCATCATGCTGCTGGTATCGGGCGGCATGAAGTTTATCCAGGAAGCCCGCAGCGGCAATGCGGCCGAGGCCCTTAAGGACCTGGTCTCCAACACCTGCTGTGCCCTGCGCGACGGCGAGCGCGTCGAGATCCCCTTCGACGAGCTCGTCCCCGGCGATGTGATCCGCCTCTCTGCCGGCGACATGGTGCCGGCAGATGCCCGTATCATCACCGCGCGCGACCTGTTTGTGATCGAGTCCGCACTCACCGGCGAGAGCGAGGCCGTCGAGAAGACCGCTGCCATCACCGTCGTCGAGGGTGCCGACGGCTCCGCGCTACCACTCTCTGCCTGCAAGAACATCGTCTTTACCGGCACCTCCGTGCAAAACGGCACCGCCATGGCGCTTGTCGTTGCCACCGGCTCGGACACCTACCTGGGCGGCATCGCCAAGATGCTCAACGGGCGCGGCGAGAAGAGCGCGTTTGACCGCGGCGTCTCGAGCGTCTCCATGCTGCTCGTGCGCCTCATGCTCGTTATGGCGCCGGCGGTCTTTGCCATCAACGCCGCCACCAAGGGCAACGTCATCGATGCGCTGTTGTTCGCCACGAGCGTGGCCGTGGGCATCACGCCGCAGATGCTTCCCGTCATCGTGACCACGAGCCTGTCGCAGGGCGCCAAGGACCTCGCCCGCCGCCAGGTTATCGTCAAGGAGCTGCCGGCGATCCAAAACCTCGGCGCGATGGACGTCCTGTGCTGCGACAAGACCGGCACCCTCACCGAAGACCGTATCGTGCTCGAGCGCTACCTCAACACCGACGGCAACGAGGACGTGCGCGTACTGCGCCATGCGTTTTTGAACAGCTTCTTCCAGACCGGCCTCAAGAACCTTATCGACCTGGCCGTCATCGACCGCGCCGACGTGACGCCCTCGGCCACAGCACCCGGCTCCATGCTGGGCCAGAGCCTGCGCGACCGCTATACCAAGATCGACGAGGTGCCCTTCGATTTCTCGCGCCGTCGCCTGAGCGTCGTTGTCGCCGACGCCCAGGGCAAAACCCAGATGGTTACCAAGGGAGCTGCCGAGGAAATGCTCGAGATCTGCTCCTTTATCGAGGTCGATGGCGCCGCCCAGCCGCTCACCGAAGACAAGCTCGCCCAGATTCGCAAGCAGGTCGCCGGGCTCAACGCCGAGGGCCTGCGCGTGATTGCCGTGGCGCAGAAGACCAATCCGCGCTGCGTGGGCGAGTTTGGCATCGCTGACGAGTGCGACATGGTGCTGATGGGCTTTTTGGCCTTCCTCGATCCGCCCAAAGCAAGTGCCGCGGGCGCCGTCGCTACCCTCGAAGCCAAGGGCGTGGCGGTCAAGGTTCTGACCGGCGACAACGACCGTGTCGCCGCCACCGTTTGCGAGCAGATCGGCATCGACGCGAGCAACGTCTTGCTCGGCTCCGAGATCGATGCGCTCGACGACGCCGAGCTTGCCGAACGCGCCGAGAACACCCACCTCTTCGCCAAGCTCTCGCCGCTGCAGAAGGCGCGTCTGGTGCGCGTCATGCGTGAGCCGCTCGACCACACCGTGGGCTTTATGGGCGACGGCATCAACGACGCCGCCGCCATGCGTGCGAGCGACTGCGGCATCTCGGTCGATTCGGCCGTCGACATCGCCAAGGAATCCGCCGATATCATCTTGCTCCAGAAAGACCTGGGCGTGCTCGAGCGCGGCATCATCGAAGGCCGCCGCACCTACGGCAACCTGCTCAAGTACCTCAAGACCACGGTGAGCTCCAACTTTGGCAACGTGCTATCCGTGACCGTCGCGAGCCTGTTCTTGCCATTCTTGCCCATGAGCGCTCTGCAGTTGGTGCTGCTGTCGCTGGTCTACGAGATCGTGTGCATCGCGCTGCCGTGGGACACCGTCGACGACGCCTGGACTGCCCGTCCGCGTGCTTGGGACGCCGCGTCCATCAAGGGCTTTATGCTCGAGCTGGGCCCCGTGAGCTCACTGTTTGATATCGCGACTTTCGCCGCGCTCTTCTTTGTGGTGTGCCCCGCCGCCGTGGGCGCAAGCTGGGCAGAGCTTGCCGCTATAGGCGACGTCGCAGGCATGGCGGCCTTTACGGCGCTCTTCCAGAGCGGTTGGTTTGTCGAGTCCATGTGGTCGCAGACGCTCGTGATCCATATGCTGCGCTCCCCGTGCCTGCCGAGCCCGCGCGACCACGCCGCGCCCGCGCTGTGCGTCCTCACCGTGCTGGGCCTGGCGCTCGTCACCTGGCTGCCGGCAAGCCCCATCGCCGATGCGCTGGGTCTCATGCCGCTGCCGCCAATCTTCTTCGCGCTGCTCATCGGCATTGTCGCTGCCTACATCGCGCTCACCCAGCTGGCCAAGCGCCGCTACATCGCCCGCCACGGTGAGCTGCTTTAGCACGGTGAGCCGCCACAGTAGACAGCCCAAGGGCAAAACCACCACAAAGGCGCCTGCCCCCTTTATGGTGGTTTTGGTGCGCTACGAGGCATTGGTCAGGCGGCTCCAGAGTTCGTCAATATCGATTTGGTCGCCGCCGCTCAGATAACCGGTGTGAATAAAAGACTCACTATAGATATAGATGTCATGCGCGCTGTCGCCATCATCTTCGGTGTCGTAGGCCGAAATCACGTAACGGCTGCCGTCGAGTGCCTTGACCAGCCAATACACGGAATCGTCGATTGTGCACTTCTCCTGCACTATCGCCGCATCGCCGATTGCGCCGGTGAGCGCACGATTGCCCGTCGTATAGCCGCCCACCGAGAGCAAAATCGCCACGCTATCGTCTCCGCCGCCCGGCTCAAGTTCCTCGTACTCGGACTCCGAAAGCGGTATCGCGCTGTTCGCAAGTTCGTCCACGTCATCCGAAATCTTAGAAAAGGTAAAAGCGAAAAGTCCCGCGTCATCGGCGGCACCGTAGCCCACGCTCTCGCCTTGCCACTCATAGTTTTGATGCTTGAGCAGGCGCACCAGGTCGGCGCCGTCCAAGTTGATCGCAGCATAGACCGTCACGTTGGCGTTGTCGTCTACACAGGCGGCGTCCGCCGTGGTCGCCTTCTTGGCACCGCCCGCGCCGCCCAATCCGCCCGAGCAGCCAGCCAGCGCACAAGCCAGCGCACCCGCGCCTGCCACAAAGGCCGCACGGTTCATCGTCACTTCATTCATCATGTTCGTTCCTCGCTATGGTATTGGCCACGTCGCACCTAGCCGAGCGCGCGTCCAGTCTTTTCCTGCCAAAATTCGTCTATCGTCGGAGCACCGCCGCCCTGGGTAAACCTACCGGTCTTGATAGCCTCCTCGGTAATGAGATCCAAGCGGTAGTCACCGTTTTCCATCGGACTCGCCATGGCAACGTGCCGCGCCATGTTGGAACCGTATACGCACGCGATCCATGAGCCCGAAGTAATCTGCGCCCGGTCCTCGACCGGCACGGAAAAGCCCGCGATAACATCCTCGCAGCTCGAATAGCCCGAAAGTTGCAGCGTGAACATCACGGTGCTTCCGGTGCCGCCCTTGTCGAGCTTTCCGATTTCGTCCTCGCCGAGCCATTCGGTCGCGCCGTCCTTGCTGATATTGCAGACGCTGAGCACGTGTCCCGCCTCGTCCTCGTACATCTCGAGCGCGTCTTGCCAGGCATAGCCCTGCTGCGAGGCAAACTCCTGCAACTGCCAGCCCTTAAGCTCGAGGAGCGCCGCGATGCTGATGTTGCGGTGCGCATCCCAGCAATCATCCGACCACGTATCGAACGCATCCGCCGAGCCGCTGTCCGCGTCGCCGGAATCGCCCGACGTCGCACCCGCATCCATCTTGTCCTTTACCGGGCGGTCGTCGTTAAAACCCGTCGCATCCTGCGTCCGCTGTCCGCCGCACCCCACAAGCGTCAGCAGCGCCGTTCCCGCCGCCGCGACAAATGCCGTGCGCGAAAGTACCGTCTCCCTCATCATTGTTCCTTTCCCGTTCTTTATCACCATGCCGAGAAACACATCCGGCATCGATTCACACATAACCCGCCTCACGCTATTGACGAGGCAGCTCCGTCCAGCCAAAACCGGGTTCAAAACCATCGCGTGTACCGATCACATCGCCCGAACCGTTGACCCAGGCCTGGTCGGCCATCACCGAGACCTCGACATCGGTGCCGTCGGGTCTGGCGTAATGGTTGACCCCGCGAATGGCATCGGAATACGAGGCGGCGCCCGTCCCCACGCCCGCGCTGGAAAAATTGGCGGCGCTGGCAGCCATATTCGCGGCGTGCTGACGGTCGCTGCGATCGAACCACGCCTGCTGGTAGCTGTCGAACGCCGCCTGTTGCCAGGCATGCATCTGTTGCCAGGCTGCAAACTGCTGTTGCTGCTGGGCAATGTTCATCTGCGTGCGTTGGCGCTGCTCAAGCACCATCTGTTGCTTTTGAGCTGACGCCTCGCGTGCAATCGCCGGATTGAGCCGCAGAGTCGACGCCATTGATGCAAGCGCCGTGGAGGCCGCCTCGTCCAGGCGACCTTCTGGCGCAACCAAACAGAAGCTGTCCCTGATACGCCACTGCAGCAGGTCGGCCGCACCCAGCTCGAACGACGCTCCGTCCGGGCAACCGCCTCGACCCGTGGGCTGTTCTTGCGCGACGCCCTGTCCCGCCGCTGCCGCCGCCTGGCGCTCGCGCAGGCGCTTGCCCAAAACACCGCCGATCAGCCCACTCGAAAGGCCCGCGCCCAGCAGCGCCTCGGCCCCAGCGGCAACACCTTTACCCATAGAACCCGCGACGCCGCCGATTGAAAACATATAGCCCTCGACTTTGGCCGCCACCGCGAGCTCGGTGGGCACTGGAGCGCCCGTGAGCCGATATCGACGCATGCGGCACTCATAGACCACATCACTCGGTTCCATCGAAAAGCCCTGGATTGCAAAGTCGTTTGCCGCCTCGCGCTTTACGCGGGCACGCTCGCGCTCGATATCGACCGCCGCGCTCGATGGGTACGGTTGCTCGGCAACAACCTCTGCCCGCGCGCCCAGCCGTGCTGCACAGGCCTGAGCCAGCTCGTCGCAAGCTGCCTCCACGTGCACAAACACCTTGCGTTCGGTTTGCGTGGGGATACGCTTGGCAACGGCGCCCGCATCCACGTAGCAGAGCTCGGAGCGGTACATAATCCGCTCACCCATCGGACCCGCCGCCGTCACGCCAACCGAAATCGGGCAGTCGAAACTGCCGCTGCGCTCAAGATGCGCTTCTTCGATATGCCAGTCCCGCGGCAGCACCACCTGCGCGAGTGCCTGGCCGCCAGAGGTATCGCATGCGGCATGAAGCTCAAGGTCACCGATGTGAGGCGCATCCGTCGTGGCTGCGTCACGAGACGACGCGACGCCGGCAGTCTCCACCGGCGCATCGGCCGGCGCGTCCACACTCGGGTCGCCGCCTTCGTCCGCATCGTCATCGGCAGTCGCCCCATCTGTAGCCCCCACGGCGCCCGAGTAGCCCACAACGCCCTCAAGTCTGACGCCGCACCCCGGGCAAAATCGCACCGGCACGCCGGCGACCCGAGGCAGCTGCGCCCCGCACGCCGGGCAGAATCTCAAGTCACTCATCCCGTACATCCCTAATTTCGTTAGCTGTTTTTGATTGCGGCAAGCTGCCGCCATAACTCATCGGCACCGTTAAGTCGATACGCCGTCTTATCGAGCACGATGTTTTTGCCCTCAAGTTCTACCGATTGCTCCGAGCCATCCGCATAGACAAAGACGAGCGTTCGGCCGGCATCGCTCGTCCGCTCATCCACCGCATCCCCCACGGTGCAGCCATCGAGCGCGGCAAAAGTCGATGCGACCAGTTCGGCATCGTCGGTCTCATAGGCCGTCCGCGCCTCCCCGTCCTCGATAAGCTTGACCGCCACCGGAACGACAGCGCAATCGTTGAGCGACACTTGCGCGGCAGTCTTTCCCTGAGCGCCATGGTCGCCGGCAACGTAAACTCGCATGAGTGTCACCGCCGCGGCAAAGACCACCACGGCGATAAGCGCGCCCGCAATTTTATTAGACGCGCAACCCCGAGACGCCATAGGTGCACCCCCTCCGTTCTGCTCTGCTCAGCATCACATTCATATGCCTTTGAGCACCAAAACGGCAGGTGACAAATGTCTCATATTCATATTTTTGCAGGTAAAAAACCACCACAAAGGTGCCTGTCCCCTTTGTGGTGGTTAGCTAGTCTTGGGGTGTCCAGGACCAGAAGAAGTTGATGAGGGCTACGCGCGAGGAGGCACCTGTCTTTTTGTTAATCGAAGCGATGTGGCGATAGAGCGTGGAACGCGAAAGGAAGAGTGCCGCCGCCACGTCCTGCACGCTGTCGTCCGAAACGACCAGTGCCTCCAGAACATCGCGCTCGCGCTTGGTGAGCCCAAAGGCGGCAACGAAGCCATCGAGCCGATCGTCAAACGAAAGCTCCGGCGCCTCCAGGGGCACCGTGTCGGCCTGGCCGGGCTCACAGCTCACGCCAAGATCGTCGGTGGCAAGCGCCAGCCTGCCGCGCGTCGCCTCGCCCTCACCGTCTTGTCCAAACTGTCCCAACAGCGAAATCGCGATGCCGACAAACAGCACGAGCACGACGCTCACTGCCGCCAGCACGTTTTGACTCGAGATAATCGCCACTGCCGGAGCCGTCACGAGCATCGAGCAAACGTTGTTGATAACACGGCCCATGCACGGCCACAGATACGCCCAGCGGGCATACATCGAAATCGCGGCGAACTTCGCGGTGAAGAACACCACGAAAAAGCCCGTGCCAAGGTAAAAGATAATCGTGGCGGCAAGCGTGTTGCCACCGTTGCCATCGGTGATAAGTACAAAGAACGAGAGCGTGGACAGCATGGCGGCGCACGTCATGATGATATTCATATACGAACGCCCACGCAGGTCATACAGGACGCCGGCGGCAAGGGCGCTCACAACCAGCAGCAAGCGCGGCCAGTCGCCCAGATCGATAGCGCCAGCGGCATGCGAGGTCGTAAGGCCGGCATTGAGGGCCGCGAACACGCCGGTGAGGCAAGCGGTCGCCACCGTCAGACGCACCACGGCACCCTGAAAGGCCGCCTTTGCCTCGGGGTCATCGTGCCACCTGGCGCCACGCTCCGACGCATCGACCGATAGCTCGGCAATCTCGACCTCGAACTCGGGCGCAGGCTCATCACGCAATTTAGCGCGGCGGACACCGTGAAGCAGCCCCACCAGCGCAATCGCACAGGCAATGAGAACAGACTGCTGGGGAATGCCCGCAGGCATCACCATATGGTTGAGCACCTGCACCAAAATGCCCACAGCATAGGAAACCGCCACGGTGCGCGCCAGGCAGGGCGTCTGCGCAAAACGCCGCGCAAGATTGGCATGGGCGGTCGATCCGCAATAGCCCAGGGCGCAGCACGCCACCAGGCCGCCGGCAATTACTACCTCAAACCGCACTGCCATAATCATCAGCAGCAACGCCGATACCAACAGCACGCCCGTAATATCGCTCGTCGCATCGATCGTCTGGGGACGGCGATAGTACAGAAATGGGCGCACGAAAAAGCCAATCACGCTCGCGCCGACAACGATGCTCTCGTAGATGACGACCTCACTCGATGGCACGAACTCGGCCATGCGCGCATCAAAGAAATACTCGCACGCCAAAAACGTGAAGAAGAACAGCGCTAGGCACAGAATCTCCCGCATGCCCCGGCGCAAATATGCGGTTGTGTCTCCCAGGTCCCTCATGGTAACCCCCACCCGCTTTGTTGTCCGGAACACCATTTTAATAAAGAACCAATCTCAATATCGAAGCCAAGTTCGAAATGTTGCAAATTCGACCCCAGCCGTCCGCATGACGCCGCGATTTTGAGCCGCATGACCCAGAAGGGGCGCGCGCAAGCTCCAACTCGGCAAGGAGTATCCCCCAACTGCCACTCATTTAAGTACGTCCCCAATGAGTACCCAATGAGTAAGCAAAGGGTGCGACGGAATGGCTCCCCCTTGGCAGCTTGAAGCCGTCATGCAGGAACCATTCCGTCGCAGCCTAATGAAAGGGACTGGGTTGTAAATGTTGGAGAAGAGCCGTTAGCGCCCGGGGGCCAGGATCACCAGCGCGTCGTGCTCAAAGGGATGCTGAGCCACGCGCACGGTGCCGTCACCGTTGTCACGGACGGGCAGCTTTGCGATGCGCTTGTCCTCCATGTCGAGGACCGTCGCCGTCCAGCCACGCGCGCCGTCGAGCTTAAACTTGAGCGCCGTGGTACGCGGCAGGTACGCGACGATGCGATCGCCAGCGCGCGCCACACGGATGGACTCGCGCGCGTCGTCGAGGAGCTCCTGCGCCGGAACCACGGCAAGTGCATCGTCGGCAGCCGTAGCGCCCAGGGCGGCAAGCACGTGCTCGATCGCGCCAAAGTCCCACACACCCGCAAACTGCAGGCACTCTTGCCAGCGGAAGGGCATGTCAAAGCCCTCGCCCAGGACCGAACCCTGGCTGCGCGATGTCTGCCAGTTCCACACGCCGTGTGCGCCATAGGTCACGCCGGCACTGGCGCCGGCAAGAATCGACGACCATACGCTCGCGCGGCAATCCTGCGCGGTAAAACGCCAGTACACGTTGCGCGACGCGCCCATCTGCTCGTAGCAAGGCTCGGAGTTGACCATCGGCTTTTTGGGATAGTTGGCGATAAAGTCCTGCGGCAGACGCCATGCCTCGGGCTGGCCCTCGTAGTTGTGGCCGGGCTGGAACATATAAAAGTCCAGACGGTCCAGATACTGCGCCGGAATGGTGCGGTTACCGCGGTTGATATGCATGGTGCGCAGTGCCTCGGGCGCGCGCTTGACGACCTCGTCGAGGGCGTCCTCGTAATAGGCGATCGCCTCGTCGCCGGCAAAGTCGGTATCGCCCGTCACCACGTAGACGGGGTCGAACTCGCCCAGGTTCTCGACGACGCGGGCAACGTGGGCGCGGACCTCCTCACGCGGCATAACCTCGGCACCGCAACGCTCGGCGATCTTGGCACCCCAGGTACCGGGCACGTAGTTGCACCACATGAGCACGAGCGCCGGGCGGATGCCGTGCTCGACGGCCGCGCGGCACATGGCGGCGGCGCGGTCCCAATATGCCTGGTTGGGACGGGACCAATCAAAGTGCACGCCGTCCTCGCTGGCATAGGGCCAAATGCCCAGGTCGGGGCAGCAGCGATCCCACTGCGGCAGCGTGTTGATCTGCAGTGCGTTCATGCCCTGCTCGGCACGGCGGGTCAGGTAGTAATCCCAGTCGTCCTCGGCGATGCTCGTAAAAGCGCTCCAGCACGTATCGGCAAACCAGAAGAACGGTTTGCCCTCGCACAAAAAGCCGTCCTGGCGACCGTTGACGGTCAGCTTTCCCAAACTCATCTGCATGTCCTTTCATTTGATAAAGGATTTGCGAACCGCCGGGGGCTTTCGCGGTAGCCCCGCGCGAAAGCCCCCGCCGCTTGGCAAACCCTTGCGGGCGAATCTCGCCCGCCTCCATCAGTCTACCTTGCAAGAAGGGCCCCGCCGGGCTTACGCCTGACGGGGCCCTGTCGTGTAGGTGAGGTCATATGTGACCGAACGGTTTGGCCTTAGGCCTCCATCTCGGCGAGTTCCTCCTTGGAGAAGCCGCAGGCAAAGACGACGGCAGCGGCGATGACAAAGGAGATTGCCATACCAACGATAGCCCAGACGGTGTTCATCTGGCCACCCTGCAGGTAGTTGGTGAAGACCAGGAAGTTGGAGGCACCGCCTGCGAGGTAGTAGGTAACACCCATGAGGCCGGAGAACACAGCGCCGATAGCACCGCCGATGAACATGCCAAACATGGTGCGACGGAAGCGCATGAGGATGCCGAAGAGCGCGGGCTCGGTGACGCCGCCGGCGATGGCGGAGATGACGTAACCGATGGCGAGAGACTTCTCGTCGGGGTTCTTCATCTTGAGGAAGGCACCGAAGGCGCAGCCCCAGACAGCGGCCATAGCGCAGTTGGTGGAAACGAAGACGAAGGGATCGTAACCGGCAGCGATGATCTGAACCTGGGCGAGCAGGATGACGGGCATGTGCATGCCGCAGACCACGAAGAGCTGCCAGAAGGCGCCGAGGACGGCCATGACGATCAGAATACCGATGCCGCCAAGATCAGCAAGGCCGAAGAGCGCGTTAGCGATCAGCGTACCGATCTCGTTGCCGATGGGGGCGAGGACGATGAAGGCGATGGGGATGGTAACGATCATGGTGCAAAACGGCGTGAAGACCGTGGAGAGCACGTCGGGCATGACCTTCTTAAAGAACTTCTCGACGAAGTAGAGGACAGGCACCGAAAGGATGATCGGCAGGACGGACTGCTGATAGTTGGCAGCAGCGATCTGGATGCCGTAGACGGAGATGATGCCGCCACCCTCCTGCGTGGCAGCCGTCACTACGGACGGAGCCATGAGGGCGCCACCGAGCAGCATGCCGAGCACGGGGCTGGCGCCGAGCTTCTTAGCCGCGGCATAACCCAGGTAGATGGGGATAAAGGTGAACGTGGCCTCGTACAGCGTGGTGTAGAGGAACGTATAGGTCGGGTCGTCGGCCGAGAGCACACCGAGCATGGTGGGGCCGAGGACGGCCGCGATGGTACGGAACAGACCGCCGGCCATGAGCAGCGGGATGAGCTGGGTCATGGAGCCCGACAGATAGTCGAGGATGATATTGGGCAGGTTCTTGAGCTCGAACTTCTCCTTGGGAGCATCGAGGTTCTCGTTGACGGCCTCACCCTGCTTGACGCCGGAGATGGCGACGAACTCGGCGAGCACCTTGGGCACGTTCTGGCCGATGATGACCTGGAGCTGGCTGCCGGCGAACTGGCAACCCAGAACACCCTTGACCTTCTTGATCTTCTCCACGTCAACCTTGTTGTTATCCTTGAGCGTCAGACGCAGGCGCGTCATGCAGTTGGTGGCGACGGTGACATTCTCCGCACCGCCCACGAGCTCGAGGACATCGGTGGCAATCTGCTTGTTATCTACTGCCATGGGACCCCTCCCCATATCTTCGTGTGCCAGCCCCCTTGGGCTTAGGCACGCCTTTGGCCCGGCGACTATAACCCCTTACGGTTGCCGGACCCTTGGATACGCTGTCGTAAACAAAGTGTTTACTGAACGTTTACGAGCTTTAGTTTACACGGAGCGCCTCATTTGTGGCAATTTTACCGTGCAGAGTCCGGCGAACGGTAGGAAATCGGGGGTGAACGTATTCCAATGGTGGGAGATGGTCTCTTTGACTGTCTATTGATATATGGCTCTTTACGTGGGCTTTTATTTTGATTAACACCTCTATGACCTGTTAACTCATCAACAGAAGCCCTGCTAGAAGCTAATAAACATATGTTTAGTAGTTCATGGCGTGTTCAATTTTGCCGTTTACCGAGTTCATCTGGTTATTCTTCAATTCTAGATTACACTAAACATGTTTAGATTGTATTGCCGCTTTTGTTTCCCACTAGCGGCGCAAGGGAGGCAGCTCATGGAACTCAAATTGTGTACCTACGCAACCGTCACCACCTTGGGCGACTTTGGCCCCTGGATCAGCAAGGTCTTACTCGACCTGCCCTGCACCGTGCGCGCCAACGACATCGACACGAACACCTTCCATATATATGTAGAGCGTCACGAGCGCTCGGGCGAGGTTCTGATGCGCAAGGAGCGCGGCGCCGACCATGCCGCGCCCTCCGTGGGTTACATCGACATTCTCGCCGCATATCCGTGCGACGAGAACGGACGTAAGCTCGCCGTGGGCACCCATGTGGCACTCGAGGTCGCCGAGCAGCGCCTGACCAAAAAGATCGAAGGCGGCGTCATGGGCTCGCGCATGCTCGATGACCAGCTGCACATCACGCAGCTCGCGGCTCTTCCCGGCAATGACGGCGACGATCCCACCTGCGGCCTGGTCTTCGACACCTGCCGTGGCGATATCTGCCCCGCGCTCAAAGGCTGGAGCAACGCCACGCAAAAGACCGCCGTCGACGGTATCGCGCTCGAATACGGCTTCTTTGAGCCCAGCTTTAAGGCCGAGGACTCGGCATGCTTCAACCCCTTTGCGCCCGAGGCCACGGCCATGCCCCAAAAGGCACCGCTCGTGGTGTATCTGCACGGCGCCGGCGAGGGCAAGGGCGCCACGCAGGGCGAAGGCGCCACGCGCGCCTATATCGGCAACCGCGTGACGGCCATCAGCCAGGCGCAGATCCAGCGCTACTTTGGCGGCTTTGCCTGGGTGCTCGTGCCGCAGTCGCCCACGTTTTGGATGGACAACGGCGTCGAGCAACTCGGTCGCTCCAACCAGAGCATCTACTCCTCCGTGCTCAAGGCGCTTATCGACGAGTTTGTCGCCGAGCATGCCGACCGCATCGACACCGACCGCATCGTGGTCGCCGGTCTTTCCAACGGCGGCTTTATGACCCTGCGCCTGTGCGCCGACTACCCCGATTTCTTCGCCGCGGGCCTTCCCTGCTGCGCCCCGTGGTACAACGCCACGGACGAGGACGTAGCCGCGCTCGCCAAGACGCCGCTGTGGTTTACGCACTCCAAGGGCGACGAGCTTGTGTCACCGCAACAGACCGTGCTGCCGCTCACGGCGCGCCTGCGCGATGCCGGCGCCAACGTGCACCTCACCTACTTTAGCCATGTCGAGGACCTGACCGGCGTGTATCGCGAGGCCGACGGCTCGGCCAAGAAGACGTTCAACCACGGCGTGTGGATCCACCAATTCAACGACCTGTGTTATCAAGACTTCGACGGGGGCAACGTACTCATCGACGGCGAGCCGGTGGGCTGCTGGGAGTGGTCGGCCAGGGTCGACCGCTAAGCCCTCCCATCGCGGGGACCGGGGTTTAGTCTTGCCTTGCGCGTAACTGGCTGAATTGATTTTGATTGGAGCTGTTCCTATGTCCCAGAAGTTGACTCGGGTGATTGTTACCACTGATATGGAAGTCGATGATATGAACTCACTTGTTCATTTGGCTCTGTATCTCAACTTGCTTGATGTTCAGGCTGTGGTGTATACGGCTTCGCAGTATCACTTTCTTGGGGATGGGGTTCATACGCTCGGCGAGGTGAATTCGCATTGGCGGACCAAAGGGCGGCGCTCTTATGAGTGGGCTGTTGTGCCTCATGAGCCCGATCCGCTAGCCGGCGAGCTTCGTGAGTATCGGCCGTTTCCCGAGCATTGGATTGAGAGTCTCTGGAGTAATGAATATGCCCAGGCTTGGCCGCAGTTGCAGGCAAATGCGGCCGCTGCCGGTGAGCCGCCGTTTCCCACGCCCGCCCAGATGATCGAGCGCACCTTTGTGGGAAATGTTGCCTTTGAGGGTGATGTGACTGAGGAAACTGAGGGGTCTCGCGTAATTGCGCAGGCGATTCTGGATGATGATCCGCGTACGTTATGGTTGCTCAGCTGGGGTGGTATGAATACGATCGTTCGCGCCCTCATGAGTATTGCCGAGCGCTATCGCGCCACGCCCGAGTGGCCCGCCGTGCAGCAGCAGGTCTATCAGAAGGTGCGCGTGATGGGCGTTGCCGATGGCGTGGGACAGGACAACTCGTGGCTCGACCATGGGCGCGAGCTCTTTCCCGAGCTCATCTTTTGGCGTACGCCCTATATGTATGGCAACTATTTCGACGCCAAAACAGCTCAGCCCGATACGCTGCCGCTGTTTAAGGCTCCCTGGCCCGAGCAGAATCTCACGCAGGGCAACGGCCCCCTCATGGCACGCTATATGCTCTATGGCGATGGTAAGGTCTACGAAAACGAGCCTGAGCGCTTTCAGTTTGGCAAGCATGCCCGTCTGGATTGGGGCCTGGAAGGCATGCCCGCGATGCAGTTTGAGCGCGGCGATTTTATGGCCGAAGGCGACAGCATGACCTATATTCCGCTGCTGCCGTTTGGCCTGCGCGGTATCGACGACCGCGGCTTCGATACGCTGCTGGGACGCATGTTTTTTGATGGGCATCCCGATGCGAACGCGCCCGCCGGTTTTGCCTCCATCGGCACGCCCGCAGACGACAATCTCAATCCCTATCTGCGTGCCTATCAGGAAGACTTTGCCGCCCGCGCGCAATGGTGTGCCCATGATCCGGCCATCTGCTCGCATCCGGCGCATGTTGTCGAGGTCACTGCCGACCGCAGCGCCACAGCCGGCGAGCGCGTCAACCTTACAGCGACCATCGTCGACCCCGACGGCAAGGGCTTCGATGCACATTGGGATGTGGCCGTAGACCCATCGAGCTATGCAGGCGTCCAGGATCTGTCGATGTGGCAAGAATGCACGGTAGACACCGCTTTCATCGTGCCCGCCGACGCGCGACCCGGCGACCGCCTTGTGCTCACCCTCACCGTCCAGACGCGCGCCGAGCGCCCCTGCAGCCGCTACGCCCAGGTCGCCGTGACTGTGGCATAGCAAGGGCGACGCCCACATTCGACAAAGAGTGTCCCCAGGCGCCAAACGAGCGGGGATTTTTGGACACCCAAATGACGAGAGTGGAAATCTCCCACTTTGAGCCCACAAGCAGGCCAAAAACGGGAGATTATCCACTCTCATTCTACGGGTACTCATTGGGGACGTACTTAAATGACTAGTCAGACAAGAACGTCCAAGTGCCAAAAAGGAGCACCGTCGGAATATCCCGGCGGTGCCCCTTGCGCTGAACTGTCCCCCAGAGGAGAAAAATACCTGTAGGAAGCGTTACTCCTCGTCAAGCTCGGCCTGGTCGGCCTCGGTGATGCCAAAGAAGAAGGCGAGCACGGCGGAGACGATAAAGGCCACGGCAAAGCAGATGCCAAAGTTGATGAGGTTGCCCATGCCCGGGGTGAGGTAGCCCAAGAACACCAGGAAGTTGGAGTTAGCACCAGGCATGCCCAGCGTCACGCCCAGAATGCCGGCGAGCAGACCAGAGATGGCGCCGCCGATAACCATGCAGGGAATCATACGCTTAAAGAGCATGATGCAGCCAAACAACGCGGGCTCGGTCACGCCACCGAGGATAGCCGAGATGACATAACCAAAGGTCAGGGCCTTCTCCTCCTTGTTGCGAATGCGCAACGCGGCTCCAAACACAGCACCCCACACAGCAATCATGGCAAAGTTGGACGCAACAAAGATGAACTTGTCCTCGCCCAACGCCATAAAGGTGGCGAGAGCCGGCATGATCACGGCGATGTGCATACCGGTCAGGACAAACAGCTGCCACAGGCCGCCGACGATGGCCATGGCGATGTAGAAGCCGATACCGGTGCCCGCCATACCAAAGAGGACGGCGGAGAGCAGGTTACCGAGCTCGTTGCCGATAGGGCCAAGCACGATAAGCTCGATGGGCACCATAACGACCATCGTAAAGAACGGCGTAAAGACGGTAGACAGAACGTCCGGCACAATCTTCTTAAAAAACTTCTCGACCCAGTAGAGTGCGGAGACCGAAAGCAAGATCGGCAGGACGGTCTGCTGGTAGTTCTGCAGCGGAGCGCTGATGCCATAGACCGTGAGCGAGGTCTCGCCGCTCTGGGCGAGCGCCACGATGTCGGGGCAGATGAGGATACCGCCGCAGAACATGCCGAGCACCGGACTCGCACCGATCTTCTTGGCCGCGCTGTAGCCCAGATAGACCGGCAGCAGGTACATGGCCGCGTCAAACAGGTAGGTGTAGAACAGCAGGTAGGTGGGATCGGTCTCGGGCACCAGGTTAAAGACCTGCGGACCGATGAGCGTGCCGATACACTTGAACAGACCACCGGCCATCAAGATGGGGATCAACGCCACCATGGAGCCGGACAGGTAGTTGAGGATGTTGTTGCCGATCACCTTGGGCGTGAGCTTTTGCTTAGGTGCATCGAGGTTCTCGTCGATTGCGGCGCTCTTGGCAAAGCCGCCCATTGCACACACCTCGTCATAGACCTTGGGCACGTTCTGGCCGATGATGACCTGGTACTGGCCGCCCGACTCCTGGGCGCCGATGACACCCTTGATCTTCTTGACCTTATTGGTATCGGGGATACCGTTGTCCTTGAGCGTGAAACGCAGACGCGTCATGCAGTGCGTCACACCCGAGACGTTCTCCTTGCCGCCGACGGCTGCAAGCACGTCCTCGGCAATCTTCTTGTTGTCGGCCATAATGACCTCCTTTTCTCGCGGGACCCGCCCGCCGGCACCTCTACGGCGCCCTCAACAACCCGTCGCCCGGCTGCCGCGATTTGTAAGGGGTATGGGGAGCTTCGCGGCGGCCTCAGGCCGGTTTACCTGCAGCGATAACCGACGCTGCTGCGGTATATCTACACCCGGGGGTGCGAGATACGATGAATGTGCATGAGCACGTATAGCTTCTCGGAGTCGCTGATCTGGCATCCAAAATGTTCCTCGATAAGCACGCAGGCGTAGTCGAGAACCTCAGCCGAACGGCCCATCTCGCCGCGCACGGTTCCGTAAAGCTCCGCGCCGTCGGTGTTCATGGGCTCACCGGTACGAATGCGCCCAAACAAATAGTGGATATGGGTAGCGAAGCGTGCAAACTCAAAGCCGTGGCGGTCGACCTCGATTCCGTAGGTCTTCTCGATCCTTGCGATGATGGCGCCAATGAGACGTTCATCGTCGCGGGCCTCGGCGTCGGTTTCGGCCTCGTTCTCGGGCGCCAGACGCGCGTTGAGCAGGCACATGGCGATCCCCACGCCCTCGCTCTCTGCAAGCTCCACATTGAGGCCATCGAAGATACGCCTGAGGGCAAAAACGCCCACCTTGTACTCGATGGGATACATCTGCGCCACGTCATAGGCGAGCGGCATCTGCACGGTAATGCCGCGCTTGGCGCGCTGCAGGGCAAAAGTAATGTGGTCTGCAAGGGCGAGCACGGCGTTGTGACTGAGTTCGTAGGGGAGCTCCAGGTCGGCGGCTTGAATGATTTCGGCAGAGACCGCGAGCACGCGGGGCGATAGCTCTTCGAGAAGCGCCAGGTAATGTTCGTCCACGTTGTAGAAGGTGCGCTCGATAGCGGCGAGCGGCAGGTCGCCCGTCTCCTTGTCGATAGCGAAGGCGATTCCCTTGCCAAATGCAACGACGCTTCGACCCTTTGAGTCGGTGCACATAACTGCGTTGTTGTTGATTCGCTTGACGACCTTCACAGTTCTTCCCTTCGGCAACGGCGTTCTACGGCGGCGCATGGCGTGCATGCGCGGGCGCAAATCGACGAGCCGCCCGATCATGCCTCGAAGGGAGTCGCACTCAAGCTGAGCTCTTTATAGTATTTAAGCGTCATTGAATCGCTTTAATAGCGGAATTGTGGCCGCGCTTGGCGAACGGTCGGCATTAATCGGTGAACGGTCGGCCCCCTGCGCGGCCGACACCGTCTCCCGTTTAGAGGTAGCCCCCAGGCAAGGAGTGTCCCCAGGTGCCGGCACAAAAGGAACGTCCCCAAGTGCCAAACGAGCGGGGATTTTTGGACACCCAAACAACGAGAGTGGACAATCTCCCACTTTGAGCCCACAAGCAGGCCAAAAATGGGAGATTATCCACTCTCGTTCTGCGAGCACTCATTGGGGACGTACTTAAATGAGTAGTTTCACTCATTTAAGTACGTCCCCAATGAGTAGGAAAAATGGGCCATGTGTCCCAGTTGTGGAGACTCGTTGAGCCGTCTGGGTATCGTGAAAGGCTGCGCACTCCCCCATCATCAAAAGTGACACACGCTACCAGTTGATGGGAGGCAGCCATGGGCTTCTTTGACAAGATGTTCGAGAAGAAAGAGTGCGCGATTTGCGGTACCGAGCTGGGACTTCTAGGTAAGACAAAAATCAATGAAGGCTACCTGTGCAAAGAGTGCGCCGGCAAGCTCTCCCCCTACTTTCACGGCTATCGCTCCAGCACCGCGGACGATATCCGTGAGCAACTCGCCTACCGCGAGGCCAACGCCGAGCGCCTGGCGTCGTTCAACCCCACGCGCACGCTTTCTGCCGGGCGCACCAACATCATGCTCGATGAGGACGCGGGCCTGCTGATCATCACCTCGCAGAGCCGCTGGCGCGACGCCAATCCCGACATCATCGAGTTCTCGCAGGTACTCGGCTGCGATATGGATATCGACGAGCATCGCACCGAGATCTATCGCGAGACCGAGGACGGCGAGCGCGAGAGCTACAACCCGCCGCGCTACGACCTGGATTACGACTTTAATCTGACCATTCACGTCAACACGCCGTACTTTACCGAGATCAACCTGCGCGTAAACGACTCCACCATCGATCAGCGCGGCTCCATCGAATACCGCGAGGCCAAGCGCCAGGCAACCGAGGTCCGCGACGCGCTGGTGCAGCTGCGCCAGGAGACACGCGACAGCGTCGTGGCCGCCAAGGCCCCCAAGACCGCGGTGACCTGCCCCTTCTGCGGAGCCACCACCATTCCCGATGCCAGTGGGCGCTGCGAATACTGCGGCGGCGCCATCGGCGCATAGCCTCCGGCACGGAAAGGACCGATCATGGCCTTCGAGAGCGTCAACTATCAGTGCCCCGCGTGTGGCGGCCCCCTTCACTTTGCCAGTGCCGAGCAAAAGCTCGTCTGCGACTACTGCGATTCGCGTTTTGAAGTCGAAGAAGTCGAGGCCCTCTATCGCGAGCGCCAGGACAAGGCAGATGCCAAAGCCGATGCGGCAGCCGCAACGCCCAAGCCCGTCGCCGACGACGCGGTGCAGGAGCTCGCCCAAAACGCCGGCTACATCTGCTCGTCGTGCGGCGCCGAGCTCGTGTCCGACGGCACCGTCGCCGTCACCACCTGCCCGTACTGCGGCAACTCTGCCGTGGCGCCCGGCCAGCTCTCGGGCGACTTCTCGCCCGACCTGGTGATTCCGTTTAAGCTCGGGCGCGACGACGTCACGGCCGCACTCAAGGAACACTACAAGGGCAAAATCTTGCTGCCCAAGAGCTTTGTCACCGGCAACCACATCGACGAGGTCCAAGGTGTCTACGTGCCGTTTTGGCTCTACGGCGCCCGCGTTGACGGCGAAGTGTACTTTGACGCGACCAACGAGACCGTGACCGAGGAATCCGACCGCACCGTCACGACCACCGACCACTACGACGCCTATCGCAAGGGCAATATCTCGTTTAAGCGCGTGCCCGTCGACGGATCGTCCAAGATGCCCGACGGCCACATGGACGCCATCGAGCCGTTTGACTACGACGCACTGCGTCCGTTCTCGGTCGCATATATGCCCGGCTACATCGCCAACCGTTACGACGAGGACTGCGAGACCTGCAAGGCGCGCGCCGAGCGCCGTATGGAGGAGAGCACGATCTCGGCCCTGCGCGAGACCGTCGTCGACGAATATGACGATGCCACGGTCGAAAGCAAGCAGCTCGACTACACCTGGGAAGACAGCGACTACGCCCTGTTCCCCGTCTGGATGCTCTCCACCTCGTGGAACGGCAAGAGCTACCTGTTTGCCATGAACGGCCAAACCGGCCGCTTGGTCGGCGAGCTCCCCTGCTCCAAGCCCAAGCTCGCTATTGCCTCGGTGCTGTTCTTTGTGATCGGATTTATCCTCTCCCAGATTCTCTTTATGGGTGAGAACGCCTTCGATCCGGATTACCTCGCCTTTGATATCGAGGGCATCCTCATCAACATCGTCGCGCCGCTGATCATCGTGATTATCGGAGACGTGCTACTGGTAGGCCAGCTCAAGACGGCCAACGAGGCCACCCACGCCGACGAGTACTGCGGCGAGCTCGACCTGACCGAGAAGCACGACACCTTCAACCACACCGAGACCACCGTTGTCATGAAAGACGACAAGGACGACTAAGCAATCCGACCAATACCACCCGGCCTTTGACGAGAAAGGAAGATCACCATGGGACTCTTGAAAGCTGGATTGGGAGCTGCCGGCGGCGTCATGGCCGACCAGTGGAAGGAATTTATCTACTGCGAATCGATGCCTGCTGACGTCTTGGCCTGCAAGGGCAGCAAACGCACCGGTGGCCGCAGCTCCAACACGCGCGGCGAGGACAACGTCATCTCCAACGGCTCGGTCATCGCCGTCAACGACGGCCAGGGCATGCTCGTGGTGCAAAACGGCAAGATCATCGAAGTCGCGCTGGAGCCTGGTGAGTTCGTCTTCGATACCGGCAGCGAGCCGAGCGTCTTTAGCGGCAACCTGGGCGATTCCATCAAGGAGACCTTCGCCAATATCGGCAGCCGCTTTACCTTTGGCGGCGACGCGGGCAAGGACCAGCGCGTCTACTTCATCAACACCAAGGAGATCATCGGCAACAAGTACGGCACCGCCTCGCCCGTGCCCTTCCGCGTGGTCGATAACAACATTGGCCTGGACGTTGACATCTCCGTGCGCTGCAACGGCGAGTACTCGTACCGCATCACCAACCCGCTGCTGTTCTACACCAACGTGTGCGGCAACGTGACCGATAGCTACACGCGCGACAAGATCGACAGCCAGCTTAAGTCCGAGCTGCTCACCGCCCTGCAGCCCGCCTTTGCCAAGATCTCGGAAATGGGCATCCGCTACAGCGCCATCCCCGGCCACACCACCGAGCTCGCCCGCGCGCTCAACGAGGTCCTCTCTGCCGACTGGCGTGACCTGCGCGGCGTCGAGATCGTGAGCTTTGGCGTCAACTCCATCGCTGCCTCGCAAGAGGACGAGCAGATGATCAAGGACCTGCAGAAAGCCGCCGTCATGCGCGATCCCACTATGGCGGCAGCCAACATTGCCAGCGCCCAGAGCGACGCAATGCGCGCGGCAGCCGCCAATCCCAACGGCGCGATGGCAGGCTTTATGGGCATGGGCATGGCAGGTGGCATGGGCGGCATGAACGCCAGCCAGCTGTTCGCCGCCGGCCAGGCACAGCAGCAGGCCGCCCCGCAGCCGGCTCCGGCACCCGCTCCCGCACCGGCTCCTGCCGCTGCCCCCGCGGCCGGCACATGGACCTGCAGCTGCGGCGCCACCAACACCGGCAAGTTCTGCTCCGAGTGCGGCAGTCCCGCACCCGCCCCGGCACCGGCCAAGTGGTTCTGCCCCAACTGCGGCAGCGAAAACGGCGGCAAGTTCTGCAGCAACTGCGGAACGCCCCGGCCCTAGCCCCTCTATCTGGTAATTGACGGGGGGTCCGCCACCCCCGCATTTGCTTCTATGGGTTTTCACACAAGAAGGAGGACACCATGAAGACAACGTTCAAAAAGTCCGCGCTCGCATTTCTGACATGCGTCTTGGCGCTCGCCTTTGCCCTCACGGGCTGCAGCGGCGGCAAAGACCCCAAGGCCAACTTTGTCGGCAGCTGGAAGCTCTCGGGTGGAACCACGGAGGGCGAAGAGCTGACCGATGAGTATATGGATATGTTCGAGGAATGGGGCATCAGCTGCATCTTGGTCCTGGACGAAGACGGCACGGGCAGCCTCGATTTGTTCTCCGAAGTTTCCGACCTAAAGTGGGAGGCCAAGGACGCTACCACCGCGAGTATCACCGTCGACAAGGAGACGACCGACGTGAAGCTCGAGGACGGCAAGCTTGTCCTTGAGGACGGCGAGGACAAGCTCATCTTTAGCAAGTCCGATAAGGACCTATCCGGTACCGTGAAGAAGGATCGCGAGGCCGCCGAGAAGGAAGAGGAAGTCGAGGAGGCCGTCGAAGACGGCGATGTCCAGAGCGTCGAAATATCCCCCGCCGTCACCGTCGCCGATGACGATCTGTGCACCATCACCATCACCGAGAAGTTCCAGGACGACTGGGGCGACATCGGCTTTGTCGTCAACATCGTCAACAAGAGCGACAAGGACCTGACCTTCTACGCTCCCACCGGCAAGACAAACGTCAACGGCACCATGAAGGAAGCCTGGTTCTCGGCCCACCTGATGCCCGGCACCAACGCCACCGAAGAGTTCACCTTCTCGAAGGGCACGCTTGACAGCTTCGACAGCCTGGTCAACACGACCATCGGTATCGACGCCTACCTGACCGATTCCTACGAGGACGTTGCCTCCTACAGCGCAACCATCGCGTAACGGCACGTAACATCAGCCGCGGATTGGCGGACACATCCGCGCACATGTCAGGCGGGGCCGCAGGAGATAATCCTGCGGCCCCGTCGCTTTTATGCCGATGCGTAGCGAGCGTTAGCGCTCCATGTTGGGAACGATGCTACCCTCGGTCACCGCATGCACGGCCAGGCGCATGATGTTGTCGTAGCCGGTCTTGCTCAGGATCTCCGAGATGCGGCGCTTGATGGTGCCCTCACTCATAAACAGCTCGGCCGCGATCTCGCGACGACTTTTGCCCTCGCAGGCAAGGCGCAAAATCGATAGCTCGACATCGTCGAGGGCTGCTGTACCCGAAAAAATGCTCTCGGGCGGCTTGGGAAACGTGCAGTAACCCGCCAGCGTGGAGCGCATCACGGCGAACAGCTCGTCGATACCGACGTTCTTGTACACAAAGCTATCGACGCCCGCCTCGCGGGCCTGATCGACAAAGGTGATCTCGGGCATGCCTGTCATGATAATGATGCGACACTCGGGCAGCTGCTCCTTGATGCGTGCCGCCGCCACGATGCCGTTGGAATCGTGCTCGGTGCACACGTCCATCAGTATCATGTCCGGGCGCTCCTTGAGTACGACATCGAGGGCTTCGGAAGCATCGGCGATTGCGGCGACAACGGTCATATCGGGCTGGTCGCCAACGGAACGCGCGAGGCTCTCGCGCAGAATGGCCTGGTCTTCGACAATTAACACGCGGATCATGAGCTTCTCCTTTGGGAGGTGTCGTTGGCGTTAAGCGGAATGGACACCGTAAGCGTAAAGGGCGGGGCGGCGTGGACCTCTAGGCTGCCACCCAGATCTTGCGCGACATGCCTCATACCTGGGATACCCGTTCCCTCGCGATACGATACGGGGGCCGGGGACCCGTCGTTAGAAATCGTCATGTGCGCGACGGCGTCAGCATCCGTCCTCTCCTGCCACAAGCGCACATGGACCCGATGCGCCTGCGCATGCTTGGTGGCGTTGGTCGAGGCCTCGCGGATAATCTGCAAAAAGGCGGCGGCGACACGCGCGTCCTCAGGCAGCGCACCCTCAACATCGATCTGCACGCTCACCAGGCCAAAAGCATGGACGATATCGCCCAGTTGCTCTGCCGGTTCGGTGTCGCCCCCGCTGCGCAGATCGGCAGCGATTGAGCGCAGCAGCGGGTCGATCTGCTCGAGCGACTCGTCGTCCAAGCGCCCCTCCTCCAAATAGCGATGGAGGATGGACAGACGCTGCCCGATCACGTCGTGCACGCGAGCGCGCATACGCAGATAGGCCGCATTGTCAGCAACCTTTTTGACTTCTTCGATCTGGGCCTGGAGCTCTTGGCCCGCAAGCTCAAGCAGGTGGTTGGCCTGCGCCAGGCGGTCATGCGCATGCGCATACTCTGTCACATCCAGACCGATTATGCGCTCGAACGAACGGCCCGAGACCATAACGCCATCGCACACAAACAGGCGAATCTCGGCGGGAGAAACCTCGACCACCGCACGCGCCTCACCAAAGCGGTCCAGGTTGATCCGCACGCGGTTCTTACCGCCTTCGGGCATTTGCATGCTGAGCTTGCGCAGGTCGTTCCATGTACCGCTCATATCGCCTAGGTCGGTGGGCATATGAAGCTCCACCAGGTTTTTACGCATGCAGCGGTTCATGAGCAGTGGACGGCCCCTCGAGTCCAGATACAGGATGCCCACGGGAATCACGTTGATGGTTTCGATCGTCGAGAACGCGGTGATATCCTCCTGGCGGTTACGGACGTCCATCAAGAGCGCCGCGACGGAACGGAACAGGAAGAACGCTCCCTCTGCGATAAGGACAACGGCCCACACCGAGCCCATGGCAAAAACCACCGGCGGTGTCACGGCGCCAACAAGCAGCAGCTCGGCCAGCATGACAGGGCGACGATAGTGCACCATAAGGACCACGCCATAGGCAAAGATCGCGGCATTGAGCCACAGCACTCCGCCCATTGCCCTGGCGCAAACGTCAAGCGGCGCCACCAGATACGAGCCAGACGACGCGAATAAGATGAGCGCCGAAATCATCAGGTGAAGCACAAGGCTCGTCTCGTAGGCGCAAATCACCTTACGGTTATAGGACGAGCGGCGCGATGCGATGAGCGGGAAGTGGATCATCTGCAGACACGCAGCCAGGGCAAAGACAACATCGAGCGCAACGATTTGGGGAAGGATGAACGAAATCTGCATCGTCACTCACCCGCCCTCGGCATCAAGACGATCATACGCAGCTGGCCGGGCTCGCCCTCAAGGCGGTATGCCACGTTGCGCCCTTGCAGAGCGCTTTCGAGCTCTTGCGCAGCGGGCGTCTGCGAAAGATCTTCATCATCGTTGGAAAATAGCGTGGCGCGCAGCTCGACACTGCACCGGTCATGGTCGCCCAAGTGATACATAAGCGCCGGATGGTCGGTGGTGTAGGCAAAAAACGCAAAGTCATACACGCAGTCGTACAGGGCGCTTACCGTACTGGCGTGCATCGGGCGCCGTATGGCGATAATCGAGGCGCAATCGACATCGATGGTGCGCAGGTCACTTGCAAGCTCGTTGGCGATGAGCTGAATGCGGTCGCGGTCAAAACCGCTCTCCCCGTGCTGTGCCAACGTGAGCGACCCCTTGCGTTTGCAATAGGCGACGAGCATCTTGGCGCGCTGCAGCATGCGGTAACGCTCGTGCGAAGATGCCTCATCGGTCAACGGCGGCAGCGAGCTCAGCAGGTCGTACATCCCTTCGAGCGCACGGGCAAGCGCTTGGTCCACGTCTTGGACCAGTAAGGTCTCGGCCTCTTGGTCTGCCAAATGTGTCTTAAGGTCGTAGTCGGCGGCAAGCAGCTCATTTTGGCGTTGCAGCTCCATGCGACGATGCGCCAGTTCGCGATTGAGTTCGTTGAGCTCCGAGACGTCCTGGGCAAGGAGAGCCGATCCACCCAGCAGCGGAAAGGCGCGATACATTACATCGGGATCGGACGCCACGGCAAAGGCGTGAGCGTGCCCGTGCTCTTGGGCCCGCAACTCCTCACGCACGCCTACCGGCATTGGCTTTGACACCGGCGTGACATAGACTTCCTGCAGGTCACGCGTTAGAACTTTGAGGTCAAGCGGCAAGGTGCCGAAAATACCGGCGATATCGTGGTACGACGGGATGACACCGCAATCGAGACAGATTTCCATCGCCACCACGCACAGGACGCAGTAGACAAGTGAAAAATTAAGCCTCCATGCCCAGGGCACACGCAGCGCATATGAAATGGCAAAGAACGCGCCGCCCAATAGGACAAGCGCGGCCGTGCCCGAGAAACGCTGAATACGAAAAGACGAGGACCGTCCTACCAAGATAAAAAAGGCAACGAAGTTAAAGGCTGTCCATACCAGAACGGTACCGTAGCCCCAACCATATGTGTAATCGTTGCTCCAGGTTCCACTCGATCGATCGAAATGGAAGACCTGCTGATGAACATCGTTAGTAAGCACAAAGCCGATAAGCAGGACAGCCATGACCCACAAAACGGTGCGGTACCGACGCCCCATACGATGCTGTTCCAAACCCGCGAGGCGCAGACCGCACAGCTGGTAGATCAGCGGAATGAGCGTCATGGGCACGTAGTACAGGTACCACAGCACGGTGGCATAGAACGGCGTGAACGACTTATATTTGAGGATGACCTCGATCATCCACAGGGCACAAATGGCGGCGATGGCAACAAGGCGGCGGCGCAAGACGTAGTCCAAGCAGCGTAGGTACGCCAACACACCCCAGATTGAAAATGCAATTGCAGCGACAAGCAGCGGGAGAGAGCTCGAGTGGACGAGCGCATCCACGACCTCTTCGGACACCTCGCTATAGGCGGGCACGGTGTTGGAAAGCTTGGGGTCGGAGGCGAACAGTGCCGGCAAGACTGCCAAAAGCATGAGGAACAGCACGGTGATGGCGCCGGCGATAGCAAAGACGCGGTGACGGTACACCTGATGTGTTATACCAACAAGGAATCGCGGCATGGCGAAGAGCCTGCCGCCCTTGGGATCCGCCACGGGTGCGGATCGGGCGGCCGCGTGGCCGATATGTCGCTCGCGGGTACCCATAGTGCTTTTAGTGTACCGACAGGCGGGCCCAAAAAGCGGGCCACATGTCCCAAAATCCGCAGACGGCAAAGGGTGTCCCCAGCGACTAGCCGTTTAAGAACGTCCCCAATGACTAAGACAAAACGAGCGAGGATTTTTGGACGCCCAAATGGCGAGAGTGGATAATCTCCCACTTTGAGCCCACAAACAGGCTAAAAACGGGAGATTATCCACTCTCATTCTGCGGGTACTCATTTAAGTACGTCCCCAATGAGTGCTTTCACTTCTTAACAAAACGCCCGGCGGGCATTAACTGCTCGCCGGGCGTTTTGGTTAGGAGGCTATGGTTGTTGGGAAGCCTTAGGCCAGGTCCTCGCCGTTCGTCTCGATGACGTGTTTGTACCAGTCGAAGCTCTTCTTTTTGGAACGCTTGAGGGTGCCGTTGCCCGCATCATCGCGGTCGACATAGATAAAGCCGTAGCGCTTGGACATCTCGCCCGTGCCGGCAGACACCAGGTCGATCGGACCCCAGGTAGTGTAGCCCAGCAGGTCAACGCCGTCCTCGGTCACCGCATCGCGCATCGCGGCGATATGCTGGCGCAGGTAGTCGATACGGTAGTCGTCGTTGATGGAGCCATCCTCCTCGACAACATCCTTGGCGCCCAGACCGTTCTCGACCACAAACAGCGGCTTCTGATAACGGTCGTACAGGTCGTTGAGGGTGATGCGGAAGCCCAGCGGATCGATGGCCCAGCCCCACTGGCTCTCCTGCAGGTAGGGGTTCTTGGCGCCGGCGAAGGCGTTGCCCTGGGTGCGCTCGACATCGGGGTTATCGGCACCGGCGGAGCAACGGGTGCTGTAATAGCTAAAGCTGATGAAGTCGACGGTGTTGGCGGCCAGGATCTCGCGGTCCTCATCCGTCATGCCCACATCGATGCCCAAACGCTCGAGCTTCTTGACGGCATAGGCCGGGTAGTAGCCGCGGCTCTGAACGTCGACGAAGAAATAGTTGCTCTGGTTGTCAATCTGCGCCTGGCGCACATCGCCCGGACGGCAGCTGTAGGGGTAGTAGCTACCTGCGGCAAGCATGCAACCGATCTTGACCTCAGGGTCGATCTCGTGAGCGATCTTGGTTGCCCAAGCGCTGGCGACGAGCTCGTTGTGGGCGGCCAGGTACTCGACGGCCTCCTTGTTCTCGCCCTCCTCAAAGACCAGACCGGCACCCATAAACGGCAGGTGCAGGATCATATTGATCTCGTTGAAGGTAAGCCAGTACTTTACCAGGCCCTTGTAGCGGATGAAGATCGTGGCCGCGAGGTTCTTGTAGAAGTCGATGAGCTTGCGGTTGCGCCAGCCGCCGTACTCCTTGATGAGGTGGACGGGGCAGTCGAAGTGCGTGATGGTCACGAGCGGCTCGATGCCGTGCGCCTGGCACTCGCGGAACACGTCCTCGTAAAAGGCCAGGCCGGCCTCGTTGGGCTCGGCCTCGTCACCGTTGGGGAAGATACGGGTCCAGGCCAGGCTCATGCGAAAGGTCTTAAAGCCCATCTCGGCAAAGAGGGCAATGTCCTCCTTGTAGTGATGGTAGAAATCGATGCCGGTCTGCGCGGGATAGTAATAGCCGTCCTCGAAGTCGAGCATCTTGCGCTGGCCGGAGACCACCGCGTAACGCTCCGGGCCGTGCGGTGCCACATCCACGTTGGCCAGGCCGCGACCGTCAACGTTGTACGCGCCCTCGCACTGGTTGGCAGCCGTCGCGCCGCCCCACAGGAAGTCATTACGGAAAGCCATGCATCGATCCTTTCACACGCTGTTTGTCGTGGCTTCAGTATCCCCGTAAGCAGCGCGCCACTCAACGGCAACGGCGCAGGTCGGCACTTCTTTTCGCGCACAGGCGCCCCGCAGCCGCCCCCGTCTGACACTTTCTGATACCGCCGCCCCACACCACCACAAAGGGGACAGGCACCTTTGTGGTGGTTGGGGACGGTTTGTCTCGATCTGTAACAGGTAGGCAGCCAAAACCGGGCTTGGTGTTACAGATCGAGATTTTCGGGCAGCCCCCCGCAGTTTGTCTAAATCTGTAACAGGTAGAGACGATTTAGCCCGCTAGATGTTACAGATCGAGACAAACAGGAAGCCCCTAGTCGCAGGTGATGTCGAGGTTTTTGCCGATGAGGCCCACGTAACCGCCCTCGGCCGCCTTGGGGCTGTCGGCGTGGCAGAGGACCCACTTGTCGGCCTTCCAGTAGCAGTAGCTGTCACCGGCGGCAGGCATGTCGGCTGCAGCCTCGGGGCGCGGGCCGTTGGTGCCCGCCGGCAGCGCCACCATCACCTGAAAGCCGCCGTCGTCGACCATGCAGGGCGTGTAGTGAAGCGTGGTGGCGTAAACCTCGACGAGCGTGCCGGCGGGCGCGCGAAAGGCCTTGACCTGAGCGGTGTCGAGCTTGCCGTCGACAATTTGCTCGCGCTTGGCCAGCAGCAGAATAAAGTCGCGCGCACCCAAATTAAACTCACTGGCACGGTGATACTCCAGACAGTTGAGGCGCGTGTTGTGGCCGTTGCACCAGCCCGGCTGGAACGGACGGCCGCCGTACATGAGCAGGCCGAGCGTGTCGACACCCTCAACCTGCTCGAGCTCGGGTGCGGAGGCCACGTACTTGGTGCCCTCGGGAATGGGAGTAGCCGCAAGCGCCTCGACAAGCGGGGCGGTCAGGTTGGACGGCACGTCGTCCCACACGCGACCATAGGATTTGAACTCGGGATCTGATACAGAGTAGATATGCATGTTCGCTCCTGTTCGTTTATGTGACAGTATGAACATTCTAGAACATCATTCATCCACGACCACGATCAATACCGAAAACATTGCATGACGAAATCACCCGCTCAAAAAGCGACATGCAGCTTCCTAGTCGAGATAATCTTTAAGAAACTCAATAACGCTCATACACCAGTAGTCGGTCTCCGGCGCATGGGGCTTCATCAATGCGTGCCCCCCTTCTGAATACATGACTCCCTCATGGTGTACTCCAGCTGCATCCAGAGCATCGACCATCTTTTCATAATTGTCGGGCGATACAATATCATCGTCAGCGCATTGCCAAAGATATGTCGGAGGATACTGCTCCCACACATGCTGATTAATACAGAAATCATCGAGCGAGTCGCGACCAGCCCCGCCGCACACCGAATCAAGAAATCTATTGTCTGATGCGTTCTCAAAGCCACGAAGATCAATCGGTGCATAACACAGGACCAAGGCTTTGGGTGCCTCGCATCCGTAGGACGCAAATCCCTTGTTGTCCGTCCCCCACTCGGCAGTTAAATGCGCACCAGCAGAAAAGCCGATAACTGCATAACTTTTTGCGACATTAAATTTCGCTGAATTATCGAAGACAAAACGGACAGCTCGATTTAAATCGTCGATTGGACGCGGCATCAAAGGCTCGACCCTCACCCTGTATGACAGCACGAACACGTTATAGCCCGCATCGTTGAGCTCGGGGGCAACGGGAAAGCCTTCCATTTGATGACAAACGCTCTGATAACCTCCGCCCGAAACCGCAATGATAAAGGGAGCCCCGGGTCTCCCGGGAAAGAAGAACAGTTTCGTGTTGCGTCGAGTCGGATCACGGATGCAGTCGGCTTCATCCCATATATCGTAGGCAACTTGCCTCCCGTCATCCACGAGCTCGACAATCCGATTCAATCCACGCAAAACGCGAGTAGTTTCATATGGATTAGCATCAGAATTCATATGAGACCCGATGGGTTTATTCCACATGCGCTCCCAAGTTGAAGGCCGGCAAAGCATAAGGTGCTCGCCAAAGCCAGCGAACTCAGGAAGGAGCGCGATTTCGCCAAACGTCATATCGGCTGTAATTGTCATAGCTAGTCACTCCAAAAATGAGGGTGGGCTCGCGTGAATCAACGGCAAGCCCACCACATGCAATCTGCCGCGGGGTTTTCGGCAGCTTACATCCCAAATAATTGTCTACTCCACTACTGCCTCTTCATCAGGGCGATACAGGATGTAAACGAGAACGAAGTTAAGAATTAAACCGACGACATTGCAAAGAATTGCGCCGATGAGGCTGCTCATATCACCAGAAGGATCCATATAACCGGGGAAGCTAAAAATGCCGCTCGACGTCATAACGAACGTACAGGTGTTGAAAATCGCCGGGATAACAGCACTGATTGCTCCGGCGACCATGGAAGCGATAATGATCTTCTTGTGCTCCAAGATGATGCCGTACAGCGCCGGTTCCGTAATCCCGAAAAAGCCCGTAATGGCACAGCTGAACCCAAGACTCTTTTCACTCGGGTCCTTCGAGCGGAGGGCAAACGCCAAACAAGCGCCGACAACGCCCATGCTGCAGCAGAGAAGTCCAAGGATAGGATCGGAGCCGACGGTCATAATATTGTTGATGGAAAGCACGATCAGGGCCCAATGGAGTCCAAGGGGGATCATAACGAGACCGAATATCGGCCCGAGAATAACGCCGCAAAGGACAGGGCTGAACTGATAGACCGCCAGCACTGCAGTCGCAAGCAAAGAGCTCGCCTGCTGAATAACGGGGCCGATCACAAGGAGCGAGACGGGGGCGGCAACAGCAACCGTCAGGAACGGGACGAGCGCAAATGCCACAACATCGGGAAGAACCGCCCGCAGCCACTTATTAAGAACGGATGCGAACCAAGCCGCCACGATAGCAGGAAACACCGTGGAGGAATAGCTCACCATTGTGAACTTCATGCCGAGCAAATCCAGCGCATCGCCCGCTCCGGCCGCAGCAACGAAAGTCGGATAAATCAGGATTGCACCGAGTACCGCACCGATATATCGATCGGTTCCAAAGAACTGAGCAGCAGATGATCCGACAAGAACGGGCAGAAAATACATGCAGGCATTTCCCATGCCGTACAGCAGAGTGTATATTCCGCTCTCGGCGGAAACAGCACCCGCCGTCGTCAGAATACTAAGGACGGCGTTTATCATTCCGCATGCGATCAAGGCAGGAAGAACGGGCATCATGATGCCGCTGATGAGCTTCATTAGCTTTCCCAGAAAGCCCTTAGTCTCTCCTTCGCTTGCCTCGGAATCTCCGGCATCAATCCCGGTTTCCTTGGCAACGATTTCATAGACCTTATCGACCTTAGGTCCCACAATCACCTGATATTGCCCCGCGGAATGGCGAATGTCGATCACGCCATCAATCGCCTTGACTTTTGCATCGTCTACGATGCTTTCGTCCTTAAGGTTGAACCTTAAACGAGTCATGCAGTGAGCTACAAATGTAACGTTGTCTGCGCCGCCCACCATCTCGAGAATCTCGGCAGCGAGCTTGGTTGTATCTGCCATAAATACCATTTCTCCCATGTTGAGTTTTATATGTAACCATCAGCAAAGCGCGCGCCTTTGCCAACTAATTACCTTGTTTTCGATGCAATTCGATTGATGTGCATCATGAGGTAGAGTCTTTCTTCGTCTATAAGTTCCCGCCCCGTCAGTCGGCTGAGAACAGAAGCAATATCATCGGCGCACATTGATGCCACCGGATATTCTTTTTTGAGCGAGAGGTACATCTTGCGGTTGTCGCTCACGATGCTTTCGCCAGAGTTCAACCTATTGAATAAGTACTGAAGATGGGTTGCGAACCTTGCGTAATCGAAACCTTCCCGATCAACTTGAATGCCAAGCCGATTTTCAACAGCAACGGTTGACTCCTCCAGAACACGATCGTAGATATCCGCGCTAAACTCTTTAACTACTTCGCATGAGTCCGAATCGGCCATGTTATTGATAAACGCCATGGCAATTCCAACTGCCTCATGAGCTGGAAGCCTAACGTTAAGACGTTTCCTGATTATCTTAAGTGCATACTCGCCGATTCTAAATTCGACGGGATATTGTTGGCGGACATCAAACGATAAAGGCATGCGGACAACGATATTTTGCTCTTTGCGCTTAACCGCATACGCGATATGGTCCGCAAGGATAAACGGCAAATTAGGGCTCACCTCATAAGACAGCAAACCTGTCGACATATCAATAACATCCGAGGTAAGCTCGAGAAGCTCGTCGGGGACCTCGTCAACGAGAGCGATGTAGCGAGAGCTAACGTTATAAAACGTTCGTTGAATCTCCGAAAGAGGGACCTCGTCTCCGACATTCTTAAACCCCAGACCACGGCCGAATGCAACCAACTGTCTGCCATTTCCATCGACGCAGAGGACAGCGCTGGTATTAATTCGTTTAACAATTTCCATGCGTCCCCCCCTAAACAGAACAAGGCTCCCGAAGCAGAATCCGACAATCAATGTCGACAGATGCTGCTTCAGGAGCCTTGCCTGAATATCACTCTGAGGACTAGTTTAAGCGAGCTAGTGCTAATGACCTCGAATAAACACTTCTAAACAGTTAAACGGTCGATATCTCCGTGTGAACGGTTTGGAGGCAGAGGGCGGCCCTATGCCTGCTGATAGTGCAGGTGCTTCTCGTCGATATCGGCCAGGTCGCGGTCGAGATAACGACGCGCAAGCCAGTTGGCCATGGGGAGGTTCTGGTCCAGGTAGTTGCCGCACTCCTCGGGAGCAGCGCCGGGGATATCGCCCTCAAAGCCAGCAACAAACTCGAACAGCTCACGCACAAGCGGCAAGATTTCCTCGCTCGTCAGCTCACCAAAAACGACGAGGTAAAAGCCCGTGCGGCAGCCCATGGGCCCAAAGTAGACGATACGGCTCGACCACTCGGCATGGTTGCGAAGGAAGGTGGCGCCCAGATGCTCAATGGTGTGGCACTCGGCCGTGTTCATGACTGGCTCCTTGTTGGGCGTGGTCAGGCGCAGGTCAAAGGTGGTGACGGCGGCGCCGGTCGCCGGATCGCGGTCGATGCGGCTCACATACACGCCGGGCTCAAGCAGCAGATGGTCAACGGAAAAACTTGCAATGCGCTCCATGGCAGTTCCTCTCGGTAGTCAATTTGGGACGGGGCTCTTTTAGCTGGTTCGAATGGTCGCACCAATCATACCAGTCAAAAAAGCCCCGTCCCAAATGAGCTGCCCGGGACGGGGATCAATGAGTTTTTAATCCCCGTCTCAGAATAATCATGCTAGGCGGTGTACGCGATTGTAGATTTCACGGCATGGCGCCAGCCGGCGATCTTTTTGGCGCGCTCGTCGGCGGACATGGTGGACTCCACGATGCCGCGGGCGCCGTAGACGTCGACGACGTCGCGCGTGTACATGCCCAGCGCAATGCCGCAGGCCCAGGCCGCGCCCAGACCGCTCATCTCGTCGTTGCTCGCGATGCGAATGGGCGAGCCAACCAAGTCGCTCTCAAACTGCATCAGGTACGCGTCGCGCGTGGGACCGCCGTCAACACGAAGCTCGGCCAACGCCGCGCCCGAATCCTCGACCATCGCATCAATCACGTCGAAGATCTGATAGGCGATCGACTCGTCAGCGGCCTTTACGAACTCCGCACGGCCCGTGGTGCGCGTCATGCCAAAGATGCAGCCCTCGGCATCGCTCGCCCAGTGCGGCGCGCCCAGGCCAGTGAACGCCGGCACAAAGTAGACACGGCTTGCCGGATTGGCGGCGTAGCACAGGTCGGTGACTTCCTCGGGATTGTTGATGAGTTCCAGGTCGTCGCGCAGCCACGTCTTGACGGCGCCGGCGTAGCTCACGTTGCCCTCGAGAACATACTCGGTCACACCGTCCATACGCCATGCGAGCGAGCTCGAAAGCCCATGCGAGCTGGCGACGAACTCGTCGCCGACGTTCATCATGACCGAGCTTCCGGTGCCATAGGTCGCCTTGGCCATGCCGCGGCTATGGCAGCCCTGGGCAAACAAGGCGGCATGGCTGTCGCCGAGCACGCCGTGAATGGGCACGGGCGCCGGCAAAAAGCCGCCCAGGTCCGTTGTACCGAACAGGCCATCGGAATCGGTCACCTGCGGCAGACACGCCGGATTGACACCAAAGGCCTCGCACACCGGCTCGCTCCAGCAGCCACGGCGCAGGTCAAAAAGCTGCGTGCGGCTGGCATTGGACCAGTCGCAGCGGAACTCCGCGCCGCCCGTGAGCGTCCAGACCACCCAGGCATCGATGGTGCCCAGGCACAGCTCGCCCGCCGCCGCGGCCTCGGCAGCCGCGGGAACGTTCGCGAGGATCCAGGCCATCTTGCCCGCCGGATAGTAGGGCGAGAGCACCAGACCCGTCGTGTCACGCACCAGCTCGGCCACGCCTTCGCGCGCAGCCAGCTCGTCGCACAGCTCGCGGGCGCGGGCGCACTGCCACACCACGGCATCGCACAGCGGCTCGCCCGTCGTGCGATTCCAGGCAACGGTAGTCTCGCGCTGGTTGGAGATGCCGATGCCGGCGACGTCGGCCGGATCGACCCCGGTCTCCTCCACCACGGCGCGCGCCACGGCCAGCACGTTGGCGGCGATCTCGGCTGGATCATGGCTCACCCAGCCGGCCTCGTTGACAATCTGGCGATGCGAGCGGTCGGCGCGATGGATCAGATGGCCGCCCTCGTCCACCAGCAGCGCCTTAGTACCCTGTGTGGACTGATCGATTCCGATGATGTATTTGCTCATGTACTCTCCTGTCTCCCCCGTCGATTCAAAACTAAAACCCGACGGACAAGGAGCGAGTGGCCGACCGGCTCATGAGAGCGCAGCCGGCCTGCTCAAAATTCAACCTAAAAGAATTGGTGCAAACCTGTCCCCGATGCACCAATTACTCTGCGGGAAGGAACTCGACGACCGTCTTGGCGATTCCCTCGCCCGTCAGGCCGTAGTGCGCAAAGACCTCGGGGCTCGTACCGGTGATGGCCGGCGCATCGGGTAGACTCAGGCACTTGACCGGACGCGGGCAGTGCTCACCCACGACCTGCGCGACCATGGAACCCAGGCCACCGAAGGGACTGTGCTCCTCGACGGTCACGACGGCTCGCGTGGCACCGGCGGCCTCGATCACGGCCTCGGCGTCGAGCGGCTTGACGCAGTACATATCGAGCACCGTTGCCGAGATACCCTGCTCGGCCAAAAGGTCGGCGGCGTCCACGGCGTGGCGGACCATCTCACCGGTGGCGACGATCGCCACATCGGTGCCGCGGCGCACCCAGGTGGCGCGGTCCATCTGGAACGGGCACTCGTCCTCGGTGTACACGTCCTCCACCGGGTTGCGGCCCACGCGGATGTAGGCCGGCTTGTTGTCGGCAACCAGGGCGCGCACGAGCTCGGCGGTCTGGAAGCGATCGCTCGGCAGATACACGCGCATGTTGGGAATCGCGCTCATGGCAGCGATATCCTGTGCGGAGTGATGGCTCATACCGAGGGCGCCATAGGAAACGCCGCCCGAGATGCCGATGAGCTTGACGTTGGTGTTGGAGTACGAAACGTCGACCTTGCACTGCTCATACGAGCGCGTGGTCACAAAGGACGCCGGCGAGGCGGCCCAGGCCTTCTTGCCGCACGAGGCCATACCGGCGGCGATACTCACCAGGTCCTGCTCGGCGATGCCGACCTCAATGGACTGCTGGGGATACTGATCGAAGAACGGCGTGAGCGATGCGGAGCCGCGGGAGTCGGAGCACAAGACGACGATGTCTTTATCGGTTGCGGCGGCCTCGAGCAGCGTGTCGCAGATAGCCTTGCGGTTGGCGATCTTGTTAGCCATTGATAGCCTCCTTATGGGCAGCGAAATCGGCGATGATCTGGGCATATTCCTCATCGTTGGGCAGGTGATGATGCCAGGCGGCCTTGTCCTCCATAACCGGCGAGCCGTAGCCCTTCACCGTGTTGAGGATGATGACCGTGGGCTTACCCTTGGTCTCGGCGGCCAGCGTCAGCGCGGCGTCGATGGCCTGGACGTCGTTGCCCGGAATGGACAGCACGTTCCAACCGAAGGCGGCCCAGCGCTCCTCCTGCGAATCCTGCTTCATGACGTCCTCGGTGCTGCCGCTGATCTGCAGGCGGTTGCGGTCCACGAGCGCGCACAGGTTATCGAGCTGGTAGTTGCCGCCGCTCATGGCGCCCTCCCAGACCGAGCCCTCGGCAAGCTCGCCGTCGCCCATGATGGTGTAGACGCGGTAGTCGCGGCCATCCATCTTGCCGGCAAGCGCCATCCCGACGGCCACGGGCAGGCCATGACCCAGCGAGCCCGAGTTCATCTCGATGCCCTTGAGCTTGTTGTTGGGGTGGCCGATGTAGGGGCTGCCGAACTTAGAGAAGCGGGCCTTGACGTCGTCGAGGTCCAGATAGCCCTCGTGGCAGAGCACCGCGTAGTAGGCCTCCATGGCGTGGCCCTTGGAGAGCACGAAGCGATCGCGGTTGGGATCGTCGACGGTCTCGGGAGAAATGTTGAGGTGATTGGCGTAGAGGGTCATCAGCGCATCGATGACCGACATGTCGCCGCCGATGTGCCCGCCGGCGCCAGCCATGATGATATCGACGCAATCGCGGCGAAGGTCCCAACGCAGGGATTCAAGCTCTTCGATAGTTGCCATTTCTACTCTCCTCGCAGGTAAGCTTTGACGTCTTCTTCGATGGGGTCGTACAGGTCGGGGACAATGCCGATGTACTTGCACGCCTCGTAGAGCACCGGCACCACGTTGGCGTGAATGGCGACGCAGTGGTGGATGTAGGGACCCTCGACGATCTTGGCCTCGAGGCGCTTGAGGTTGTCGACCTCGACCCACAGGTAGGTGCCCATGCCGGCCGGGCCGTCGATGCCGCGGGCGTTGCCCAGCAGCAGCGAGTACTCGCCGTTGTCGCCGTCAAAGCGGGCAAGGGTGAGGTCGCCGTGCTTGGCCTCGGCCGTCAGCGCGCCGGGGTGATCGAAGGCCAGCGGGTAGGTGAGCTTGGGCTTGACGGCCGCGCAGCTGCAGGGCCAGGGGCCGCAGTGCTGCAGCAGCTCGCCGTTCTCGTTATCGGGATGACGCACGGTCCAGTCGGCGAACATGCCGCGGTGACGGCCCAGGTCGGCGGCCTCGACCATCAGCGCGGTGATAGCGCCATGGATGTCGGTCTCGCAGACGATGGGGATGCCCATCTCGTTGAGGATTGCGTTGGCGGCGCAGGGCATAATGCCCAACTCGTCCTGCAGGGCGTTCCAGCACTGGATGGCGCCGGCGTTGCAGCCGTACTTCTCGACCAGGCGCTTCATGGCAATGGCGAGTCCTGCGACCGCAGGAACCTTGTCCTCGGGGATGCAGATCTCAAAGCTGTCACCAATGTGGGCGAGCATGGCTGCCATGGCCTGCTCGTCAGCCTGGGCGTCGCGCACGGCCTGGACAAGCTCGGTCATGGGGATGGGCGAAAGCTGGATGTTGAACTTCTCGAGCAGCTCGCCCTCGTTGCACATGGTCGACCAGAAATCGAACGGACGGGTGGCCATCTGCAGGATGCGGGTGTGCTTGAAAGTCTTGACCACGTTGCACACGGCCAAAAAGTCCCAGACACCGCGCTCGAACTCGGGATCGGTCAGACGGCAGTTGGTCATGTAGGTGAAGGGAACCTGGAAGCGGCGCAGGACCTTGCCGGTGGCGAACAGACCGCACTGGCTATCACGCAGACGGGTGCCGTCGGGCTCGGGGCGCTCGTCGCGCGGCCCCCACAGCAGCACGGGCAAGCCGAGCTCGCGGGCAAGGCGGGCGCAGACATACTCGGTACCAAAGTTGGCGTGGCAGAGCATGATGCCGTCGACGCCCTCGGCGCGGAACTTCTCGACGATAGGCGCGATATGGCTGTCGTCGAACAGCAGGCCCTCGTCGTTGATGTCGTCGATATCCACAATCTCGACGCCGATCTCGCGCAGGCGATCAGCCGTCAGACCGCGATACTTGATCGCGTCCGGCGCGCTAAAGATACTGCGGCGCGTGGGCACAAAGCCGAGCTTGATCTTGTCCATGTACGTCCTCCCCTAGTCACATGTTCAGTAAACAGACGCATGTTTCGTTTTGTTCTGTTTACTAAATGTTTTACTCTTTTGTTTAAAAGTTTAGCGCGAAAGTCTCGTAAACGGTAGAGAAATCAGCCTAAACGGTATGTAAACAATCTGAACATACAAGGGCAACAAAAAGAGGGCCCCGAAGGACCCTCTTTTGAATAGCGCTATGTTTACTGCCCTAGCGAGCTTTGGCACGCTGCAGGCGATGCCGTCTCTGCCTAGATTTCGCGCACGCTCTGGCGCTCGACAAAATAGGTCGACACGGCCGTTTTGCAGGTGTAGCTCTTGGGATTGCGGATGTTGCCCACCAGGCGGCGCACCGCGATCTCGCCCACCTCGTGCTTGGGAACGTGAACCGTGGTGAGCGGCGGGTTGGAGAAAGCGCCCAACGATAGGTCGTCAAAGCCGATGATCGAGACATCCTCGGGCACGCGAATGCCGTGCTCGTTGAGCGCGCGCATGGCACCCACGGCGAGCACGTCGTTCTCGGCAAAGAAAGCCGTCGGCAGGTCGTCGCGTGAGACGCTGTCGAGCCATGCACCCATATCGCGATAGGCACCTTCGAGCGTGGTGCCCAGCGTGACGCGCCATACCGGGTTTGCCTCGAGGTCCGCATCCTCAAGCGCCTGGCGATAGCCGCGCTCGCGATCCTTAAAGTTGCGGATGCGAAGGTCGCCTGCCAGATAGCCGATTTGCTTGTGGCCTTTCTCGATAAGGTAGTCCACGGCACGCAGCACCGAATCGGTGTTGGCAATGACCACGGCATCAAAGTATTGACGATCGCTCCAGCCATCGAGCACAATCAGGTGGGCGGCAGCGTTGGCGAACAGGGCGTAATCTTCCTCACCCAGCTCGGTGCCCATCAGCACGATGGCGGCAGACGGGTCGGCGATCAGGCCCTCGACCTGCGGACGCACGGCGTCTAGGTCGCTAAAGTCGAGCGAGACAAAGCTCGTGCTCATGCCGTGGCGACGCGCCTGGCGCTCCACGCCCTCGATGACCGCGGGGTGGAAGGTGCTCTCGTCCAGGATGGCGCCCGTCTTGCGCGCGAGCACAAACTGGATGCTCTCGAGCTGCGTCGACTGCTGATAGCCGAGCGACTGCGCGCACTCCAGGATGACTTTGGCGGTCTCCTCGCTCACGCTGCGCTTGCGGTTGAGCGCGTTGGACACGGTCGCAGGCGAAAAACCGGTGATGCGGCTGATCTCGCGAACACTTGCTTTGGCCATTGTTCCCCCTAGTAACGGTCGCGGTCGAGCATCGTGGCCTGACCGCCCCGTGACTCGACAACTAAACGACCGCAAATTCAATCTAAACAGAATAGTAAATGTTTAATAGATAGTTTAGCCTGTTGTCAAGCGAAGCGACGCGACTATTCCCCCAACGGGCGTATTTACTCGGTAGCTAATCTGGAACGGGGCACAGAAACCGTTTAGCCAAGGATGCGAGCCATGCGTGCCTTAAACTCCACGAGGAAACGTGGGGCGTCCACGGTGAGCGCCACGAGCGCGCTCTTATCCGGATCGGACAGACGGTGCTCGTCACAGATAGTGCGGCCGCGGTACTCGCCCAGCAGGTCGACACGAAGATTGCAGCCGAGCGCACCCACGAGCGTGGGATCAATCGCCACGGCAACCGCCAGCGGATCGTGCAGTGCGCAGCCGCCCAGGTAGGGTGCGTTCATCTCGTACGAGCCAATGTAGTGCTCGACCATGCTCGCAAATGCGCAGCCCGCCATGGTGCCCGAGCCCGTCCAGTCGGCAACATCGCGGCGCGTGAGCACCACGCGATGCGTCACGTCCAGGCCCACCATGGTGAGCTTGCGACCCGAGCGCAGCACGGCGTCGGCGGCCTCGGGGTCGCTTGCCATGTTGGCCTCGGCACCCGCGCTCACGTTGCCGGGCACGGTCAGGGCGCCGCCCATCACCACCACGCGGCCGATAGACATCATCGCCGCCGCATCACGCTCCAGGGCAAGCGCCAGATTGGTGAGCGGGCCGGTCGCCACGTAGACCAAATCGGGGCCATAAGTACGCGCGGCATCGATCAGATAATCGACCGCAGCGTTGCCATCGGCCGACGTCGCCCCCACCGGCTCGTAGGGCGACGCGGGTACGCTCGCACCGCCGATGCCGTTCTTACCGTGGATGAGCGTGGTGGACGCCGGCGGCGTGTAGGGTTCGGTCGCCTTCATGGGACGATCGGCGCCCAGGTACACCGGCACCTCGGGACGACCCAACAGGTCGAGCACCGCCAGGCAGTTGTGCGCCGATTGCTCGACGCGCACGTTGCCAAAGCACGTGGTGATGCCCACGAGCTCCACCTCGGGGCTTGCGATGGCATAGGCAAGCGCCATCGCATCGTCCACACCCATATCCAGATCAAGGATCAGCTTCTTAATCGCCATAGTTCTACTCCGCTTCTCCGTCTTGTACTAATCGTCTAAACCAAACATGCGCTCAACTTCGGCATGCGTGGGAATCGACTGCTGCGCGCCCAAACGTGACACCGTCACCGCCGAGGCGCGTGCGCCCGCCGCCATGCACTCAAAGAGCGGCAGGCCCTCCAGACGAGCCGCCGCAAGCGCGCCGATAAACGTATCGCCCGCAGCCGTGGTGTCGACCACCTCGCTCGAAAGCGCCGGCATGCGCAGCAGCTCACCGTCATCACCAAGTGCAACTGAGCCGGCGCCGCCTAGCGTGATGACCGCAGCCCCGGCGCCCTTGTCGAGCAGCGCATTGAGCGCGGCGGCGCAACTCGCGTCATCCGTGGGCAGAATGCCCGTCAGCACCTGGCACTCGGTCTCGTTGGGGCAGACCAGGTCGACCGCAGGCCACGCTCCTGCCGGCAGGTCGCAGGCGGGTGCCGGGTTAAAGATCGTATAGAATCCCAGCTCGTGAGCGCAAAAGAGCGCCGCGGCCGTTGCCATCAGATCACATTCGCCCTGGACGATAAAGACGCTTCCGGCAGCCGGGGCAATCTCGCTGGCGTCGCCGTCGAGCTCGTCGCACACCAGGCGCCTCAGTGCGCGGGCAACGTCCTCGCCCGCAAGTGCATGGTTGGCGCCCGGCGACAGCACGATGCGGTTGTCGCTCTCGCAGCGAATGATAGTCGCGGTACCGGTCTCCACGCCATCGAGACGTGTCACAAACTCAACGCCCACGCCGGCATCCTGAAGCCCCGCCACGAGCACATCGCCAAATGCGTCGCGCCCAACAGCGCCAATCATGCACGTGTGCGCACCCATGCGCGCGGCGGCGACGGCCTGGTTGGCGCCCTTACCGCCGGCGTTGGTGATAAAACCGCTGCCACCGACGGTCTCGCCCGCGCGCGGCATGCGCTCGCACGCCACCGAAAGGTCCATGTTCATGCTGCCGAACACCGAAACGATGCAGTGATCCGCCATGGAAACCTCCTCGTCCGTGGGCTCTGCACCCGCTGTCGGCCGTCAATCGCGTGCTCTCGCACCTCTATAACTTTAGTTCACTTTGATGTGAACACGCGCTTGAGCTTGCGCCAGCAGCAAGCATTCACAGGAGCAGGCAGCTACAATGAATGTGTGCTGATTATTCTCGTCATTGGATGATGTTTTATGGAACAATTCTCGCAATCGGGCTCGCGCGGTCGACGCCGCACGGGCAACGAGCCGGCACCGCACGAACGCGTGAAGGACGAATGCCGTGCCAACGAGCCGCAACGCACCGCGAGCCCCCATCGCGCTTCCGCCAACAGCGCGGGCCGTGCCAACACTCCCGCCACGGAGCAGACGCCTGCTCGCCCCAAGTCCCGCTACATCCCTGCCCTTGACGGCCTGCGCACGCTTGCCGTCGTCGCGGTGGTGCTCTATCACCTCAACCTCACGTGGGCGCAGGGCGGTCTGCTCGGCGTCACGATCTTCTTTGTGCTTTCGGGCTATCTGATCACACGCCTGCTACTCAACGAAGTCGCTAAGACCGGCCGCATCGACCTCAAGAGCTTCTGGATCCGCCGTATCCGTCGCCTGGTCCCCGCCGTGGTAACGGTAGTGTTCGTGACCTGCGCTCTGTGCACCATCTTCAACCACGTGATGCTCACCAAGATGCGCCCCGACATCCTGCCATCGTTGCTGTTCTTTAACAACTGGTGGCAGATTATGCAGGACGTCTCGTACTTCAACGCCCTGGGCGACCCCTCGCCGCTTACGCACTTTTGGTCGCTCGCCATTGAGGAACAGTTCTACCTGGTTTGGCCCCCGCTGCTGCTCGCTATGGTATCCATGCACATGAGCAAGCCCAACACGCGCCGCGTGGTTCTGGGCCTGGCTGCTGTCTCCGCCATCGCCATGATGGTGCTCTATAACCCTGCCGCCGACCCCAGCCGCGTGTACTACGGCACCGACACCCGCGTCTTCTCGCTGCTGCTGGGCGCCTGGATGGCCTTTATCCCCGATCGCGACCTAGCTCCGGTGCGTCTCGCTCGTCGTTTGGGGCTCAATCGCCTGGCTGGCGCCTCCAAGCACGGCAAGAACGCCGAGAGCAAGCCTGGCGAGAAGGCCGACGAAGCAGCCGAGACCGCCCCGGCACAGCCGAGCGCCCTCGTGCGTTTTTGGTCCTCGCCCGCATCCATCGATGTGTTGGGCGTCGTGGGTCTGGTTGGCCTTGCCGCCATGGTCGCGCTCACCAACGGCTACACCGCGTTCCAGTATCGCGGCGGCACACTGCTGTGCTCGATCCTCACGCTCATGGTCATCGCAGCCTGCGTGCAGCCCCAGGGAATGGTTGCCCGCGCGCTGTCCGCCGAACCGCTCGTGTGGGTCGGCAAGCGCTCGTACAGCATCTACCTGTGGCACTATCCGCTGCTGTTGCTCATGAACCCGGTCGCCAACATCAACGATACGCCGTGGTGGCAGTACATTTTGCAGGTGTTGTTGGTGGTCGCCGTGGCCGAATGTTCGTATCGCTTTATCGAGACGCCGTTTAGAAAGGGCGCCTTCGGCCGCACCGTCGCCGAGTTCCGCGACGGTACCACCACGCCCGCCAACTGGGTGCGCGCGCATATTCCTGTGTGCGCCACTTGCGGGATCGTGCTTGTCATCGCGCTGGGCGGCCTGGTCTTTGTGCCGGAGACCTCCGCGCTGAGCGGTGAGGGCGCCGAAGTCCTCAACAAGGAAGCCAAAAATACCGCGCCCACCGACCAGCAGGCAGCCGACGACACCGACAAGGACAACGACGGCTTCCCCGATGGCTCCTACGACCTGCTGATGATCGGTGACTCCGTGTCGCTGCGCGCCGTCGATTCCTTTGACGGCGTGTTCCCCCACAGTCACATCGATGCCGAAAAGGGCCGCCAGTTTGATGCGGGCCGCGCGACATTTGAGGGCTATCTCCAACAGAACCTTGCCGGCAAGATCGTGGTCTTTGCGCTGGGAACCAATGGCTTGGTAACCGACGACCAGATCGACGCCATCATGGCCGATGCAGGAGATAAGCGTATTGTGGTGTTTGTGAACACGCGCAGCCCGCAGCCGTGGGTTGGCTCTACCAACCAGGCCATCGCCAACGCCGCCACGCGCTACAAGAACGTGCGCGTTATCGACTGGTACGGATACAGTGCCAATCGCAACGACCTGTTCGATGGCGATGGCACGCACCTGTCGACCACTGGCGTGACCGAGTACCTCAACTTGATCCACGATGCAGTCAAGAAGGACCTGCCCGTGCATCCCGAGGATCACGTCAACGATCCGCAGCCGGCGGCCGTCAAGTCTGCCACCGACGCGCTCGTCAATGCGCTCGCTCTCAAGCCGCACAAGCTGGGCACCGACAAGTAACCTGCAGCGCAAACTTCCCACATCCGGAGGGGGTGCCTGCCACGGCAGGCACCCCCTCCGGCAGTTAGGGACGTTCCTTATGTGCCGGCACCTAGGGACACTCCTGGCACAGCCGAGGAACGCCCTCCTTGCGACCGAATTCTGGGCGCCTCGCCACCCCGAGCGTTGTTTCCAAGCCCCACATCCGCAGCAAACAACCCAAAATCACTCTTTTCGAGCCGACTCCAAGAGGTCGTGGACAAAAAGTGGCAAATATGAGTACTGTTACAATTTTAGTAGCAGGCAAAACCACCCAAAATGGCGCCCCTGCGGTAGCGCGCGACCCTTCCAGTTGACCAGAATGGCCGGCTTAGGACTTGGAGACCCGCTTTTAATAAACAGATTCTTAACTATGTTCATTATTTTCTTGGTCGTAAATGCTATCGGCAAGGCAACAGTACTCATATTTGGCATTTTTTGTCCACTGCCATATAACTAACGCCCTATAGCGGGCAAAAAACAGGCCGCAGTCCATCGCTGCGGCCTGTTTGGAGTCCAAAAGAGGCGCTAAGCGCTGTAACCCATCGCCTGCAGAACAAACATGACGACCGTCAGCACCGTAATCACACCGATAGTCGCCCAAGTGAGCACATTCCACACGCGGCCGTTGCGGTTAGTGCCCATAATGTGACGGTCAGCGGCAATAACTACCTGGAACACCAGAACCACGGGCAGCAGCACGCCATTGATGACCTGCGAGGTCATCATAATCTGGAACAGATCGACGCCGGGCATAAGCACCAGCACGGCAGAGATACCGATGATGGCCGTAATGATGCCGCGATAGACCGGGGCCTCGTCCCAGCTGCGGTCGGCACCGCGCTCCCAGCCAAATGCCTCGCAGATAGCGCTCGACGTAACGCCCGGCAGCACGCAGGCGGCCAAGAAGCTCGCCGCGACCAAGCCCGAGGCAAACAGTACCGTGGACCACTGACCCGCAATAGGCTCCAGCGCGCGGGCAGCATCGGCGGCATCGCTAATCTGAATACCCGCCGGGAACAACACCGTACCGGTCGTGATGATAATAAAGCCGGCAATGACATCGGCAGCAAGCGAGCCGCTCACGGTATCAATACGCTGCAGCACGATGTCGTCCTCGCCCGCGTTCTTATCGACCACGTTGTTCTGCGCCAAAAAGATCATCCACGGTGCGATGGTGGTACCGATCGTTGCGACCACGAGCGACACGTAGCTGGGGTCGTTTTGAATATTGGGCACGACCAGGTCGACCGCGACCTCACCCCAGTTGGGGCCAGCCATAAACGCGGCGACAATATAGGTCACGAAGACGCAGCTTACCAGCAGCAGGATCTTCTCGATGCGCTGGAAACTACCCGACATGGTAAGCATCCACACCAGCAGCGCCACCAACGGCACCGAGATGCTCGCCGGCACGCCAAAGAGAGCAAGGCCGCTGGCGATGCCCGCAAACTCCGAAATGGTCACAGCCGTGTTGGCGATCAACAGCGCCGCCATAGCAAGTACACTCTTGCGCACGCCAAAGCGCTCGCGAATGAGCGATGCCAGGCCCTTGCCCGTGACGCAGCCGCAGCGCGCCGCGGTCTCCTGCGTCACGATGAGCAGCACAGTCATGACGGGAAGCATCCAGAGCATCTTATAGCCATAGCTGGCGCCCGCGCTGGAATACGTTGCAATGCCGCCGGCGTCATTGCCCGAAAGCGCCGCCAGCAGACCGGGACCCATAGCGCCAAAGATGGCCGCGATGGTCAACTTTTGCTTGGTGCCCGACTTTTGCTTGGTATTTTGCACGCGACCACCTAACCCATGACCGACATGGTGAGCAGCACCGCAGCGACGCAGTACGCTACGCACGAGATCATGACGGCAATAACGTTCATGGCGGTGCCCGACGTGTTGAGGTCATGCTCGTCACGCCAGAACAGCACCATCAGGTAAATCACGGCGCTCATGTTGCCAATCAGACAGACGATGGCCGCGATGTTAAAGCACCCGGTAAAGAGTTGCTCCTCAAACATGGACGCATCGGGGAACGCAGCGGTGCGCACCAGCTGGGCGCACAGGTAGGTCACGAGTGACAGAATCAGGCCCATGCCCGTGCTCTGGAAGAAGAACCCCAGATACGGCTTGGGCTCATCGTCGTGACCGTCATACTCCAGGAAGTAGTTCTTGACGAACGACACCATGCGCGAGGCCGCCAGCAGCACGAGCGGCATGGCGCACATGGGGAACACCACCAGATGCGCGGAGCCGAGCGCCGTTCCCAGCACGGTCGCCATGATGCACGACGCGATGCCCCATACAACAACCCAGTACTGGCGATGCACGAACCAGCTGAGCACGTTCGTCGAGTCGTCCGACGCGCTATCGCCCGAGCCGACACCGGCGATCTGCAGGTCCTCCTGATGCTCCTCGGCAATAACGTCCATGGCGTCGTCGAAGGTTACGATACCCAGGATATGACGGTTCTCGTCGCAGACAGGGATGGCAACCAGGTCGTACTTGGTCATCTCGTCCGTTACGTCTTCCTGGTCCTCGTCGGGCGACACATAGACCAGGTCGCGATAGGCCAGCTGACCCAGCGTGGCGTCGCGGTCGGCTACGATCAGCGTGCGCAGCGAAAGCACGCCGGTCAGCATGCCGCTCGGATCCTCGGTATAGACGTAGTAGACGCTCTCGAAGTCCTCGTCGAGCTCGCGAATCGCCTCGATGGCGTCACCGACCGTTGCCGTGGCGGGCAGGGAGACAAACTCCGAGGTCATGATGCGGCCGGCGGTGTTGTCTTCATACCCTAGCAGGTTACGAATCGCCTTCTCCTCCTTGACGCCCATCAGGCGCAGGAGCTTCTCGGCCTTCTCGTAATCGAGCTCGTCGATCAGGTCGGCTGCATCGTCCGGGTCCATCATGGCCAGCATCGACGATGCGTCCGTATCGGACAGGCCCTCGAGCATCTCGGTCATAAGCTCGTCGTCATCGAACTCCGAGATGGCCTCGGCGGCCTGGGCAGTATCGAGCTGCGCAAACACCTGCGCACGTAGACGCGGGTCGAGCTGCTCGATAATGTCGGCGATGTCGGCAGGGTGCAGCTCGCCGAGCGTCTTGTGCGACACCGAGAGTTGAATGTTCTTGGTCGAGCGGTCGAGCAGGTCCATGTAGGACCAAGCGATGATATCCTCACTGAGCGGCTTGCCCAGGTGCTTCATAAAGCCTTCAACGATATGCTCGAGCGCGGGGCTGATGGCGCGTAGCAGACCGCGGGCACCGACCTCGGCGCCCAGCAGGCGCAGCTGGTTTTCGCCCGACATGGAAAACTTGATGTCGTTTACGCGCACGACCTTCATGCCCTGCGTGTCGACAATCTGCTTGTTGAGCACGTCGCGGGCAAGCAAGAGTTCGGTCGGCTGCAGGTACGAAAAACGGATTTCGGTGGCCGACGCCTTAAGGTACACGCCCGTCTCGTCGATACGGTCGACCCATTTGCGCCAGCTGATCATAAACGGCGTCTTGCCGGGGCCGCGGAACGCGAGCGACGTCACGTGCGGAAAAACTTCGCCGGTAGCAATGCCAAAATCGTTGACCACGCCGAGCTTTTCGCCGTCGACGTCCAAGACCGGCAATTTGAGCATCTCACTCAGATAATTCAATGGTGCTCCCCATCATTATTCCTCCGGACGCGGCCGCGCGTGCGGCGTCCGGGGGCTTCTGGATATGTATACGCATGCGCGGGCGGCACGCCGCTCGACGCTTACACCCCGTGCATGCGCAAAAAGCACCTGCATGGGGTCATCGACTGTATGGTCGAGGTTTGGATTTCACCTGTAACCTTTCTCTTGACCCTCATTAACCGCAGTAACTATAGCATCAGCATCGCCCTGCGGCATCGAATTTATGCGCTGCACATTGCAGGCATACCAAACGCTGACGTATCCGTGACATAGCCCTTGGGGACGTTCTTAAACGACTACCCAATGACTACTCTGTGGTGTCATCGTCCTCGGCAAGTTGGGGGAACACGGCGTCCTTGGGCATGGTGACCTTCGTCAGCGAGGTGAGCTTTTTGCTGAGCGATGTGTCCGTCTTGACCAGGTCGCTGAGCGTCACGATCTTGTATCCGTCGGCGACAAGACCGTCGATAATCTGCGGCAGCGCCTCGAGCGTCTGCTCGGCGCATTCGTCTCTATCGGTGAGCAGCACGATATTGCCCGGCGTCACCGAATCGAGCACCGTTGAGACCTGCTCGTCGGCACCGTTGAGCAGCCAGTCGCCCGAGTCAATATTCCACGAGACCACGGCGGAGACCAGGTCCATCGCATCAATCCAGTTTTGCTCGTCAAAGGCAGCGTAGGGAGCACGCAGCAGCATCGTCTTCACGCCGGTCGCCGACTTAATCGCATCGGTGCCTTTCGTGATCTGTTCGCGTACCGTCTCACGGTCCTGACCCTTGAGCGAATCGTCGCTGTAGCTGTTGGATCCGATCTCGCACCCGGCATCGACAATCGCTTTGGCAGTAGCGGGCGAGGCTTCCGCGGCATCGCCCGAAAGGAAGAACGTCGCGGTAACGCCCTTTTCCTTGAGCACCTGCAAGATCTGTTTGGTGGCGCCGCTCGGACCCTCGTCAAACGTCAGCGCCACGTACTTTTTGTTGCCCTTGGGCGCCACGCTGGCGCACGCAACGACGCAATCGGTGGCGGGCACAACCTCGCCGCGGTCCTGCGTCTTGCCCGACTGCTCACCAACCCACACCTCGGAGCGGCCCTGGACACCCCATGTCTGCACATACTCGATAGCGCCCGTGCCCTCGACCTTGAGCTTGGGCTCGATAACCGTAGCCTGAACCTCGTGCTTCTCGTAGGTGTTACGGCCATCCTTGACCGTCACCTTCTCGCCGCCCTCAAGTTCGCGGCTATCCCATTTGCCCTGTTTTATGCGCTTGCCGTCCACCTTAACCGACAGCTTTTCGCCGCCATGGCGCTTGAGCACGCTGTCATCGACGGCCAGCAGGTCGCCTGCGTCGTAGGTATCGGTCAACTCCTGGTCGTCGATGAGATTCTGCAGCGTAGAGCCCACGCGCACCGCGGTCTTTTGCCCGTTAAGTTCCACGTCCACGCTGCGGTTGACGTAGCCCACGACGGCAGCGATAAACAGCACGAGCGCACAGCCCACGGCAATGAGCGCATAGGGCAGACGGGACGGTCGGCGCGGCGAGCGCCCGTTGCCGATGCGCGCGCTGCGGTCGCTAAACCCGCGGCTATGGTTGAGGTACATCGCGCCGGGCTTACGGCGGCGACGGCGCTGACCGCTGGGCAGCTGCCCCAGGTCGCGGCGCGCCGTCGGACGCGCACCCGAACGCCCGTTTAAGTTGGATCCGTTTTGGCGCATGTGCCCTCCCCCATAAACACAGCAAGCCGGAGCAACAGGTCTCCGGCTTGCCTCCCATCATTTGGTACGTCGCTATTTTGTAGCTTTTGACGAGCCCCCGCTCGCCTTTTGATATTCGTCCTTAAAGGCCTTGAACATACCGCGCGTCTTGCCGAGCTGCTTGCCCAGTGCGCGGCTGCCTTTGTCCACGGCGACCGATCCCTTGTCATCGAGCACCTTGGCGCCCTTCTTGACCTTATCGCCCACCACGACACTGGCCTCGGCAGCCTTGGCGGCCGCGCCGCCCGAATACCCGAGCGTCTTGACCTCGTCCGAGACAATCATCGCGCCGTTCTCGTAGCCGCGCAGCATCGTCGGCGGCACCTGCGTGTCGCCCACCAGCACACTCGAAGCGGCACCGGCGGTCACGTAGAACATCTGCACAATACCCGAGCGCGGCTTGAACTCAACGTCCGAGCAGTAGCCCACGACATCGCCCGATTCCGTGCGCACGTCCATGCCAACCCAGATGATGCAATCGTCCAGGTTGATATCGAGGCGCTTGGCCGCGGCGGCATCGTAGGTGCCCTTGACGTCCTCGACCGCGACAGCACCCTCATAGACGCCGATGGCATCGAGCGCCACAAAGCGGTCGGGACGCTCGATCATACCCGCGATATCGGACTGGCGGACCATAAAGCCCACCACGCGCGTGCCGCCCGGGGTAAAGACGGGAAAGTGAATCTTGCCGAGCTTTTTAGGGCTGCGCGGCGTGCCGTCCTTTTTGGTGCGCTTGTCTTCGGCAGGCTTACGATAAACCTTGACGCCGACAAAATCCCCTGCGCGCATTATGCCTCGGTCGAGGGCTCCGTGGCCTCGGTGTCGGCCTCGGCGACGTTCTCGACCACGACGTCGGCAGCGGGCGTCACGTTGCCGCCCGAGATGGCATCGTTGAGCTGCTCGCGAAGCTGGTCCATGCGCTCGCGGGCCAGGTCGACCTTGGCGCGCAGGTCATCGGTCTTGGCGTCGACCATCGGACCAAAGTCGTTGACCGCGGCACGAGCCTCCTCGGCACCGTGCTCGTAGGTGTCACGCATGTTGTCCCAGGCATCGTTGGCGATATCGGCGGCCATGGCGCGGGTCTCGGCACCCGAGCGCGGGGCCAGAGCAACGCCGATGATAGCGCCGGCAGCAGCACCAAAGAGCGCACCGGAGACAAAGCTGAAAGTCTTTCCCATGATCATTCCTCTCCTGCGGGCACCTCGATGCCCACCGTTTGAATGCTGTCCATTATACCCGCAGCGCAACACTTGCCGTCGCGCTCATCTGCGTACGGTAAAAGCGCAGGTACATGATGGTGATAAGCGAGTGAGCCTACTCCTGAGGCGCAGCCGGCATGGCGACCGTGGCGGCCGGATCCTCGCCGGCGCCATCGACGAGCGGCAGGTTGCCCTCGTGCGCCGAGCCGGACGGAGCCGTTGCCGCACCGCCAAAGACGGCCGCGGGGGCCTCGTGGTTCTCGGCGACCGCACCCTCGGTATCGATTGCCTCCTGCGGCTCGTCGTCAAAGCTCGGGACACCTTGGGGCTCCGCAGACTCGGGCTCAGCAGGCGCGTCGGCAACGGGCTCGGCGTCGGCGTCGGCCTCGGCAGGAGCGTCGCCCTCGGGCGCATCCTCGGCCACGTCCTCGCCGTTCGCAGCGGCAACGGCCTCGTGCGGGTCCTTGCCCTCGGCCTCGGCACGCATGCCCAGCACCAGGTTGCGCAGGCCCGCGACCGTGCCGTCCACATCGGGGGCGGGCTGGTCGGCGTGCAGATAGGCCCAATCCATCATAAAGGTGGCCGAAGACAGCGCGCCGATAGCCAGCGCGTCGTCGGGGCACGAAAGCTCAACCTCAAAGACGCGCTCGTCGTGCTCGCTTACGCGCGTGCGGCCGCACGAGATGCTGCCGGCAAGACCGGTCTCGTTCATGAGCTCGACCGTCACGTGCTCCAGCAGGTGGCAAAGCTCGGTCTGGCCCATGCAGTCCTGGAACTCGCGGCCGGAATCGCCCAGGCACAGGTGCTTGGCAATCGCGGGCACCAGGTAGTACACGCGCGCCGTGGCCTCGATATCCTCCGAGGTCATGAGCGGCATGCCGGGGTTCACCAGCACGTGCGCGCAAATCTTGTCCTCGCTGACGGTGACCTTAAGGATGTTGAACAGGCCTGCCATAACTCTCCCCTACTCGTCCTTGCCCTACTCGTCGCCGTCGTGCGGGTCCGCAGAGCCCGCACCCGACGCCGCCGGCTTCTCTGCCGAGGACTCGGAATCCTTCTTATCGGTTTCGGCCGGAGCGATCACGCGAATGAGCGAGATGCGCTGGCCACGCATCGACTGCACCTTGAACTTGTACCCCGCGACCTCAAACACCTCTCCGATGTCGGGCACCGAGTCGCAAAGCTCCAAAATCCAGCCGGCGATAGTCTCATAATCATCGCTTTCCTCGAGCGGCCAACCAAGCTCAATCGCGTCATCGCACGAAAAACGCCCATCGACAAGCCACTCGCGGCGCGAAAGGCGTGTGAGGTACTTGTTGTCGGGGTCGAACTCGTCCTCGATCTCGCCGACGATCTCCTCGACGATATCTTCGATGGTGATGATGCCGGCCGTGCCGCCGTACTCGTCCACGACGACCACAATCTGGTCGTGCGAAGTCTGCATCTCGGACAGCAGCGGCAGGATGTCCTTGGTGTCGGGCACAAAGGTGGCATCGCGCAAAAAGTCGGCAATGGGCTGGTCGCCCTTGCCGTCGAGCGCGGGCTGGATCAGGTCCTTGATGTGCGCGATGCCCGCGACGTTGTCGGGGTCCTCGTGATAGACGGGGATGCGACTGAAGCCGGTCTGGCGCATGGTGGACAGCACGTCGGCGACTGTCTCGTCGTCCTCGCACATGGTGGTGTCCACGCGCGGCACCATGACCTCGCGAGCCACGGTGTCGCCCAGGTCGAAGATCTCGTGGATCATGCGCTTTTCCTCGTCGAGCAGGTCGTCCTGCTCCGAGACCATGTACTTGATCTCTTCTTCCGAGACGTTCTGACGGTCGTCGGCGCTCTTGATGCGCAGGATGCGGGCCAGGCCGTCGGAGCAGGCACCGGTCAGCCACACGAGCGGGCGGGCGATCTTTTGGAACACGGAAAGCGGTCCCACGACCTGCTTGGATACGCCCTCGGCGTTTGCGAGGCCGATGCGCTTGGGCACAAGCTCGCCGATCACGATGGACACAAAGGCGACCGCGACGGTGATGATGACCGGCGCCAGGCCGCGCGCGATGGCGGAAAGCGGCGCGATGCCAAAGCTCATGAGCCATGTGGCGAGCGGGTCGGACAGGCTCGTCGAGGCGACGGCGGACGAGGCGAAGCCCACGAGCGTGATGGCGACCTGAATGGTGGCGAGCAGCTGGTCGGAATCGGCAGCCAGCTTAATGGCACGCTCGGCGCGCTTGTCGCCTTCCTCGGCCTCATGCTCCAGCACGGCGCGCTTGGCCGTGGTGAGCGCCATCTCGGACATAGAGAAGTAGCCGTTGATGAGGGTCAAAACGAGGGTGGTGATAAGGGAGATGGTTATGTCCATCGGGAGTTTCTCGAACCTCCAAGATTCGGGACGTCAGGTCAAAACGTTGATGACGGATACGGCAATTGCACCGGCGCCCAAACGAGGACGCGGGCGCGCAGGCGCGGTCGCTAGATTACGAAGAGAATCACCGCCATGAACTGGAAGATGCTGCCGGCGAGCACCCACAAGTGAAACACACTGTGCAGGTAACGCACGTTTTTGGCGATGTAGAACGGCACGCCCACGGTGTAGCACACGCCGCCGACAGCGAGCAGAGCAAGTGCCACGGGGTTGAGCAGCGACACGAGCTCGGGCAGCTTAAAGACGACGAGCCAGCCCATCAGCAGGTAGACCAGGCCGCTTACCCAGTGCGGCTGGCGCTCGCGCATAAAGCATTCGAGGGCAATGCCGATAATGGCGATGGCCCATACGGCAAAGAACAGCGCAGGGCCGCCGTCGTTTGCGAGCGTGATGAGGCAAAACGGCGTATAGCTACCGGCAATGAGCAGGTAGATGCAGCTGTGGTCGATGATGCGAAACACGCGCTTGGCGCGCGCGGGCTGAATCGCGTGGTAGAGCGTAGAGGCTAGGTATTCGAGGATAATGCTGACACCATAGACAATCGCCGCGGCCATGTGGGCCGGGCCTCCGCCGCGCAAGGCAGCGAATACGATCAGGAGCACCAGGCCCGCGATACCCAGCAGGCAGCCGACACCATGGGTGACGGAGTTCATGATCTCCTCGCCCACCGTGTAGTGTGGAACGGCCGCGGTCTTGGGTCGCGGCTTAGAACTGTCGCTCGAATCGGACATGCCGGTTACATCCTCCAACGTAAAGAGTTCTCAACACTATATCAAAGCGTCTGGGTGCGTGCGAAATTTGCACCATACGTGACCCTTTGTTTACCCATTCTTTGCCTGTTGACGCATCAACGGTGAACGTCCATAATGCGCTTGCATTAAATGTTGATGTATTAACATCTTATAGGAAAGCTTCTTATGTCTCAAAACGCACGTTCCCATCGAAAGCTTAAGGTAGCCGGTGTTGTTGCGCTGGTGCTCGTTGTCGCGCTGCTGGGGTTTGCCGGCAACTTCTTGTTCGACTTTGCCCTGAATCCCCAAGCGCCCTACACCATGAAGATGATGCAGGACGGCAAGGACGGCAAAAAGGGCGAGCAGATGGATGCCGAGGCAGTCGAGGCGCGGGCATGGTTTATAGAAAACCGCGAGAGTAGCAGCCTCACCGCAGATGACGGAACCGAACTTGCCGCCTGGTATTTTGCCGCCCCAGAGAGCACGCACAATTACGCTATCTGCCTACACGGATACACCGATGAGCCCATCGGTATGGCCCGATACGCCAAGAGATTCCACGACCGCGGCATGAACGTGCTCGCACCTGCCGCCCGCGCCCACGAGCGTTCCGGCGGTGACTACATCGGCATGGGCTGGCCCGAGCGACTCGATGCCGTCGCGTGGATCGGGCGGATCGTTGCGGCCGATCCCAAGGCGCGCATCCTGGTCTTTGGCGAGTCGATGGGCGCGGCGACGGCCATGAATGTCGCGGGGGAATCTCTGCCCGCAAATGTGAAATGCATTATCGAGGACTGCGGCTACACGAGCGTCTGGGACGAGTTTTCTCTGCAGCTCAAGGACGTGTTCGGCCTGCCCAGCTTTCCCTTGCTCGATGTAGCAAACTTGGTGTGCAACGTGCGCGCGGGCTACGACTTCCATAAGGCAAGCAGCGTGGATCAACTCAAACGTGCAACAGTTCCCATGCTTTTTATCCACGGTGACCAAGACACCTTTGTACCGTACAGCATGCTCGACCAAAACTACGAGGCGTGCGCCAGCAAGGTTAAACAGAAGCTCACTATCCACGGCGCCACCCACGCCAAGAGCGCGCAAGTCGACCCCGAGCTCTACTGGAAGACGGTCGACGACTTCCTCGGAAAGAATTTTTAGGCAAAAAGCAACGTCCGGGGCTTTATCTGACCCCCTATTTTCGGAAGTATGCGGCAAAATCTGGAACTGCCGACCAGACCGCAGTTTTATCAACAATTTATCAGGGGTTTTGTTGCCAAAAAACGTCGTGTGCTCGGCGGTCTCGAAATTTGCCGCATACTTCCGGAAATCCGCCCGCGAGCGCTGTGCTCGCGGGCGGCTTTTGCTCGACTTACGCCACAGAGGCGCTTGTTTTGTCCAATAGCTAGGTGTTACTTGACCTCGATGAGCTCATACTTGCTCGTGCCCAGGCCGATCTTCTCGGCATGCGCGATGCAGGAGCGCCAGTCGGTGTCGGGGTGCGTGATGCAGAAGGGGTCCTTAGCCTGCTCGCCCTTCAAATGCTCGTGATTGTGCTCCATTTTGGCCGCGCTGTCGGTAAGCACGGTGTTGGGCAGCGGCTCGGATGCCAGGACGGCATCGGCACAGGCCTGATCGATGGCGACCGGGTCGAAGCTCGCGAACATGCCGATATCGTTGACGATAGGCGTGTCGTTTTCGGGATGGCAGTCGCAGTTGGGGCTGATATCCATGGCAAGCGAGATGTGGAAGCTCGGGCGGCCGTCGACGACGGCTTTGGTGTACTCGGCGATCTTGTAGTTGAGTACGTCGGCCGCGGCATCATAGTCGGGCTTGATGCAGTCCTGGTTGCACGCCGCAATGCAGCGTCCGCAGCCCACGCAGCGATCGTGGTCGATAGCGGCAACGTGAACCGTACGGGTTTTGCCGTTGGCAAGCTCGCGCTCACGCGTACCGTCAAACGTGATGGCGCTGTGCGCGCATATCTTCTCGCAGGCACGGCAGCCAACGCAGTTGGTGGTATCGACGCTCGGCTTGCCAGCGGCGTGCTGCTCCATCTTGCCGGCACGGCTACCGCCGCCCATACCCAGGTTCTTCATGGCACCGCCAAAGCCGGCCTGCTCATGGCCCTTAAAGTGGGTGAGGCTGATCACGATGTCGGCATCCATGAGCGCCTGACCGATCTTGGCCTCGCGCACGTACTCGCCACCCTCGACCGGGACGAGCGCCTCGTCGGTACCTTTGAGACCGTCGGCGATGATGATCTGGCAGCCCGTGGCATACGGGGTAAAGCCGTTCTGGTAGGCGGTATCGATGTGCTCGAGCGCATTTTTGCGGCTGCCCACATAGAGCGTGTTGCAGTCGGTGAGGAAGGGCTTGCCGCCCAGCTCCTTCACCACGTCGGCGACGGCGCGGGCGTAGTTTGGGCGCAAAAAGCTCAGGTTGCCCAGCTCGCCAAAGTGAATCTTGATGGCGACAAACTTGTTCTCAAAGTCGATCTGCTCAATGCCGGCGCGGCGAATGAGGCGCTTGAGTTTGTCGAGCTGGCTCTCGCGAGCATGCGTGCGCAGGTTGGTGAAGTACACCTTTGCCGGTGCTGCGGGTGCGGTTGCGGTCATAGATATATCCCCTCGGTCTATATGGCGTTACAGACATAGAGGATGGTACCCGTTGAAGTGGGGTTGAAGTCAAGCGCAACGCCGAGTCGCTAGGCACTCATTGGGGACAGACTTAAATGAGTGCTTGCCGCCCGGCCAGCGAGCCGGCGATCCGGCAAAGACTGTCCCCAACGACTAGTCGTTTAAGAACGTCCCCAATGACTACTCCTGCACCTTGAGGGCTTCGGCCAGGCTGACGCGCTTGATAGAGCGCGTGTGTAGCAGCGCCACGACCAGGTAGGTCGCAAAGCCGATGCCGACGCATGCAGCCATGGACCAAGCGGGCACGTAGATCTCGATATTGCCGTTGTAGGCGAGCAGCATCGAGCGAAAAATCGCGGTCAGCGAACCAATGATCACGGGCAGGCTCAGCACGAGTGACACCGCCACGCACAGCGTGATCGAGCGGATGTACAGATGCGAGATCTCGCCATCGCGATAGCCAAAGACCTTCATGTAGCTGATCGACCGGGCGCTATGGTCGATAACAGCCTTGGTCAGCAGATACATAAACAGCAGGAAGATAAACACCGCGAGCCCGACCATCATGCCGATCAATTTGCTCATCATGCCGATGAACTGGTCGCCCACGGCGCGCATGTCGTCGGGCGTGGTGTCGCCGGCAAAGTAGCGCGCATCGAGGTCGAGCTTCTCGTCGCTCACATAGCCGTTAAAGTAGGCGGCGTCGTTGCCGAACAGCTCGTTAAAGTCGTCGATGCTCATATAGACATTCATATCCGACTTAGAGCCCCAAACGCAGTCCTTGCCCGCGTACTTAAAGGAATGATTCTCGCCTTCATACTTGTCGCTGAGCGTGACCTTCTGACCCTCGCTCCAGCCAAACTTATCGAGCAGACCGCCGCCAAAGACGACGCGCCCATCGCCGACGTTGAGGTCTTTCCAATAACGCGAATCGGATGAAATACCGTAGACGGAAATCGTCTCCTCGCCATTACCATCGCCGCGGTCGCATTGCAGCTGGTAGACGGCATATTTCTCGGCCTGCGCGATTGCGCCCGCGCCGTTGTCGGTCGAATTGACCGGGTGGATATCGTCGTTGTCAGTGTCGATCTTAGAGGCCTTGTCGATCAGGTCGATAGCCTCGTCGCGGTTGCAGCCGAGGGCATCGGCAAGGTCATCGAGGCGCGCATAAAGCACATCTTTCTTGTCCTGGACCTTGGCAAGCGCATCCTGCGCTGCGGTCAGGCTCTCGGCAGACGGAGATGCGGTCGCGGCATCGGCTGCCGTCTGCGCCGCATCGGCCGCGCCGTCAAGCTCGTCATCGGCATCCTGGGCGGCAGAAAGCAGCGCGCCGTCAACCGACTGCAAGCGCTCGAGTGCCGACCACTGCTCGCGCTCCTCGGTAGTGCCCTCGAGCTCCAGCGGCGCCTTGAGTGTGTACTGATGCTCGGCGACCAGGCTCGTCTCGAGGTTGTCGGCGTAGTGCGTCATCGTGGGCAAAATCGCCAGGCCAAAGAGCAGCAGCAGCGAGGCGAATGCAATGCCCACGAAGAGCGTGGCGAAGTTGCCCAGGTTGCGCAGGAAGACGCGCAGGCGGAAGCGCGAGACAAAGCCCATGCACTCCGGCAGCTGCAGGCCGCGCTTGGTGCCCGATTTGCCGCTCGCCTCGTGACGAAGGAACTGCAACGGCGTCTTGCCCATCTTGCGAAGCAGGCCCACCAGCGTGATGAGGATGAGCGCAGCGGCGGGGACCACGGCACACTTCACGAAGATCTCCCAGCTCCAGTACACCTGGAAGGGCGGCAGGCTGTACGAGCCGTAGTAGAGACCGCGCATGGGCTCGGTAAAGAACGCAACGCCGAGCGCGGTTCCCAAAAGTGCCGCGAGCACGCCCACGATGGCGGGAAGTGCCAGGTAATGCAGCACGATCTCGCGACGGCGATAGCCGCTGGCGAGCAGCGTGCCGATAATGGCGCTCTCCTCCTCGATGGTGGCGTCGGTAAGGACCACAAAGACAAACGCCATGATCACGATGATAATGTCGAGCAGCGTCATCCACATCATGGAGTCGCCGTCGACGTCGTCGCGCGCATAGCCAATGCCCTGATTGGAATCGGCATCGATCAGATCGTCCACGCGCGCATCGGCATCGGCCAGCGCCTCGACCATATCCTGCTCCGTATCGATGCGATCCGCGGTGGGGAGGTCGCGATCGGTAAAGGTAAAGGAGTAGGTGTAGGCAGGCGCGCCGCCGGCGTCCTCAAGCGCGGCAAAGCCGGCGTCGGTGACCTCGGCCACGCCGTACGTGATGGTGTTCACCGTAAAGTCCGAATTGTCGAGGAACAACGCCTGGCTATCGGGCTGGGTCATGATGCCGCAGATGGTGTAGGTGCGGCCCTCAAGCTCGACCTTATCGCCCACGGCGAGGTCGTTGTTGGTGGCGAAGACACGGTCGATTGCCACCTCATCGTCCGTCTTGGGCTGCCTGCCTTCGCAGTAGGACGCAATGTCAACCTTGGAGCGATGCGCGTAGGTGCGCAGGGTGCGCTTGGTGCCGTCGTCGCCAGCCGCCTTTTTGATGATGGCGTCGATAGAGAAGTTCTTGTAGAACGTAACGCCGCCGACGTCGCCGGCTGCATCCTCGGCGGCCTTGAGCTGGTCTTTGGTAGCCTCGAAGGAGGTGGTCACGCGGCCGTCCTCGATCGTGTACTCGTCGCGCATGTCGTCGATGAGGCAGCCGATGGAATGCGCCGCGAGCAAAAAGCCCGAGGTAAGGGCGATGCTTCCGCACATAAGCAAAAAGATGCCCAGGTACTTGCCGATATTGCGGCGCAGCTCGCGCGGGAGACGTTTTGCGAGAGGTGTCATGGCGCCGCCTACCAATCGAGCTCGGCGGCCGCGACGGGTGACTCGTTGAGCTCATCCTCGACGATGCGGCCGTCGCGCAGGCGCAGCACGCGGTTGGCCATGCGGGCGATGGCGGCGTTGTGGGTGACGATGATGATGGTGCAGCCGTAGGTGCGGTTAACATCCTCCATGAGCTGCAAGATTTCCTTGGATGTCTTGTAGTCAAGCGCGCCGGTGGGCTCGTCGCACAGCAGCAGGCCCGGGTTTTTGACGAGTGCGCGGCCGATGGCGCAACGCTGCTGTTGGCCGCCCGAGACCTGGCGCGGGAACTTGTTGCGGTGCTCGTAGAGGCCCAGCGAACGCAGCAGGTCGTCGACATTGAGCGGGTTTTTGGACAGGTGCGCCGTGACCTCGATGTTCTCCTTGATGGTGAGATCGGGCACCAGGTTGTAGAACTGGAAGACAAAACCCAGCTCACGGCGGCGATACTCGCCCAGATCGGTAGGTTTGAGCACCGTGAGGTCGCAGCCGTCCACCATGATGGAGCCACCGTCGGCATCCTCCAGGCCGCCGATCAGGTTGAGAAAGGTCGACTTGCCCGAGCCCGAGGGCCCCAGCATGACGCAGATCTCGCCGCGGTTGATGGACGTGTCGATGCCATCGAGTACCGTCAGGCGCGCATCACCGTCGCCGTAGTGTTTCTTGAGCCCTTTGACCTGGACATAGGCTTGCTTTGTCGCCATGTTATCCCCCGTTGTTAGCCTTCTGCTACTTTTCTAGGGTAATAGTAAACCTGGGCGAACTATTTTTAAGCGACGTGCGCGACTTTTTTCCAACCTACTCATTGGGGACAGACTTAAATGAGTGAAATCGCTCATTTAAGTCTGTCCCCAATGAGTGCCGGCAGGAAAGGAGCGTCCCCAAGTGCCGACATATTGGGACAGTCCCTGCCAGCCCTGCCGGCGAATCGGCAAAGACTGTCCCCAATGACTAGGTGGCTAGGCGTGGGATTTGGCGTGTGCGAGGGCTAGGCCTACGGCGGCGATGGCGGCGGCGAAGAGCACGGTGACGCCCAGGTCACAGACGATGTCGCCCAACACGGCAGACGTCAGGTCCGAGGCAAGCGCCTTGCCGATTGCGTCGTTCACCCAATACGTCGGCACAAAGTGCGCCACCGTCTGCACGGCCGAGCCCATGAGCGACAGCGGCATCCAGGCGCCGCCCAAAAACGTCATGAGCATGCCGAGCAGGTTGCCCACACCGTTGAGCAGCTCCTCGCGCGCGCCCAGGCTCGACAGCGTAAAGCCAACGGCCAGCGGCGTGCACGCCAGGGCAAACGTTGCCGCCAGCGCCAGGCACACGCGGCCCACGCCGACCTCGGCAACCGCGCCGGCAAAGCCCACGACGCCCATCATGCTCGACACAAGCCAGATGCAAACGGTGAGCACGGCGGCGGCCGCGAACACAGCGAGCGAACGCTGGCGCTCAGAGACCGGGCTGGCATCCATGCGGCGCACGCGCTCGGGCTCGTTCATGCCCGAAAACACCAGTCCCACCGACACGATGACCGACGAGATGATCGCGTACGCGCCAAAGTTGAAGTACGACTCGAGCGTGGTAGCAGCAGTCGAGTCGACCTTGACCTGCTCGATCTGGACCTCCGCGCGCTTTGCGGCCGCGTGCTCGGCGGCCCTTACGACGTCACCGTTGGAGGCAGCGGGTTCAAGCGCCGCCGCAGCGCCCGCGAGCGAGATCCAGCGCGAGGCCTCGGCGGACGAAAGCGCCGCCGCCATGGTGCCGGAACCATAGGTCACGTCGAGCTTGGGCAGGGCCTCCCCCGCACGGGCGGCTGCAACAAGATCGTCCTCAAACCCCTCCGGGATAAAGAACACGCAATCGGCACTGCCCTTGGCGCTGTTGCTCTTGGAGAGCGCGTCGGCAAGGTCGTATGTGTCGTCGCCGACGCCCGTGACCAGGTCAAAGCGTGAGCCCAGGTGCTTGGTAAGCGCCCGCGAAAGGTCGCTATTGTCGCGGTCGACCACGATCACGTTGGTGTCGTAGGGCTTGTACTCGGTAAGCTGCGACGAGTTCCAGCTCACCGAAGCCGCGATGAATACGCCCATGAGCGAGATGAACACCGTATAGATGAGCAGGTAGAACGGGTGCGCCAGCGCCATGCGAAGCGCGGTCTTAAAGGTGCTCATAGCGGCTCCTTCCAAAGATCAGCGTAGCGGCGGCGACAAACACCAGGGCCATCAGGACGAGCGCGCCGGCGCGAACAGCGAAGGGCCCCAGGTCCTCAAAGAAATACAGGCGATTGAACATGTCGCAGATGAGCTTGACGGGGTTGAGCCAGCACTCGACCGGACAAGCGCGGGCGACGTCATCGGCAAGCGCCATCGCCGGCTCGCCGTAGAGGCCGGCGAACAGGGCGCACGTGGTGGCAAAGCCCGTGAGGATGCCCGACTTGGATGCCTTGCCGCCCTTAACGGGAAGCGTGCCCACAAAAAGCCCCAGGCCCGTGGCGGCAAGCGCGGATGCAGCCCCGCCCAGCAGGCACAACCCCTCGCGCCCGCCAAAGTCGACGCCCACGACCAGGCGCACGTAGCCGATCGCAACCGCCATCGATGCAAAGGAAACCAGCCACGAGCCGACAAAAATGCCGGCCAGCGACGCCGTCTTGGAAAGACCGCCCACGCAGCGGCGCGCGCCGAGGCCGGACAGATTGGGCTGCAAATCGACGACGCTCAAAGCGGCAAACTCGGCAGACATCATCGCGACCAGGCCAAAGAGCGCGTAGTAGTAAATGACCGTGCCATCGGGCGTGGCACGAGTCAGGCTCACGCGGCGGGTTCCGCCCTCGAGCGACAGAGCGCGCGCAACCGCCTCCGGGTCGGCAAGGGCGGCCGGGTTGTCTTGGGCAATCTGGGACATGAGCTCGGCATTTTGCGTATACGAGCTTGCCACCGTCTCAAGGATGCTGCGGTCGGTAAGCACCGTCGACGCACGCGAGCTGTCATAGCTCGAAAGCAGCGTGAGCCTGGGCGTGCCCGCGGCATCAACCGTATAGATGCCCGCGACCTCGCCGGCCTTGAGCGCTTTGCGCGCGGCAGCCAAGTCTTCGTACTCGCTCACATCGAGCAGCTGATCGTCGCCTGCCTTGGCAAGCGAAGCTGCCACATCCTTAAAGGTCGAGGCATCCCAGGCCTCGTCCGCCACGACGGCAACCGGCACCGGGTCGACCGTGCCGTCGGAGCTGAGGTTCGCAAACATAAACATGAACATCGTGGAAAGCGCGATAGGAAAGAGAGCGCCCCAGACCCACGTGCTCGGCCGGCGCAGCAGCGTCTTGACCGTGGTGATGATGGTGTTGAACATGGCCGCCCCCTAGTCGCGCAGCTCGCGGCCGGTGATCTCGAGGAATACGTCGTTGAGGGTCGGCGGTTCGGAATAGATGCGGCCGAGCGGCACGTCATGCGAGCGCAGCGCATCGAGAATGTCCGTCAGGTTGTGCGGGCTCGCTTCGCACGAAAACGTGAGTTGTCCCGCCGTTGCCGAAAGGTCCAGAACGTGCGGCAGGCTTGCGACGGCACCGAGCGCCGCACTCGGAACCTCGCCGACCTCGATTACAATCTTCTCGCCCATCTGAATCATGCGCTTGAGCTCGTCGTTAGTGCCCTGCGCCAGCACGCGCCCACCGTCCATGATCATGATGCGGCTGCAGATCTGCTCGACTTCCTCCATGTAATGGCTGGTATACACCACCGTGGCGCCCTCGTCGCGCAGGCGGCAGATGCCCTCCAGGATGGCGTTGCGGCTTTGCGGGTCGACCGCCACCGTGGGTTCGTCAAAAAAGATGAGCTCGGGCTTGTGCGCGATGCCGCAGGCAATGTTGAGACGACGCGCCAGGCCGCCCGAGAGCTTGCCGGGGCGGAACTTGGTAAAGTCGCCCAGGCCGACAAAGTCGATCGCCTCGTCCACCAGCGCGCGGCGGCGCTTGCGGTCGTTGACGTAGAGACTGCAGAAATAGTCGATGTTCTCGCGCACGGTGAGCTCGTCGAACACCGCCACCTGCTGAGGCACCACACCGATGCGGCGCTTGAGGTCGTAGCGGGCGGGCGTCATGCGCTCGCCGAACAGCTCGATGGTGCCTTTGTCGTAGGCGAGCAGCTGCAGGATGCAGTTGATGGACGTGGTCTTGCCCGAGCCGTTGGGGCCCAGCAGGCCAAAGATCTCGCCGGGGGCGATACTCAGGTTAAAGTGGTCGAGCGCAATAAGGTCGTCGTAGCGCTTAACGAGGTTTTCGACGTGGACGATGTCTGTCATGAGGCGGCCCTTCTGTTGCTTGCGGCCCGGTACGATTGCATCATCGCAGGAGCTGACGGCGCGCACCAGTGAGCTTTGTCACGAGTGCGGGGCGGTCGCGTAGCCTGCTGACGCGACCGCCCCGCCGCGTGGGAGGAATGTCACGGTTGCCCCGGGCGGCGCCTCCCCCGCGCGCGGCTTCGCGTACAATACCCGTATGAACAGGCTTTTCGACAAATCGATCGTGCTGGCGTGCTGCATTGCGGCCGCCACGGGCCTTGCTGTGGACGCTCGCCTGGTCGCGGCGTTTTGCCTTGGCGTTATTGCCACCTCGCTGGCCGAGCTCGCACAGAAGGAACGCACGAGCCGCACAAGCGAGGCCGCGAGCTACGCTTACATCATCGCGGCTGTCTTCGTGCCGCCGTTTGTGCCGTTTGCGCCCCTCGCCCTCTATGACATCGCGCGGCGCGTGCGCCGTGAACGCGTTTGGGTCGCGCTGGGCATTGGCGTCGCCTTTGTCTTTGCACTCGTCGCGGACCTTCGCGCCGACGCGCTTGCCGCTCGAACGCTCCTGCTGACCGCCATCCTTTCAGTCGCCGCCACCCTACTGTCACTGCGTACCGCCCAGTTGGAGCGCGAGCAGCAGCGCATGCGCCGCATCCGCGACGAGCTGCAGGAACGAGCCCTCGCGCTCGAAGCGCGCAACCGTGACCTTGCCGACCGCCAGGACTACGAAGTCGAGCTCGCGACACTCGCCGAACGCGCCCGCATCGCGCGCGAGATCCACGATAGCGTTGGCCACCAACTTACACGTGCCTCGCTGCAGACCGAGGCCCTGCGCGTCGTGCACGCCGACGAGCCCAGGGTTGCCGCCGATTTCGCCGACGTCAAGCACACCGTTGACGAGGCGCTCCAACTTGTGCGCGCCAGCGTCCACGCGCTCAATGACACTGCCGCCGACCTCTCCGTACAGCTCGAGTGCATCGTGGAAGGCGCGTGCTCAGATGGCGGCCCGCAGATTGAGATTGAGGTTTTGGCCGAGCATGCGCCCGCCAACATCACCAACTGCTTTGCGGCGGTCCTGCGCGAGGCGCTCTCCAACACCATACGCCACGCCCATGCCAAAACCATTACCGTGCGGTGCATGGAGCATCCGTCGTTTTACCAGCTCATCGTTACCGATGATGGCGCAGACGCGACCCCGGCGAGCAGCAGCAACGTCGCGGAAGGCATGGGGCTCGGCTCCATGCGCGAGCGCGTCGAGGCGCTTGGCGGCACCTTCACCGCCGGCCCGCGCGCCGGCGCCGGCGGCTGGCGTGTGTTTGCCACCGTTCCCAAACAGCAAGGAGATGAGGCCCGATGAGGCTCATAGTTGTCGACGACGACCGTTTGGTGGTCGATTCGCTCAAGATTATCCTGGGCGCACAGCCGCAGATCGAGGTGGTGGGTACCGGCGCCAATGGCGACGACGCGGTCGCGCTCTACGCCGAGCACGCGCCCGATATCGCGCTACTCGACATCCAGATGCCGGGGCGCGACGGCCTTTCGGCGGCACGCGAGATCCTCGAGCGCGACCCTGCGGCGCGCGTGGTGTTTCTGACAACATTCTCGGATGACGAGTACATTGTGTCGGCGCTCAAACTGGGCGCCCGCGGCTACCTGATCAAAACCGATGTCGCCGCCATTCCACCGGCACTGGCGCAGGTCATGGACGGCAAACGCGTGCTCGAGGGCAAGGCGATCGAGGACATCGATTTTGACGGGACAGGCGCCGATGCCAGCACGCCTCGCCGACCCGCCGCCTTTGCCAGCCTGACCGACCGTGAGTTCGAAGTCGCCGAGCTCATCGCCCGCGGCCTCGATAACAAGGAGATTGCCGCCGCCGCTTACATGGGCGAAGGCACCGTACGCAACCACATCAGCTCGATCCTTGCCAAAATGGGCCTACGCAACCGCACGCAGATCGCCATCGCCTACCTGCGAGGGTAATTGCCCAACAACCGACCACCCCGGCATAGCAAAATGGCTGCTATCGATTTAATGCCATTTCAAAACTATGCCGGTTTACTACGATGAATCGCCCACCTTCGACCACGGCAAATTGCACGCTTCCAAAACCGCAGGTAGAACGCTTGCGATATTTAGAAAAATGCAGTCATGGTCGGGAATGTCGAGTTCATCGTAGTAAACCGGCATAGTTTTGTTCGGGCGGCCCTGCGCGAGTGCCTCCGCAAGCCTTGCGAGACCAAAATGATCTGCTTTCTTCCGCCCGCGGAGATCGGCTGACGGCGCCCGCCACGAAATGGGCCCATCTACTACGTTTGACCCGATACCCCTGACCATAGCCGCGTTTCATGAAAAATCGCAGGCGTTCTACCTGCGGTTTTCATTTCACATTACTTGCCGTGGTCGAGGGCTGCCGCCTAAACATAGTAGATGGGCCCATTTCGTGGCAGACGGGTCACGCGGCAGCCCTCGCAAGGCAAAAATGATCCGTTTCCCTCTGTCCACGGGAGATCAAAGGCTGTTACTGATATGGCGCCATTTCAAAACTATGCCGGTTTACGGGGCTAAAGTCGGAGCCCTCATCCATACCCCCTATTTTTGAAAAACAGCAAGCAGTCTACCTGCGGTTTTATTATCTTGGTTTTCGATATGGTCGGAGGTTCGCTATCCAGTCCCGTAATCCGGCATAGTTTTGTTCGCAGCGGCACAACCGCGCGCTCACGCGCGGGGCCGGCGGGGCATTTTTGCCCCGCCGGCCCCTATTCCAGTTCTACCCCTGCGCTACTCCGGCTTGGTTTCTACTGTGGGAGTCTTGTCCGCTGCGACTGGGGTGCGGGCGGTGTCCATAGTCAGGCAGTGCTTGGGGCAGCTCTCGATGCACTCACCGCACACCACGCAGGCATACGGGTCGATCGACCACGTTCCACCCTTGCGATCGACTGCGAGCGCGCCCGCCGGACAGCGACGCGCACACATGCCGCAGCAGATGCACGCGTCCATGTCGTTGACGATATGCCCGCGCAAGCGCTCGGGTGCCGCGAGCTTCTCCTGCGGATAGCACACCGTTACCGGCTGCTTGACCATAGAGCCCAAGGCCGTCTTGGCAAATGTCAGCAAACTCATGCCGCGCCTACCTTTCCGTGCAGCTAATGCAGGGGTCGATGGTCAGGATAATCATGGGCACGTTGGCAAGGAGCACGCCCTGCAGCGCATGTGTCAGACCCGCCAGGTTTTGCGATGTCGGCGTTCGCACGCGAAAACGGTCCAGGTTCTTGGTGCCGTTGCCGCGTACATAGTAGTACGCCTCGCCGCGCGGCTGCTCAATCACAACTTCGCCGCGCGCGCCGTCGGCCGGCGTAAGCTTGGTGCGCCCGCCGATGCCGTCGTGTGGAATCTTACCGACAAGCTCCTTGATGATATCCATGGCCTGCGTGACCTCGGCGCAACGCACCTGGCAGCGGGCATAGCAGTCGCCGTCGGTTGCCACGATGGGCTCAAACGCGGCCAAATCCGCATAGGCACCGTCGCCAAACATGCGCACGTCGTAGTTCACGCCCGAGGCGCGACCGAACGGGCCGACCATCGAAAGCTCCAGTGCGTCCTTCTTGCTGATCACGCCCACGCCATGCAGGCGCTCGCCGCAGCTGTCGTCGTCCAAAAACGTATGCACCAGGGCATCGTAGTCAGGACGCATGGCATCGAGCGTCTGGACAATGCCCGCCAGCTCGGAATCCTCGATATCGTGCTTAAGGCCGCCGATCTCGTTAATCGACAGGATCACGCGACCGCCGCACGTGCTCTCAAAGATCTTGAGAATCTGCTCGCGCAGCGTCCACGAACGATAGAACAGCGCCTCAAAGCCAAAGGCATCGGCGAGCAGGCCCAGCCACAGCAAATGCGAGTGAATACGCGAGAGCTCGTGCAGAATGGTGCGGATATACTGCACGCGGCCGGGCACCTCGATGTCAAGCATGCGTTCGCAGGCGCTGGCATAGCCGCAGCTGTGGCCCACGGCGCAAATGCCGCAGATGCGCTCGGCGATGTAGCCAAACTGATGCATGTCGCGCTTTTCGGTGAGCTTCTCGAGTCCGCGGTGCACAAAGCCGATCTGCGGAATTGCCTCGATGACGCGGTCGTCCTCGATTACCAGGTCCAGATGAAGCGGCTCGGGCAGCACCGGGTGCTGCGGGCCAAACGGAATTACGGAGCGATGAGCCATGGACCTTACGCCTCCTTTTTCTGCTTGTCGCGGGCGGCCTTGGCGGCAAGCGCCGCGCGGACCTTGGCCGCTTTCTCGGGATCCATGGCGGCGAGCTTTGCCTCCATCTCGGCGACCTTGAGCGCGGCCTTCGCAGCAGCCTCATCGTGCTGAACATCGGAGCCGGCAGCCGCAGCAGGCCGAGCAGCGGCGCCCACGGCATCGCCGGCACTCGCAGCACTCTCCCCTGCAGCAGCCGCCGCGGCGGCCTTTTCGGCCGCGGCCTTGCGCGCCTTGGCCTCGGCGGCAGCGCGGACCTTCATGACTTTCTCGCGCGCGGCCTTCACCTCGGGCGTGATGACGCTCATGGGCTCGGCGGTCGAGACCTGGTAGAAAAAGCCCTTAAAGTCGATCTGCATGTCGGTGATGGCAAGACCAAACAGGTCGTGGGCCTCATTTTCAAACGGGAACACCGCGGGGTAATACGAGCTGATGGACGGAATCTCCTGGTACTGATCGATGCCCTCAACTACCAGGTTCTCGATCGCATAGCTGCCGTCCTGAGCGATCTGCTCCTGTGCAGCACGGACGTTGATAAACGTGTAGACCAGGTGATACGATCCGTCGTCGACGTTGCGCTCGGCGTGCATCTGCACAAAGCGCGCGCCGGCACCCTTGAGCGCCTGCACATGCGGCAACAGTTCATCGATCCCGACGGTGGTATAAATTGCCTTTTGCATTACTTGGCCTCCTTTGCAGCGGCGGGCGCAGCAGGCTTCCCGGCAGGCGCGTCACCGGCACCGTCAGTCCCGGCCCCCGCAGCCACAAACCCGTCCTCGCCCAGCTCAACGCCACCATCCCAAGTAGCAGCGCCGCCCACGGTAAGCGGATCGCCACCGGCGCGCATCACGGCTTCCTTCTGGTCCAGGATGCCGCACGCCTCCACAATGGCATCGATCACCGTCTCGGGGCGAATGGCGCACCCGGGCGCGTACACATCCACGGGAATCGCGCGATCCACGCCGCCGATTACGTTGTAGGCATCGCGGAACACGCCGCCCGAGCACGCGCAGATGCCGCAGGCCACCACGCACTTGGGCTCGAGCATCTGGTTGTAAATTTGGCGCACGACGGGCAGGTTCTGGGCATTAACCGAACCCGTCACCAAAAAGATGTCCGCATGCTTGGGGTTGCCGGTGTTGACCACGCCAAAGCGCTCCGCATCGAACAGTGGGGTAAGCGAGGCCAGCACCTCGATATCGCATCCGTTGCAGCTCGAGCCGTCGTAATGAATAACCCACGGCGAGCGCGACATTTTATGATCCATGAATGCCGCCTCCTAAATAAACACGTCGACGAGGATGGGCATAAGGTTGAGCAGGCCAAACACCAGTGCCACGCCCCATCCGAGCTTAAAGCAGCTGCGCCAGGTGCTACGTGCGAAGGTGTTGTCGATCAGCACCTCGACAAAGTACGTCGTGGCCATCACGACCAGGGCTACGACCCAGCTCACCGGGTTGTCCCAAACAAAGAACATGCCCACCCACATCAAAAACAGCACGGTCTCGCACCAGTGCATAAGGGTCATCTTGGCCAGCGTGCCGCCGCTCATCTCGGTGGCGACGCCCTGGACAATCTCCTGATGCGCGTGATGCGAGTACGAAAGATCGAACGGCGACTTGCGCAGCTTGATGGTAAGCACCGCGAGCAATGCGAGGAAAATGGGCGCGCTGTACACGATGATGGGGGCCGACTGCCCCGTCACGGCGATGGAGTCGAAGCTGTCGGTGGCAAGGTACAGGCCCACACTCATCAGCAGAACGGCGGGCTCGTAACTCATAACCTGCAGCAGCTCGCGATCGGCGCCGACCTGCGCAAACGGGCTTTGCGTCGAGGCGGACGCCAGCACCACAAAGATCGCGGCGAGCGTCACCATAAAAGCGCACAGCAGCGTGTTGGAACCCGACACAAAGATGCCGCCGCCTACCACGGTAAAGATGAGCGCACATGCCATATAGGTATCGTCCATGGTGTTTACGCTGGCAGGGGCCTTGCGCAGCAGTTTGGCAACGTCGTAGAAGGGCTGCAGCAGACGCGGACCCACGCGGCCCTGCATGCGAGCCGAAAGCTTACGGTCAAGGCCGTCGATCAGGCCGCCCACAAGCGGCGCCAGCAAAGCAAACGCCACGGTGCCAATAAAAATGCCCACGACGCCCGAGCCTTCGAAATACTTGCCGCGCAGCACCGAGGGCGCGCTCATGGCAAGCCGCTCGGGCCCAATCCACGCGCAACACAGCAACGCAAACAAGATAATGCTGCAACACACGACGCTACCCGCGGGGCCAATACGCTTCTCGCCAAGGGCGTCCTCCGAGTACCAATTGCGCTTTTCGGCCTTCACCTCGTGTCCCATCGAGCCACGGAAATGGCGATATTTGTCGGTCCCCACACCCGAAAGGTACACGTTGACGTGCGGTTTGTTGCTCACGCGGAATGAAGTCAGCAGCACCACGGCGATAAACGCCACGATAACCACCATCAGATACATGGAGTCCTTGCCAATAACGTACGGCACGCGGCCAAACACCATGGCCAAGTAAGGCGACACCAGGCCGCTCGAGATGAGCGGGAACGCCACGCAGCACAGAATCAGCAGCGCGGCGATGGTGTTGAGGGCCATCCATTCGGTCTTATGGACATTGACCTCAACGTTTTGAGCCGTGGGGTCGACGCCCGAAAGCTTGGCAAGCCACTTGCCCCAGAAGAAGAACGTCGCGGCCGAGCCAAAGGCAAGCACCATGATCATGAGCACGTTGCCGGTCTGCGCGAACGCCACCAGGGCGCCCCACTTGGACACGAGCATGCCAAACGGTGCCACGAACATGCCCATGATGCCCAGCATCATCAGACGCGTAAGGTGCGGCATGCGGCTGAACATACCGTCCATGTCCTCGATATTGCGGCTGCCGATATGATGCTCGGCCGTGCCCACGCACAGGAACAGCAGCGACTTGGCCACCGTGTGGAACAGGATCAGGAAGATGGCGGCCCATACGGCCTCGGGCGCGCCGACACCCAAGCAAGCACTGATGAGGCCCAAGTTGGAAATGGTGGAGTACGCGAGGACGCGTTTGGCGTTGCTCTGCGAGATGGCCATGAGGGCAGCGAGCAAAAACGTGATGGCACCCACGCTCGTGACCATAAAGCCGGTCACGGGATAGATGGCATAGAGCGGGCTGAGCTTGACCATCAGGAACACGCCGGCTTTGACCATGGTTGACGAGTGCAGCAGGGCACTCGTGGGCGTGGGGGCAACCATGGCACCCAATAGCCAAGTGTGGAACGGCATCTGTGCGGCCTTGGTGAGCGCGGCAAGCGACAGCAACAGGACCGGCATCACCAGCAGCGCGGATTGCGCGGTTCCGGCGCTGGAAAGCTCGATCATGCCCGAGATGGTCAGCGGCATGCCGTTAACGTGCAGGTACATGAGTCCGGCCAAAAACGCGATGCCGCCCAGCATGTTGAGGATGATCTGGGTGAAAGCGTTTTTTATGGCCTCGGGCGTGCGCGTGTAGCCAATCATGAGGAACGAGCACACGGTGGTGATTTCCCAGCCACAGAACAGCCACTCAAGGTTGTCGCTTGTCACGATGACGAACATGGCCGAGAGGAACAGGAACATAAGCGCCAGGAACTGCGGGCGTCGGTCAGGCGCCGTCTGCCCGCGCAGCGCTGCCTCGTGCTCGTCGTGGGCCTGGAAATCCTTCATGTAGCCCAGGGCGTACACGCAGATAAGGCTGCCGACAATGCCGACGGCAAGCACCATGATCACGCTCATGTAGTCAAGGTAGAGTGGCGTTGCCGTGACGGCTTCGGTCGCGGGCAGCGTCATAGCTGCAAAGGTGAGCGAGCCCACCAGCTGCACCACGCCGAGCACCGTGGTGAGCGTGCTCTTATATTTACGCGCGTTGTACAGGATGACGGCGCACAGGATCACGTCGATGACGGAGCTGATGATCGAGAGCACATGCGAGGTGCCGGGGGCAACCTCGAAGCTCTGCGGGCCCGTGCCAAAAAACATGACGGCGACTACAACCGTCACCGCCATAATAATGCCGGAGCCTACAAGCCCTACCGCATCGCGGGCGCGGTCACCGCGCGCGAGCAGCATGCCCAGCGCCGGTACCAGCGGAAACAGGGTAAGGAAATACAGTAGCGTCATACCATCACTCCCCCATGCAAAAACGCTGCAATTGTTTAACGTTATAGCTCAGTTGAGGAGTAGCGGCGGCGGGTTTTCGGTCAACTGGGGAGTTTTAGGCGTACGGGGTAACGAGTCTGTCCGCTTTGGAGCAGAGAGGCGACGCTCCCCCTATCGCGGCGGCGGGCGCACGGGCCACTGCGCGCGGTTTATTAACCACTTTGGAGGATGTTCCAGTAGGCTCACGACGGTCCAAAAAGTTGGCGCGGCAAGAAAAATGCGCCCCTGTGGGCGCACCATCCCGTTCGCTATTCCGCCTTTTTAACGCGCGGCTTGCGACCGCGCGGCTTATCAACCAGCGCGGACTCACCGCTCTCGCGATACTGGCGGCACCAAGCCTTGACCGAAGACTCGCTGGGAATCTTGTGCTTGATCATGGCCTCGCGAACCGTTAAGCCGTTTTCCAAGCGGTCCTTGACCACGGCGAGCTTAACTTCGTACGAATAGGTGTGATGATGCGAACCGGCGTTGAGAACGGCGTCGGCACCGCCTACGGCATACGCGCGGGCCCACTGACGAGCCGTGGCCTGGGGAATGCCAAGCTCCGCGGCGAGGGCGCGATGACCGACCCCCTCTTGGAGGATCTCGACGGCGCGCTGCCTAACCTCGGGCGCATGCGTGCGAGTCCTAGTTGCTTCCGACATACCTGCCACTTCTTAGCCTTAACCGTTAATCTGCTTTCTTACGTGCAAGTTAGATAGTAGCATTTTACTGTTTGCTCAAAGCAGTTAATTAAAATAGACGCGGCGTTATCTGGGCATTTGCCATTTATTTGCGACAGTTCTTTACATTTAATTTACGCAGCTAGTTAGCTCGCAGCTCATTGAGCGTGTTTTACCAACCAGATTGGTATCTTTTTGTTTCGCTTGGTATGGTCTTCATAATTATTAACCCCTCTAGCCTCTGGGCTAGCATGTCAGTCTTCCGCGTACTTTCCAGCTTTCCACTTAACATTCCAGCTTTCCACTTAACTTTCCAGCTTTCTACCCAGCTTTCCACCTTAAGTGTTAAGTTAAGTGGGAAGTTGGAAAGCCTGGTGGAGGGGTCGGGAGAGCTAAAACACCTTTCTCCAACGGCGGCTGGACAGTTAGTTCAGATACGTATTTTTCTATGCTGATAAAGCTGCGCTATGGTCCCCGGAGAGGGTTCTTTGGCGACTCATTGCACGCAAATCGAGCCCAGATAGCTACCGAATCCTAGTTTTGAGCCCCTTTCTTCCCCAAAACGAGCGCCGGATGCGCCTGCTGCGGTCTGGAATTATACGTATCTGAACTAACTGTCCAGCGGAGTCCAAGACTGGGATCGCGCAGACTAGAAAGGGGGCGGCAACCGGGTGGTTGCCGCCCCCTTTGCGAAGCCAGTTGGCTTCGGAACTAGTGGTCGATGCCGTTGAGGTTCACCCTCGTGAGCGTGTAGGTCACATAGTCGGGCGATTGAGGCTTTGCGCTCGCCACGTCACCCTTGACCAAGCTCGCTGTCATCACCAGACGATAGTTCGCGTAGAACTGCTCACGCTGTTCAACCTGCGTGTTGACCTTAACGGTAAAGGGCAGGCTAAACGTCGTATTACCGTTCTTCGTTTTGAACTTGCCGTTCTCCTTCGAGTCAGTGAAGGTGATCGTGCTACCGGAGGGAGCGACCGCGGCAAGCTTACTCTCCGTCACTGTTACGTAGTTGGAGATATCATCCGTTACGCTCTCATACGTGCCGTCGGTTCCGCGGCGCTGAAGCGCGAGCGTGTACACAACAGAGTCTGCGTTCGCAATTGCCTCGGCGGCGTTGCTGAGTCCACCCAGTTCATACGTGGCACCCAGACCAATCGTGCCATTCGCGATCGGACGCAGGTCGTCCACGTTAATGCCAAGCTGCGACTTCTCAGGCGCCGATAGCGTAATGGTCGTATCACCCGTGTCCATGCGATAGTATCCAACGTTGCCGCGCTTCGTCATCGCCAGGCTCGAGGTGGCAAGACCAGAATCGCGCGTCGAAAGCTTGGCGGTATAGGACATCTTGGTACAGGCGTCCTCGCCAGACTGCTTGGACAGGGAGATAACCTTGTTGCAGCCGTCCGGCGTAAGGCGAATCTCTTCCACTACCGTACGCACGGTAAAGGATCCGCCCGCTGCACGCTTGCGGATTCCGGCAAGGTCATGGTCGAGCGTGAGCCTCAGTGAGTCATCACCCGTATCCGTCACAATCTGTGTAAACGCAGGCGTCGAAGCGTCATACGGCTCCCAATCGCTGCCATTCCACCTGTAGTTCTGATTGCCGATGGCAACATAGAACTTCGCAATCGCCGAAGTTCCGCTCGGGAAACTGCTTACTCCCATTAGGTTGTTGTTGGCGCCATAGCGACACAGCGATGTATCGAGCTGATAGAACAGATGGTCGCTCTCTGTATAGTATTGGCTCGGGCTAAACGTAACCGTATCCATGACATCGAGAGAAAGAACGTAGGCGGCACCGTCCTCCGACTTCGAAACCGGAATGCACGCCCCATCTTTTTTGTCGACTACATTCTGCTCATAATTGGACAAGATACTGTATGTCGATGCCGTACTGTTTTGAATATCGTCGCTGCCATCGGTGCGTAAAACATGATGCAGATTCCAAGATATGCGGGCACCCGAAGAATTCGAGTCAATAGACGAAGCCGTAAAACCGTTGATATTAGCTTGCGTCACGCCGTCGCCCGACTTGGGCACGTTGACAACTAGGTAGACGCTCTCCGACGCACGCTGCTCCTTGCCGTTATCCTTAGGCACCTCTAGCGTATAGCGACTGTTGCTGGGAACGTCAGCACCCGCAACCTTAAACAGCGTCCACTTGCCATCGAGTTTCGCTTTAGCGGTCGCCTCTGCCTCGTTATCACACACGGTCCATGTGCCGGCGCCATCCTGTGTGGCCGACACATCCAAAATCTCGCTCAGCCATCGCTCCTGATATGGATTGCCCGCAGAATCCTTAAAGCCGTCGTTTCCGCTCAGGGAAACGCTCGTTGCTCCGCCTTCGCCCACCGTATAGTGATACTCTCTGCCACCGGCCCGGCCGTCAACGTTCGCATCGATGAGCGCAAGCTGGCTGCCCTGGGGCAACCTTCCGTCGGCACCATTGAAGAGGATGCTCTTACCGAGCCCCTTCATCGAGCCGCCAGCAGCCATATAGCTGTCCCAGCCAAAGTCGACTTCCTTCCCATTGGCAGAATTGTATGTCCAGGTAAGCAGACCCGTCATCGGCTCGCCAAAGCTCGTAAGCACGTGTGCATCTTTTCCAAGGTTAGCGTAGTCGCTTTCTTTAAACTTAGTGCCGTAATCATACGTTGCAGTGAAATCGATCTCGAGCTTGCGCTTAACGATGATCGGCACCTGAACGTTGTAGCTCTGACCCGCCTCGGTAAAGGTGACGGTCAGGAGCGTAAAGCGACCCTTGCCGTTATCCCAATCGGAGCTTGGGCTAAACGACATGTTGTTCTTGCCGTTGTTCACCACGCGAAGCGTGGGATTGTTCGACGCGTCATCGTCCTTAACGAACACACCGTCCTTGAGTTGGAAAACCTCTGCTTTGGCCGTCACGTGCGGATTGGTGCCATTCTCGTTATTCAATCTGCAGGCATCGGAGAAGCCGCCGTTCGTGACGATGTTTAGATAGCTCTTGACCGTCGTGTTGTCGTTGCCAGAGATCACCAAAACGGAGAAATCCGTTGTGGCTTGGTTGCTGCTTGTATCATTATTCGAATTGAACTTACTGGCCACGGATGAGGCATCGTAGCTCGACTTATTTTGATAGGCGCCGTTGTCATTAATGCCGCCGATATTCGTGTAGGTGTAGCGATCGGCAACACCGGTGCCTGCCTCGCTCTGGACGGTCGCCGCGGTGTCGATGGTGGCGCCGTCGCCAAACAGGTAGCGATCGGTGGTGTCGTTGTCGGAGGCACGCACCGCCAGCGTGCTTACGGGGCTCGTGGTCACGTACGGGCTTGCCGCCGTGGTAGCGGTATCGTCCGCACCGTAGAGCGTGGTGCCCTCGTCGGGCGCGCGCAGCGTGTCCTTATAGTCGCCGAACGCGATGTAGGTCTTCCTGTTTACGGCGGCCGTATTGGTCGTGTAAACCATCGGCGGCAGATCACGCGTGGTCTTGCCGTTGCCGAGCTTTACGTTCACGCCCGCTGCGGAGAGGCTATAGCCGTTTGTGTCAACCTCGCCTAAGAGCACGCCCTGCTTAGAGCCCAATTTGTAGGTATTGCTGTCCATGAGCACGTTTACCAGATGGAACTGGCCGCGTCCGTCGCCCGCAATGCCGCCGTTGGAGGTTCCGCCAAACGTTGTGTTAGATACCTTTGTGTTGGTGACGTTGATGACGTCGGCACCGCTGTTAATCGCGCCAAGTAGACCGCCGCTCCACCTGCCCTTGATCGTGGCGCACTCAATCGCGATATTGTTGCAGGCTATGTTCACATTGCTGAAGTAGTAGCCGATAAGTCCGCCCGAGCATTGGTCGGTGCCGGCAATGTTGATATTCTCGACGCTACAGTCCTCAAACCAGTACGTGTTGGGGCTGCCACTGCTCGTGACCTCGCCAATCAAGCCGCCCGCATTACGGATGCTATTGTTCGTTCCGGTGGCATCGCCGATGATGGCGCTCTTGGCATCGCCTCCGGCATCAATGCGCACGTTGCTTATAGAAATAACGCCTCTATAGGCGCTTCCGACCACACCGCCGGCGCCCATGTACTTATCGGTGTTCGACCCGGTGGCGAGTACATTTACCCCAGAGATGACTGCCGTGCTCGATGCGACGGCTTCCGTGATGCCAATTTTGGTGTTCACCGATACGTTACTGGAGGTATAACCGAACACGCCGCCCACGTAGGGTGTTGTTCCCGTGGCGGTTATGGTCGAGTTTTTGCCAATAGTCTTCTCGTATACCCCCGTGGCCGCGGTTGTCCACACGCTGCACGGCGAGGCGATCGCACCCACATAGCCGCCAACGTACTTCTCGCCCGTGACGCTAAGGCCAGTGTATGAGCAGTCATAGAGATTCGCGGGCGCCTGCGTGCCGGAGCCGAAATTGACCATATAGGTCACGTCGTTATCCGTCCTTCGGCTGGTACGGCCCGAGCTGCCAAGAAGCCCTCCTACGCTCTTTGCGCCCAACACGGTGCAGTTCTTCATCTGTACGTTGCGGTAGACGCCACGCGTGTTGCCGTCGTAGTTGGCCGTTGCGCCCGCCAATAGGCCGGTGCCGATGAGGTCGTTCGATGCCGGTCCCGAGGCAATGCTACCGTTGGCGTCTTTGTACGTGAGCGATACGTTGCAGTTACTAAAGGTAAGGTCTTTGACCTGAGCGCCGTCATTCGCGGTGACGCTCTGCCCCACATTGGTTGAGGTGAACATCACGGTGCTGAATAGGCCGCCCACGCCCGAGACCTTATAGTCGTCATCGGCATATTCGACGACGCCGTAAGTGGCATCTTTGGCGCCTACCGTGATGGTGGCCCCGTTGCCGTCGATCGTTGCCACGTGCGGCGTGATGCGGTCGCGATCGGTGGACGCCTCGTTCGAGCTGCAAGCATTGGAATAGTAACGGCCGCTAAGGCCCACGTATCCCGTGCCGTAGCCGGTCATATCGTAGGTGGCATTTTCCTTGAACTCCAGGCTCATGCCGATAGATTTCGACGCGCACACGTAGCCCGTTTGGTAGTCGGCAGCGTAGGACGCCACCAGGTAGGGCGAATTTACATCGTCATCATGGTCGAGCGGGCCGTGCCACCCCTGTTTGCCCGGGGCCTTCTGGTCATCGTTTTTGGCGGTTTCGAAATCGCCGGCAGCGCTCGCAGGCTTGCCCACGCAGTCGTAGCTGGCATTTCGCACCTTACCATATTCCTTGTTGCCAAACAGGTAGCCGTTTATCGCCGGGTCCTGCTTATCGCTGCCCCAGTACGCCTTGGAGCCGCGGAACACGCCATAATTAGCGTAGTCGGTATGTGCCGCTCCAGCACCCGCACCCGAGCTAATGATGGCCGAGAGCACCAAAAGGCCCTGGGCGTTTTCCACCGTGGTCACGGGTGCCTCGGCATCAGTGCCGATATACTTGTTGTCGGTGCCCGTGGTAGTGACGCAGGCGGTTCCCTTGTTTGTGAGCTCGTTGATCTTGTAGCTAGCGTTACCGTTTTCGACTTTGCAGCCCTCGCTAAAGGCATAGCCATCAATCACACGGCCAACGTAGGGATTGTCGTACTGCCGGAAGTTGCCCGTTCCAAGCCCCTGAGACTTGTCGCTGGTTCCAGCGCGCCAAGACGTCCCTGACATATTGCGGAAGATCACACCGCCGCCCGCAATGGCACCAACGTAACCGCCGACGGGAACAAGATGTGACTTAGTTCCGCCACCAGTAACCGTAAAGCCAGTTGTGGGGTTATCGGCCGTCGCCCCATTTACGACCACGCCATCGATAATGTTATCGCCACCAAGGATGCAGCCGATAACGCCACCAAAGAACGCCGTTGGGGCACCGTCGGCGTCCTTGGCAGAATAAGTAATCGCCGCCGACTCGTTCACATAATTGATGTTGAGGTTGCGTACCACGCTGCCATAGCTATAGGGAACCAGGCCGCGAAGCTCGCCCTTGTTGTTTTCAATCTCAATTGTTGCAGTCGAGGCGCCCAGATCGCCAACGATAACACCGCGGAACGGATTGGCCTTGTTGCCAAACCCGCCAAACGATGCCGCATCGACGGTAATCTTACTATCTTTGTCAGGCTCTATGCTGTAATACGCACTCTGTATATAGCGGCGCACGGTTTCGTCGCTCAGCGTCTGCTCGGGATCGGTCTTATCGCCGATCTTCCTCTCCCATTTTTTATCAGTACCGTTTGCCTGCTTATAGACGTACGTAACCTCATTGTTGGTCGATTGGTCGCTGCGGCGAGTGCAAAGCGCACTCTGGTCAGCGGCAATGGTGACTTCCCAGCCATCCAATGCCACGCTATTGTTGATGTAGTTGGCGATGGCGTTCATCTCCGTCGCGTCCTTAACGGTATACGGATCGCCATATGTACCACATCCCGTTATCAGCTTTGGAATACGCTGGTTGACTTTTATTTCGTGGTACTGGACATTGCTCTCGGTGGCCTTCCCCTTATAAACATAAGGAAGATAGTCACCGAACACCGGGGCATCGACATTCGCCGTCTTATCCCCAGCCTTCACCAAGCCGTTAGGGGTGCCATACGTCGCTTCATCGTAATACCAAAGCTGCTTGCCGGAGTACTCCGTGCCTTTCCTATCAATTTCGGATCCGTAGGTCACCTTGTCATTTTGAGCGGCATCTGCTGTAAAGGTATAGTCCGCCGAGCCCGTGCCGCCGGTCGCGTAGCCAAAGCTCTCCAGCAGGCTCGCGTGGGTAAAAATCGAATTGTCCGTTTGGCTGGGCAAGCTTATTTTCTCAAACTTCGCTATGACCTGATTGGCCTTATCTCCCACGCCGAGCTCGCCAAACAAGCTTGTAGCTGCAATCTTTTTTTTCGTACCGTTATTGTACGAATCGGTTACCGAGATATTCTTCGCATCAAGGTTTACAAGGGTCTGCATCTGGTTGATTAGCAGTGGAGCGTATTGGGTGGCGTTCGTCACACCATCGACCGCAAGACCATCGAGCACTAAACCGTTTATCGTGATTTGTGCCACATTGGTTTTTTTGACGGGTCCGTAGATATAGCGACACACAAGCGCGCCAGACGAGCTTCCCCAATCGCTCACAACAGAGCCCACGGTACCAGCAAGCGTGACATTCTCAACCTTAAGATCGCCCGTGTGAGTTCGGATGAGAGCGCAGTGCATATTCTCGTGCTGCGTGGCTTCGTTATTCTTTTTATTGCCTTCTTGCTCAGCTTTAATATCGGAATAATGGAACGTAATGGTTGCGTTTTTTACCGTTACCGTGGAATTACTGGTGGGGTTGGTGGGGTAGAAGCTGTATCCCTCTAGGTTGATAGCCACGCCCTCGGAACCGTTCGTACCAATATTGTTTCCTTTGAAAATCTCACGATTTCCCGGAATGATATAGCCCTGAATTGCAGGCGGGGCATACAGGCATGCACACCAAAGCAACAAGTACTCCGGGCGGTCCATCCAGCTGCTCGCACTACTATTTTTTGAGTTGCTGCCTACTACCGTATACGCCTTGTCAAGATTGTAGTAATACCTCGTCCAAGCGTTGGTTTTGCGTGAGTTGCCGAAATCCGTTCGATTGTGATAGCTGTTATCGCTTCCCGGATTTCCGCTCATGTCGAGCTTGCCATTATTAACGTCGTCTTTGGTGTGAAGTGAAACGACAGTGTTCCATTCGGCATCGATTAGCTTGCTGCCTGGCTTCCTGCCGTCGCCAACCCATTCATCAAACTTCTTTATGGACTTAGCTTCCGCAACATGAATGCCTTCGACCCTATAGGCAGTACCCCAATAAGCCTTATCTTCTAGATATAATCCCGCATACGGCTCGGAACCGTATATTCCGTCGGCTACCCTGCTGCCACGGCCGACGAGCAAGCCCAACATCTCGGCGTTGCTCGCGTTAATGGTTGCACCCGAAAGGTCGATGGCATAGTCGTTGATGACCCAGTGGCCACTAGCGGCGTATACAAGACCGCCGAGCTCCTTGGAATTCTCCGCAGTTATTGAGGCCTTGGTTGTTCTCAGAGCATAGGAGTTTACATCCTTGTTAACGCTGTTATCTCCGATAGTTACGACCGCGTTGCCCCAGCTATAACCCAAGAGACCGCCCGCGCCATTGAGCTTATCGCCGTTTTTGCCGACGCTCATGGCGAACGAATCGAACACCAACCCTGCGATGTTGACGGTCGCCACATTGGTCTTGTTTGTCACGTTTTCTTGTTTACCCTGTGCGATGCAGCCGATAAGGCCACCAACTTGGGCAATCTTGCCGCTGGCGCAATTGCCGGTTTCGATTTTGCCGCCGGCTTCGAGACCCGTAACATTGAATGTCGAGGCATAATCGCCCACATAGCCGATGGCGCCGCCAATGCGAATATTGCCGTTAAGCGTTTTAGTTGCAGCGATGGTCGCTTGAGCCTTGCTGCTGCCCCCAAACGTAACCGTGGAAGCTGTCGACACGCTGCCCGCAATACCACCAATGTTCACATCGTTAATGTTCACATCGTTAGCGAACGTATCATCGCACGCGATATTCGTTTTGCACGTTGCGCCAGACAGCGTCAGACCGCCCGCAATGGTGCCCGCAAGCGATCCGGCATCAATGGCCGCGCCGTTATCGAACTTCATAGAGCCGGCGATTGTGACGTCGGAGACAGTTGCGCCGTTGATTGCTGCGAACAAGCCCAGGCGGCCGTGGCGATAGATTTTGCCGTTGCCATCACTGGTGGCACTGACCTCGCTATTGCCGCGCATGCCGTAAGGCTCGCCCACCGCCAGACTTATGGTGTGACCGTTGCCGTTGAGCGTGGCGGTAAAGCTGTGGTTGTTCTCGTTAACGCCGGCTTGCTCTTTGGGCTGTCGGTCTTTGGTAAGGCCGGTAAGACCTGTGCCGGAAAGGTTGATGTCTGCAGAGAGCGTGATGTTCGTCGAAGGAATCTGAGCGAAATTGTCATCCGCAACGTCCTCCACGGCGGAGAAGTACCCGCTCGTTTGCCAGGTGATCGCCAGCTTTGCGAAATCGTCGACGCCTGCCAGCACAAAGGCGCCACCAGTTTTTACGAGGTTCGATTTAAAGATACACTGGTGCGAATCGTTGATGGTGATGAGATCATTGCTCAGCCCACTGCCCAGGCGAATGACCTGACCATAGCTGTAGATGTCATCAATCTTGACCTGAGTGGTGGGGCGCTTGTATTGCCATTTTGTGATATCGCCTGCGGTGGCACCGCCGTCGCTTCCGCTACCCGCGGCAAAAATGAGTGAGTTGAAGTTCTCATAGACTAGCTGCGCGGTGTGGTCGTTTTCCGCGAATCTGGCGTCCGACAGATCGGTGACACCGCTGAACTTAACGATGCCGCGCCACGACGATCCGACGACTCCGGCAAAGCCGCCGTTCGAGCCGCCGATGGTGGCGTTGCCGGCGGTTTCGACCTTTAGGCCGCGCACTTCTAGAACGTTTTTTGTGTCCACGACGCCCACGGCACCGCCATACTTGCCACTATTGCTGGCGTAGCCCGATGTTGCACATGTCACCGTTGCGTCATCAATGACCACGGCAGACTCGTTGGGACTCCCGTTGCCTTCGCCAAGGTAGCCTACCAGGCCGCCCGCATAGGTGAGCTTGCCGTTGGAGCCCACGCCAAACGACACCGCGGCGCCATCCTGCACCGTGAACGCACGCAGTGCCTCGCCATCCTTCCTGCCCCACAGCTTGCCCACCAAGCCGCCGTAGTTGCCGCGCACGCTATTGTTGTTGTCCGTTCCGTTTTGCAACGTACTTGTATACGATCCGCCGCTGACGGTCACATCGCCGTTCGAGATGTCGAGCTCGCCGAACAGTCCGCCGGCAGAAGGAGCGACGCTCGTGTTGGATACGCTGAGATCCACGCCCTCGCCAAAGTCGAAGATGTCGCCATTGATGGTGAACTTGCCGGCAAACGAGGCGTCGCCGATAAGGCCACCTGCATACGTGCCGGCCGATGATGACCCAACCGCGCGTGCAGGCTTGATGGTGATGGCATTGCCCGAGGCGTCTTTTCCGCTGTTATCCGTACCCACGGTAAGCGTGAGGTTGGCTGCCTTGCCGATAAAACCGCCGCTGGCGGTGGTGCCCTTGACGGTGAGCGCGTGTAGGTCGAGAGCCTCCGTGACGTTGACCATGGCACCTGCACTCGAGCCAACGAGGCCTACAACGCCACCGGCAAAGCCGCTCGTGGACTGGACGGTGGCGGCGGGAACATTGGTCAGGGTGCCGACGCTCAGGGTCGCACCGTCCTTGACTTCGCCTACGAGCAGCCCAGCGTTGTCAGAGCTCGTTTCGACGGTTCCGCCTGAGGCCAGATCGTTGGGGAACGTGACGGACTCAACCGTCAAGGCCCCGCTTTCGACCGTGTTACCAATCAAGCCAATGTTGCCCGTCGCATTCACCTTGAGAATCTTGTGGGAACCGGTGAAGCTATAGGTAACTTTCGCAGCAAGATAGCCCGTCGTCTCACCCAGGAGGGGTGCCGTCAAGACGGAAGTCGTATCATCCTTCTTATCAACGGGACCCGCGATGTCAACCGACGCGTTAAGCGTCTTACTCTCTTCGCTGTTTTCCGCACCGCTGACCTTCGAAGCGACCATCGGCGCGCTATAGCTAGTCGCGCCCACCCACTTCATCTTGACCATATTGTTTTGGTCGGTCAGCTTGAGGCTATTAAAAACCGTCCGATCAGTCGTGAGCTCGACGGGACTATCAGCGCCATTCAGCGACCTATAGATCCTGCCTTCAAACGGATGCTCATCGCTGCCAAAGCCCTGGAAAGACATGCCGTTATTAGCCGACTCGGTGAGCTTCGCATCGCCCGTGATGATAACCTTGATCTGCGCATCATAGTAAAGCGAAGCGTCGGCGTTAGACAGGGCGGCGAACGCCTCCGACGACTTGACATTGAGGCTTTTGATTCCACTGTTATCTTCTTTGAGCACGATGTTTTCCGCACCATTAGCCTTGAGCAGCTCGACAAGCTTTTTCAAATCCGTGATCGTCGCACCCGCCTGGGCCTCAGCGTCCTCCGAAGTCGCATCATCGGCATCTTGCTCGGCGTCGTCAGCGGCGGCATCGTCAGCGGCATCGTCGCCTTCCGTCTGGTCGCCCGTGGAATCGGAACCCATGGCGCTATCGGTGGTATCGCCTGCTGCAGCGTCATCCTTCGCCGCGTCATCCCCAGCACTGTCGCTGTCGGCACCGGTATCACTCGACCCAGACCCGATCGTGACATCGCCGTTGGTCTCGCCGCCCTCGGCAGTATCCAACGCCTTCGCAGATGCGGCAGCAATCTCGTTCGAGATGTTCTGCCAGCCTGCCGCCACAGCAACCACCGTGGGCGAGCATGCTTGGAGCACCATGACCACCGTCATGAACTCTGCGAGTATGCGCTTTGCCGTTCTCATCGATTCCGTACCTCTTATCCTAAAAACTCCGCTTCCAGAGTTATTGAGTCTCCGTCGTGCCCGTCAGGGTAGTTCCGCTCACGCTAATGCCCAGGTCACCCCAGCCACCGGGCGTTTTGCCGTCCGCTCGGTAAAAGTTGACGACCATCGAACCCGGCTCCATGGTGAACGTAGCCTTGCGAGCTGCAGCATCCACCGTCGCGCCATGGTTGGTCTCGAAGAACGGATCGATCTCCACGTTCTCCCCCCACGTGAGCGTGACGTTTGCCGGTGCGCCCGTAACCGTCACACGGTAGTTGTACGCAGCGTAATCAGCAAACTTGCCAGCCTCATCAACCAGCGCGCCCTCAACCGCAGCGGTTTTGACCTCGGCCTTCTTTGACGGCACGACTTTCGCCGCCAGACAGGTGAGCTCGGTGCCGGGGCTCTCCTTCGAAACAACCATGGCCTTAATCACAAAGTAGGCATGTCCCAACTTGTCCTCAGGAAAGGTCACGGTGTAATCGTTCTTGGTAGGCTGATTCTCCGGAAGCTTGACGTTTCCGGCGGGTTGGGGCGCATAGCTCCACGTGGCACCATCGAGCCCATACCCCTCGACCGTCAAGGTATACGTCACGTTTTTATCGTTGCAGAAGTTGCTGTTGCTCAGCAAATAGTTATAGATGCTAAAGGTGAAGCTGCACTGCTTGTTGTTGGGATATACCGTAACGGAGCGCTGGGCGCGGTCGAGCTCGTCGTTGCCAGGCGCACTCATATAGCCCGTGAGCAGGTCGCTCGCAAACAGGCTCTGCGCGGTGCCCGTTGCGGCGACGGACTTTAGAAATCCGTTGGCGGTGTAGGCGGAATAGGTAAAGTAACCACCCGTCACGAGCGCCACGGCGCAAGCAAGTGCGATTGCTGCCACAACCAGCTTATTCTTGGCTAGGCTCTTGCTTTTTGCCAGCTGCTCGCGCTCGGCATCCTGCTGCTTCTCTCGCTTCTCCATGTGCGCCCCCTCTCCTACTTACCGCTCGTGTTGCGCGCGATCAGGTAGATCACATCGGTCTCTTTGGCGCTCTCGTCCCACGAAAGCTTGATGATAAAGTTGAGCGTGTCATTGTCAGTCGAGCCGTCGAGCGTCTTAGCGTTGAGTTCGCTCTTGCCGAATTTCTTGTATCGGTAGAGCGGGCGCGCGTTGCGCTGGACGTTTTGATAGTCCTTGAACGTAGGGTCGCTTGCGCCCTCGCCCGGCACGGCTGCCAGACCGTCGTTCTCCTTGTTGATATATTCGAAGCTCGTAAGCAGGTTCTCTCCGGTTGCTTTCCAGCTATAAGATTTGCCGTCTGCGGTACCGCTCACGTCGGGCGTCTGGAGCGCAGACGTGTTCTCGGCTCTGTACAGCTCAATAGTGAGACCTGTAATGTTGGTCGTATTCGCGAGTTGCAGCTCAAAACCGTCACCGCCCGTTTGCACGCAAAACGCGCGCTTGAGCGTCACCGTGTTGCCAGTCTTGGTATCGCCGTATTCGGGGTTGTAGCTCAGGTCGATCTGCTCTGTTGCCGTAGCGTTGGGGCCCAGCACTTTGAGCTCTGCCGGCTCCTTGATCTTGCCGACGGTGGAGCCGCGATTGGCATCGACGAACCATCCGAGCGTCAATCCCAGCAACACGAGAAGCACGGTAAGCAAGCCCATGATGGCAAGGGATTCGCGACGGTGGCCGCTCACCCAAGCCTTGATACGCTCGATGCGGCCAGCCGGACGCGCTTCGCCGTGCGAGCCGAACCCGTTGCCGCCGGGGTTTGCCGCTCCTTCGTTGTGTTTGATATCGCCCTGCTCGCGGGCATTAAGCTGCTCGTCCATTTATTTATCCGCCTCCTTGGCGGTAAAGCGCACGCGAATGTACTTGACGTTCTTGCCGATAATCTCGTCGGCGTTGTTGTAATAATTGGCGCAGGTTTCCACATCCGCAGAGGACATGCCGGCTCCGACAGGCGGAACCGCGCTAGGCGCCTGACCTGGCACGCTCGTGCTATCGGCGCGGAAATAGCACGCGTGGTTATTGTTGATGTCGCCGACGAGGGTCGTGTATCCCCCCTCGTCGCCTGTGTTAGCGAAAAGGTTGCCACCGTAGCCGGCGTTGCCCGTGCGAACATAGCTCTTGAACTGCTCCGGCCAAATCCAGTAGAGGGTTTTGGTGACGGTTTCGGTCGTATTGTTTGAGCCCTCAGCACGAAAGCTCTTCGCCGGAATGGTAAAGCTCTGTGTGATGACGGTGACGCTCGCTCCGTCCTGGGTCACCGTGGTTGTCGTGGGAACCAGCGGATTGGAGTAAAAGCCAGAGGTGTCTTTGCCCTGGAAAACCAAGATATGGCCGCGCACCAGATTTTTAAGCGAGTTGATGATCTCTTCATTTTTCGATGCGTCCGTAGCAGTGCCGTCCGTGCCCGCAACGCTCGTCTGGACAGAAATCTCCCAGGTCATCTCCACCGTAATATCGTGCAGGTCGTTGCAGAGCGGCTTGACGTTGAGCTGAAGCTGGCCCGCCGACCCCGGAGAAAGACTGCCATCGGCACTCATGTTATTGAGGTTGAAAAGATTGTTCACGGCAAGGCTTGTACTGTCCGACGCGTAGTTGTCCTGGGCGTCGTACTTACCTGCCGTGCCGCCCTGCGTTCCCGAGAGCACAAACCGTGGGCCCTTCGCCCCGATCGTACTCCCCGTGGCACTCACTCGGTTATTCGCGGCAAACCAGGCCAGGCATGCAAAGATGGCAACGATGGCGGCCAGCACAAACAGACCGCTCACCAGGAAATCCTTCCAGAAATCCTTGAGGGTCCGCGCGTGCTCGTCGGCAGCTTGGCGGTACTCGGCCGCCGTCTTGTGCTGCCGGAGCTCGCTATGTCGGTCCATGCCACTCATCGCTTGCGTTTGCCCTGCTAGCGGGCGTGCCATCCTTTCCGCTTGGTCGCGATCAATCCGTTGCTCGTAGGCATAGAATTCAGGCAGAATACAACACCATACGATAAGGTAAAAGAATAGCATTGACCTGCGGTTTGCTCCACAGCGCAAGCCTTAATGATGTCTTAAAGATTACGAATAGCAGCTTCTTCCATATGCCAAGGACATGGTGCAAACAAACCTGACCACTTGCACCAATCCGCAGCACCGGGCAGCGGGCACACGGCGTGCCGCCCCTTAACACCCCAACGCGCGCACGGGTATCGCGTAGATACCGTCCTCGACCTCGCGGGCGTACTCACCCACCCCCACAATCACGGCCATAAACTCCGGTTCGCGTGTGCGTGAACGAGGATTTCCACAGACCTTCTTGCGAACGCGCTTGAGGCTCTCGACGCCGGCGCTCGCTTTATCTTCACTCACCTTAATCTCAAAGGCGGCCCACCGTCCGTCGGCTAGCTGCACGATAGCATCGCACTCAAGGCCCGAATCGTCGCGATAATAGCGCACGGGCGTGCTATCCAGCAGGTCGAGCGAACGTGCGTAGACCGAAAGGTCGCGTATGACCAAATTCTCAAACACCAGACCAAATGTCTGCCAGTCGGCAAGCAGCGCCTGCAAGGACATACCTAGCAAGGCGCAAGCAAGGCTCGGATCTGCCAGATAGCGCTTGGGCTTGACGGTAAAGCGTCGTTTGTCGCGCGCGGCGGGAACCCAACCGGGGACCTCCTCGAGAATGAACATGCCTTTGAGGGCATCCAGGTACCTACGCACCTTGGTCTCGTCGGCAAACGCTGCGGGCTCCTCCTCGGCACCGAACATATCCATAAGAATCGTTTTATACGTGGTTGCCTGTCCCAGATTGCGCGCGATCGATGCAGAGACTCGACGAGCAATATCGGGGTCGAGACCGACCGCCGGAAAGCTGCTCGAAAACGTGGTGTTGAGATATTCGCGGGCGATGAGCTGGGCGTCAGCCGAAACCATATCGATCGCCTCGGGCCAGCCGCCGCGGCAAGCGGCTTCGACAAGCCCCGGTGTATCGCCATTGCACCGACAGGGCTCAAAACGATGCTCAAACAAGCCCGCCAGGCTCACCTTGCCGTTGGACTCGCCTGTCTCGGCAAGCGTCATGGGGTGCATGCGGACGCGGCCGATGCGGCCGGCTCCACTATGCGCGGGCGCCTCCCCCTTTGAGCCAAACGCAGGCGTGGCGGAACCCGTGAGGATATAGGCGCCGCGCGCACCCCGGGTGCGGTCAACCTCGTGTCTAACGTAGTCCCAAATTTGGGGAACGCGCTGCCACTCATCGATAATATGCGGACGGTCTCCCAGCAACATCATCGCCGGGTCGGCACGCGCGAGGTCGAGATTCTCGTCGACATACGAGACGGACGCCCCATGCTCAAGCGCGGCCCACGTCTTGCCACACCACTTGGTGCCTGCAATCTCGACCGCGCCAAAGACGTGAAGGTAGCGCTCGATTTGCGCATCCACGATACGTGGGATGTATCCGTCCCGATGTAGCCTCTCACCTGCCATGAGCCACCCCCGCAGATTTCCAGGTCCTGCTTTCTGATTCTTCTATTCCACTGTAGCAAATTCGGATTTTCGGGTAGTTGCGATTCGGATTTTCGTGTTCACATAGTTCGGATTTTCATGTTCTAAGGATTCGGATTTTCGGGTGCTCAAGATTCGGATTTTCTGAACCCGCTGATCAGGGACACTCTATTGGCAAAAAGGCGGGGAGCACCGATACGGCACTCCCCGCCCACTCAATACGCGATAGCTTTCTTGCTTAGAGCTCGTTGGCCGCGTGATACGCCGTGCGAATGGCGCTCGCAATATCGGCGGTACGCTCGCCCGAGCAGTCGCCCACGCAGGTCACGGGCACCGTCACGCCGTCCAGGTCAAACGCGTTGGCCTTGGAGCCCACGGCCATCACCACGTAATCGCAGGCGATCTTCACCGGCTCCTCGGCGCCGTCCTCGGTGGTGCGAATGGCCTCCACGCCCTCGTCGGTAATGGCGGTCAGGCGGGTCTTCACGTGCTGCTCCACGTTGTGCTCGGCAAAATCGCTCATGATCAGTGGCAGAATGGTCTCGGACTCGCCCGCGGCAATCTTGTCGAGCATCTCCACGATCGCCACCTCGCAGCCGTGCTGCAGCAGGTACTCGGCAGTCTCGGTGCCCACCAGGCCACCGCCAATGACGGCGACGCGGCCCGTAAGCTCCACCTTGCCGGCCAGCACGTCCCAACTCGAGACGACCTTGTCCGAATCGGCACCCGGAACGGGGATGACCACGTCGTGCGCGCCCACGGCCACAATCGCAGCGTCGGCGGCGTTGAGGTCCGCGGGGCTAGCGGCATGGTTGAGCTCAACCTTCACGCCCAGGCCGGGCAGAATCTTCTCGTAGTACTCGACCGAGCGCATGATCTCGTCCTTGCGCGGGGGCGCGGCCGCCAGCACAATCTGACCGCCCAGATGATCGCTCGCCTCGTAGACGGTCACGTCGTAGCCGCGCTTGGCCGCCACGCGCGCGGCCTCCAGGCCGGCAATACCGCCGCCCACCACGGCAATCTTCTTGTCGCCCTCGCCCGGCTTAATAGCGATGGTCGCCTCGTCGCCGTTCTCGGCATTGAGCACGCACGAGATGTACTGGCGGTTTTGAATCGCATCGACGCAACCCTTGTTGCAGTTGAGGCACTCGCGGATGGGCTCACCCGTGGCGGCCTTGAGCGCAATGTCGGGGTCGCACATGAGCGAGCGGCCGTACGCGACGATGTCGGCCGAACCGTCCTCCAGGATCTTCTCGCCGGCCTCAACCGAGACAACGCGGCCGACGGTTGCCACCGGCACAGAGACCAGGGCCTTGACGCGCTCGGCCACGGGCAGCGTCCAGTTGTAGGGCATGGCGCCCATGGGCGGAATGGTGTCGCCCATGTTACCGGTGTGGTTGGCCTGCGCGACCTGGATCATGTCGATGCCCGCGCCCTCGAGCAGCTTGGCAAACTCGCAGGCCTCGTCGGGCTGCAGACCGCCCTTGCCGCGCGGCGTGCCGTCGGGGTTCTCCATGATCACGGGGAGCTTGTACTCCACCATCAGCTGCGGCGCGGCCTCCTTAATGGCGGCGACGACCTCGAGCGCATAGCGAACGCGGTTCTCGAACGAGCCACCGTACTCGTCGGTACGCTTGTTGAGGATGGCAGAGCACAGCGAACCCACCAGGCGGTCGCCGTGGACCTCGATGGCATCGATCCCAGCCTGCTGTGCGCGGGCGGCCGAGGCGGCGATGGCCTCCTTGATCTGGGTGAGTTGCTCCACGGTGGCCTCGTTCACAAAGTGCTGCATGTCGTGGTGCAGCTTGGCGTAGGCCTGCTTGCGGATCTCGTTGGACTCGGCCATTTTGGCGGCAAAGGTCTCCTCGTCGCCGGCGGCCTTGGCCTCCTGCGCAGCTTTTGCAGCGGCCATGGAGCCCATGACCATGCGGCCGACGCCGGGCACGTCATACTCGGGGTGGAACAGCTGCAGCGCGACCTTGGCGCCGTGCTTGTGAACAGCGTCGGCCAGGGCCTTAAACGTGGGGATCTGGGTGTCGGTCGCCAACTTGGGCGTGGGGCTTGCGGTCATAACGGGAGCAACGTCGCCGATGACGATGTAGCTCACGCCGCCACGGGCCAGGCGCTCGTAAAAAGCCAGGCTGCGCTCGCCGATGGAACCGTCGCGCTCCTCGTAGCCGGTGGTCAGCGGCGGGAACATAATGCGGTTTTTGAGCTCAAGGGGGCCAACCGTAATGGGCTGGAGCAGCTTGGATGCAGGTGCGGTCATGGACATTCCTCTCTTGTAGGCGCGGCGGCGATGATGCCGCGTAGTTGTCTAGAGGATATGGCATGGGAGCACAGTGGCGCAACGGAAATCGGCGAATATCAGGTGGCGGCAGGTGGATGGGGCGGGGCGACCCGTCGGTTTGTCTCAATCTGTAACAGTTACTTGGCAAAACCGGGTCTTACTGTTACAGATCGAGACAAACGGGACCCGTCTGCAAGAAAATCTCGATCTGTAACAACAACTCGGCAAAATCCGTCCCTCGTGTTACAGATTTAGACAAACGGAGACCGTCCTGCCGAAACATCTCAATCTGTAACACCTAGCCGCCCAAATCGGGTCTAGATGTTACAGATCGAGATTTTGTTTGAGATGTTGGGAATTGGGCTGAGAGAACAGTCCCGGAATAACAAAAAAGCTCGCCGGCTAGGCCGACGAGCTGCAAGTTCTTGGTCGCGGGGGCAGGATTTGAACCTACGACCTCCGGGTTATGAGCCCGGAGTAATTACTGTTAATCATAGTAAATGAATTCTAATTATAGAAAAGAAAATAGCAGGTAGCGAGTTATTTTTGCTTGTGCTTTATTTTGATTTACAAAAAGTTTCACCCGCAATTCACCCGCAGAATTTCACTTGTGGGTGAATTTCTTTCACAATTCGGGATACGATACTCCCTGCCCGTGCCTTTAAAGGCACGGGCAGGGAGTATCGTATCAACCCCGTCAGCAGGAGACGCCCTATGGCCATCGAAAAGGGTCGCAAACCCAACACCTGGCTCATCACCTTTAACCTTCCGGAAAAGGATGCCAGTGGAAAATATAAGCGTGCACCCAAGCGAACCATACACGGGCTTAAATCGGATGCCAAAAAGGAACTTGCCCGTTACCGGGTCGAATACGAAAGCGGGCAGGCAGCTGGGTCGAAAAATACAGTCGCAAGCTATTCGAGCAAGTTCCACGCCCAACATAAGTTGAACTCACCCCTCGCCTACGACCGGGAGGCCTTGGAAATCAAAAAGATCGAAAGGCTATTCCGTGGCGTAGCACTCACATCCCTGACTCCTTCGAGGATCCGCAATGCATATTCGGCAGAACGTGCAAGGCGTGCAGTATGGACGGAAGGGTGCGGAGACGAAAGGCCCCTTTCAGAAAACGGCCTCTACAAGGTCCATGTCAAACTAAGACAGGTGCTTAAACAGGCATACCGAGATGGGGAAATCCCCAGCAATCCCGCCGATATGGTCGATTTTCCAAAACCGCCTCAGGAGAACAAAAGAAATAGCCTCACCCTCTCTGAGGCCCGACGGTTCAGAAAGGCCATCCTACGCAAAATTGAGACAGAGGGGGACGCAAAATACGTCGGGATCCTCATCATCCTCGGAACGGGCTGCCGTCGCGGAGAGATGCTGGGGCTAAGCTGGGGTGATATTGATTTCGCCAGCAATACCATTACGTTTTATAACCAATACGCAAAGGACAAAGTCCTTCGTAATCCCAAAATGAGCTCAGCGGGCCGACGCGTCTGCATGGACGATACCCTGGCACGAATTCTTGCTGTCTGGAAAAACAGCCAACGCCTCAACCTGGAGCATATCAACGGCCTTCGCCTGAAGCATTCCATGGAGCCTTTGGCTCTGGACAGCCTCATGCCGGTCGTTAACGGAAAATACGGGCAGAGGATTGACCCCGACGGTTTTGACAAGTTCTTCCGCAACTTCTGCGTCGACAACGGATGGGGCGAATATACGAAGGACGTCGTCACCAAAACCTATGGTGGGAGAACCTTCACGCGGGGAAAGGGTTATCAGGGCCTAACGGTCCATGAGCTTCGGCACACCGTCGCTAGCCTTCTCGTTGCCGAGGGCCTGGACGTCAAGACCGTTCAGACCCAGCTTGGCCACAAGTCTGCCTCGACCACGCTCAACATCTACGCCCATGCCTTCGAGGAGCGTTCCCGCGAGGCCGGTAACACCATCGGCCGCCTGCTGAACGGGTAAGCATGCATTAGCTACGAGATATCCGTCGCCCTTGATCGCTTTTAGGTTATTACTCCGCTTGCTTTCTGCGAGATATGCAAGCGCACGATCGATCTCCGATATTTCAAACATACCCTCGAGGGGCTGTTTGTAAATTAAATCGCGCGCCCGAACGATATCGCCAACGTTGCAGTTGGTCTTAACCGCCTCAGCCACCAGAGAGCGAGCCTTCCGCTTCCTGTTCTTGTCGTCCTCGTCTTTGCGTACCTTGCACTCCTTCACGGGATCGAGCTTGCAGTACTTCATATTGCTAGGCTCCGGAATGAAGGCACGCCCGCAATAAGGACAGATGCGGATTGTTCCATGGGAAAGGTGGGAGGCAAACCCCGCCCACAACCTTTCCAGAGTAGAGTTATAGGTCACGGCAGCACACTTGTCGACCAACCTCGTCATCACGGCATGAGTGCCATGACAGCCGATAGTGCTATCGAGAATCCCGCGAAGCAGCGCCGTTGCGATCTCGGCCAGCCTTTCGTCTTCCATCATGAAACGCGGCGTGATATCCGTGAACGGCGCAGCTTCGAACCTCGGGTCAATAAAGTCAGCTGCCATCTGGGTTTTAAGCCTGGTGATGCCGTCCCCTGTTTTCAACTCGCAGGTAATATACGAGCCCGCCCCATTAAGCCCGATCAGACGCGAAACGCCATCGGTTTGGTCGATGACGGCACTCCCGTGAACGGCAACTTGCGCCCCCATGTCTGTGGTAGCGATATGGCCAGACTCGAGCCAGAAGGATTCCTGCGAGGCGCGTTCCAGGAGTTCAGCATATGCAGGGGTGAGCCCGTCATCGATTAAATGAGAACACGTCCACATCGAAAACTGGCTTCCGTCGGCTTTGGATGCAATCGCTTCGGAGAAATGAAGATCGTCAAGAAGAGGAACCGCATCGCGCCCATCCTTGAGGAACGCGACAAGCCTGCTCGCGAACAGAGCAAAGCCGGCAGCGGCAACCCATTCCGCGATGGGCTCCCTGACCACATCTCCATCGACATAACCGACTTGATCGCCATATAGCCCAAAGAGCGGCCCCACGCGCTTCGCGAGCCGTAGCAGGCTTCCGTCGTCGCGCAAACAGTACTGCCCGTCTTTATGGCGAATCATCCGCATGCCGTCGTCGGGCCCCGCCAAGAGATATGGCGGCCAATCGGCACTCTCGGGATACCTCTCTTTATGCTTGTTGTCGACTAGGTCCGCGAGGGCGACGAAACAATCCGCATCGTCGACAGTAAGCCTTCCCCTTTCGGCAATCTTATGCTGAGACATCCCTGTCGACTTATCCCAATCGTCCGCATCTTTAAGCGGCCTCGCCCCCTTCGCCCATATCGGCGCATCCAAATCGGTCGAACGGAAGCCGAACACAAGGCATCCGTCAGCAAGACTGCCTTCGACGCGGACATCAAAGTCACCCTTAAATTGTCCAGTCGTCCCATCTAGCTGCATAAAGATAATCCAATCACGTTGTCCGCGGAGTTACCCCCTCTTTTCGCTGAAGCAATCACGGGAAACTACAGTCAGCTCGAGCACAGCACTTATACCCACGAATAGAAGGGAGCTGCCATGGTCAATCAAGTCGCCCATCGTGACGGCCCGCTTTATTGGTCGACCGATCGCGTCATGGCGGAGCTGGGCGTCAGCCGCCCTACGGCTTACAAGTTGATGCACGCCTCCGGCGCGTGCATCAAGGCCATGCGCCATATCCGCGTGTACGCGCCCAGCTTCATCGCTTACGTCAACTCGATTAACGACAAGGAGAGCCACGATGCCTAGCCCCAACCATCCCCCCGCCGTGCCCCCGGCCTTCCGCGGCGGCATCCGTCCCCTGCTCGACTGCCTCGATGCCGTCTTCATTGGTACCGACGGCCGCGTTACCTTCGAGCCCGCTCCGCTCAGCGCCGAGCTCAACGGACTCGGTGAGGAGCTCGTGCTCCTCACCGGCGTCGCCGGCGGCGGCAAGACGGACCTGATCTTGAACATGGGCCTCTCCATGGCGCGTCACCGTCACGTGGTGATCGCCAGCTACGAGATCGCCCGCGCGGCCTGCGTCCGTCGCATCCTTCCTGCCGCGTCATGTCTCATCCCCGGTGGCACACCGCTCACCGAGGCCGACTTCGCCGACGAGAGCAAGCGTGAGGTCGTCGATGACACTGTCGCGGCCGTCCGCGCCATCTCAGACAACCTCATCATCGTTGACGATCTCACGATGGACGACGTGCGCGGCCACAGCATCGAGTGCCTCACCGAGGCAGTGCACGCCATCGCCATCCGCGATGGCATCCCGCCGGCGGTGATTGTCGACTACGCCCAGCTCGTTACCGTGTCCACACCGGCATTCTCGACGACGGATATCCTCGACCGCGTGTCCTTCGGCCTCGCACAGATGGCGCATCACGAGCGCACCCCCGTCATCGCCGTCGCCATCACCGGCAAAGACGGCAGCTTCCGTGGCACCGCCAAGCTCGAGTTCGATGCGGACATCATCCTCTCGATCATGACCGACCGCGAGGATGCCGAGAACGGCAGCCGCGATCTCCATGTCGACATCAAAAAGAACCGCAACGGCGCCGCGGGCGGCCGCGTCGACCTGACGTACTGGCCTGCGTACCACCATTTCGCCGCCACCGAATAGCAATCTGCGGGGCGCAAATGCGCCCCGCTCAACCCCAAGGAGTATCACATGAGCACCATCAAGAGCAGCAACAAGATCGTCCAGAAGGGCTACGGCCTTCCTCTTGTTTTCGATATCGCTAACCGCCGTTACACCTACCGTGCCGCCGACGACCCCCGTTTCCTCAACCTCGACTCTATCGCGACCGCAAAGAGCGCTTGGGTTCTGCGCTTCAAGAACAAAATCGATGGGCTTCCGCAGGCCTATATCGTCTTTAGCCAGACCGAACGCCCGCTTGACCCCATCGAGTATCTCGCTGACATTGACGAGCTCTACGGCATCCCCGACGATGAACTCATCAAGGTCGCGGCACGTTCCTATATCGTCGACGGCTACGGTGAGGCGCATGACACCTTCTGCGATCGTTATATGCGTCGCCTTGAAGACATGGGGCAGGAACTCGGGATCTTCGCCGCAATCCCGGCCCGCTTCCTCAAAATTATCCCAAACAACACCTTCACCTACCAGACTATCGAAAACATTGACGACTAATCCGCCACGCGCCGCCGCCTACACAGGCGGCGGCCTTTTCTTTAACGGAGAAGGAAAAATGACAACGAGAAATGTCAGCGTAAAAATCGACCACAAGCTCTACACCGCCCTCAAGACGCGGGCGGAGCTCGACAACTCCAACGTCAGCGACGAGATCCGCTCGCTCCTGCGCTCGGCGCTCGCCGCGGAGGAGCTCGACCTCTACGGCAACGAGGTCGCGGGCTTCATCCGCGGCGTCGTCGACGCGCGGATGGACGTCGCCGCGCTCGACATCGAGCGCAAGCTCGACGCCACCGAGGACCGCATCGCCGCGGTCCTCTCGCGCCCCATGACCGCCGCCATCATGGCCGGCCTCATGTCGGCCGACGTCCTCAAGGCCTCCTACGCCTCGCTCGACGACGTCCCCGTCGCGGACATCTGGAAGAACTACCTCGCGCAGGCCGGCGAGCTCAGCCGCGCCGGCCTCGGCCGCATCGACGAGGTGAAGCTCCACGCGCGCGAGCGCGCCGATGGCTAGCCCGCCCGTCATCGTCAACCACTCCGTCGTCCGCGCGGGGGCGTCAGCAAGGGCGTCCGCCGCGGGCCTTGCGGCATACGCCGGCACCCGCCGCGGCGTCGTCATCGAGGTCAGCGAGGCCGACGGCAGGAGGCTCGGCGTGGACGGCATGGCCGCCTACGCCGCGAACAGGACCGGCTCGACCGGCGGCCTCTGGGGCGCGGACGGCCCGGTCCCCGTGGCGGAGGCCAGGCGCGCCATCGCCCAAAACGGCGGCGCGGTGCTCACTACCGTCGTCACGGTCCCGAACGACATCGCCCCCGGGGCCGGCCTCGACCGCCTGGACGCCTGGCAGGCGCTGGTGCGCTCCGAGTGGCCGAGGCTCTTCTCCGAGATGACCGGCGTCCCCGAGAGCCGCGTGGAGTTCTACGCGGCGATGCACGTCAACGGCACGAGCCACCACGTCCACATCCTCACGGTCGACCGCGAGGGCGACTGGGACTCCCTGCTGCCCAAGGGTAGGATGGAGGCGGCGCGGCTCGAGATCTCCTCGAAGGCCATGGCGCCGCTGCTGCGGAAGGCCTACATCGAGCGCGACCTCGCGAGGGAGGCCACGCTGGACGCCGTCGCCCGCATCGACCGAAACCGTTTCGATATCGAGCTGCCCCCGGACGGAAGGATCGAGGCCGCCCACCTCAGGCGTTTCCACCCGGAGGCCTCCGCCGAGCTGAGGGAAGCCCTCGACCGGGCGGCATCCGGCTCCCCCGAGCTCGCCGGCGCGCTGGAGCGCCACAGGAAGGCGGTCGAGAGGTGCGCCGACCTCAAGTGCCTGACCGGTGAGGCGCGGGATGTCTACACCCGCAAGGCGGCCGCCGACCTCGGCCTCCGGTGCGAGAACGCGGCGCTGCGGGTCATAGTCCCGGACAGAACGCCGGCTCGCGAGGAGGTGCCGACACGGCGCGCCGCGCCCCAAACCGGCCCCGCGACGGAGAGGCGGCGGGAAGCCGGACTCGCCACCGAGGCCCGCTCCTGCATCCCGAAGGCGCGCCTCGAAAGGATCGCGCGAAAGGTCGCGCACGGCCGGGACCTCGAACCGGCAGACCTCAGAGGGTGCCCCACGGCAGATCGGGCCTTCAGGCATGCGCCGTCGCCCGGTCCGGCCCTCGGACGGGCAGCCGCGATGGCGGCACTGGTCGCCAGGGAGACCACGCGGGACGCCGGCGGGCGCGACATGGGGGACGAGGCCGGCGAGAGGGCGCTGAGACTCATCGCCGCGACCCTGAGGGTCCTCGCCTCCGGCGGCACCGGGCCGTCGAGCGTCCGCGCGCTGAAGATAGCAAACAGGATAGAGAGGACGATCACGAGATGAAACCGAAATCCTTCAACCGCGACATGAAAAAGGAACTCGCCGGCACGCTCGCGGCCCACGGCGTCGCCGCCGTCATAGCCTGCGCCGCGACCGCCAGCGCCTGGGACTACGCCAGGTGGTGGACCCTATCCCTCATCTCGGGCCTCTCCGTCCTGCTGCGGCTGCCCACGGCCGACCCGGGCCCCGAGCCCGCCTACGTCTTCCGCGGCCCCCTCGAGGCGGCCGCCGACACGGCGGCGTCGGGCCAGGCGGGCGAGCTGCTCGCGGCGCTCGCCCTCGTCGCGGCCTCCGTCCTCGCGCTCGGATTCGTTTCTTGGGGCCGCTCATGGGCGAGACTCCACGACGGAACGTTCGCCGGCGATCGCGCGCCCACGCGCACGCACGGGGACGCCTGGCTCGAGTCGAGGCCCTCCAGGGTCGCGAGGCGCTGCCCTCCTTGGGACGGGAAGGCCGCCGCGGAGGGGCTCGTGGCGGCCGGCTGCATCGGCGGCGGGATCGCGATGGTCCCCGCCGTCCACTGCCTCATAAGGGCGGGCAGCGGCGCCGGCAAAAGCAGGCGCGCGCTGGCGCCATCAATTGCGGCTGCGATCGACCGCAACGCCCACGGGGTACCGACCTCCGTCATCGTCCACGACCCCAAGTCCGAAATCCGCGCATGGACCGAGCCGCTCGCCAGGAAGGCCGGGATGGAGGTCGTCGCCATCCGGCTCGACGAGCCCGTCAAGTCGGCGAGGCTCAACCCCCTCGACCGCGCCATCGCGGCACTCGGCGCCGAGGGCGTCGCCGGCGCCGTGGCCGAGCTCCGCGAGCTGTCGGCGGCCATCGTGCCCGACGCCTTCTCCTCGGGCCAGAGGTTCTTCACGGACGCCAGCCGCAACCTGCTGACCGGCCTCTGCCTGCTCGCGATTACGGACGGGCGGATCCCCGACGGCGCGCGGAACCTCTCGACCGTGCTCGCGCTCCTGGAGCCCCGTGACGGGAAGAGCGCCGTGAAGTCGCTGGAGGAGCTCGCCGCGGACCTGCCGGCGGGAAACCCGGCGCGCCAGTTCCTCCTCGTCGCCTCGTCGAACGGCGGCGGCGGGGAGGCCCTCGTCTCCACCGCGCGCAACTACCTCATGTCCTTCTGCGACGACAACGTCAGCCGCATGCTCTGGGGCGGCGAGGTCGACCTCGCATCGGTCGGGCGCAAGCCGACCATCCTCTACATCGCCAGCGCGGCGGACCGGGGCGACCGCGGCGCGCTCGTCTCGTGCATCTTCTCGCAGGCGCTCTCGGCGCTGCGCGAGACAGCGCGCCTGTCCGGCGGCAGGCTGCCGGCGGAGACCCTGCTCGCCATCGACGAGGGGTCCGGGATCCCCAAGATCCCCCGCCTCCTCGGCGACCTCGCGGAGGTCCGGAGCATCGGGCTGCACGTCGTCTTCGTGCTCCAGAACACCCATCTGCTCGAGGCGCGATGCGGTTACTCCAGGGCGGAGTCGGACGCGCTGCTGGCGCTGCTCGGCACCCAGGTCGTCCTCTCGGTGGAGTCCGTCGGCGAGGCGGAGGAGATCAGCAAGCGTCTCGGCGACTACAGCGTCAAGACGACCGGGCAGAGCTCCACCAAGGGGACGCAGAGCTCCTCGTCCGGCAAGTCGTTCTCCGTGGCGCGCCGGCCGCTGATCACCCCGTCAGAGCTCATGGCCTGGAGCGCGCGCGAGAACGGCGCGCTCGTGATCGACGCGGAGGGCCCGATGGCACTCGCCAGCCGCGACATCACCGAGACGTTCCTGGGACCGCTGCTCGGCATGACGTCGCCGGAGGCCGAGGGCGCGCTGCTCGCGCGGGCGCTCGAGGGGGAGGTCCGGAACACCTCCCCGGCACCGGTGTGGCGCATCCCGGAGAAGCCGAAAAAGCCCAAGGGGTCGCCGTCCGGCGGCAGGAAGCGCAAGGTATCCGCCGCGCCCGACGGGTTCTGATGCGTCATACGGCCCTGCCTGCGAAAACGGCCCGCCGTCATACGGCGCGCGAGGCGCGTATGACGGCGGGCCGTGGCGGTCTTTCGGTTTATCTTTCCACGCTACCAGCGGAAACGAACTCGGCACGCCGAGTTGCGCCGCAAAATCCCGGGCGCCCGTAGTGCGCCCTTATCCTGCTCATAAGGACCGGCTATCCCTTACCTGTGACACAATCTCAAACGCACAGAACAGAATCATCAGTCCAATCATCGCATAAGAGGCAGCCGAACCTTCAAGCACTATTCCACAAAAAACAATCTCCGCGCCGCCAATAAGAACTGTTATCAGGCGCTCTGCCTTTTTGCTCTCGCCGCTCGCATAAAAAGGCGGCAAGGCGCACAAGATCACATATAGCCCGGGAAGGGAATACAGGATCGATAGTCCAAGTCCCCCATCAACCGCGGTGTTTTGCGCAAGAATCAACTGAACCCAAACGACAATTATCACTGAGCAGGTTGTCGATAAAAGAAGGCTAGAAATATAGCACGCAACAAAGTCCCGTCGCATTCGAACAGAGAAATCCGCGAACTCTCTTCGCCGCGTGGAAACAATAAGGTACACAGAAATTGCAATAGAACCAATCAGAGAAAACAGCGGAACAACCAGCAATTCAAGCTTATTACCCCATCGATCAACCACACCCCCACTCCAATGAGCGGGAATTGTATCAGGGAGGACTGACCAAGCCGCCCATAGAATCAGAAATGGAAGAATAGAGAGGATGAAGGATGATAACACTGCGGTAATTTTTTTGAGGCTCTCATCGATTCCGCATCTCCTTGCGCGCTCACATTCCACTCCGCCTTAAATCAAGTATAAATACACAGTCTTTCAAGACAGCTATTCAACATTGGTGGTCACCGCTATGGACAATGTGAACCACCTAAACGAACTCTCAATACAGTCCCAGCTTAGCACCCTTGAAAAACTGGTCGCGGACGCGGAACAATCTACCGACGCAAGACGCGATTTCGAAGCTCAGCCTCGTGCCGTATTCCAGAAATATGGAATTACAGACCTCCAAATCAAAGCGGGAAATCGAAAAGTCTCTGTACGAACTGGTGGAGTCAACCGAAAAGGAGGCGCGTGTCCCCGTTGCACGCGCAGTATATCGTCGTATCCAGCTCCCACCGTCCAAGGCACTTGGACGGTGGGAGTTCCGCATCCCCGGGAAAGGAAAAGCGCGGCCCATCCGGACCGCGCCCGCGCCCTCCTCCCATTTCACCCCGCGACGTAAACCGTCCGGCCCGTCTCGCAGTCGATGGTCTCGGCGTCCCCGAAACCGACCCGGACGGCAGCCCATCCGCCGGCGACCGCCAACGCGTCGGCCTCGGACCTCGCGGCGGCGATGAGGCGCTCGAGCGCGGCCGAACCCGCCGGTGCGGTCCCCACCTCGAACGCGCCGCCGTCGCCGCCCGACTCGTACTCGACGACGACCGTCGAGCCGAGAGCCTCCTCGAGGGTCTCGCTCAGGCCGCCCATGCCGTCGAGGGCGTGCCCGGCGACCGTGGCCAGCGGGTAGCGGGCCATCCCGGACGCCACCGAGCGGACGGCCATGCGAAGCAAGCCGGCGGCCTCGAGCGCCTCGATGAGCGCCGCGGGGACCGCGGCGTCGATGGCGATGTTGCCGTGCCCGCGGCACCACTCGGCCGCCGACGGCACGTTCGCCGTGAGCACGCCCCACCCGGCCATGTAGCCCTCGGAACGCGGGTCCGTGGCGTCGAGGAGGAGGACGGCCAGGCCGCCGCCCACGTACTCCCCGGCCACGAGGGCGAGGCGGACCGCCTCGCCCATGGAGTCGAACTCGACCGTGACCATGCGGCTACCTCCTCCTGACGGCGCTGAGCGGCTTCGGGGAGAAGTGCTCGTCGCGCTCGACGGCGGCGAACCCCATCTGGCGGTTCAGCTCGGCCATCTCCTTGATGCTGAAGTAGCCGAGCTCGTCGTCGTAGCCCTCGACGAGGCCGAACGCCTCGTCCGTGCCGTCGAACTCGAGCAGCCACCAGTCCCATCCGTTCACGCACGAGAAGTAGTGGGCGTAGACCGTGGGGTCCTCCGCCCCGTCCTGCCCATAGAGCCCCGGCACCGTCTTGGCGATTTCCACGGTCATCAGCTGCTGCATGTCTTCCTCCGTTCCGGGCACGTGGCCCTCAACATCTCGCCCCTGCGGGCAAAGCCGAATGGCGACGCCGCGCGTCGTCGTCGGCTTTGCTCCCTGCAAAGCCGCACCGGAGTGAAGACGGGTCAAGGGAGGTCCATGACGACCTCCACCAACCGGAGCGGAGCGGAGGTTTGTGCGGGGTCTCATGGGCCCCCTTGACGCGGCGTAGCGGAGGTGCCACCCGGCCGCGGAGCCGTGGCCGATTCACGGCGGACGCCGGCAGCCCGCGTCCAACATCGATACCATTTAAGGCCCTATTTACTTTTTGAAAGGAGTCGCATGGAACTCGAAGACATCATTTACGAGCTCACTTGCCTTCATGAGTCGATGCTTTTCTGCTGCGAGGACCGATTCGGTAAGGAGGACCCGGTCTTCGCGCATTACCGCATGGCGCTGGGGAGGATCGTCAGGGACCTCGAAGAAACCGAGCGGCGCATTCGGACCGAAACGGCCAGTGCTAAATCACGTCAATAAGAAACGCCCCGGCAATTTACTGCCGGGGCATTTTTTAGAGCTCGATCTCCGCGATTATTTTTTTCATCTCGAGGGCCCATCCGAGCTGCTCCTCGATGTACCCCGGCCATGCGTCCTGGTGGCCCTTGATGGGGTGGCCCGCCTTGTAGAAGCGCAGCCCCGATGCCTTTTTCGCATCGAAGGGTGCCGCTGTCAGCCCGAGGTGCTCCTCGAAGACCCCGCTGTTGGCGATGGCGCGGTGCCCGATCTCCTTGTCGTCGTCCACGTACAGCTCGATGCCCGTGCGGCCCCTTTGCGTATCGATGAGCAGGGCGAGATGGTATGCCGAGACCCCCAGGCGAAGCGTCGACCAATGGTCCTTGCTGGGCTTCTGCGGGCTGAACTCCTTGAGGAACTCCGGATGGCCGCCCGCCACATCGCGGTAGGCCGTCCAGTACGCCAGCTTGACCTTTTCGGTCTCGCTGAGCCCCTCGGAGAGCTTCACGGTCTTGGTCCACTCGTTCGGCTGCTCGACCACGCCGAAGCGCGGGGCGGGCAGGGAGTCCCCGATCTTCCAGAGCTCGACCTCGACCAGGAAGAACCCGAAGTCGCTGTCGGTGTGCTGGTTGAGCCACTCGATGGCCTGGCGGTGCTCGTCGCGGGCGCGCGCCACGACCCAGATGACGACCTCGGCGCCCTTGCCGGCGGCGTACGTGATCACCTTGCCGAGATGGTCGTGGTTGGTGTCCTCGAGCTGGTTCTCGATGATCACCTTGCGGCCCGTACCGGACTCCTGCGCGTAGATGTCCACGTTGAACGATCCGACCGAGGACTCCGTCTCTATGAGCTCGAGCTCGATTCCGACCGCCGTCCCGAGGGTTGCGAGGTTCTGCTCCTCGGCCAGCCACTTGGTGAAGTCGTGGGCCTCATGCGGCCACACCTCGCGCAGGGGGACCTTATGGATGGTGTCCAGGTTATAGGTCTTCATCCGCCGCCCTCTCGACCGATAATCCAGTGCCGTTGTAGAGCCTCTCGCCGTCAAACGAACGCAGCAGGAGCCCACGACGTTCGTCGACGTCCTTCAGCTCGCACGGATACACGAATAGCAAAATGTTTTGTCGGTACTTGTAGTCAGCGTAGACATCCGGATCGCCCAATCGCGTAGGTATGGACGCGATATCGTCCGCCATACGCTCACTTGACCCCACGTATATTCCGAGATAGTCGCTGAAGTTCTTATCGTGGTCATGCCTGCGGTATGTCGCGATGAGATAGCAGCCGGGCATATCGTAGCCGTTGAACGCAGCTTCGGAGGCTTTGACCTGCTGGCAGATGAACTCGTGCAGGGGCATCACCGTCGACGCGCCTTCAAATATTGATTGCCTGGCGGCATCGATCTTCTTGCGAGCCTCCGCGGCGGCCCTTGAGTCCTGGAACGCCTTCGTGGCATCCCCCAACGCGCCGGCTGCCGCGCCGACGCCTTCCGCCGCCGCACCAAATCCCTTGCCGATGCCGTCGGCAACAGCACGCGCGCCGTTGGTTGCCCCGTCGGCAGCGCTTTTCACGGCTCCATCGACATCGAAACCGAGCTGCTTTGCCCCATCGACAACCCCGGCGGCGGCTAAAACCCCCGCTGCAAGATTCACCGTGTCTTTTACGGTTTTCAAATTGACGGCCATATCGAGCCTTCCCTTCTATTCCGCCTTGCCAAATCGGTTCATGACCTCAAGCAACTCGCCCGTCGTGACGATTTTTGCCTGCGAGTTGCCGCTGAAAACTGCGTCGAGCTTGCTTCGTCCCACGTTGTCGCCTATTGCGAGGTACTTCGTGCTCTGCGCGGGCTTGCCATCGGTCGCTTTCATCCCGCATTCCTTAAGTGCGGCAAGGATCTCATCGCGATTGTAGCCCGGAGTAACGCCGGATACCTTCACCTTGAGTCCGACCGGATCAGTGATTTCGCCCGGATCGCCCCTGTGGCCCGCCTCCTCGGCTTTCGCCAAAACCTCTTCGATGGTTTCCTGCGACCCGTTCACCAGTCCCAAGCCCGTGAAAACACGCTTGCGGCCATGATGGGAGGAGGCATTCGGAGCCCAAACGGCGGGCTCGAGCGCACCGAACTCGCCGACCAGCCCACGGAAAACCCCAAGGCACGCCTCGGCGTCGCTCATGGCATCGTGGTGGCTATCAAGATGCACGCCGTAATGCTCGCAGAGGTCGACAAGCGCTCCGGGCAGACCCTTCTGCTTCGCCACCAGCATCGTATCGATTACTTCGATCTCGGGCATTTCGATGTCGTAGGCAGCCAGACTCTTCTTGATGTGGTGGATGTCGGCGCCGTTGGCGTTATGCGCGACCAGGATGTGGTCTCGCAGCAAATCCGCCAGACCGGCATCCTCCCAGAAGCGGACAAAGGTCGGCATGTCGTCCAGTGAGTCCCAATCGATTTCCAGATGAGACCTACTCCACCAACCAATCTCGCTCTCAGGATTGATCACCCGGCAAACCGGGTCGCCCAGGCAGTTTCCCTCAAGATCCGTGAGGATATAAGCGACCTGGCATATCCTCTGCTGGGGATTCGCCGTCTCGCTGTCCCAGAAGATATATCCCTTTTTCGCCATACGGCTTCCTTTCCCTTAGAACAAACTGTTATCCCATTCGGGTGCCTGGGTTATCGTCCCGACACGGGAAAGGAACAGCACGTAGAAGGGGTCGTTCTTGAGATAGTAAACGCAGGCCGCCTCGTACTTGTCGCCCTTCTCCTTGGTCGTTGCCGACCCGTTGACGATAGGGTCAAGGGCATCGTAGACGGTCTTCATATAGCGACTCCCTTGTTGTTATTCAGACGTCACTATTTTAGCTAAGGACCGCCGGGACTCCTCCCAATTGGAGTTTATCGGTCGATAAGTCAAGCCGACCGGTCCGCGATTATCAATGGTTTATCTGCTTCACATAATAAATTGACTCAGGATTCACCCGCAATTCACCCGCAAGGTAAACCGATAAAGAAAAAGCTCGGAAGCAATTTTGCTTCCGAGCTGCAAGTTCTTGGTCGCGGGGGCAGGATTTGAACCTACGACCTCCGGGTTATGAGCCCGGCGAGCTACCAGACTGCTCCACCCCGCAATGTCTGGGCGCCTCATGTGCGCAAGAAAGAATATTACGCGGGAGTTCGGTAAACGGCAAGGAAAATCTCGTAGAGCATAATTCCTTCATATTTAAACCCCTCAGCCCCTATCACCGTAAACGAATCGCAGCCGAGCGCCGTCGACGGCACGTATACAATGGTGCGCGTCCTTTTATGCCAACACCGGGAGTAGACATGCTGCTCGCTATCGATATGGGAAATACGCAGACGGCCATGGGCCTGTTTGACGGAGACGAGCTGGTGCAGTCGTGGCGTATGCCCACCGATCGCTCCTATACCGCCGACGAGATCCACGTGCGCCTGATGGGTTTCTTTAAGATGTACGGCCTCTCGCTCGATGCGGTTGACGCGATCGCCTTTGCGGGCGTGGTGCCGCAGCTCTCGCGCGAGTGGCACGCCGTAGCCGACCGCATTGCCGCGGACGCCATCGTCATCGGGCCGCAGACGGCCGCCGTGACCAAGCTGCGCGCGGCGCGCCCCCAGGCCGTGGGCGCCGACCGCGTCGCCAACGCCGTTGCGGCCGAGACTTTCTACGGCGCGCCGGCAATCGTGGTGGACTTTGGCACCGCGACCAATATCGACGTCATCGATGAGGACGGTTATTACATTGGTGGGGCGATCGCGCCGGGCATCCGCATCTCCATGGACGCGCTTGCCACCCGAGCCGCCAAGCTCGCCAGCGTGCCGCTCGAGGCGCCCGAGCACACCATCGGTCGCGATACCGAGGAGTGCATTAAGGTCGGCGCCGTGGTGGGCGCTGCCGCCATGGCCGAGGGCCTGGTCGCGCGCATGAAGCGCGAGCTGGGCCGCGAGGATGCCACCGTTATCGCCACGGGCGGTCTCGCCGGCATCGTCGCCGATTCGACCGACGCCTTCGACGTGGTCGACGGCCAACTCACCATCAAGGGCATCTGCGAAATCTACCGCCGCATGCAGGAGCTGGGATAGAGCAGGGGCTTAAGTCGAGCACGCCCGATGTCACAGCCCCGCAAACGTTCGCCAAGCCTATTCCTCAAAACTGAAAAATTTTCAATTTTGAGGAATAGGGCGCTGGCAACCCATTCACCAGATAGGCGAAACCCTCCCCGGCACAGGCCGAAGAGGGCTTCGTTGTCATCGTTATCTTTGAGCGCGGGCGCCTCGCGTTACAGTCCGCGAATCCGTACGGCCTCGGGCGGAAACTCCTGCTCGCCGGCATCGGTCTTGATGGTCGCGCGGCCCCAGATGTCCAGGCCCGCAAACACACCGACTGCGAGCGGCAAGCCGTTGGGCGACACCGCCGCGACCTGACGACCCAGCAGTGGCACCATGTCAAAGTACTCGCCCAGCACCGGAGCCAGCGGGCCGGCAGCGCCCTGCGGCGTGTTGGCGGCAACCGCCCAGGCGTCAACGCGGGTCAGCACAGCGGCGGCCAATGCCTCGATCAGCGCCTCATCTGCCATATCCACGCCAAGCTCACCCAGCGCCGCACGCTCAATATCAACCGTCACCGCGGCAAACATGCCCGCAGCACCGGCACCGCCGTTCACGGCAACACGCGCGAGCGACGCCTCAAACGCAGGCGCACCGCACACGATATCGCTCGGCCACTGGATACCCACTTTACCGGCAAGGCCCAACCCCGGCGTCGAAGCCGTGCCCACGAGCGCGTCCATCATGCCCATCGCGGCCACAAACGGCAGGCCGTGGAAGGCATGCATGTTCACATCGGGGCGCACAACCAGCGAAAACGTCAGCGAAGCATCGCCCACGCTCCACGCGCACCAGCCCGCGGACACGCCCTCGCGGCCCGCGTCACGCGCCGCGTCGAGCTCGGTACCGGCGACAACAGCATTCATCTCGATCATCTACATACGCCCCAATTCGCCCACGATATGGCCCACGCGATCCTCGGGTTCCTTGACCTCGACACCGTTATAGCGGAAGAACCGCGCCGGGTCGTGCATCAGGTCCTCGAGCGGCACCAGCACAAAGTCACGCTCGCCGATCAGCGGATGCGGCAGGCGCAGCTTTTTGCCGCCGTGGGTCTCGCCGTCCATCCACAGCAGGTCCAAGTCGATGGTGCGCGGACCGTTGGCCTTGGCCTTTTTGGAGCGGTCGCGACCCAGCTCGGCCTCGATCTTCATGAGCTCGTCGAGCAGCACCAACGGCGCCAGCTCGGTCTTAATCTCGATGACGGCGTTGGCAAACGCGTCCTGGCGCGTCTCGTAGGCCGGCTCGCTCTCGTAGATCTTGGAGGAGTTGGACACGCAGGTGAGTGGAATCTCGGCGATCATGTCGCGTGCGGCGCGGATGTTGTCACAGCGATGCCCCAGGTTGGAGCCCACGGCCACAAACGCGCGGCGCGGCTGCGGCTTGGCAACCGCCCAGTAGCCGTTCAGGAACTGCGCAAAGCCCGCGGCGTCGTGCACGCGCACGATGTTGGCACCGGCCTGGATGGCGCCCAGGCACACGCCAAACGTAGCGGCATCGCGCTCGGCGGCCTCGGTCACGCCCGAGACGGCGCCCACAAAGCGCTTGCGCGATACGGCGCACATGAGCGGATAGCCCAGTGACGCCATCTTGGCAGTCTCGCGCTGGATGACGATGTCCTCGTTGGCCGTCTTGCCAAAGCCCGGACCGGGATCGATGCAGATGCGGTCGCGCGACACGCCGGCGTGGATGAGCGCGCGGGCCTGGTCGGACAGAAAGCCCATGACGCGGCGCATGATGGGCGCCGAATCGGGCAGGGTGAAGCGGCGGAGCTGCGAGGTGGGCACGTAGGCCTCCTCGCGGCGGGCGCTGCGGCGCATCATGGCCGCCAGGTGATCATTGGGCTCCGGAGCGGCCTCGGTGGCCTCGGGCGCGGGCGCGACGGTCTCGGCAGCAGCAGCCTGCTCGGCGGCCGGCGTCTCCTGCTCGCTTGCAGGCTCGGTCGCGGGCTCAGGTTCGCCAAACGGCAACGAGGGCTGCACCACGCCGCCCGGAAGCTTGGCCTCCGGCTTAGGCTCGCCCAGCAACTTGCCGCGACGGCGACGGGCCGGCTTCTCGGCCTCGCGCGCGGCCTCGGCAGCCGCTTCGCGTGCCTTCTCGGCAACAAACGCCGCTGCCGAGGTATCGAGCTGCACCGTTGCGTGCGTGCGCGCGGGCGCGGCGACCTCGCCGGCATGCATCACGATGACGCCGCAGGTGCTCGTCTTAACAAACTCGACCATCTTGGGGTCGGTGAAGCCGGTCACGTCGTTGACGATCGAGGCGCCGCAGCGCACGGCCGCCTTGGCAACCGCCACATGACGCGTGTCAATCGAGACGATGGCGCCCTCTTTGGCCAGCGCGCGCACCACGGGCAGCACGCGGCGCGCTTCCTCATCGGAATTGACCGGGGTAAAGCCGGGGCGCGTGGACTCACCGCCCACGTCGATGATGTCGGCGCCGGCGTCGAGCATCGCCAGGCCGTACTCGATCGCGGCATCCGGGTCGAAGTGCTCCCCGCCATCGCTAAACGAATCGGGCGTCACGTTGAGGACGCCCATGATGCGCGGGCGGTCAAAGCTGAGCTCATACTTTCCGCACCGCCATGTCTTGCTGTCGTTCGCCATGAACATCCTCCTAAAATGCCCACGCCGCCGAGCTTGGGGAGCTGGCGGCGGGGTCGCTTTGCACTCAGTCTTTCTATTGTATCCGCGCACGCGGGCTAGAACGCAAACGCGGCCGCGATGTCGCAAGAAATCAGCAGGTCGGCATTTGCATCCTGATCGGTAGGCGCCAAATTGCAAATGGCCAGCGTATCGCCGGTAAAGTAACGCGTAAGGCCCGCCGCCGGATACACCACGAGCGAGGTCCCACCCACAATGAGGGCATCGGCCGCGGCGATGGCGGCAACGGCACCGGTCAACACATGCTCGTCGAGCGGCTCTTCGTAGAGCACCACATCGGGCTTGATGCGACCACCGCACGCAGGGCACACGGGCACGCCCGCGGCGTCCTCGTGCTCGCGCGAGCAAATCCACTCGGCGCTATAGACCGCGCCGCACGACTGGCAAATGTTGCGATGGACCGATCCGTGCAGCTCGAACACGCGCTGCGAGCCCGCCATCTGATGCAAGCCGTCGATGTTTTGCGTCACCACGGCATCAAGCTTGCCGGCGCGCTCCAGCTCGGCCAGCTTGGTGTGACAGCGGTTGGGCTTAGCGTTAAGCGCGATCATCTTGGTGCGGTAGAAGTCGAAGAACTCGGCCGGATGCGCCTCGTAAAAGCTATGCGACAGCATGGTCTCGGGCGGATAGGCAAACTGCTGGTGATACAGGCCGTCCACGCTGCGGAAATCGGGGATGCCACTTGCCGTGGAAGCACCAGCGCCGCCAAAGAAGACCACGCGCTTGTGGGTATCAAAAAGCTCCGCCAGCGCGGCGGAGGCCTGCTTGGGATCCGATATTGCCTGCGTCATATGAGCCCTCCGTCCTTGTTGATCGGGCGGCGTCGGGCGATGTCCCAGCATGCGACCTTTAAGTCAGCATGCGCGGAGCCCACCCCGCCCCTGTTGCGCTAATCTTAAGCCTGCCAACCCCGTCGAAAGGACACCATGCCTCAGACTTACACTTTCGCCTCGTGGAACGTCAACGGCCTGCGCGCCGTGCTCAAAAAGGACCCGAGCTTTATCCAGATCGCGCAAGAACTCGACGTCGATATCCTGGCGCTGCAAGAGACCAAGTTGCAAGAAGGCCAGGTCGATATTGACCTGCCCGGCTATCACCAAACCTGGAGCTACGCCGAGCGTAAAGGCTATTCGGGCACTGCGGTCTTTAGCCGCCAGGAACCGCTGCGCGTGCTGCACGCCGACGCGCTGTTACCCTACGCCGGCGAGGACAAGGCGGCCGCACTCGTCACCCAAGCCGTAACCGAGGGCCGCGTCTGCGCGCTGGAGTTCGACAAGTTCTGGTTTGTGGATGTCTACACTCCCAACGCGCAAAACGAACTCGCCCGCATCGACGTGCGCATGGCTTGGGACGATGCCTATCGCGGCTTTTTGAGCGCGCTTGAACGCGAGACCGGCAAGCCCGTCGTGACCTGCGGCGACTTTAACGTGGCGCACGAGGAGATCGACCTTAAGAACCCCAAGTCCAACCGCGGCAACGCGGGCTTTTCGGACGAAGAGCGCGGCAAGTTTACCGAGCTGCTCGACGCCGGTTTTACCGATACCTGGCGCGCGGCAAACCCCGACGTCGAGGGCGTCTACAGCTGGTGGAGCTATCGCTTTAATGCCCGCAAGAACAACGCCGGCTGGCGCATCGACTACTTCCTGGTAAGCGACGCAATCGCCGACAACGTACGCGACACCGGCATCCGCAGCGACATCTTTGGCAGCGACCACTGCCCCGTCACCCTCACGCTAGAGCTCTAGCCCCAACTGATCCCCTGGGGACGGAGGAAAACGGATCATTTTGGGCCTCGTGAGGGTATCCGCGTGACCCATCCGCCACGAAACACGCCCATCTACTACGTTTAAGCCACCACCCTCAACCACAGTGAACAACGCAAAAAGAAAACCGCAGGTAGAAAGCCTACGGTTTTTCATAAAACACGGTTGTGTTTGGGGGTGTCGGGCCAAACGTAGTAGATAGGCCGATTTCGTGGCGGGCGAGTTCAGCTGATTCCCCGGGGGCGTCTGGAGACGGAAGAAAACGGATCAATTTGGCTCTTGAGGGTCACGACGCCCGTCATATCAGCCAGCCATTCCAAAACTATGCCAGTTTACGGGGCTAAATCGCGAACCCCCAACCATACGCAATTCCGAAATAATAAAACCGCAGGTAAACGGCTTGCTCTATTTCAAAAATAGCCGGCATGGTCTGCTTGTGCCAATCTGGCCCCGTAAACCGGCATAGTTTTAAAATGGCACTTCTGCAGTATTGATTCCCGCCCCGGCGCAACCAGCCCTACAGTCCGTACTTCACGACGACTCGGTTGATGCGGCGACACCAAGGCTTGTACAGGGCGACCAAAAACACGCAGGTCGCAAGGCCGTGCGTGATATCGAACGGTACGGCGGTGGCAAGACGCGCCATGGCACCCGCCCACGTGAGCGGTTGAACAAAACCGATAATGTCGTAGGCGTTGATCACAACGCCGTACAGCAAACCCGAAGCAAAGCCGTAGGTCAGCAGCGCCAGCATACGCACGGTGCCATCGGCGCGATCAAAAGCGCCGGCATGCGCCAGCGCACCGCCAACGTATCCCACGAGCCCCCAGGCATACATCTGCCACGGCGTCCACATGCCCTGTCCAAAAAAGAAATTGCTGGTCAGCGCCGCCAGCGCGCCAACCATAAAACCATTGCGGCGGCCAAGCGTCGCCCCCGCGATAATGGCGATGGCACTCGCGGGTTTAAAGTCGGGAATGGGGCCAAACAAGATGCGCCCCGCCGCGGCCAACGCCGCCAGAACCAGCGTTGGCATAATCTGGCGCAGGCCCGGTCGCGACGCCTCGTAGCCTGCAAAGAACAGCGCAAGCACCAGCGCCACCACGACAAGCATGGCGAGCGCCGCCTGCTCAACGCCCGCCAGCAACGCCGCAGCCATCACGGCTGGCACCGCCAGCAGCAGCGGTATCTCCAGTTTTGCGAGTAGGCGCACGATGCGATAATCCGTCATCCCATCACGCCCTATAAAACACGTTGTCGGCAAAGAAGTCGGCCGGGGGCTCCATGCAGGCAATCTCGCCATCGAACATCATGGCGATGTCGTCGGCGACCTGCTCGGCAAAGTCCAAATCGTGCGTAGCCATGATGACGGTGCCGCCAGCCTTCGCATGGTCACGCAGGGCGCGGGCGATGATGCGGCGGCTCTCCAGGTCCAAGCCCTTCGTGGGCTCGTCAAGCAGCAGCAGCTCGGGGCCAATCAGCAGCAGCTTTGCCAGCGCGAGCAGCTGGCGCTGTCCGCCCGAGAGGTCGTAGGGGTGACGCGTCTCCAGGCCGTCCAATCCCAGTTGCGCCGCACGCTCCCGCGCCAAGTTCTCGTCATATCCGCAGGTCGAGGCCCATTCCATCAGCTCATCGCGAACCGTCTCGGCAACCAGCAATGCTTTGGGATTCTGAGGCAACAGCGCCGCCGAGGCCGCTCCGCGCACCATGCGGCCGCGCTGCAGCTTGGCGGTCTTGGCCAGCACCGAAAGCATCGTCGACTTGCCGCAGCCGTTTCCGCCCACGACTGCATGCACCGCGCCAGCCGAAAACGACGCATCGAGCCCGCGCAGCACCCAACCGCCCGCGCGATCGTAGCGAAACCAGCCTTCCGACAGGGTGGTAGCCGACCCAGCGTGCATTTTTTGGAGTATTCTGCTTCCATTCGTGCGCGGGAAGGCTTCCGAGCCGTTCTCGAGCGACGTTTGCGCCACAAATTCGGACGATTTGTCCAATCCCGAACTTTTTTTCGCGCTCGATACGTCCCCGGGCGGCTCCAGAGAGCCCAAATTGTCCTCACGCCTGCTGAATACTCCGTTTTTTGCACATCGGACGGCACCCCACCCCAACATGTCGTCGGAAAACAGCGATTCTCGGCGTCCCAAAGAAGCCATATCCGCCACCTCGCGCACGCGACCGTCCTCAATCCGGTACGCACACGTCGCGTATTCGAGCATTGGGCGCGGCTGATGCGTCGCCACAACAACCGTGCAGCCCAGCTCGCGATTCACACGAAACAGCGCGTGCAGGAAATTCTTCTCGGCAACGGGATCGAGCTGAGACGTGGGCTCGTCGAGCAGCAGCACGCGCGGGCGCAGCGCCAGAACGGCCGCCAACGACAGCAACTGTTTGCGACCACCCGAAAGCGTGTCAGTATCGCGATGAAGCCAGTCCTCCAGACCAAAGAAATAGCTGGTCTCAGCTACGCGACGGCGCATCTCATCACGTGCTAGCCCCAAGTTTTCCAGGCCAAACGCCATCTCGTGCCACACGGTTTCGCACACGATCTGGTTCTCGGGATCCTGGAACACATAGCCCACGCGCTCCGCCGATGCCCGCACGTCCATGTCGGCAACGTTCTCGCCCAGCACGCGCGCATCACCAGTGCGCTCGCCCGCCGGCGCGATCTCGGGCTTGAGCAGCGACAGTAGCGTCGACTTGCCCGAACCGGTACCGCCAACAAGCAGCGCAAATGCACCTTGGGGAACACGCCAATCAAGCCCCTCGAGCACCGGTGCCCCGGCCCCGGGATAGGCAAAACTAAGGCCCTGCACCTCAATCGCCGGAATATCCGGGCCGCACGCCGCGCCCGACACCGGGCCCCTATCCAACCGAGACATCAGCCAAACCTCTTCTCATCAATCGCATGCAACGCGCAAGGCAGCACCATCCAGGCAGCGTACACGACATAGCCCGGCCACGGCGCCGGCACCGAGAGCTGCGGATAAAACGAATACTGCGTCGTCGCGGTCCACGCCACTGCCGCCGTGGCCACGCCAAACAACGCAAGCCCAACCAGCGCGGCAATGTCGCTGCGCCCCAGTCGATACCGCGCATACGTCGTACGACGCGTCGCGGCACCCCACCCGCGCGAGCGCATCGCGTCCGCGCGCTCCAGCGAATCTTCCATGCCCCAGCCCATCAACACGCTCGACGCCCGCAGGCGCGAGCGTACGGGGTCGGCCGGCGCGCGGCCCGGCACATCAATCGCATCCTGCACCGCCAGCACCGTACGACCGCGGCGCAAAAACTGCGGGATAAGCCTCATGCACATCGAGATCATGAGCGCAATCACCGGTGCGGCATTACCCAGCAGCGCGAGCACCTTGTCGTATTCGAGCATCGACGCCGCGGCCCCAAACCACAGCACGCTCGCCACAAACAGCCCGCCCATGCACAGGCCGTATACCATGCTCTCCAGATACACCGCGCGCATGCCAATACGGAACAGCTCCGTCGAGCCCGAGGCGCTAAACAGAGGATTGACCAGCGCGATAATCAAAATCACCGGCAGCTGCCAGCGAAGCGCCCCCAACGTGCGGGCAGCCCCACGCGTCGCAAATCCATACGCCAGCCCGCCCGCAAGTGACAGCGCAATCAGTACCGGCTGCATCGAGAACATAGTGAGCCCCAGCGTCAGCACTATATAGAGTGCCGGCACAGCCGGATGCGACATCGAGAATGCCGCGACGGGCTCGTTGCCCGATTCCTCTCGCATGATATCCACGGGCACCCCATCCCCTCGCTCAAACGTCAACGCCGCAGCGCCGCCACCATACACAACCAGCGCAAACACCGCGTCAACGGCACCGACATCGGCGGCAATGCGTCAATCGTTACGCGCTCGTCATATGCCTGCGGTATCATATTGCGCCGTGTATCGTTTCCAAACACACGTCTCTATAACGTAACAGGAGATCACATGGACGCAACCGCAATTATCCTCGCTGCCGGCGAGGGCACCCGCATGAAGTCGAACCACTGCAAGGTTTCGCACAAGATCCTGGGTAAGCCCATGGTCCAGTGGATCGTCGACGCTACCATCAAGGCCGGCTGCAGCCGCGTCGTGGTTGTCATCGGCAGCCACGCCGACGAGATGCGCGCCCTCATCGACGGCGCCTACGCCAACAGCGCCACCAAGGTCGAGTGCGTCGAGCAGACCGAGCGTCTGGGCACCGGTCACGCCGTGAAGGTCGCACTCGAGGCCTGTGGCATCACGCAAGGCCCCGTCGTGGTGCTCAACGGCGACCTGCCGCTCATCACCGCCGACACCGTCGCCAAGTTCGCGCAAACCGTCGCCACCGGCGAGCTCGCCTGCACCGTCATGACCATGACCCCGCCCGATCCTTTCGGCTACGGCCGCATCAAACTGGGCGACGACGGCCAGATCGAGCGCATCATCGAGCAGAAGGACTGCACGCCCGAGCAGGCCGCCACGCTGCTGGAGTGCAACGCCGGCTGCTACGCCTTTGACGGCGCGCAGCTCGCCGCCCACATTAACGAGATCGGCAACGACAACGCGCAATCCGAGTACTACCTGCCCGACATGCTCGAGATCCTCAAAGGCCACGGCCAGGCTGTCTCCATCTTCCACTGCGACGACTACCGCGACGGCCTGGGCGTCAACAGCCGCATCCAGCTCGCACAGCTCACCGCCATCGCGCGCGACCGCATCAACGAGCACTGGATGGCCGAGGGCGTTACCTTCATCGACCCCACGCAGGCCTGGATCGGCCCCGATGCCGTTATCGGCCGCGATACCGTCGTGTGGCCGCAGACGCACCTGATCGGCCACGTCACCGTGGGCGAGGAGTGCCAGCTCGGCCCCAACAGCCGCCTCACCGACACCACCGTCGGCAGCGGCTGCGTCATCGACGAGACCATCGCCATCGAGGCCGTCATCGAGAACGGCGTCGACTGCGGCCCGCGCGCCTACCTGCGCCCGGGCACCCACATGCTCGACGGCTCCAAAGCCGGCACGCACGTGGAGATCAAAAAGTCCACGATCGGCGAGGGATCCAAGGTGCCGCACCTGTCCTACATCGGCGACACCACCATGGGCCCCGGCGTCAACGTGGGCGCTGGCTCCATCACCTGCAACTACGACGGCGTGCACAAGCACAAGACCGTCATCGGCAAGGATGCCTTCATCGGCTCCGACACCATGATGGTCGCGCCTGCCCAGATCGGCGACGGCGCGCTCGTGGCCGCCGGCTCCGTCATCACCGAGCCGGTCCCGGCAGACGCACTCGGACTGGGTCGTGCCCGTCAGGTAAATATTGAGGGCTGGGCCGCCGATTATCGCCGCCGTCTGCACGAGGACGACGAGGTATAACGTTTTATCAAGCATCTAAGGAGCTGTTCCCATGGGGACGGCTCCTTTTTCTATGCTGACCTGCGCGACCGGATGAGTGGTCGGTTCGTGTCCGTTGACGGTAAAGACGTTATCAAGACTCGATAAACCCCGCCGCGCGGTTACAATGCAAGAAGGCATCTATATGGCATTCGATATAAAGGAGAAGGGTAATGCCGATTAATGATCCCGAGAAGTCGGAGAATATGCGCAAGTCCATCCGCGTGTATTCCGGTTCCTCCAACCGTCCCCTCGCTCAGAAGATTGCTGAGTACCTTGGGGTCGAGCTTTCGGGCCTTACGCTAAAGCAGTTCGCCAATGGTGAGATTTACGCCCGCTACGACGAGACCGTCCGCGGCGCCGACGTCTTCCTGATTCAGTCCGTGGCCGGCGGCAACGTCAACGACATGCTCATGGAGCTGCTCATCGCCACCGACGCTGCCAAGCGCGCATCCGCCCGCTCCATCACCGCCGTTATCACCCACTACGGCTATGCCCGCCAGGACCGCAAGGCCGGCCCGCGCGAGCCCATCACTGCCCGCCTCGTCGCCAACCTGCTCGAGCGCGCCGGCGTCAACCGCATCATCACCCTCGACCTGCACCAGGGTCAGATCCAGGGCTTCTTTGATATCCCGGTTAACCACCTGTCCGCGCTGCCGCTGTTTGGCCAGTACTACAACGACATGCACTTCGACACCGACAACCTGGTTGTCGTCTCCCCCGACGTGGGTCGTGCCAAGGCCGCCAAGAAGCTGTCCGACATGCTCGGCTGCGACCTGGCCATCGCCCACAAGGGCCGTCCGCGCCACAACGCCGCCGAGGTCATGGGCATCATCGGTGACATCAAGGGCAAGACCTGCATCATCAACGACGACATGATCGACACCGCTGGCACCCTGTGCGCCAACGTCAAGGAGCTCAAGGCTATGGGTGCCGGCGACATCTACGTGTGCGCCACCCACGGCATCTTCTCCGGTCCGGCCATCGAGCGTCTGAACGACGCCCCCATCGTCGAGTGCGTCGTCACCGATGCCATTCCCGTCGAGGTCGGCGGCAAGATTAAGACCATCTCGGTCGCCGAGGAGTTCGCTCAGGCCATCTCCGCCGTTTACCACGAGGAGCCCGTCTCCACGCTCGTCGGCGGCGACTTCGCGCTGTAATCCAACGCACATCGCATCATCTTTGATGTTTCAAAGGGGGTCGGAAGTTCGCTTCCGACCCCCCCTTCTATTCCTCGCCAACCCGCCTTGGACAGTTAGTTCAAATTTGTATTTTTCTGAGCGCTCACACGGGTCACTTGATACGCCAAAAGCCCTCTTGTCGGCATAATATTGGCCAATCTCTCTTCTGGCGGACGTCTTCACTATGTCATTTGCTCCATTTTGCCCACTGAACCCTTCAGTAATGGCAAAATGCCCCGGTCGTTTTATACAAATCTGAACTAACTGTCCAGCACCCATCTCGGTCCATACCTTCAAGGCCAAACCAGCGCCCCGCGCTCCGTTTTTCAAGGCCCCTCGCACAATCGCGCTACCGTCCGCGGCACACGACGCTCCTTTGAGCGAAAAGAACGGCACAGCCATATCATTTCGCCAACGGCTGAGTACCTTATAGCTATGACCGCCGTGATCTCACATTTCTCCGCCCTCCGCGCAATTCGCCGCGCTCGACGGGTGTACTCTGCGCTTCCCTGGAGCGCCATCAACGCCGAACAACAAGCACAAGCCCTTGCGGGCTGCGTTCCCAATAAAGACGCCATAGACTTTGCGGCTCTTTCGATGCTTGATGCCTGGAACGAAGACGACTCCGAGCGCTTAGACCTCCTTGTTGCGGATGGTAACAACAGACGCCCCGACGAACGCCTTCTCCAGCACTCCATCACCGCCCCGCTTCCCGCAGGGGCAATCATGCACATCGAAGCCGACATCTACGCAACGTCTCCCGCCATGACAGCCATGTTGTACTCTAGGAATGAGCCCGTAGCCAAGGTCCTGATGCTTCTCATGGAGCTACTCGGCTCTTACTCCCTCCCGCCCGAGGCAACCTATCCCATCGCCCATGACGACACGTGGCCCAAGGCCGATAGCTTCAAAGTGCTGGACGATCTTGATTGCCAGGGCGACCAACCGGCAGCCGAAAAACAAAACGAAACCCGCTACGAGCAGGCACACTACAAATGCGAGCCTGCTACAACCATAAAAGAGCTCGAGGCAGTCGCACAGTTTGCCAAAAGCAGCTCCTACGCCTCGTTTCGCACGGCCGTCAGGCTCGCCCGAGCCGGATCCGCATCCCCAGCGGAATCCTTAATGTTCGCCGTCCTAGGCGCACCCATGCGTTTTGGCGGATTCGGATGTTGCAGCCTGCCCATGGGAGGTCTGCTGCTCAACTATCGAATCGACTTCGACACCCTTGCAGTCAACATGTCCTCGGGCATCCCCTATGCCATCTGCGACTTATATTGTCCGGCCGCAGGAGTCGACAACGAATACAACGGAATTGGACACGAGCTCCAGAACGCTCGCATCCACGACGGAAACCGCAACAACGGCCTTAAAGCCATGGGCGTTCACGTTCTGGTTATCAATCGCGACCAAATGAAAGACCTTGTTGCACTCGAAGCCTTCGCCCAGACGATGCATCGACTTGCCGGTATTCGATTCCGCTATCGCATCAAGGGCTATCGCAAGCGTCAAGCTGCATGGCTCAACGCTCTTCGGGCCGGAATCGGCCTCGCGCCGGTCTAGAAAGCGTATCTCGACAACATCGCCGAGCAAGGCTGGACAGTTAGTTCAGATTTGTATAAACAGACGGCTTATTTCAAGGCGCTTTGCTGCCATCTCGGGGCCAATCACCTCATTTAAAGGCTCGAATGGCTTCGAAATAGCGCAAAACGTGCGCCCCAAAGCACCGAAACGGCTCCATGTCTCCGATTTTGGCAGCCGAGAGCCTCTTGCTTTATACAAATCTGAACTAACTGTCCACCCCGGTTTCCTGCAACCGCTCAAACGCCCTCAACTCACCTCAATCGCCCTCAACTCACCTCAATCGCCCTCCATTTGACAGCGGCAACGGGGTCGCTCACCATAGCAGACGATAAATCGACGAAAGGAAGCACATGGCAGCTGCACAGCCGCTTAAGATTCGCATGGTTGCCGGACTTGGCAACCCTGGCGAGGAATACGCCGAAACCCGCCACAACGCTGGCTTTAAGGCAATCGACGAGCTGGCCCGTCAGGCCGGTGTCACGTACTGGAAAAACCAGGCCGGCGCCGAGGTCGCACTCATCAACATCAACGATCCCGAGGAAGAGGGTGGCAAGCGCCAGATCGTGCTGGTCAAGCCGCAGTCGTATATGAATACCTCGGGTGGCCCCATCTCCAAGCTCTGCCGCGAGTACAAGATCAAGGCCGAGGAGCTACTCGTGATTCACGACGAGCTCGACATCCCCGCCGGTGACGTGCGCGTCAAGGTGGGCGGTGGCCACGCCGGGCACAACGGCCTGCGCTCCATCATCGACAAGATGGGCAGCCGCGACTTTAGCCGTATCCGCACCGGCATCGGCAACCCTCCCGGCAAGATGGCCGTGGCAGACTATGTGCTCAAACAGCTGCGCGCCCGCGAGGCCGATGACTTCCAGGACACCTGCGCCCGCGCCGCCGACGCCGCGGGTCTCGCCATCGTGCACGGCGTGATCTATGCCCGCGACCACGTCAACGGCGCCGCCTCCGCCAACGGCAAGCACTAAAACCTATCATTTAGGGACAGGTTTATTTTGGCGGCTTTTATCTGCGGAAACGCCGCGGTGGCCGCATTGCAATAAACACGCTGCCACCATACATGCATAACGCTCCAAAGGGGGCCGGCCTCACCAAAGCGCGAGGCCGGCCCCCTTTGTCGTTTTGCCTGATAAAACCTACCAAAATAAACCTGTCCCTTTTTTGGCAGGTCACTTTTCCGCCTGCCGAAGATACACGTAAACAGCATGTCCATGAGGGTATAATTTGCACCGTATGTCTGCACAACGCCTGTGCGCGTACGGTTTTATTCGGGCTACCGTCCATTTCCGTGGAGGCACGGTTCGGCGGCCCTAACAAGAGAGGGGTTCTATGTATAAGATCCTGGAGAAGACGCAGTTCTCGGAGAAGGTGTTCAAGTTCCGCATCGAGGCGCCCGCTATCGCCAAGCATGCGCACGCTGGACAGTTCCTCATGGTTCGCGCCAACGAGACGGGCGAGCGCGTCCCGTTTACCCTAGCCGGCTGGAACGGTGACGAGGGCTGGGTCGAGTTCATCTTCATGGTGATCGGCAAGACCACCGAGATGCTTTCCACCTACGAGGCCGGCGAGTCGCTGCGCGACGTCGTGGGCCCGCTGGGCGTTCCCACCGAGATGGCCGAGGGCCCCTGCGCCGTCATTGGCGGCGGCGTCGGCCTGGCAATTGCCTTCCCGGTCGCCAAGCACCTGGTCGAGACCGGTCACGAGGTCCACGCCATCATGGGCGCCCGCACCAAGGACCTCCTGCTCATGGAGGACCAGTTCCGCGAGCTCCTCGACGAGGACCACATCCACATCACCACCGACGACGGCTCCTACGGCGAGCAGGGCGTTGTCACCGCTCCGCTGGAGCGCCTGCTGCAGGACAAGGACGTGAGCCAGGTCTTCTGCGTCGGCCCCGTTCCGATGATGAAGTTCTCGACCCTCACCGCCCAGAAGTACGACACCCCCATCACCGCGTCGCTCAACCCCATCATGGTTGACGGCACCGGCATGTGCGGCTGCTGCCGCGTCGAGGTGGGCGGCGTGACCAAGTTCGCTTGCGTCGACGGCCCCGACTTCGATGCCACCCTGGTCGACTGGGATGACCTTCGTGCCCGCCAGGCCGCTTACCGTTCCGAAGAGGGCGCGTCCCTCAAGGCCTATGAGGAAAAGAGCTGCGCATGCCACTAGTTAACGGTCGTTTCGTTGCCGATATGAAGTCGCCCCGCACCCCCGATAACGAGGAGCCGGCTGCCGAGCGCGCCTGCGACTTCCGCCCCGTCGACAAGGGCTTCACCGAGGAGATGGCGCTGGCCGAGGCCGAGCGCTGCCTCAACTGCAAGAAGCCGTTCTGTGTTGAGGGCTGCCCCGTCAACATCAACATCCCCCGCTTTATCGAGCAGATCCGCGCGAAGGACTTCGGCGGCGCCCTCGATACCATCCGCGAGGACTCCATGCTTCCCGCCATCTGCGGCCGCGTCTGCCCGCAGGAGAACCAGTGCGAGGGCAAGTGCATCCGTGGCAAGAAGTCCGAGCCCGTGGCCATCGGCCAGCTCGAGCGCTTCCTGGGTGATCGCCCCGAGCTCGCCTCCACGCCCAAGATGGCCCCCAAGAATGGCAAGAAGGTCGCCGTCGTCGGCTCCGGCCCGTCCGGCATCACCTGCGCCGGCGAGCTCGCCCGCAACGGCTTTGACGTTACCGTCTTCGAGGCATTCTTCACCGGCGGCGGCGTGCTGGTCTACGGCATCCCCGAGTTCCGTCTGCCCAAGGCAGTCGTCAAGCGCGAGATTGACGGCCTGGAGGACATGGGCGTCAAGTTTGAGTACAACTCCGTCGTGGGCAATATGGCCACGGCCGAGGAGCTGTTCGAGCAGGGCTTCGACGCCATCTACGTGGCGACCGGCGCAGGCCTGCCCAAGTTCCTCAACGTCCCCGGCGAGAACCTGCCCAACGTCTTCTTCGCTAACGAGTACCTCACCCGCGTGAACCTGATGAAGGCCAACAAGTTCCCCGAGTACGACACCCCCACCAAGCACGGCAAGAACGTCGTCGTCTTTGGCGGCGGCAACGTGGCTATGGACGCTGTCCGTACCGCCAAGCGTCTGGGCGCCGAGCACGCCATCATCGCCTACCGTCGTACCGAGGACGAGATGCCCTGCCGTCGCGCCGAGCTGCACCATGCTAAGGCCGAGGGCGTCGAGGTTCTGCCGCTCGTCTCCCCGCTCGAGTTTGTCGCTGGCGAAGACGGCTCCGTGTGCGCCGTCAAGGTCCAGAAGATGGAGCTCGGCGAGCCTGACGAGTCCGGCCGTCGCCGCCCGGTGCCCATCGAGGGCGCCATCGAGGAGATCCCCTGCGACGTCGCCATCTCGGCTATCGGCACCAACGCCAACCCCTTCGCAAAGAAGATCGGCGGCAAGATGGAGCTCAACAAGTGGGGCTACATCGTCGCCGACGAGGAGACCGGCCAGACCACCGATCCCCGCATCTGGGCCGGCGGCGACATCGTCACCGGTGCCGCTACGGTCATTCTGGCGATGGGCGCCGGCAAGAAGGCCGCTGCCTCCATCACCAAGAGCCTGCTGGGCGAGTAATCACCCTCAGCGCTAGCCACCAAACGGCAAAGTCCCCGTCGAGCACACGCCCGGCGGGGACTTTTTCTATGCCGGCCGCCCAAACCACCACGATGGGGCAGGCACCTTTGTGGTGGTTTGGGACTTGCCCGGTCGTTTTGTCTCAATCTGTAACAGTTGGAGTCCGTTGAGCCCTGCAGTTGTTACAGATCGAGATATTGTGCCGGCCGCCCACGCCGCATCTCAATCTGTAACAGTTAGAGACCAAATATGCCGCCTGGTGTTACAGATCAAGACGTTGGGCTGACGGCCGAACGGTTCATCTAAATCTGTAACAGTTAGAGGCTAAATATCCCGCTTGGTGTTACAGATTGAGATTGTGCTGAAGCCGAGGATGGGCGCCGTCGCCAAAACCTAACGCTTGCGGCGCTTGGTCGCAGCGATGCCTGCCGCGGCAACGGTTGCGCCGGCGATGCCCAGGGCGGCGACCGTCATCGCGGCGCTATCGCCCGTGGCGGCCAGGGCGGTGTCGGCTTTCTCGGCCGGAGCGGCCTTGGCGACCGTTTTGGTCACCGTAATCGTCTTAGCTGACGTTACGGCAGGCTTGACCTCCGGTTTGATCCCCGGCTTCTGCTCGGGCTTCACCTCGGGCTTCACCTCGGGCTGCGGCGCCGGCATCTCCGGGTCGACCGGGACCGGCTTAGCCTCGGGCGTAAACGTCAGGTCGGTGATTAGCCATAGCGTACGGAACAAGCCGGGAACAGGCGCATGCTCGCTTGCCTTATCCACCCGATAACTGCACTCCACGCCATTGACCATCAGTTTAATGTTAGACGTAAAGAAGAAATCCCACGCCGGCTTAAAGTACAGGCCATAGCGATAGGTCACACCAGATTTAAAAGCGTCGATGTGGTTGGTGATTTTCCGGTCCCAGAATATATCGGAGTTCACTTCACTGCCATCGCTGCCCGTCCAGAACTCACACTGAAGAATGGAGTTCGAGCCCGCCGGAGTGTCTGCCGTAAAGTCCGGTTTATCGCCCGCCCTAAAGATGGTGGTGGCGTCGTCAATCTCGATAACGTCGATAGTTTGCCAATCATCAACCGGCTGCTCGCACAGCATATTGGCCGCATTGGGCGCAAACACGCCATCGACGGTCTTATCTGTCACGTCGGTCACACCATGCGACGTAATGGCGTCGTTTGCCGGCGCGGCGGCGTTGTCGCTGGGATTGTTTTGTTCAGCGGGTGCCGCATTGTTAGACTCATCGGCGGCGTCAGCCGGAGTCGTCTGCTGAGGTTCGGCGACAGTTTGTGCCGCCAGAGCAGCGTCGGTTGCAGGCGTGGTCGCCGGAGCCGCATCCTCCGCAACTGCCGGCGTCACCAGAGCCGCGGCAACCTCGCCCGTCGCGGCGGCGGAATCCGCGCACTCGGTCGCGAGCGCCACGCTCGGCAGCAGTAGCTGGACGATCATGAGTGCGCACGCACCGACGCTGGCAATCTTCACGCCCACGCAACGCCAAGTACCGTGAACGAGCGAGCAAGCGCGCTCGCGCTGGGTTTGCTTATCAAAGTGGCTTCCGTTCATAACGGCCTCCCTAATCGAAGGATTAACGCCACTACAAAGGCGCCTGTCCCTTTGCGGTGGTCCTGTACAACCAAGATGCGCCAAATGGCCCCGTACGCCTAGGTTCGTACATGCGAGCCCAGGCTGTTACCTACGAAAATACAAAAAGCTGCCGCGAAGACACTTATGCCCACACAGCGGATGAAAATGGCTGTGAAAGCTAATGCTAGCTGCTGCGGCGCTTGGACGCGACGAAGCCGGCGCCGATGACGGACGCACCGGCAATGCCGAGGGCCGCCGCCGTCGTCGCGGCGTTGTCACCCGTGGCGGCCAGAACACCGGAAGTGTTTTTGGCTCCGGCAGCAGTCTTGGTCGCAACGGTCGTGGTGGTCTTTGCGTCCTTATCTACGGGCTTGAGGTCAGGCTTCTGCTCGGGACTTGGCATGGGATCGGGCTCCGGAGTCGGCTCGGGGTCCGGCGTCGGCTCCGGCTCCTGCCCGTCTCCAAAACCAATCACTACATCATGGGCGACCTCAGAAGAACCGACGATATCCGTAATCGCAGACGAACCGGCAACACCGACGACCTGCCCGTTCTGGGAACTCGGCCATTGCCCTGCATCGACAACCTTTTTCACATCGCGCACGGCACCATCCATCGGAGTCGTAATCGTCGCGCTCCCGCGCAAATCGTTCACGCTCAAATCAATCATCGCGGCACGGAACAGTGTCGCATTCGCGACGTTGCGGTTGATCGCATAGATTCCCGCAGTCGCGCCCGAAGCTTCAATTTTCGATTTGCGAATCTTGATACGAGGCGTTTCTGAACCGGTGTTTGCCTCTGCCATGATTCCAAAACTTTGATTGCGGGCGGCATCGATGCCGTTTGCAGCAGACAGGCTTCGAGACGTAAGATTCGACTCCTCGACAAGCATCCACACCGCACCGCCTTGCGAACGTGCGCTGATGCCCGCCGAGAGCGAAGCCGCACTGCCGGCGGAAAGCGCGACATCGGCTCCGTTGATAATTTTCATGAGGGTATTCTTCTTGATACCGACCGTATTGATGCACGCGGAAACCTGCCAGGCATCGGCTGTCTTGATCGACAGACTGGCGGCATCGATGGTGACATCGGCACCGCGCTCGTAAGCGGAATCCGGCTCTTCCTGCTCGCCTTCCTGAGCAGCGTGTCTGTTGGGAATGTTATCGGCAAAGATACCGTAGATGCCCTCCGCTGGACGCCAAGATCCTTCTGCCGATTTTGCCTCGATTTTGACATCGGCGCCCTTATCGATCGTCACGTTGCCGGCCGTCGCGCGAATGCCCGTCGCCTTGCCCGCTGCGCCCGAAGCCGTCACGTTGACGTTGGCGCCGCTAATGGTCACATCGCCGCCCGCATTGCCGTCGCCTTCCGCCGCAATCACATCGGTCTGAGCCGTCGCATTCAGGGTGCCGTCGCCGGTAATGGCAAGGCTACCGTTCTTAACAGCAATGGCACTCTGCCCGGCGTCGGCCGTGATGGTGTTATTGCCAGCCACGCCGATAGTGAGGTTTCCCTGAGCACTGATGCCAGCACCGTCGTAGCCGTTGAGCTTCATGTCGTCGGCGCCGTCCCAGGACCAGGTTCCGGCATCGTCGCCGGCGGCAGTGCCCCTGTTGTACTGCGTGCCGCCGACGCTGACCCACTCGGCGGCGAGCGCCACGCTCGGCAGCAACAACTGGCCGACCATGAGCACACAGGCCCCCGCGCAGGCGAGTTTTACGCCCACGCGGCGCCATGTTCCGTGGGAGAGCGAGCACGCACGGGCGCGGTCGATTGGGTTGTCATGGATTTGCTTTCGCATGTAAGCCTCCTTGTCGTAAGGGGTGCTTCTGTAACACCATGTTACGGGAAGATAGCCGGATCCCGGGGCACAAATTCTCAAGTGGCGCATCTGCCAGCGCAAAAGGCAACGAGCATGCGATTGCCAGGCGCACCCCGCCCCCCCCGAAAGGCCCGCCCCTACCGCCATGGTCTACAATCGAGGGCACAATCATTCGTCCATCCAAAGGACCGTCCTTGAACCTAAGCAAGCCTAAAATCAACGCGCTTCTGGCACTCGCGCTTTTTACCTTCGCCTTTCTTTCCGCCGAGTTTCGCTTCGACATCAATGTCGGCCTGCTCGCCGGTGCCGAACGCGTTGTAATCGCACAGGGCTTTATTCTGGGTGCGAGCGTGCTCGGCTTTATCGGATACGCGCCGCTGCTCGGGCTCGCACAGCGCAAAGGCCACTCACTGGCAGCCGTCAACGCCGCCGCCGTCCCTATCGTCATCGTGGGCCTGACCCAAATTCAGCTCCCTACAGCCCCGCTAGTGCTCGAGATTCTGGGCTGCGTGGCGTTCTTTGGACTCGGCCTGCTGGGCGCCGCCGCTCACCACGCCTTTTCGTTGGCATTCCAAGACGATTCCAAGCTCGCCACCGGCGCGGGAGCAGCCTATGCCGCGGGCATCCTGATGCAGTTCGCCGTCAACCTGCTCAATTGCGGCAGTATCGTCGAGCCCATCATCCTGGGCACCGCAACAATCATCATCTCTGCCCTCAGTGCCGTTCCTCAAGAGACCGCCGAGAGCCCGAACTCCCGTATCAATCCCTTTGTTGAGCCCTCTCACGCCCTCGCCAAACAGGCATGCTGGAGCATCGCGCTCGTCATGATTCTTGCCTGCTTGTTCTCGACCCTCGACAACGTGGTCACTCTCTCCAACGCCCACGGCACCATTGCCGTGCAAGCATGGCCGCGCCTCTTTTTGGCTGCAAGCGGCCTTGCCGCCGGTGTTATCTTTGATCTTGCCGAGCGCCGCTACATGGGACTTGTCATGCTCGGCATCGCCGTGCTCTCGACTATTTCCATCCTGGCCGTGGAGGCCGGCGCCGATCCCAACCTGGGCCTTGTCGTCTTTTACCTGAGCTCGGGCTTTTTTGTCACGTTCTTTACCGCCACGTTTACACAGCTGGCAACGCGCATGCATGCGCCCGCCCTCTGGTCCGGCATGGGACGCGCCGCCAACAATGCATGCGCATTCACCACATCGGGCATCTCGCTTGCCCTCGTGACCTCGGGCAACGTTGCCCTCATCATGATCGGCGCGCTCGTTTTGCTCGTCGCCGCCTGCGCGGCATTCGTGGCAGCCGGCTTGTTCCGCCTGCCCCAAACCGAGCAGGAGCGCAAACATCAACAGCTTGCTGAGGAAGCGCTCGCCGCGCCCACCGTCGAGGAGCAACGCCAGGCCTTCATCGCCAACCACGCTCTCACCCCGCGCGAAGTCGACGTGCTCATAGCCGTGACCCAGGACGAACGTCCGCTCAAGCAGGTCGCCGAGGAGCTTGGCATCTCGATGCGCATGGTACAGCGCCACCTGAGCTCCATCTACCAAAAGACCGACACGCAAACGCGCGCCGGTCTCACCAAGGCCTTCCCCTCGGCCTAAAACAAAAACCACCACAAAGGTGCCTGTACCCTTTGCGGTGGTTTTTGGTCGGCTAGCCTTCGAGTTGAGCCACTTTGTAGCGGTAGGCAGCGGCTATGACGTCTTTGCAGCCTTCGCGGCCCAGCTTGGCGCGGTTGACGACGATATCCTTGCCGCTCGTCATCTTCCACTTTCCGGCACTGTAGCGCTTATAGAACGCCTCGCGCGCCTTCTGCTGCTGCTTGACCAGCTTGGCGCCCTTCTTTTTATTAAGGCCACGCTTCTTGCGCACAATCTCGACGCGGTCCTCAAAAGGAGCGGTCACCAATACGGCAATGTGGTTGGGGTTGTTACGCAGCAGGTAATCGGACAGGCGGCCTTCGATAATGCAGCTCTCGGTCTCGCCCAGGTCCAAAATCACCTGGCTCATCTTCTGGAACAACTTGTCCGAGTACGAACGCGCGTCGTAGCGGTCGGGCAGGAACGCCATGTTCTCCACGGCCAGACGCTCGTCGTAGGCGGCCATCTTGTCGAGCGACTCGCCCGCGCGCAGCGACGCACGTACCAGCAGCTCGTTATCGTACAGCGGAATCCCCAACTCGTCGGCAAGCATGCGACCAATCTCGTGGCCCTCGGCGCCAAAGTCGCGCGCGATGGTAATGACCACAGGATTCTTCTTATTCTCCAGATCGCTCATCGCGATTCCTTTCTCTATGTGACAAAGGGACAGTCCCTTTGTCACATTCTACGCTGCCACCATTCGCCTCTGATATGCGCGAACCAGCAGCGAGATACCAAAGTTGAGCACAAAGTACATCGCAAACACCAGGCCGTAGAGCATAAGCACCTGCGACAGGTCGATTGCGTGGGCCATCACGACGTTTGCCGTGTACATGAGCTCGGCCACGTTAATACCCGAAAGATACGAGCTGTCCTTGATGACGGTCGTGCACTGGCTAAACAGCGCCGGAATGATCGTCTTAAACGTCTGCGGCAGAATGATGTAGCGCATGGTGGCAAAGAAGCCAAAACCCTGGCTCTGCGCTGCCTCAAACTGGCCGCGCGGAATCGAGTTGAGACCGCCGCGCACAATCTCGGCCATAACAGTGCTGGTAAACAGCGTAAAGGCGATGGTCGAAATCACAATGTCCAAACCCTGCACCGTAAAGTAGATAAACAGAATCCACAGCAGGTTCGGCGTGCAACGGAACAGCTCGATATAGGCGCTCACCAAAATACGGAACGGACGGGGCGCATAGCTTTTAACAAGCGCCAGCACCGTGCCAAAGATGAGCGAGAAAAAGATCGACAGCGCCGAGATCTCGATTGTCTTAACAAAGCCGCCCCAAATGTAGAGCAGGTTGGTCGCGTTGAAGATTTCCATGCGCTAGGCCTCCTCTACGTTGTCGAGCCCCAGCTCGGCCAGGCTCACGCCACGCGGACGCTCCTTGGAGCGGCGCTCGAGCCACTGCACCAGCATGGCGAGCGGAAAGCAGATGATGAAGTACATAAGGCAGCAGACGATGTATCCCTGCAGGTAACCGTACAGACTCACAAAGTTGTCGGAACGGTACATAAGGTCGCCGCCGGCCACAAGCGCCAGCACCGACGTGTTCTTGACTAGGTTGAGTGCCTGGTTGCACAGCGGCGGCAGAATGATCTTGAATGTCTGGGGCAGCACGATGTACCAGTACGCCTGCGCACGGGTGAAGCCCTGGCTCTGCGCCGCCTCCATCTGACCGCGCGGAACCGCCTCGATACCGGTGCGGATGACCTCCGAGATGTAGGCCGCGTGATACAGGCCCACGCCCAAGAAGCCCAGCACGAACGGCGCGATGCGCACCGGCTGGTCGGCACCGGTTATGGCCTGCAAAAACTGCGGACCAGCCATGTACATAAAGAGCACCTGCACGGGCAACGGGGTGTTCTGGTAAAACTCCACGTATACGCGGCTTATGGCGCGCAGCACGCGCGAACGGGTGGTAGAGAACACACCCAGCAACGTGCCCAGCACCAGCGACAGCAGCAGACCGGCAACGACCACCTGTAGCGTCACGCCAAAGCCCTCCCAGAAGGGCCCCATGTTTTGAAATGTCGTCGACCAACGGTCGGCGTCAAATAATCCTTCGAGCATTTGATTCCTTCCTTGGACGATGCGCCTATACAAGACCCCAGGTCTTGACCTCTTGGTCGAGCCAGCCATCGGCCAGGCGATCGCAAATCACCTGATCGACCACGGCCGAAAGGTCGCAGCCCTTCTTGGTCGCCACGCCGTAGCCCTGCTCGCCAAACTTGACCTCGGGCTGCAGCAGCTCAACGGTCTCGTTCATGTAACCGGCCAGCGTGGAGCGGTCCATGGCAAAGACGTCGATATTGCCGGCATCGAGCGAACTCTTGATGATGGGGTAGCCGCTAAAGGCCCTAAACTCGGGCTTACAGCTAAAGCCGTTGTCCTTGATCATCTGCTCGATCAGGCCCTGCGTGGTGGCACCCTGGCTCACGCCAATGACCTTGCCGTCCAAGTCCTCAATCGAGGTAAAGCCCGAACGCTTCTTGACCATGAGTCCCACGTAGTCGGTGCGGTACGGCGTCGAGAAATCCCAGCTCTTCTTGCGCTCGTCGGTGATGGTGTAGGTCGCCGCGACCACGTCGAGTTGGCCGTTATCGATCAGCGGGCCGCGCGTCTTGGGCGTTACGTCGGTAAACTCGACAAGCTCCTGGGCGCGGGCCTCCTTGTAGCTCACGCCAAAGACGGCAGCGGCGATCTGGTAGCACAAATCGACTTCCATGCCCTCAAAGCGGCCCTTGGCGGTGTCGTAATAGCCATAGCCGGGAACGTCCTTCTTGACGCCGGCATTCAGATGTCCACGCGACTTAATGGCCGCAAGCTTGGACCCCTTGTCGGAGCCCTCGCCGCTGGTGGAGTTGCCGCAACCGGTAAGCGCGGTCCCCGTCAGCGCAAGCATGCCGGCGCCAGCCAGCTGCAAAAAGTGACGGCGCGACACGGCCGCCCTCGTCATATCCGTCATGTCCATCACCGCGCCTAGTGCAGAATCTTGGACAGGAACTCGCGGCAGCGCGGGTTCTCGGGGTTATCGAAGAAGTGCTCGGGCGTACCCTCCTCCAGAATGCGGCCGTCCTCCATAAAGATGACGCGGTCGGCCACCTGGCGCGCAAAGCCCATCTCATGCGTCACACAGATCATGGTGATATCCTCCTGCGCGAGCTCAATCATAACGTCCAGGACTTCCTGGACCATCTCGGGGTCGAGCGCCGAGGTCGGTTCGTCAAACAGGATGATGGGCTGCTTAGTGCACAGGGCGCGGGCGATGGCGATACGCTGCTGCTGACCGCCCGAGAGGTTCTGCGGATACTCACCGGCCTTATGTGCCATACCGACGCGCTTGAGCGCGGCGACGGCGATCTCGGTCGCCTCCTCCTTGCTCTTCTTTTGCAGCTTGATGGGCGCGAGCGTCAGGTTGCCGAGCACCGTCATGTTGGGGTACAGGTTGAACTGTTGAAACACCATGGAGCTGTACTTGCGAGCCATCTCCAGGTGATTCTTCTTGGTAAGCGGCGTGCCGTCGATAATGACCTCGCCCGACGTGGGCTCCTCAAGATAATCGACGCAGCGGATGAGCGTCGACTTACCCGAACCAGAGGGCCCGATCATTACGAGCTTCTCGCCGCGCTTGACGGTGAGATTGATATCTTTGAGCACATGCAGGTCGCCAAAGTACTTGTTGAGATGCTTGATCTCGATCATGTCTGCCATGAATGTCCCTTCCCTGCGTTTACACGAGTTGAACTATTGTACGGAAAGAACGACGTTTCCGCAGCCCACACTACATTCCCGTAAAGAACCCGCAACCTTCCACCCACTCATTGGGGACAGACTTAAATGAGTACCTGCTCATTGGGCACTCATTTAAGCCCGTCCCCAATGAGTGCCCAGCCCAACAAAAAAGGGGCGCGACCGCGATGGTCACGCCCCTCAGCATCGGCTATGTGTCGGCCGGCACTTACGCCAATTTTGCGCCGACGATCTTTGCCGCGGCCGGCTTATCGAAGTTGCCGCCGGTGGCCTTACCCAGAGCGCCCATGACCTGGCCCATCTGCTTCTTGGACGTGGCACCCAGCTCGGCGATAACTTGCTCAATCAGAGCCTCGAGCTCCTCGCCCGAAACCTGCGCGGGCAGCAGGCTCTCCAGAATCTTGACCTGCTCGGTCAGGTTGTCGGTACGCTCTTGGTCGGTGCCGGCCTTGATGGACATCTCCAGCGTCTCGCTCGTCTGCTTAATCAGACGCTTGATCATGCTGTTGACGTCTTCCTCGGTCACATCGCGACGCTCGTTGACCTCGATGTTCTTCACTTCGGCCTTAACCTGGCGAATGATGGACAGGCGAACCTTGTCCTTGGCCTTCATGGCCGCGATCATTTCCTTCTGCAGCTCTTCGTTGGTCATCTTCAAATCCTCCTCAATAGCGTGGGCGGCACTCGCGCGAGCACCGCCCCATGATTACTCAGTCGTCGACGAATCGTCGGTCGAACTCTTGGTGACGCCCTTCAGGCTCACGTTATAGGGTACGTCCTTGGGCATGGGGTTGACGGTAATGTCGGCGTCCTTCTTGTACTGCTCCAGCCACTCACTGTATGCAGTGCTGGCCGCCTGCGTCTTCACCACGTTGGAGACATACTTCTTGATGGCCTTGGGCACCTGGTTGATGTCATCAACCTGATTATCGACATGGAAGTAGTCGGTGCACTTGATGATGTGGTAACCATAGGTCGACTCGACGACTTCGCTCACGTCGCCCTTGTTGAGCCCCTCGAGTGCCGTCTGGTAGCTGTCGACGAAAGTGGTGAGCTTATCCCAGCCCACATCGCCCTTCTTCTCCTTGGAACCGGTGTCCTCGGAGTACTGCTCAACGGCGTCCTCAAAGCTCAGCTCACCGGAGTTGATCTTGTCCAGGCACTCCTGCGCTTTGGCCTTGGCGGCGGCCTTGTCCTCGTCGGAAGCGTCGGAATCGACCTTGATCAGAATATTCGACGAGCGACGGGCGTCATTGTAGTTGGACAGGTTCTCGTTGATGTAATCGACAATCTCGCTGTCCTTGGGCTTGCTTGTGGGCGCCACGGCATCTTTGAGCTTTTGCTGCGCCAGGCTCTCCTTGAGCGAGCTCTTATAGGTGTCTTCGGTGTAGCCGTAGGTCTTGAGGGTCTTCTTAAAGGCCTTGGCACCGCCCGCGCTCTTGCACGCGTCCTTCCAAGCCTTCTCGACTTCCTCATCCGACACCGTCACGCCGTTTTCCTTCTGCGCCTGCTGAAGCAGAATCTGCTGCGTGTAGGAATCGATGAGCTGCTTGCGGTACTTCTTGGGCGTAAGGTCGTTGTTGACCAGGTACTGCGCCCAATCCTTGTCCTTGGTATAACCATAGGACGTGCGCATGCTCATGATCTGCTTGGTCACGGTGTCCTCGGTGAGGTTGGTGCCGTTGATGGTGGCAGCCACGCCACCAGTGAGCTTATAGCCCGAGCTGGCGCTTTCGGTCTGCGACATCAGGCCGGAGCACGCCATGGCCGAGACGGAGAGCAGCATCGCCAGCACGCCGATGACCACCAGGACAATCTTGACGGTCTTGGACACATAGGTCTTGCGCTGCTTCTTGCGAGAGCTAGAGGCGGCGCGGGACCGTTGCTCGGACGCCGGCGCGACCTCGGGGTTCTTTTTCTTATTTGCCATGTTTGGCCTTTCGCATCACGAATCGAACAAACGCCATTGTGTCACAACGCAGCCCCCGCGACACGCCTGGTGCATGGGAGACGGGTTAATCTGCACCATTTTGGTGCAAAGGGGACAGGTCTGGCAGTTGACAGTTAGGGACGTTCCTTTTCTGCCGACAGTTAGGGACAGCCCCCAAGTGCCGGCCTTAAAAGTGGCGGCGGATGGCGTCGACCATGCCCTGCGGCGTGGTCTGGCCGAGTACATCGGCTGCAGCGTCGGCATCCATAAAGATATTCATAAGCGCTTGCAGGGCCTCGACCTGGCCGCCCGGCTCGGCAATGCCCAGATTGATGATAATCTGCGCCGGCACCGGGGCGCCCATACCCGCCATCGCGCTGAACGTCACAGGTGCAGCGGGCTTTACCACCGCGATATAGGGCTTGGCCACAAATCCCGGATCGGTATGCGGAATGGCGATGTTTGCCGCCGGCATAGCGAGACCCGTGGGATAGGCGTCCTCGCGCGTGCGGACGGCGTCGAGCCAACCCTCGGCAATGTAGCCGCGCGGAGCGAGCTCGTCCTCGAGCTGCGCAAACACCTCATCCGGCGTCGCACACTCCCAATCAAAAAACACCAGCTCGGGCGAGAATAGCATCTCGGCGTTATCCGCCATACCGTCCTCCAAAGTTGCATGAGGTTCACAATGCCCCATATGATAGCGAAACGAGACAGGCAAGGTTAGTCGAGGATCCCGATCATCTCGAGAGCGCGGGCAGGCGTCAGGCAAACTTCGGGCATCGCCTCCAGCATGCGCCGGTCGCTCGTGACCACATAGTCGACATCTGCCGTCTCGCCCGAAGCAATGATGAGGTTGTCTTCAAGATCCGGCATGTGCTTGCCAAGCATGCGCGCCATTTCGCACTCTGCCAACGAAAGCGGAGAGGCCGTCGCCACCTGCATCATGTGCTCAATGCAGGCCCACGACGCCGAGGCAAACGACACGTTAATCCCATTCGCATTCCGCCGGGCTAGGCGCCGAGGCAAAATGTAGAACACATCCTTTGCCGTCGTCGGCGCGTACAGAAGGTCAATCTTTCCCGCCTCGGCAAGCTCCACCAGGCGCTTCGCTTCGTGGAATGCCCCCTCTTGCAGGTAATAATCAAGCCACACATTCGTATCCACAAGCAGGTGCTTTGCCTCGATCATCGGCAATTCGCCTCCATGTCGGCAATCATCGCGTCATACATATCATCGCGTACGGCATCCCAGTCTTCCACAGACGATTCAGCTGGCGCAAAATCCGAAGCGCTTAGCCCCAACGAGGAAAAAACTAGGCCACACCCCTGCTCGGCCAGGCTCTCCGCACGGGGCGCCTCGCGCTTATCCGCCACCATAAATCCCGGCAACGTTTGATGCTCGACAAGATAGACCCACAGCGCGCGAATGGCATCGCTCGCCCCCAATCCATTGCGAGCCAGGACCGCGTCGCCACCAGCTTTGAGCATAGGATCGATTCGTGTGTTGAGCTGCACCGTTGCCGTACCCATAGCGGCTCCTCTCTACCTGCTAGCAGTATAGCAAACATGAAAGGCCACGCAAAAGGACCCCGCCCGCACACGGACGGAGCCCTATCGGATTTCTTGGGATGCAAATAACACCCGTCACGTTATCCAGGGTCCAAACTCAAAAAGGCAATAAAAGCTGAGGGGGCACATGTGATTCCATATGCCCCCTCAGCTTTTTCGATAGTTAAGTCACAAAAGCGCTTCGTCATTAACAAACACAAGCTGTCTCATTTTCCCACTTCTGCCCTTTAGGCCCAATACGGAATATACCTTCGATATTTGGCGCCCGCATCCTCGTCCTCTTCCTTTATCAATGTCTCTTCCAGGCACTCTCTGATTAGACGAGACATCGCCACCGTGTTTTTCTTTTCATCGGAAAGTCCAAAACGCTCTCGCAGTGACTGATTGCTCATCGACTCGCCTTGGGCGTACAAAAGACAAGCATGCCAGTACACAGCATTTTTTCGTTCGCTTTTTTTCATTCGAGTATATGGGCAATCGCAATAGAGCGTCACGAGTGTTCCCAGCCCGCCCTCACTCTTGATAACCGGTGAAGGCATGCCGGCTTTTTCGAGCGAATCTACGATTAAATCCCAGCCCGTACCGCCTTCTTCGCAAAGATCCATTTGGCGCATGAGAGACGCCATCATCGAATTGCGCGTTTTCGGCTGCGCGTTGAGCACGCGTTCTGCCGGAATAAGCGTTGTCCCGGGATTAGAAAACTCGATGCGATTGTCGTAAATCGCAACAAGAGGCCCCGCCGTATTGTCAGCAATGTCTTGATGGATCACGGCATTTGATAGCAGTTCGCGAATCGCCCTTTGGGGGTAGGCCGTCTGGATGCGTCGAAATGCGCCATCCAACGTCTCAACAGCCGGAATCATCGACATGATCAGTTGCTCAGCCTGCGGGAGCGCTAAAGCGTAACCCTTATCGATTTCAGTATCACCAATAATGTCAAAGCTGCCTTTTCCCGCATATCGCACAATTCGCAGCATGCGTTTTCTGAGCTCCGGATAGCGAGAGAGCCTCTTTCCCACCAGAAGCACCCCCAAGCGCGTCGTGCTATAACGGCCGTTGTCTTGGCGATGAATCAGCTCTTGCTCACAGAGAGCAAGAATTACTCCGTCCAGATCGACGGGTCTCCTCAATCTGCACAGCTCAAAATATGCATCAATATCCAGAATCTCGGCGACCTCTTGAGGCGTCAGATCGCTCTCAACTACAGCAAGCTCCGCGTTCCCCGCCTGCAAGCGACGCCACAGCTCCGCCTCTCGCGCACTACCAGGAAGCAGTTCTGCCGTCGAAGATCCCTCTCGGATGTAGGCGGTCTTATCAAAATAGACCGGCTGAGCATTCGCGGCGTGCACTTTCAGCACCACAAAGTGCTTTGTCTCATGGTCAATAACCGCAAACTCGTAATTCGCATTGTTTGAGAGCGCAAGCTTGAGCCACATCAAAAGCTCTTGGTTTCCCTTGCCCTTTGCGTGATATGGGTTGAACTGGGTACCCACAAGCTCATGAGTATCGTCGCTCACGCCCCAGATCTTATAGGCATATGCACGGCCGCAGTAAGCGGCGGCGTTGGCAAGCGCAGAGATGTCACGCCCCGTTCTAATGGGGTCGCTATTACTCTCTTTAAACTCAAGCCACTCGGTTTCATCAGGATAGCCGATAAGTGAATAAATCAGCTCCATGCCATCTGCTTCACCCATTGAGCCTACCTCCTTGCGCTCATTTTGATAACAAAATGATAAATAGATGATAAATAGAATTCTGCGCAATTTGAAGCTGAAGGCCAAGTTTTCTGATCGTTTTCCCAGATAATCTCAATGCTGGAAGCTTTGTTCTCTGCGAAAGAGTCGACTACCGTAATTGACAGGCAAGAAGATCTGGCCCCGGCGTCAAAAGGAACTCAAGCAGCAGGGAATGTGATTAAACTAGTGACTATCGCCAAGTAAATGGGCGTTGTCCTTATCCAGCATCATGTCCTTCGAACAAATCGAGCGGCAGCGGCACAGCAACGAAAAACACAGCTGGCAAATAGTGGCGCAGCGGCACTCCATTTTTATGTATTTCTGAAATTTCCGAAAAAGCCAGAATCTCATTAGCATTTGATAATGCCCCCCCCCCGACGACGTATCTTATTCTTGGTTAGCATTTGTTAACGATATGTGCCCGTTGGAGCGATTCCGTGTCCCTAGATCCGAATTTTTTCTGTCAGTACGCCCCTTGCGACAACCAAAACCTATTAGCCGAGCTAGTGGCAATGGCTTCAATCCAGCAATTTCAAAAAAGGGAAATTATCCTTGAAATGGGTACCCAGCAAAAATGGTTTTACCTTTTAAAACAGGGGGTAGCCTGTTCGTATTCTCTACAAAGCGATGGTTCGGAAATCACTGACTGCATAATGGCGGAACCGGGCATGCCTGTAATGCCTAGCCCCGAGTTTGACATTCCATCTCCGACTTATATTGAAGCTTTAACAGACTGCACGCTCGTTCTTCTTAAGATAAGCGATGTTCAAAATAAAGCCCAATATAATCCAGGACTTGCAACTCTCATTAACCGATATCTATCAAGGGCTTGGCACGATCATTATAAAACCGAATCCGCGCTTAGGCTGCTGCCGGCTCGCGACCGCTACAAATGGTTCCTCGAAGAGTATCCGGGGGTTATCGATAGGGTCCCCCATTCGCGCATCTCATCATTTTTGGGTATGTCGCCGATCACGCTTTCGCGCGTAAGGGCAAACATATAGCAGCGAAACGCTATTTCCTTTTACGTTTTATCTCGACGGTTATTGCTGAGCCGCATTCAGGACAAAAGTTAATCTCTCTACTGTATGCAACCCTACACTTCTTGCAATAACGCCATATGTCGCCCATATCAATAGGGCTAGCGCATACTTTACAGAATTGAGCATCTATCTCGTTTTTTGTACCGCAGCATTGGCATTCGATCTCATCGCAGCAATTGGGACGTTTTTTCATTGGAGGGATCGGACAAGGATGACGTCTTGGCACCAAGTCTTCAATTTGGGCATAGCAGAGGCGCTGGCTCTCTTTGATGTTTATCAGCATGCCGATTCGATGCTCGATACTCGACCGTATTTCATCTTCGCCCTCGCTTTTAACGATATCGTCGCATAACGCATCCACTAGAACCTGATAGTCATCTTCAAGTCTTCGCGCTTCTTCTTCAAGATCATAAATCAACTCAATGCGCGGCGTGGATCGTTCACCTGCATCAAGATGGAATGGCTCATGATCAACTGGCAGCAGTGGCATATATCCTCCTCATAGCCCGCCTGTTAACTATCGCAATCAATTACTAACCAGCCATTGTCGCAAAAGGCGATGGCGGTCTGGTCCCCAACATACAGCACCCCAGCAGACATAACATGTCGCTGCGGCACAATGACATCATCTGTCTTGCGCCACGCATTAAGGCCTTTCGTTTCAACCGCGCAATCTCGACACAGCTACTTGCGGCCTCCGTTCCGAATTTCCCAGTATTTAATGTCATCCAACGTTTCTTGGATCCGATCCATCTTGGCATCACGCAATAAAAAAGCCATGCCCTGACGTCACTCGCGACAAAAATTGCATGCCCGTATCAAGCCAAGATGAATCACGGCCAACCGAAGATGGTGGCATATCCATATTCTTCGCTTGACCTTTACCATCGATCACTTGCCACTTAACCTAAGTCTTTCCAGAAGCCAATGGCGGCCGAACATCGTTGACTTAAAGCTTGTTGGCAAGATAAACGAAATCACCGGGTGTCCAAATTAAATCGGGCACCCGGCTACCAGTATTCTTATATTTCTGGCCCAGCTATGCATTTCAGTCATCAATAAACGCTATATCGCTATCTAATGCAGTCTAGACAATGCTCCTGATTGCACCCTCCGCTTGGGACAGGAGCCCTTTCATCTTTTTCTTTTGCATCCAGCCATTAACGCCCGTTAAATCGGATTCGCCCAAGAGAGCATCGCCCATCCATCCCTCAAGCACAATTTCCCTTTCGCCAAAAGCGATCGTAAAATTACGCTGCAGCATTAACACGCCGTCGCCCTTCGACCAACAAGGTTCACCCTTAATTAGTTTCTGTTGAAAACCGGCGCCCTCAATAATGCTCTTCCAAATCTCTAAGACCCTTGGCGTATCAATTTGACCGTGCGCACAAATCGTTATCGTTGTCCTCGGCATCTCAAGCCCCTTCTTATTGACCCAACTCTTGACCACAGTTCGGACAATGTTTTGCATCTCCTATAATCCGGGTTTGGCAATAAGGACATACTTTGCCTTTATTCCGCGTCGAATCAATATCAACCACATTCTTGGATGCATAGCGCACACTTAGAAATAGAAGCGCACCGACAATCAATAGAACGAATCCGATTCCAATAATTGCTAAAACCGAAAGCTCCATGCTGGTAAGAGGGGCTTTAAACGTATAACGATGAGATAACATCGCTTTTGTTATTAGCCCGTAGACCAGCGCAAAAAGACCCAAGCCAAATGACAGCAATGCAACGGTTTCCTTTTTTGGTTTCATTAGCCCCACCCTCCAACGAGACAATTAACCCTTCAAAATCTCGCAATCGATATGGCCCCACCGTTCAAATTTCTAGAAAACATGGTGGCTTTAATGCCATAGCCCTCGTTTGGGCTCGAAATCAAACACGAAATTTTTTAGACGGATTTTATTATCCACGCTGGCAACAAACAGGCATTAGCATTTGATAACGCCCCTGTGACAGACCGCAGTCGAAGCACCATAATTGTCGACGGAAGAACCGCTTTGAAGTTCCACAAGCTGCCCGCGAAAAAGGATCGAAAATAATTGATTTCGGCCAAAACAAACTTGTTTTCACTTATTAGAAAAGGGCATAGCCAGAGCGTATGGCCTCTCAGCCGACGGAGATGAAGTAACCGATTGTCTCGTCTTCGTTCCCGGCACTCCGGTTATGCCAAGCGCAGACACAACAATGCCCTCTCCTGAATGTTTCGAAGCTTTAACGGATTGCACTCTCATTAAGCTTAAAATTTCGGATTTCTGCAGAGCAGTAGAAAGCATCCCTCAACTTTTGTCCATTTATAATTCGTTGCTTGAGAGTGCATGACACAATCACTGGAAAGTCGAAAACGTCATCGGGCACCTCAGCGCAAAGAATCGATATGAATGGTTTCTGAGGGAATATCCTGGACTGATCGATGCTATTCCCCATAGGAATAGCATCGATTTCTCGAATGACTCCGGTAACCCTGTCTCGTGCGCGAAGTCAGCATCGGACTCAATCGGCATCTGAGCAACAACCGCACTAGCAGCAAACGGCTCAATCTGAGCAAAAAGAGGATGCGGACTGGTGAACAATTTTTACTTTAATGTGTGCCGGGCTCGTGACAATGATGTTTGTCACGAGCCCGGCACGGTATTCATCTATGGCATTCCCCATCTTCACACGGTCGGCGTGCCTTAGCTCTCATTCTCTCGTGTACGTTTCGTTGTTGATAACAAGCTCATCCCCATTGAGAAAATAGAGCCTATCATCCGCCTCTTCAGCTTCCTCTTTGCTGCTGGCTTTCTTCCAATGTTGAGAGCTGATATTTCCTTGACTGCTACTTAGAACCAATGTCTCGTCTTCTTGAATCGTATAGCGATCGCAGCTTTCCAGCCACGCACCGTTATAGGTAAAAGGAACCGAACAATCACCATTCTCATCAAATTGGAGAATTTCGTCTCCGTCGTCGTTTGCCCAAGTTCCAACAATCGACTTCTCACCACATCCAACTAGACCAATCAGCGGGACAGAAGCCGCGGCAACGGCCATTTTAATTGCTGTTCGTCTCGAAAATAATTGTGCACCCATCTTTGCTCCCAACAGACAGCACCCGTACAAAAGATAATTTGATTATCCCCATAAGATTATTTAGCGCATTATCATTTGATTATGGTCCGGCGTATCCCGAGCACAAAGAAGAGCAAATGGCTCTATTAGGCTAAATTAATCTCTTGCCGGAGCGCGCCTCTTGGCGAAGCAATTGGACTATGAACATCAAGCTGTAGCGATTGTTTGCCTCAAACAACGTAGATCGCAATGCATAAAAAATGGCGGCTAAGCGCACCTCTAACGCTTAACCGCCAACACGAACCAACGACTAACGCGCCGCATCAATTGCGACCTTGCCGCTCTCCAGCACGTGGACGCGACCGTCGGCGAGCATTTGCACGACCTCGGGATACAGCACGTGCTCAATCGCGTGGATGTGCTCCTCGAGCGTGTCGACATCCCAGCCCTCCTCAACAGCCAGTGTGCGCTGGGCGATGATGGGACCGTTGTCGTAGATCTCGTTGGCAAAATGCACGGTCACGCCAGTTACCTTGACGCCGCGCGCAAAGGCATCGTCAATCGCATGCGCACCGGTAAAGCTCGGCAGCAGCGCCGGATGCAAGTTGACCACGCGGTTGGGAAACGCCGCCAGCAGCGGCGTGTGCACCATGCGCATGTAGCCGGCCATGACCACATACTCGCAGCCGCGCTCGAGAAGCTCGTGCGCGATGATCTCGTCGGCGGCAATAGGGTCGGCGTAGACATCCTTGGACAGCGTGAGCGTCTGGATGCCCGCGCGCTCAGCGCGCTGCAGGCCCTTGGCCGAAGGACGGCTCGACACCACAAGCTCAATCGAAGCGTTGAGCTTGCCGGCGGCGATCAGATCGATCAGCGCCTGCAGGTTGGTACCCGAACCGCTGATGAGCACACCGATCTTGAGCGGCTCTGCCGTATCGGTGCCGGTCGGACGGGTGTAGGGCACAAAGCCCAGGCCCTCACTAGCAGCCATCTGCTCGTTAGCGCTCATCGGAGTACACGACCTTACCGGAACCCTCAACGCACTCGCCCACGCGGAACGGCTTCTCGCCCAGCGCAACCAGGGCCTCGGTAACCGCGGCCTCGTCCTCGGGGGCGACGATCAGGCACAGGCCAACGCCCATGTTGAAGGTCTTGCATGCCTCGTTGGGCGCGAGCTCGGCCTGGCGCGACACGTAGGTGATGACGGGCGGAACGTCCCAACCCATCTCGGCACCGTTGCGGGTGACCACAGCGTCGACGTCGTCGGCGAGCGCGCGGTTGAGGTTCTCGGTAATACCGCCGCCAGTGATGTGGGCGATAGCGTGCACGTTGGCGCCGCCGCGCAGCAGCTCCAGAATCGGCTTGACATAGATGCGCGTGGGGGCCAGCAGAGCGTCTGCCAGCGATGCGCCGCCGAGTTCCTCGAGCGGACGGCTCAGCTCCTCGGCCTTAGCGGCGGCCTCGGGCGTGCCCGGCTTAATACCGTCGACGCCGATGACCTTACGCACGAGCGAGTAGCCGTTGGAGTGCACGCCGGTGGAAGGCAGGCCCAGGATCACGTCGCCGGGGCGGACGTTCGCGGGGTCGAGCATCTTGGGACGATCGACGACGCCCACGGTAAAGCCGGCGAGGTCGTAGTCGGCCGGAGCCATAACGCCCGGGTGCTCGGCCATCTCGCCGCCCACGAGCGCACAGCCCGCGAGCTTGCAGCCGTCGGCCACACCCTTGATGATCTTTGCCATGTGCTCGGCCTCGATGTGACCGATGGCAACGTAGTCCAGGAAGAACAGCGGCTCGGCGCCCGAAGCCAAAATGTCGTTGACGCACATAGCGACCAGGTCCTGGCCCACCGTCTCGTGACGGTCCATGATCTGGGCGAGGACGAGCTTGGTGCCCACGCCGTCGGTACCGCTAATCAGAATCGGGTCTTCCATATCCTTAAGCGCGGCGGCCGAGAATAAGCCACCAAAGCCGCCGATGCCGCCGATAACCTCGGGGCGATTGGTGTCCTTGACCATCTGCTTAATAGCGTCAACGGCGCGGCCGCCCTCGGCGGTATCGACGCCGGCATCCTCATACGTCACATGCTTGCTGTCGCTCATCTGAGCCTTCCTCTCCCATTACCGTGGCGCCGCGCGGGCGCCAAACGGTGCTCATAGTTGCGTTCATTTCGGCGCGCGCCATAACAGCACGCGCCGTCATATCAACAAAACAGCAGGTGAAACCTACCAAAATAAACCTGTCCCTAAATGGCAGGTTTTAGGCCTCGCCGTGTTCCTCTTCCCAACTGCGGTCGTCGTATTTCTCGACCACGGCGTCGTCGTCAAAGTGAAGCGGCTTGTCCAGGTTGCGGGGCTTAAAGCCCTCCATGAACTTGTCGCGGCCAAAGCTCTCGGGAATCGCCACGGGGTAGCGTCCAGTAAAGCACGCATCGCAGTAGCCGCCCTTGGGCATGACCTTCAGCAGGCCCTCGACCGAAAGGAAGGCCAGCGAATCGGCGCCGATATACTCGCAAATCTCGTCGACCGTCTTGTTGGCGCTGATAAGCTGCGACTGCACGTCGGTATCGATACCGTAGAAACACGGCCAGATGACCTCGGGCGAGTTGATGCGGATATGAATCTCCTTGGCGCCAGCGTTGCGCAGCATCTTGACGAGCTGCACCATGGTGGTGCCGCGCACGATGGAGTCGTCGATGACGACCAGGCGCTTGCCCTCGATATTGTCGCGCAGCGGGTTGAGTTTCATACGCACGCCCATGGCGCGCAACTCCTGCGTAGGCTCGATAAACGTACGGCCCACGTAGCGGTTCTTGATAAGGCCCTCGCCAAAGGGAATACCGCTCTCGTGCGAATACCCCTCCGCGGGCGGCAGGCCGGAGTCGGGCACGCCGATGACCAGGTCGGCCTCGACGGGCTCCTCGTGTGCCAGCTGGCGACCCATGTCGTAACGGCAGGCATAGACGCTCTTGCCGTTCATGATGGAGTCGGGGCGGGCAAAGTAGACCTGCTCAAAGATGCAGTTGGCGGGCTCTTCGGCTGCAGGCACGCCCTGCTCGGATACCAGGCCCTCGGCGCTGATGCGCAAGATCTCGCCGGGACGGACGTCACGGACGTACTCGGCACCCACGATGTCGAGTGCGCAGGTCTCGGAAGCAACGACCCAGCCGCCGGCGCGCGTGACACGGACGGCGGAGTCGACCGTTGCAGCGCCGTCCTGCGACGGCAGCTGCGAAACGGCTGCGGCATCGGCCTGGTCCAGACCCTCGTCCACCAGCTTGCCCAGCACGAGCGGGCGAATGCCGTGCGGGTCGCGGAAGGCGTAGAGCGCCTGCTCGTTAATGAGCGTCATGGCGTAGCCGCCGCGCACGAGCTCCATGGTCTTGCGAATGCCCTCGCGCAGATGGCCCGTACGCTGGGTAAAGTAGCCGATGAGTTTGGTCGCGACCTCGGAATCCGAATTGGAGAGGAATGGCACGCCCAGCTCGATCAGCTGGCGGCGCAGCTCGTCGGTGTTGACCAGAGTGCCGTTGTGTGCGAGCGCGATAATGACGCTATTGATGGTAGAAAGATGCGGCTGCGAGGCTTCCCAGCTCTTGGCACCGGCGGTGCCATAGCGCACGTGGCCCACGGCCAGCTGACCGGAGAGCGTCGACAGGTCGGCGTTGGAGAACACGCGATCGAGCAGTCCCAGGTCTTTGCGAACCATAACCGTGCCGCCGTCGCCCACGGCGATTCCCGCCGATTCCTGGCCGCGATGCTGCAGCGCGCGCAGACCAAAGTACGTCAGTCGAGCCACATCGCGATCGGGTGCCCACACACCAAAAATGCCGCATTCCTCATGCAGCTGGTCGGAGTCCGGATCATACGTCGACATGGTCTTCACCTGTCCCGCGGCGCGCTCGGCCGCGTGGATGGTTTCTTGAGACATGGCATCCCCTCAGAGCCTCGTTATTTGGCGTTACCTGCCCTATTATACGCACGGCAAGACAAGCACTCCCGCGCATGAACAGCGCTTTTTAAAAGCCCACCGAGCTAATAATCAGTTTTGTTGCCAAACATTTTATCGGTCTGTCCAGTGCAAGCGCCCGCGCCCCCAGATGGCCGCCGCGTCCACCGTTGGGGATTACAAAGTTGCAATTGGGACGTTCGTCCTGTCTTTTGGCAGGTCGGCGGCGTATCCTTATAACCTACAACAAAGCGAGAAAGGTTCTGTATGGATCGAAACGAACTCGACCCCAGCGTCCCCAGCGCCACGGAGGTCAAGAAGATCCCCCTCATCATTAAGGTGTACGCCGTCCTGTGCATCCTGTCCGGCGTGGGCACGCTCCCTTCGGTCGGCGCCTTTATGTGGCAGGTCATCACCGCGCTCATCAACGGCAACGCCGCCGCCAACCTCGGCGACAACACGCTCGTCGCAGTCGGCCTTATCGTCGCCGGCATCATGCTCTCTGCGGCAAGTGCCGTCATCCTAATCATCTTTGGCCTGGACCTTATCAAAAACCAGCGCCGCAACGCCGCCCGCCTGTCCTACATCCTTATTGCATTCACCGTCGTCGAGCTTTTGGTCGACGTGATGCTCCAGGGCATCGGGCCCTTCCTGCTGCGTCCCGCGATCCAGCTCGGCATCCTCGTCGCACTTTCGGCAACCGTCGACCCCACGCTTCGTCAGGAGCGCGAACTGCAGCGCCGCCTGCAGGAGATGCTCGACCGCGACGCCGCCGCCGAGGGCATGCTCGGGCGCGATGAAACCGGCGAAGGCTACATCAAGCTCAACTACTTCAACCTGTTCTGGGTATTCTTTGTCTGCTGCGTGCTCGGCCTGATCGCCGAGGACATCTGGCACATGACGGTCGACGACCCGGGCGTCTACCAGAACCGCGCCGGCATGCTGTTTGGTCCCTTCAGTCCCATCTACGGATTTGGCGCCGTGCTCATGACCATGGTGCTTAACCGCTTCTACAAAAAGAACCCCATCATCATTTTCCTGGTGAGCGCCCTGCTCGGCGCCAGCTTTGAGGTGTTCGTGGGCTGGTTTATGCAGACCGCGTTTGGCGTGGTCTCGTGGAGCTACTCGCACATAACGCTGTTCGGTTTGCCCGATCCGCTCGTGGTCCTCACGGGCGGACGCACCTGCACGGGCTTCGCCTGCCTGTGGGGCCTGGGCGGCCTCATCTGGATCAAGCTGCTGCTGCCGAGGCTGCTTAAGCTTATCAACAAGATCCCCTGGAAGAGCCGCTACTCGGCCACCGTCATCTTTACCGTTATCATGCTGGTCGACGGCGTCATGACGCTGCAGTCGCTCGACTACTGGTACCAGCGCGTTAACGGCACGGAGCCGGACATTCCCGTCGCACAGTTCTACGGAGAGCACTTCGATAACGAGTACATGGAAAACCGCTTCCAGAGCATGACCATGAGCCCCAAGGATGCGACGCGCGTGTAGCGCCCACCGCGCCCAAAACGCAAAATGCCCGCCGGTATCACACGTACCGGTGGGCATTTTTATAAACGATCCTTCTACCGACGCAAGCCTCTACGCCTCGCGCTCGACCTCACTCACGCATTCGTTCTTAATGGTGCCAACGAGCGCCTGCAGCGCATCGACCACGTGCGGGCGAATGTCCCCGCCGATGAGCACGAGCATGATGTCGTCACCTACGGCAAGCTCGCCGCTTGCCAGCCACACACGCACATAGCCGATACCCGGCATCGCACGCGTCGCCTCGATAGCAGCCTGCACCTTCTGAGCATCGAAGCCAAACACCATGCCGCCCACCTTATGCCCAGGCGCCACGCCATCGGTCTCGACTCCGCGCACCTCAGCCTTGGGCGTCGCGCGCACCACACCGTTATGCGTCAGATACATCCCACAGCCTGCCGCCGAAGCATCGGCCTTGGCCTCGCGCAGCCAAGCATCAATCGAAGGCATCAATTTGCCACTCTCGAGCATCATTTCTCCCTTACCGTCGTCGAGTAGCCAATTTGGGACGGGCCTTTTTAGCTACTCTCGAACAACTTATTCCTCGACCGGCGTGAGCACCATGACGGCACGTGTGTTGCTCAGCGACAGCGAACGACAGGTCACAAGCGTTACAACCTTAGTTGCCGAAGCGGCACGATCGGTGGCATCACTCGCCACGGCAGAAGCGCCGTCGAGCATCTCGGACAGGTAGTTCTTGAGTCCGTCATCGCCCTCAAAATTGGTCGTGCGCGCCTTGGCATACGTGTCCTCGACCACCTTGGTCGCCAGCGGACGCAACTTATACGTCGCATCGCGCGTGATGTAGTACACATATTCAATGCTATCGAACGTTGCCTGGTCAGTCGTATCCGAAATCACGTTGAACATCGACCCATCGTTCATATGGTGGCCGTAGATCGTGGTCTGCTGGTCGACCATTCCCGGCGCGGTGTCATCGCTATCCAAGAAGATGGCACCCGAGGCGTTAGACGTGCCATCGAACAGCGTGTTGAGGTATTTGGAGTTGTTGTTGGTCTGCACCACGGGATAGTTGATGTTGGTTTCCGGCACGTAAATCCAACCCACAATCTCGGGGTTCGTCTGAGCAAGCGCATCAAAGTCGATAATCGGCACGCCGCTGGCGTCCTTATCGCTTACATATTGCTTCTCGATTTTCTGATACGAATCGCTCGCCTGCTTATAGCCAATCTGAGCATTGATAAAGATGGCAGCGGCGGCGACAATCAGACCGATGCCCACGATGATGAGCAAGATGGGAATGATGGATCGGCGTTTCTTACGCGGCTGCTCGGCATAGTTGGACGGCGCGTCACTCAGCTGCCTCGTCGTCCGAGCCTGCTTCTTTGCCGTGCCATATGACGAAGGGCGATACGCAGCCGGCGTATCCTGGCGGCGATGGGACGTCGGCGTTACGGAACGCGGCGCGCGCGGCTGCTGAGGAGAGGATGTCCGACCCTGCTGTGCCGCATGGGCAGCACCCGGCTTCGACGGATCGGGAATCTGAGAAGCCTTGAATCGTTTTCCCTGATAATCGGACATGGCTCTCCTTATACTGCGGTGAAACGGCGGAACGCCTAGGCGTCGGCCATCTCCTGCTTCATCTTCTCGATAACCTTGCGGTACTCGGGGTCGCATGCGCCCAGAATCTGCGTGGCGTAAATGGCGGCGTTCTTGGCGCCGTTGATGGCAACGCAGGCCACGGGCACGCCCGAAGGCATCTGCACCATCGACAGCAGCGAATCCATACCGCCCAGGTCACTCGTCTTCATAGGTACGCCGATAACCGGCAGCGGCGTAAAGGCGGCCACGACACCACCCAGGTGAGCGGCCTTGCCGGCGGCGGCGATAATCACTTTGATACCGCGATCGGCAGCAGTCGAAGCCCACTCGTGGACCTTCGCCGGTGTGCGGTGTGCGCTCGCAATGACGAGCTCATAGGGCACACCGAGCGCCTCGAGCTCGGCGGTGCAGCCTTCCATAACACCCAGATCGGACTTGGAGCCCATGATGATCCCGACAACCGGCTTTTGATCTGCCATAAACAAAGACCTCCTGTTGAGAGCGGTGACGCGGCCAATCCGCGACCCTTAACTGCAAATAATTCAAGTATAGCCGCCGATGCTGATGTGTTCGGCGGGAGACGGAACGCTTTGCGAGATTAAGGCCGAAGGGTCGGAGCTTTCTGCCTACATTCAAAAAGCGTGCCCACCGTCCTTGGGTGGGACGGCGGGCACGCTTGCTTAGCTGTTGCTGGGGCTACTTAGCCTTGCTGCGACGATGGAAGAAAGCGCCGATCGCGGCGATGATGGCGCCAAGACCACCGACGGTCGCGACGGTCGCCGCCGTCTGGTCTCCGGTATTGGGAATCGCCGAACCGTTCTTCTTGCTGCCCTGGGCCTTGTCGCCTGCGGGCTTGCCCGCCTGGTTGCCGCCGTTCGAGCCATTGCCGGAACCCTGGTTGCCCGAGCCGCCCTGGTTGCCGGAATCGGCATCCTTGAGGCTCTCAATGGCCAGCTTGAGCTGGCTATAGGCCGCCTGGATCTGGGTGTCGGAAGCATTCTCATCACCCAAGACGTCCTCGGCGTAGGTAATGGCATCCGTCAGGGCCTTGACAGACTCGGCCGTCTTGCCCCTGGTGTCAGTCTCCTTCGCCTGCTTGACCAGGGCCTTGAGCTGCTTCTTAGTCGGATTCTCGACCGGGACCACCGGGGTCTTCTCGAGCGCGTCGCGGGCGCTCTCGAGCGCCCTGAGCGCCTGGTCGACCTCGTCCTGCGTGGCATCCTCGTCGCTCAAGATGGCGCGGGCGCTCGCCAGGGCGTTCTTGAGCGCCGTCCAGGAGGCCTCGGTGTAGTCGCCGGCCTTGAGGTCGCCGGCGGCAAGCTCGGCATCAACCTTTTCGATCGCGGCAGTGAGATCATCCTTCGCCACCGGATCGGGGACGGCCGTACCGTAGAACTTGAGCTCCGCCATGCTGCAGTAGGCATCAACGTCGCCCCCGCCGGCGTGAATCACCTTGACGGTCACGTAGCGACCGCGCGCGGCGCCAAAGCTCATCTGTTTCCAGTCGCCACGGTCGGTGAGCACGCGGCCATCGTTGTCGAAGGCGAACGTACCCATCGACGCGGCGGTGCCCTTCTCATAACCGTCGGCAGTGTCGGAGACCAGTATCTCGGCCTCGAAGATATCGCCGTTAGTGCCGCCGTCCTGGCGCGGCAGGAATGTAACGTCGGTGAGATCGTAGTCGCGGCCCAGGTCGACACTCAGATACTGGGGCATACCGGTCCCATGGGCCCAGTCGCTGTGCCAAAGCGTCCGCTCGTCGCCGTCGAGAGCGTTGACGGCGTTGCTGCCCTCGTAGTCGGCCTCACTCGAGAAGCCGGCCACCTTGACGTTCTTGCGGTTCTCGGGCGTGTTGATGAGAATCTTCTCATCAACAGGGCGCATCTTGAGGCCGTCGATTGCCTTCTCGATCTTGGCTGTGGCGTCTGCGACATCCTTCTTGCTATAGCTGCCCTGGCCGCTGTCGAGGAGCTTCTGAGCCGCCTCGACCGCAGTGGTGAGAGCTGCATAGGAATCCTTGGTGTAGACGGACTCGCTGTAGCCCGCGGCCTTGGAAAGCGCTGCTACGAGCGCAGAGGTATCGACACCAGCCTTGACCTCGACCTCATAGGATGCGGTCTTGGAGGGGTCGAGTACCGACGCCACCGTGATCTTTGCCTTGCCGGCCTTGTTGGCACGCAGGTAGTAGCTCACGCTATCGCCAGCCTGAACAGCGGAGACGCTTACCACAGAGGGGTCGGAGCTCTCGACCGTCACATAGGGGTAGCCAGCGCTCTCAGGCGTAGCCTTGGCGTCGACGGGCGTAATGTCGCCTTCAAAGAACTCGGTCTGGTTCTTGCCTAGCTCGACACCCTCGATGGCCTCGACACCCTGCGTGTAGTTGAAGTTGACCTCACGCAGTGTGAGCATCTGGTCACCCGATGCCTCAAGCGGCGTGACCTCGACCTTGGTCGCCTTCTTGCCCTTGTTCTCGGCAGAGAGGTCAAAGGCGTAGCGAGCCAGGAAGGAATCGTACTCCCCGCCCGCGAACTCTTGGGTCGAGCCATCCTCGAACGTCACGACAGCCTTGATCTTCTGCACGGTTCCGTTGCCACCGTTGCGGTTAACGACCTCGACACTATCGAGTTTCGACGGCGTCTTAAATGCGAATGTCATCGTGGTGGGAAGCTTCACGTAACTCGGAAGCTTACCCTCGCTGTCCCAGTTGCCGCTCCAGTTCCATAGGAACTCAAAGCCGTTGTCGCCCTCGTTATTATCGAACAGCGCGTTATAGCTCTTCTGCTGGATAAGTTTCTCGACGTTGGTCCCGTCGTCGGTCGTGAGCTCATCGTTGGTCATCGTGATGTTGAAGGCGTCCTGACCGTACTCGGCGACCGTTGGCTGAGGAACATCCGGCATCGTCACCGTGCCGTCGCTCGCAAACTCAAGTGCGTCGCATGCCGGACCGATGAGCCAAGATGTCGAGGGCAGTTCGACCTTGCCGGCGGTCTTGGCCTTGAGCTTGAAACTCGCCACCGCGCCGGTACCGTTGTAGAGCTTGCCATCGCCGCGGTTGGCAAAGGCGAGATTGATAGTCTGCGTTCTGTCCGCGAACTGGACCTTCTCGCGAGACAGGTTCTCCATGCCGGCAGTCGAGCCGTCCTGCGCGATGCTCTCGGACACAAACTCGAACTGGTCGCTCTTGAAGTTGACGAGAGCGCCCAGGGCGTTGACGTTCTTGGCGTCGGCCGCATAGACATCAACGGTGATCTCATCACCGGCCTCGACCTCGGTCTTGCTCGGAATCACCGCGAGCGAACCTGCGACCTTTCCCTTTTGTTTAGTGCCGCCGTCAAGACCCGCCATGGTGAACGAGTAATCGTAGACGTCGTAAACGCCGTTATCGTTGAGGTCGGCGAAGTGGTCGCGGATCTGCGAACCGAACGTCGGGGTATCGGGCTCGCGATTCTCGAGGCCCAGATAGTTCTTCATGTTGGAGTAGTCTCCGTCGGAGATCGTGGCCTTGTTGAGGTTGGAGCCCACGGCGAAGCCATCCGTGCCGTCGGTCTTGTAGATGGCAATCTCGGACGCGGAGAAGAAATTGCCGACCGAGGCGAGCGGTGTCATGCGCACGTAACGGGCGGCCACGGTGCCGTCAAACGCTACCGTCTTACAATCAGCGGAACGTGCCCAATCGACCTCCTGGCTCGTCCAGTGGACGCCATCGAGACTCGTCTCAACACGCATCTTGGTCACAGTGCCGTTGCCGGCGTCATCGCGCGGATAGTACTCGAGCTTATCGAGCTTGTAAGCGCGTCCATAGTCAACGGTAAGCGCCTTGCCCAGATCGTTGCCACCGGAGTGGAAACCGCCGTCGCCCGACTGGAACTCATGGTCGAAGGCGAGCTCGGCCTTATGGCTGCCGTAAAGTGAGCCCTCCCAGGTGATTTGCTCGGCGTCGGGGACGTTCCGCCACGGATCGAGTGCGGAGTTCGCCTCGAGCACATCGCTCCAGGCGGAGTAGCCCTCGGCGTTGCGCGAACGAATCTGGTAGGTGTGCTTGCTATTGTAGGCGAGGTCGGTGTGCGTGAACTCGGCCGCATCACCCACGGCGAACACGGTGCCGTCGACCTTAAGGTCGTAGGAGGTAGCACCATCGACCTTTCCCCAGGTGAGCTTGATGCTCGTTGGGGTCGTGACGTCCTCGGGGGCAGCAAGGTTCGTGGGTGCGGAGAGGCTCTCGTTGAGGCGATCGGCTGTGAGCGTGGCGTCGGCGTTCACGAAACCGCCCAGCTCGAGCGTCTGCGCCGCCGCAGCAACATCGGTCTTCGCGAACTTGACGTAGACCTTGGGGTTCGTGGTGATCTTGGTGTTGTTAAAGCTCTCGCCCCGCTCGGCCTCGGTGCCGTCCACATCGCTGCCGTAGTGGTTGAGGTTAGGGGTCTCGCTGTAGAAGTAGACCGCCTGGCCGGCCTCGGGGGTCGCGGTGTCAAAGGTCTCCTGCGAGTCGACCTCAACCACGTTGAGCGCGGATCCGCCGTTCTTGGCGACGACGCTCATGGGCTTGGCGGACACGTTGGCCACGAAGGTCGTGGTGCGATTGGAGTCGTAGCCGTTGTAGCCACCCTGCGAGGCTTCGGCGGTAAAGGTCGCGGTGCCGCCTGCGGCCTTGGATCTGTAGACGGTGCTCACATGCTCACCGTAGGAGATATTGTCGATCGTACCGTAGGAATCGTCCTCAGTCGTGTTGTTCTCGATGGAGGAGCCGTCGTCCTCGTACTGCGTAAAGGTGCCGTCGCCCTCGGTGGCGAAGAACTCGACGATACGCTGGCTGCGGTCGGTACCCTTGGTGTTGGTGTCGCTCACGGCCTCGGGGTTGTTGTTCTCGGCGTACATCGGCACGATAGCGTTGGCCTTCACAAACAGCGGCAGCTTCCAAAGCGGAGCCTCGTAGTTGTTGAGAACCTGGCCGCCGCGATACTGCTTACCCGAGAAGTAATCGATCCAGATGGTGGGATTCTCGTCGGTGCCGTAGTTGGGGAGGTAAATCCCATTGCGAATGTCGTTGCCGTTCTCGTCTGCCTGGGTATCCTGATACACCGGTGCCACTAGGAAGTTCTCACCGAACATATACTGGTACTGCGTCGAGGTGCTTGCGGCGTACTCGGAGTTATCGGAAAGCAGCATGGCGCGGATCATGGGCAGGCCGGCATCGCCGTTACCCGTGTCGATGTTGGCCGCCGAGGCCGCGCTCGTGTAGATATAGGGCATGAGCTGCGCCTTGAGCTTGAGGTAGAAGCGCGAGATGCCTGTGTAGGGATCGCCGTGCGTCATGGGCGATTTACGGTAGGTGCCCCAACCGTCCATGTCGAGCATAGAGGGCGTGAACGTCTTCCACTGGTAGTCACGCGCAGAGATGATGGGGTCGCCGCCAAAAATGCCATCCATGTCGGAGCCGATGTTGGGGTTGCCCGAAAGACTCTGACCGATATACGTGGGGATATGGAAGCGAATGTACTCCCAGTTACCGCCATACTGGTCGCCGGTCCAAATGCCACCAAAGCGCTGCGTGCCGGCCCAACCATCGAGCGTGATGATGTTGGGGCGCTTGTTAGCGCCGGTCGTCACCGTGTCATAAGCTGTCTTGATGCCATTAAGACCAAAGGAGTAGCCAGATCCAACCCAGGCAACGTCGGTCTTAAGGGTAGTGATGCCTCCCGTCTTGACCTCGGCGTCGAAGTCGCGAAGCAGATGCCACGGGGTCTCAGGGTTGCTGTCGGGCTCAAGGTTGGACTGGGTCCACAAGCCCGTGCTCACACCCTTTGAGTTGGCATACTCGGTGAACTTCTTAAGGTTGTCGACGTTGGCACGCACAGCGTTAAGACGGTCGGCCGAGCTCGCTCCGTCGGAGTTGACGCCGCCGGTCTTGTAGTAACCGTTCTGGCCATAGCCGGCGCCGTAGCCGTCGTTCGGCAGGAACCAGCCGAGCGGCATGTCGCTGTCCTCGTAGTCATCGATAACCTGCCGAGCAGAGAACTGGCGGTCAAAATCGGTCGCTTTCATGTTCTCGGTATCAACCGTAGGGCCCTCACCGTTGAGCGTCTCGGCCGCAAGTGTGCCGTCGAGCTTGTAGCCCGTCGACATGCCAGACTCGTACTTAACGTCGCCCTTCTCGCTCGAGGACTTGCTGCCCTTGGTCTCCCACTTCTTTTGACCCGAGGTCGTTGACCAGCCATCACGGTTATAGGCATTAAGATGACCAAGGTAGAACCCGTACTGGGGCAGCAGTACCGGGTTACCGGTCACCTTGTAGTAGTCCTGCAGCATCTCAGTTGCCACGTTCGAAGCTCCCTCGTTGGTCGCCACGAAGTAGTAGGCATCAAACTCATTCTCGCTGTGCAAAGTCGTGACCGTCGATGAGTCCGTGGAACCGAAGTCGTAGGAACCCTCTGCAAACGTGTTTCGGAGCACGCCGTAGCCGTCACTCGTCCAATAAAACGGGTTGGGCGAGGCAACGCCGCCATCGGTCCAGTTGTTCGTGTTGGAGATGGCGATGGTCTGGTTGGTGTGCAGGAAGCGTCCGTTCTGGGTGCCGCCGCCAAAGAAGTTCTCGGACTTCTCCTTGGCGAGCGTCTGGACGGTACCCTTCTTATCAAGGTCGAGGGACGCGGACTCGGAAACCACGACACGGTCGCCTGACTTGATACTCATCTTGCCAGTCGCCTTGTCCAGGATCACGGTCGCCTTTCCGCCGGTGATCTCGATAGTGTCGCCCTTGTCGGCAACCGTCGCACTCGGCTTGCTGTAGGTGTCCGAGGTATCGGGCTGAGCCTGGATCTTAGCCGTGTGGGACTTACTGCGCGGCGTGGCGTACTCGGAAAACTCACCCTTGGGGTCGACGTTATAACGGAAAATACCGTCCTCGAGGAACGTAATACGGCCCTTGATGCCGTCAGCGAAATCGATGTCGACGACATTCGAGGCAGACTGGGACACGGTCGCCGAGTCGACGCCCTTGAGTGGCGTGGCAATCGCCTGCTGGGGATTGGCAAACACGAGCGTCGCTGCAGTGGCAACGAGGACCGCGCTTCCCTTCACCCACCGTTTCGTAAAAATGGAATTCCTGCGCATCTGGTCTCCTTTCTTCCGACATGCTGAGGTGCCGAGGACGCCCCCCCCCGGCAGCATGGGAAAACGTATCAAACGGAGATGTTCGGTACATTCCGCACAATGGGGGCCACCCGTTACCAAGGGGCCAACTGGTAGTAACCAGATAGCCACCTACTAGGTCATATCAACATATGGGAGCACTTGCGCACCCAAGTTCGGAATTCTCCCAGCGGCAGCAAAATAAGCGTCAACGGCAAGGTGGGCTTAATAAGCCATACCAATTGGTTCTTCAGTCAAATACCAATCTAGCAAAAATGTACTGTTTATCTGGTATTACACAGACCATACCTTTCCCTCGGGAACTGGGCTTCGCGAAGTTTCCCGAGGGAAAGGCTCAGCCGCCATCCTGCAACCTACCGGGGATTGCCATGACGTACGTTGGCTGATTTGGTTTGGAATGAGATGTTGACGGTGGCTGATGGGCACAATTGCCCCGGATGCATTTCATGATGCACCTAAATGTCTGCCTTCATCCTTATAGATTGTCCAGGTAATCGTCGGCATCATAGGTAAGGCTATAGGCTTTATTCAGAATGCGCACGAGCTCCTGGGCATCGTGCTCGCCGAGCGCTGAGAGCTGCTTCGAGAGCGATGCCACACTCTCGGCATTTTTTTTCGCCGCGAAATCACGGCCTTCCTCGGTAATGCTCACCAGCACACGCCGACGATCGTTTGGATCAGTCCTGCGCTGAACGTAACCCTTGCTCTCGAGTGAATCCAAGATATGCGACATGCGCGCACGGGAGAATTTCAGCTTCTTGGCAATCTCGGAGGGAATGACATCACCGTCAATACCCGATAGATACTGTAAAACCGGTGCCTCGCCCACACTGGCGCCGCCGGCAGCACTCAAGGATCCCTTGGCAAGGGAACGTGAGTACACGATCAGTTTTCGAGCGACGTCATCGTAATCCACTGGGGATATTGTCCTTTGCAACTCTAGAAGGGCCATAAAACCGTCATTTGCCGTACATTAGTTAACATTCGCAACAATTATTTATGATACCCCAACGCGGAAGTCTATTGCACGTCCTTCTTGCGTCGCATAAGCTCCTCAACGTCGATACCCGCGGCCTCAAGCATACGCTCAACATTCTTTTTGGCGTTGGTCGTGCCAACCTTAAGCACGATCGAAAGCGGAGTGCCCACCACCAGGCACACGATGCCCACGGGGACACCCCAGCCGGGGCCGCCCTGCATACCCCACATCCCCATCAAAAAGCCAATCGCCACGAGCGAATAGCCCAGGCGCAGCCAAACGTTGAGCCGCTGAATAGCATCGGTCTGCATCTTTGCCTCGCGGATCAAGTCGTCGCGCGAAAGGTCGTGTCCGTGTTTCTCGTGCATATGGGTCCTCCTCGTGCAAAGCGTGCATCATGCGCAAGTGCATCGTTTATCGAATACGTCATCTTTCAAGAGCAATATAGCGGGTGTCGTGTAGGCGATGGAGGTCGCTGGCCATATTGCCCTTGAAGGGCAGCGCAAAATCAGAAGGCCGTGCGGTTGAGGCCGCACGGCCTTACAGGGGGCCAGGGGATGATGACTAGTAGCTCAGCGCCGGATCGAAGAAGCCAATGAGAACGCCCACAAATGCGATCACGACGAGAATCAGCATCATAACGATGGGGTTGACCTTCTTCTTGGTCATCATGTACCAGCAGAAGATGATGAAGATCATCGGCAGCAGGTGCGGATAGATGCCATCGAGGGTGTCCTGGAACTTACCGCCGCCGGGCAGCACCAGGTTGGGGCTGCAGGTGATGGAGACCCAGGTAGCACCGACTGCACCGATGACCATGGTACCAACCATCACGATGGAATCGCGAAGAGCCTTTGCCTTGGGGCCGACGAGGGCCTCGACCGCCTTGCCGCCGAGCTCATAGCCCTGGTTGTAGGCAAAGCGCATGCCAAGGAACATGAGCAGGTTCCACACGACAATATAGAAGATGGCACCGAGCGGAGAGCCGCCGGTCGAGAGACCGAGGGCGATACCGAGCAGGATCGGGATCAGGGTACCGACGATCAGCGAGTCGCCAAGGCCGGCGAGCGGGCCCATGAGGCCGGCGCGGATGCCGTTGATGGCGTCGTCGTCGATGGCCTCGCCGTTTGCGCGAGCCTCCTCGAGGCCGGCGGTGACGCCGACAATCATGGTGCCGATCTGCGGCTCGGTGTTGAAGAACGCGGAGTAGGTCTGGAGGGCCTGCTTCTGCTCCTCGGGCGTGTCGTAGAGCTCCTCGACAATCGGAAGCATGGCGCACAGGTAACCGAAGGTCTGCATGTGCTCCTGCGAGAAGCAGGTCAGGTTGCCATAGGACCAGTTGCGGAACGACTTGGCAAGCGTTTTCTTAGAGAGCTTTTTCTTCTCTGCCATTAGATGTCCTCCTCTTCCTCATCATCTGAGCCCGAGGCGATAGCTGCCTTGGGAGCGTTTGCGAGGTCGATCTTGAGCGAAGCGATCTCATAGTTGATCAGGGCGAAGAAGCAGCCGATGCCGGCAGCGGCGATCAGGTTGCAGCCCATAACAGCGGACAGGGTGAAGCCGAAGAAGAACGTCAGGAAGTCCGTGGGCTTAGAGATGACCTGCTTGAGCAGGATGGCGATACCGACGGTAGGCAGCAGCGAGCCGACGGTGAACAGCGTCTTCATCGCAATGCCGTCCATGGGCATGTAGGTCTTCATGAGGTCGACCATGGCGGTGCCGCCCATGGTGATGATGAACGTCGGGAGGAACGAGCAGACGATGTGACCGATCCAAGGCAAAACGTTGTTGACCAAGTAGAGCTTGTGGAGATCGCCCTTCTCGAGCCACTTCCAGCCCATGCCCTGCCACACCAGGTTGATGGTGGCGGTGCCATAGAAGAGCACAGTGCCGAGCGTGCCGACGGCGGCGCCGAGGGATGCGGCCATGCCGGCAGCCTCAGCGGAGGCGGGATCGATGCCCGAGTTCTTGATGGCGAGGATCGCCAGCGGGATACCGATATAGGACACGGCGCGGACGTCGGCGGAGACGGTTCCGCCGGGGGTCACGAGAGCGATGTAGACAACCTGGATGGCAGCGCCGACGAGGATGCCCGTCTGCATATCGCCCATGATGATGCCGACGATGAGGCCGGCGACCAGAGGACGACCCAGAGTGTAGTTGCCGATCGTCGTGCCGCCCATGCCAGGCAGCGATGCCAGGCAGGCGAACAGGCCGAACAGCGCGGCTTGGAATGCATTGATTGCCATGCTTTCCCCTTTCTTTATTCCTCAGCCCCTTTCACCAAGGGCTGTAGATACCAAAATGCGGCTGGCGCCTAACTAGAAGCCAAACTGACCGCGGAACTTGGGCCACTCACCGATGGACTTCTCCTTGATAAGGGCGAACTCGACCGTGTAGCCGGCGTTGGTGAGATCCTCGAGCGCCTGGGCCTCTTCCTGCGTGATCGACTGGTTGTTGCCGAGCTTGGTGGTGCCGGGACGATCGTTGCAGGGACCGACGATGATGCGGTCCATGCCGGGCTTAAAGCCAAAATCGACGAGAAGTTCCTTCATGTCGAGCGGGTTCTTGGTGATCAGGAAGTACTTGGTGTCGGACTTGAGAACCTTCTCGGAGACCTCCTTGAAGTGCTCCTTGGTCCACACGAACGTCTTCTTGCCCGAGGCACTCTTGTAGGCCTCCTTGAGCACGGGGCTGGACGCTGCAGCGTCGTTGACGGCGATAAGACCGTCGCAGGGATACTCGAGGGCCCAACGGGTAACGGTCTGTCCATGGATCATACGGTCGTCAATACGGATGAACGAAATCATGCGTTCTCCCTTTCTTTATCACCGGGGGTCTTTCCTCTTAACCCCCGCTCCATCACGAAAATTTGGGCGGATGCGCTGCCTAGATGTCGTCGTCCTCGTCATCGGCGTCATCGGTCGGGACAACGAGCTCGGACATACCGTTCTTGCCCTCCTGCAGCATCATCTGCTTGAGGGAATCCAGGTCCATGGTGGCAAGCCCCATCATGGCGGTCATAGCCATGGGCAGGTTCATGCCGCCGAAGGCAATGGTGTGGGCGAGCAGGCCCTTCTCGGCCAGCGTGTTCATGGCATTGGTGAGCGGCGATCCGCCCAGGATGTCACCAAGCAGGACAACCTCGTCATCGGCGGTAACGGGAGCGAGCATCGCCTTGACGTTCTCGACATACTCGTCAGCGCCCATGCCGTCCACGAGACTCGTCGACAAGATGTTCGGGGCGTCATTGCCGAGCATCTTGAGGACACTGTGCAGTCCGGGAGCGAGCGTTCCGTGACTGACCATTACCAGATACCGCATGCGGTCTCCTCTCGACCTGCCGTGTGTCGCACGGCTTTGCTTTTTGCTGAGATTATTGTTGCGCCGGGGCATGTTCGGTACAAAAAAATAGTTGCGAACGGCAACTATTCATCGGTTAACGGTAGCAGCTATTTTTGTGCCTAAATTATTTTTTCTTCTAATTATTTTTAAAATAGCAGGTAGATTGTCTGATAAATGTTTTATGTTCCTTATGCACCATACATACCAGCAAGAATCGGGCCTGGCATCTCCGGTTTGCCCCGCAGTGTCAGACCATGTCACGTACGCCCACGACATGGAGGTACCCCATGGATATGATCTCGTTTCTCGCCTCCGAACCCTTCGACCGCAGCGGTGATACGCCGCTCTATGTCCAACTTAAACATCGAATCGCCCTGCTTATCGCCAGCCAGGCGTTCGACACCAAGACGCCGCTGCCGCGCGAGCTCGAAATCTGTGAGCGGCTGGAGTTATCGCGCGCGACCGTGCGCCGTTGTTTCCAAGATCTCGTCATCGAGGGGCGCGTGGTGCGCAAACGTGGGCAGGGCACGTTCATCAAGCCCCAAACCTCAGCACCCGGCATCGACCTGGCCCTGAATTTCAGCGCGCGGATGCGCGAAGCGGGACGGGTTCCGAGCTCGCAGATTCTCGCCTTTTCAAGCATACCGGCCGTCCGCGGCATCGCCTCTGGGCTCAAAGTGCCCGAAGGGACACCCGTCTGGGAGATTCGCCGCCTGCGTCTCGCCAACGACAAACCCATGGAGCTCAACTACGTCTATATCCCCGTGTCACTTTGCCCCGAGCTCACACGCAAAGACGTGGATGGCTCGCTCTACGCCTACATCGCGGAAAAGACCGGCATCCTGCCCGCAAGCGTCGATGCCGTCTACGAGACGGTCAACCTCGACAAGCATGAGGCGCGCCTTTTGGGACAGAACGCCGGTAAGGCGGCGATGCGCATCGTGCGTTCGACCTACGACAAGACGGGAACCCCGTTCGAGGTAGGCGTGCTCATCAGCTGCAACGGTCAGGCAAAGCTGCACGTGCACATCGCCGCCGACAAAACAACCTTCACCGCCACAGCCCAATAAATCCAAAACGTGGGCGCCGTCGTTCAAACGAACGACGGCGCCCACACTCAATTTTATTCAGCCCTAGTCATCGCGCAAAGCCCCTTCGGCAGCACACGGTGCGGCCAAGTCACCGCAGGCCGGGGCGGGAGGGGCCGAGTTTCCTCCTGAGCGACTCTGCTTGCAGCCGGAGCGAAAGGGGGAAATCTCGGCCCCTCCCGCCCCGGCCGGCCAGGTCAACTACACCGCGTACTGCGGCAGGTCCTGCAGGGCGATGACGTCCATGCCCATGTCGTTGGCGCTGCCGTGACCCTGCTGGTCCTCGCGCACCGCCTCGATGGCACTCACGTACGTGTTGGCCGCAGACATCGCCGTCACGCAGGTCACGCCGCGGCGCACGGCCTCGGTACGCAGCAGGTAGCCGTCGCCGCGCGAACCCGGACCATACGGCGTGTTGATAATTACCGCGATCTTGCCGTCGGCGATGAGGTCGCCGATGTTGGGACGCTCGCCGTCGTGCGGGCCGCTGATCTTTTCCACGATTTCGCACGTCACGTTGCCGCCGCGCAGCACGCGCGCCGTACCCTCGGTGGAGCAGATATCAAAGCCCAGGTAGCGCAGGATACGGGCAACCGAAAGAATATGCCGCTTATCGCGGTCGCACACGCTGATGAACACCTTGCCGGCGCTCGGGTCGGGCAGCTTGTAGTCAATCGCCAGCTGCGTCTTGGCGTATGCCTCGGGATAGCTCTTGGCAATACCCATGACCTCGCCCGTCGACTTCATCTCGGGCCCCAGGATAACGTCGGCTCCCGGGAAACGGCCCCAGGGCATAACGGCTTCCTTCATGCAGAACCAATCGAGCTGACGTTCGTCGCTCGGCAGGCCCAAGCTCGCGATGGAATCGCCCGCCATGATACGTGCGGCACACTTGGCGAGCGGCACACCGGTGGCCTTGGAGATAAACGGCACGGTACGGCTTGCGCGCGGGTTGGCCTCGATCACGTAGACGGTCTCGCCCTTGATAGCGTACTGCACGTTGACCAGGCCGCGGACTCCCAGCGCCATCGCGATGCGGCGCGTGGTCTCGCGGAGCTTCGCCTGCAGGCTCTCGCTAAAGCTGAACGGCGGGATGCAGGTCGCAGAGTCGCCGGAGTGAATACCGGCCTCCTCGATATGCTCCAGAATGCCGCCGATGTAGACCTCTTCGCCATCGCACAGGGCGTCGACATCGGACTCGATCGCACCCTCCAGGAAGCGGTCCAGGTATACCGGGTAGTCGGGGCTAATGCGCGCAGCCTCGGCCATGTAATCGCGCAGATGCTCGGCATCGTAGGCGATCATCATGCCGCGGCCGCCCAGCACGTAGCTCGGACGCACCAGCAGCGGGTAGCCGATGTGCGCGGCTACGGCCTCGGCCTCCTCAAACGAGGTTGCCTGGCCCGCCGGCGGATACATAATGCCCAGCTTGTCGAGCAGGGCGGCAAAGCGCTCGCGGTCCTCGGCAAAGTCGATGGCATCGGGCTTGGTGCCCATGATGTTCACGCCGCTTTCCTCGAGCATGCGCGCCAGCTTGAGCGGGGTCTGGCCACCGAGCGTCACCACGACGCCGTCGGGACGCTCAACATCGATGACATCCATGACGTCCTCGTAGGTAAGCGGCTCAAAGTACAAGCGGTCCGAGGTGTCGTAGTCAGTCGAGACGGTCTCGGGGTTGCAGTTGACCATGATGGTCTCGAAGCCGCGGGCCGCCAGCGCGTAGCTCGCGTGCACGCAGCAGTAATCGAACTCGATACCCTGGCCAATGCGGTTGGGGCCGGCGCCCAGGATCATCGCCTTGGGCTTGTCCGCCGGCGTGGTCTCGTCGGGAGCCACGCACTTCTTGGCATCCGGGCTCGTGCGGTAGATGTTCTCGTACGTCTTGTAGTGGTACTCCGTGGCGCTCGAGAACTCCGCAGCGCAGGTATCGACCGTCTTCATGCTGGGGACCACGCCCAGACCCTTACGGTAAGCGCGCACAAAGCGCTCGTCCGAGCCGGTCAGCGCGGCAATCTCGGCATCGCTCGTGCCATACTGCTTGAGCAGGCGCATCGCATCGGCGTCAATGTCCTCCACGCGCAGGCCGCGGATGCTCTCCTGAACCTGCACCATATCGTTGATACGGTTGAGGTACCACGGATCGATACCGCAGATGGCATGGATGCGCGCGACATCCCAGCCACGGCGCAGGGCCTCGACCACAAAGCAGATGCGGTGCTCGGTCGGGGTGCCCACGGCCTGGGCGAGCTCGTCGTCGCTCAGCTTGTCGGCACCTTCCTTGCCACCGGTGCAGATGCCCTGGTGACCGTCCTCCAGCGAGCGCATGGCCTTGCCGAAGGCCTCCTCAAAGGTGCGGCCGATCGCCATAATCTCGCCCACGGCCTTCATGCGCGTGGTGAGCGTGGGGTCGGTACCCTTGAACTTCTCGAAGGCAAAGCGCGGCACCTTGACCACGCAGTAGTCAATCGTGGGCTCAAAGCAGGCAGGCGTTGCCTTGGTAATGTCGTTGACGATCTCGTCGAGCGTGTAGCCCACAGCCAGGCGCGCGGCGGCCTTGGCGATGGGGAAACCCGTGGCCTTGGAGGCCAGCGCGGACGAACGGCTCACGCGCGGGTTCATCTCGATGACAATCAGGCGGCCGGTGTTGGGGTTCACGGCAAACTGCACGTTGGAGCCACCGGTCTCGACGCCGATCTTCTCCAGAATGGCGAGCGAGGCCACGCGCATGCGCTGATACTCAAGGTCGGAGAGTGTCTGCGCCGGCGCCACGGTGATGGAGTCGCCGGTGTGCACGCCCATGGGGTCGAGATTCTCGATGGAGCACACGATGATGCCGTTGCCGGCGTGGTCACGCATGACCTCCATCTCATACTCTTTCCAACCCTCGATGGACTCCTCGACCAGCACCTCATGGGCAGGCGAGAGCTCAAGGCCCTGGCTCACGATGGAGACGAGCTCCTCGTGGGTGTGTGCGATGCCTCCGCCGGCGCCGCCGAGGGTAAAGCTCGGACGCAGCACGCAGGGATAGCCCACGCGCTCGGCGATAGCCTCGGCGTCGGCCACGCTGTAGGCATAGCCCGAGCGCGCAACCTCCAGGCCGATCTCGGCCATGGCCTCGTTAAAGAGCTTGCGGTCCTCGCCGCGCTCGATAGCGGCCAGGTCGCAGCCGATCATCTCGACGCCGTACTTGTCGAGCGTACCGTCTTTCGCCAGCTCAACAGCGGCGTTCAGACCGGTCTGGCCACCCAGCGTGGGCAGCAGCGCGTCCGGATGCTCTTTCTTGATTACGCGCTCGATAAACTCGGCGGTGATGGGCTCGACATAGGTGCGGTCGGCCAAGCCCGGGTCGGTCATGATGGTCGCCGGGTTGGAGTTGACCAGGATGACCTCAAAGCCATCCTCCTTGAGCACCTTGCAGGCCTGGGCGCCGGAGTAGTCGAACTCGCAGGCCTGGCCAATAACGATGGGGCCCGAACCAATAACGAGGATGCGCTTGATGTCAGTACGTTTCGGCATGTTAGTTCTCCTCGGTCGCAGCGTTCTCGGACTCGGCGAAATTCCAGCCGGCGAGGCGGTCCTTCGCGGTGTCGATGTCCAGGTAGTTCTCCTCGCCGTCCATGAGTCGCGTAAAGGCGGTAAAGAGATAGTGGGCATCGGTGGGGCCAGGCGAAGCCTCGGGGTGGTACTGGACCGAGAAACACGGGGCGTCGAGCAGCTGGATGCCCTCGGCGGTGCCGTCGTTGAGGTTCACATGTGTCAGGCGAATGCGACCAAAGCGCTCGTTCATCACGACCGGCGCGATGCCGCGACGCACCCAGGCGCGCAGGTCACCGTCGGCCGCATACTCGGTTTCGCCGCCGGAAAGCTCCGGAATCAGTTTGCCCAGACTGGGGAACAGCAGGCCAAAGCCGTGGTTTTGCGCGGTGATCTCCACGCGACGGCTCACCAGATTCATGACCGGCTGGTTACCGCCACGGTGACCGAATTTAAGCTTTTCCATTTGGGCGCCGCAGGCCAGGCTGATCATCTGGTGACCGAGGCAAATGCCAAAGACCGGCACCTTGCCGATCAGCTGCTGTACCTGCTCATAGGTCTCCACCACGGCATCGGGGTCGCCGGGGCCGTTGGACAAAAAGACGCCATCGGGATTCATGTCGAGCACCTGCTGGGCGGGCGTATCCCACGGCACGACGGTGAGATCGCAGCCGGCACGGACCAGGCCCTCCAGAATACCGCGCTTCACACCGCAGTCGTAGGCGACCACTTTGTGACGGGCAGGAGCGGCAGCCGCAAGCGCAAAGTCATGCGTGGCAGGCAGGTCGGCGGCCACAAACTCGTGAGGCGCGGGGCAACTTACGGTCTTGACCAGGTTCTCGCCTACCAGCGTGGGCGCAGCGGACAAGCGCTCGGCAAGCTCGTCGACGTCGAAGATCTCGGTCGAGATAATGCCCATCTTGGAACCATTGTCGCGCAGATGGCGCACCAGAGCGCGGGTGTCGATACCCTCGATAGCGACGATGCCGTGAGCGCGCAGGTACTCCGGCACGCTGACGGCCGAGCGCCAGTTAGAAGGCGTGGCGCACATATCGCGAACGATCATGCCGCGCATAGCCGGAGCGCTCGCAGGGCGCACGGCGTCGCCGGGGAAGGCCGACTGGACATCGGTCTCGTCGATACCGTAATTGCCGATCTGCGGATAGGTCATGGTTACAATTTGGCCGGCATAACTCGGGTCGGTCATGACCTCAAAGTAGCCCTCGAGCGAGGTGTTGAAGCAGACTTCGCCGGTCGCGGTGCCCTCGGCGCCGCATGCACGTCCATAAAAAATGGTCCCATCCTCAAGATACAGGATACAGGGACCGCAGGTGCCCTTGCTGGTTTTGGCCAGCATACGCTGGCAAAGCTCGCTGGGCGCGAAGGTGCAGGCGGCAGCGCCCGCGGTATGGTTGTTCGCCATAATTCTCCTTCCCGGTCTCACAGGACCGGCTTAAAGGTGTGTAGTTAGGCCTCGCGGTATTGTAACCGCAAGCATGCCTCATGGCGTTAATTTCATCAAATTGTTTACGAAATGATAATTATGACTTTCTATGCATAATGATTATTTAATCCCCGTCCCAGAAAAATCATCCCGCGGGGCTTGTGGCTCACGCGGGATGATGGCGTCTTACTTTTTCTTGTCCTGTTCCAGCAGATCGGACGGTGAGCGATCGGGCTTGCCGCCGCGGAAAATCTCGCGGCCATGCAGACGATGCTCCAGGTCACGTTCGGCCTTTTCCTCGTCAATCTTGGTCTGGCTCACCACCGGGTCCTCGATCAGCGACGAAACCGAGTTCACCTGTTTTTGAATGCGCTCGGCAATGGTGTCGTCCATGCTTACGATGCGCATCTTCCAGTCGATGCTCGTGGCGTTGGATGAGCTCTTGGTCCACACAAACGTCAAAATGGCGCTCTGATGACCCCGCGCGGGAAACATGCCAAAGAAGGAATCGTGCTGAATGTTGCTATCCTCGTCGATATAGGCGTGAACGTTATACACCACGCGGTCGATCTTATCGTTGAGCAGCGCGTTGGTCGCAAGCGCAGCGGCCTGAATCTGCCCGTTGGACAGCAGCTCGAGCTCGTTGGCAGACGATGTGTCCAACACCGTCACCTCGACCGTGCCCGTACGCTCATCAGCTTCATCGACGGTAAAGTCGAGCGGGAACTGCGTAAAGCCGTTGCCCCACTCAAGGCCGCCCTTCAGCGCCGTCGAAACGGTATCCAACGAAACGCTCTCGGACAGGTTGGCGGTATTCAGACGGCGCATCACGCCGTAGCCGATCTGCATGCCCACGATCAGCACCAGAATACCGATGACCACGGCCATCGCGGTCTTCGTAATGGTATGGCTCACCTGCGAGCCCGAAGGATCGTCCTCGGACAGCGGGTCGATATGTTTTGCCTGGCTCGCGCGGTCCTCGCTGCGCAGCTGCGCTAGCGCCGCTTTGTCACCGCGCTTGGCCGCAGCCTCCTTCTCACGCATGCGCTCGGTTCGCTTTTTGGCAAGCGTGGGATCCAAGACACCGGATGCATCGATTTCGGAGAATAACTCCGTCACTTCTTCCGGAGTCAAAGGGTTCTTGTCAGCCATAAACTTCCTGTCATATCAATCAGTCGAGCTCGTGCGCACGCGCACCTTCGAACTGCATTCGATAGTAACGGGCATAGGTGCCGCCACGGGCGAGAAGCTCCTCGTGCGTGCCACGCTCCACAACGCGACCATGCTCAACGGTCGCAATCTCATCGGCATGCTTAATAGTCGAAAGACGATGGGCAATGATAATCGTGGTGCGGCCGCGTGCCAGCTCTTCGAGTGACTCCTGCACCGCCTCCTCGCTCTCGTTATCCAAAGCACTCGTCGCCTCGTCCAAAATCAGGATCTTGGGGTTCTTGAGAAACACGCGCGCAATGGCAACGCGCTGCTTCTGTCCACCCGAAAGACGGCTGCCGCGCTCGCCCACCACGGTGTCGTAGCCCTGAGGAAGCGATTCGATAAAGGTATCGATATTGGCGCGGCGGGCAGCCTCGGCAATTTCTTCCGCCGTAGCGCCCGGCTTGCCGTAGGCGATGTTCTCGCCGATTGTTCCGTCAAACAGGTAGACATCCTGCTGCACCAGGCCGATGGCGCGGCGCAGGCTCTGCTGCGTCACATCGCGCACGTCCTGACCGTCGATGCTAATGGATCCGGCAGCCACGTCATAAAAGCGCGGCAGCAGCGAACAGGTCGTGGACTTGCCACCACCCGAAGGGCCAACCAAAGCGATGGTCTGCCCGGGCTTGATGGACAGATTCATATGGTCGATAACGGGACGCTCTTCGGCATCACCCTCGCCCAGCTCAACATCCTCGTAGTTAAAGCACACGTCGTGATAATCCACGGCGCCGGCAGTCACCTGCAGATCCGTAGCGCCCGGCTTGTCCTGGATATCCGGCGCGGTCGAGAGCACCTCGTCCATACGCTTAAAGCCGGCGATGGCCTTCTGATACGTTTCGGCCGAATTGACGAGTGTCTCGAGCGGCGTGCAGAACAGCGAAATATAGAGTGCAAAGGTCGCCATATCGACCGCCTGCAGCTGTCCCTGGGCGACCAGCCAGCCGCCCAGCAGTACCACGATCACATAGAGCACACCCGAGAGCAGGCCATACGTCGCAGTATAGACGCCCATGGCGTGATACATGTTCTCCTTGGACGAAAGATAGCGATTGTTGGAGGCGCGGAACTTAGAGCGCTCGGTCTCCTCATTGGCAAAGCTCTTGACCACGCGCATGCCCGCCAGCGAATCCTGCAGCTGTGCATTGATGCCGCTGATCTTTTTGCGATTGTCGCTAAAGACCTCGCGCATGCGCATGTTCTGCCAAAACATGATGACCGAAAACGCTGCTGTCACCGCAGCCATGGCAAGCGCCAGCACCGGGGCGATGGTAAAGAGGATCACAAACGAGCCGATAATCTCGATGCCGCAGATGATGATCCACTCGGGCACGTGGTGCGCCGCCTCGCAGATATCGAACAGGTCGTTGACCACGCGGCTCATCATGTCGCCCGAGCTGTTGCGATCGAAGTACGCAAAACTAAAGCGCTCGTACTGGTCGAACAGGTCCTCGCGCATCTTGGACTCCATGCGCGCGCCCATCACGTGGCCCCAATAGCTCACAAAATAGCGGCAGGCGCAGCGGACGGCATACATCAGCACCAAGCCCACCGCGATCATGCCGAGCGCCTGCATAATGGCAGCCTGACCCTGAGTAAATAGCCCACCGGTCAAATTGCGCAGGATAATGGGGAACGCCAGGTCAATGGCGGCAAGCACCAGAGCGCAAACAGTATCAGCAACAAAAAGCCCCATCTGGGGCTTGTAGTAAGAAAGAAACCTCTTCAGCATAATCACCTTACGCGGTTTTACCAAACCGCGTTTCGTCTCGACGCTGCAAGTGCTCCATTTGGACAATCTGGCCTTCAATCGTCGGTCGCGTATATCCATACGCTTCCCTCCTCTTTTAGGCCACCTTGTCTCAAATGGAGCACTTTCGCTGACTCATACAAACCTGCGGGATCATAACCCCGCTTCAACAAAATTGGCTAAATGACCCAGGGGCCATCCCGCTCGTTACAGTTCGGCTCCACCAAGTCGATGCGCGATGCTATCGCAGGCCAAGGCGCCCACGACGGTCTTGGCATCTTCGATCTTGCCGTCGAGCACGGCGTCGATCAGCTCGTGCAGCGGCACCAGGTCAACGTTGACAAACTCGTCATCGTCGGGGTTGGGCGCATCAAACTCCAACTTGGTAGCCAAGTAGATGTGAATGATCTCGTCGCAAAAACCGCAGGACGTGACAATCGACGTCAAAAAGCGAATGCGATCAGCCCTAAAGCCCGTCTCCTCATGCAGCTCGCGTTTGGCGCAATCGAGCGGGTCCTCGCCTGGATCGAGCTTGCCGGCGGGAATCTCGACCGTCACGCGGTCGATAGCGGTGCGGTACTGACGCACCAGTACGATCTTGCCGCTCTCGGTCAGCGCTACAACGGCCGCCGCACCCGGATGGCGAACGATATCGCGGGCGCTGCGGCGACCGTTGGGCAGCTCAACCTCAAGACGGTGGACGTCGAGGATCTTGCCCTTCCAGGCGCACTCCTCCGAAAGAATCTTCTCGTGCAGCTCGGCATCGTGCGGGTCGTCGTCGCCCAGCACCAGCGCCGGCTCGTCAGCGACCTCGCCGCCAGGCTCGCCCTCGGCGTGCCCATACATGCGGCTGCCCTCTTCAACGATCTGCGCATCCACGAGCTCTTCGTTCTTCTCGTCCATCCGTCTCATTCCTCTCGGATTTTAGGCATCCCAGGCGTCGCGGCCGCGCAGCGCGCGCAGGCCGATGTCGTGGCGCAGGGTCTTGCCTTCAAAATCAATCTTCTCGCAGGCCTCGTAGGCAAGGTTGCGAGCGTTCTCGAACGTGTCGCCCAGAGCGGTCACGGCAAGCACGCGGCCACCATTGGTCACGAGCTGGCCGTCCACCATGGCAGTGCCCGCGTGGTACACGGTCACGTTCTCCATGGCCTCGGCGTCGGCGATACCGGTGATGACCTTGCCCTTCTCGTAGCTGCCGGGATAGCCCGCGCTCGTCAGGACAACGGCCACAGCCCACTCGTCACGCCAGTCGAGCTCAATCTGATCGAGCTCGCAGTTGGCGCAGGCCAGCATGACCTCAACCAGGTCGTTCTTAAGGCGCGGCAGCACGACCTGCGTCTCGGGGTCGCCAAAGCGGGCATTGAACTCCAGTACCTTGGGACCGGCAGGCGTGAGCATAAAGCCGCCGTACAGGCAGCCGCGGTAGTCGATGCCCTCGGCGGCAAGCTCAGCCACGGTCTGCTCCATGACCGCCACCATGGTGGCGTGTTCCTCGTCGGTCACGATAGGCACCGGGCTGTAGACGCCCATGCCGCCGGTGTTGGGGCCCTTGTCGCCCTCGAGCGCGCGCTTGTGGTCCTGCGAGGTGGCCATGGGGCGCACGGTCTTGCCGTCGGTAAAGGCCAGCAGCGAGCACTCGGGACCAACAAGCATCTCCTCGATGACCACGGTGTTGCCGGCATCGCCAAAGGTGCCGCCAAAGCACTCGCGCACGGCCTCCTCGGCCTGCTCAAGTTCGGTCGCCACGATAACGCCCTTGCCCGCGGCAAGGCCGTCGGCCTTGACGACCAACGGAGCGCCCTGCTCACGCACGTAGGCGAGAGCCGAAGCCTCGTCGGTAAACGAGCCGTAGGCTGCCGTCGGAATGCCCGCACGCCCCATGAGCTGCTTGGAGAACAGCTTGGAGCCCTCCATCTGGGCGCCCTCGGCACCCGGGCCAAAGCAGGGAATACCCGCCGCGCGCACGGCGTCGGCCACGCCCGCCACGAGCGGAGCCTCGGGGCCAATTACCACGAGTCCGCATCCGTGGCTCTGCGCAAACGCCGCCACGGCCGCAGGATCGCAGTCGTCGAGAACAACGTTCTCGCCGCAGCTCGCGGTGCCGCCGTTGCCCGGCGCGATGTAGAGCTTGCCGGCGCGCGGTGATGCTGCGAGCTTAGCTGCCAAAGCATGCTCACGGCCGCCGCTGCCCAACAACAGGATGTCGATGGTTTGAGTGTCCGCCTTCAAGGGTGCCTCCTCTATGGATGAATGGCCCGCTCCGCGCGAGCCCTTTGCAAGCAAATATACCCCTCAGCCGCCCACTTGGGCTGCAAAGGGGTATATCGCAATAACCGAATGGTACCGATTACTTCCAGAATCGGTTGATGATCTGCTCGCGACCGGCGCCGACGCCAATGAACGTCACGCGGGTGTGTGCCAGATCCTCGATAAACGCCATGTAGTCCTGAGCCTCCTGCGGCAGCTCGTCAAAGCTGCGGCAACCGGTGATGTCGCACTTCCAGCCAGGGAGCTCCTCGTAGACGGGCTTGGCATGCTCAAAGCGCACCTGATGCTCGGGCACGCTGGTGTAGCGCTCGCCATCGACGTCGTAGGCCACGCACACCTTGATGGTGTCGAAGGCCGAAAGTACGTCGAGCTTGGTCACGGCGATGTCGGTGAGGCCGTTGACGCGCGAGGCATAGTTGGCGATAGGGCCGTCAAACCAGCCGCAACGACGACGGCGACCGGTGGTCACGCCGTACTCATAACCCTCCTCGGTCAGCGTGTGGCCAGCCTCGGACTCATAGGAAAGCTCGGTGGGCATGGGGCCCGAACCGACGCGGGTGATATAGGCCTTCATGACGCCCAGCACGCGGTCGACGTTCTTCATGCCCACGCCGGAGCCGGTGATGGCGCCGCCGGCGGTGCAGTTGGAAGACGTCACGTACGGATAGGTGCCGTGGTCGATGTCGAGCAGCGTCGCCTGGGCGCCCTCAAACAGCAGATCCTTACCCTCATCGATCATGTTGTTGAGCAGCAGGCTCGTTTCGGTGATGTAGGGACGCAGGCGCTCGGCCATCGGCAGGTACTCGTCGCAAATCTGGTCCGCGGTGTAGGTGGGCAGGCTGTAGATGAGCTCGAGCTCGGGGTTCACGCGGGCGAGAGCGGTCTCCAGCTTGTCGCGGAACAGCGCCTCGTCCAGCATGTCCTGCATGCGCAGGCCAATGCGGGCCATCTTGTCCTGATAGCATGGACCGATGCCGCGCTTGGTGGTACCGATATTCTTCTTGCCGAGCTTCTGCTCAAAGGCACCATCCAGATCGATGTGGTACGGCATGATGACATGCGCGTTGCCGCTAATCTTGAGGTTCTTGGTGGTGATGCCGTCGGCCTCGAACATGTCGATCTCCTCAAGGACAACCTTGGGGTTAACGACGCAGCCGTTACCGATCACCGACACGTGGTCGGAATACATGATGCCGGAGGGCACCTGGTGCAGGCCGTACTTCTTGCCGTTGACGACGATGGTGTGACCGGCGTTGTTGCCGCCCGAGTAGCGCACGACGGCATCAAAGTCGCCGGCGACCAGGTCGCAAATCTTACCCTTGCCCTCATCGCCCCACTGGGCACCGACCAAAACGGTTGACGGCATGTTTACTCCTTACATTCATGGACTGTCTGCGCGCCACGCCGGCACGCAGAAGCACAAAACATTCCCAGTATACCCGTGCAACGGGCGCCTGTCCTACTCCTCGGCATGTGCCCCATCAAGCTCATAGAACTTGGTGGATGCCGGCAGGAACATCAGGTCGACGTCGCCGATCGGGCCCGAACGGTTCTTGGCCACGACGATACGCGTAACGCCCTCGTCGGGTCGATCGTCGCGCGAGGCCTCGGCCTCGTCGGCGGAGCGGTCCAAGAACATGACGATATCGGCGTCCTGCTCGATGGAGCCCGATTCACGAAGGTCGGAAAGCTGCGGGCGCTTGCCGGTACGGGATTCGACCTGACGCGAGAGCTGTGACAGCGCGATGAGCGGGATCTTGAGCTCCTTGGCCATGATCTTCAGACCACGCGACATCTCCGAAACCTCGACGGTACGGCTCTCGGAGCGGCGTCCCGGCGGAGGACTCACCAGCTGCAGGTAGTCCAGGATGATGATGGCCTTCTCCTTGTTGTGGAGCATACGGCGGCTCTTGGCGCGGATCTCGGTCACTGTGGTGCCGGGCGTATCGTCAATCAGAATATCGAGCTTGGACAGCGTCTGCGTGGCCTCGTTGATATTGGCCCACTGCTCGGGGCTAATGCGGCCCATGCGAAAGTCACTGATCGAGATCATGGCGTAGGCGCAGGTCAGACGCTGGGCAATTTCCTTGCCCGACATCTCCAGCGAGAAGAAGCCGACGGTATAACCAGCGGCGGCAGCGTTGAGCGCCAGATTCAAGGCGAACGACGTCTTACCTACAGCAGGACGGGCGCCGATAATGATGAGCTGGCCCTCGCGAAAACCCATGAGCATGCGGTCGAGCGACGGGAAACCCGTGGGCACGCCCGCAGCCTGGCCGCCGGCCTGGCATACTTCCTCGGCCTCGTTATAGGCCTCGACCATAAACTCGGTCAACGTCTTGTAGCTCGACTTGACCTCGCGCGCCGTGACCTTGAGCAGCTTGCTCTCGGCCAGCTCCACGACCTCCTTGGTGTCGGTAGGGGCGTTATAGGCCAGCGCGTTGATCTCGTTGGTGGCACCGATCAGCTCGCGCAGCATCGAGTCGCGACGGACGATGGCGGCATGGTGCTGCCAGTTCACGAGCGACAGGGTCTGACCCATCAGCTCCAAAATGTAGGCCTCGCCGCCCACGGCATCGAGCTTGTTGATGCTGCGCAGGTAATCGATCAGCGAGATGGAGTCGATGGGAATGCGGCTGTTGTACATATCGACCATCGCGGTATAGATGGTCTTATGAATGGGCCGGTAGAAGTCATCGGGCTGCAGCTCGACCTGGGCCTCCTCGACCACCTCGGGCGATAGCAGCATAGCGGCCAGTACATTGGCCTCTGCATCTTGGTTTTGGGGAAGACCCAACTTTGAGCCGCGGTCCTCGACCGTCAGCCCGGTCTCCCTATCGTCATATGCCATGAGCATCCTCATTCATATCGCTTGCGAGCATCCATAGTATCAGCCACGGTCCCAAAACGCGCCGCGCGCCGCCAATCATTACCGAACCAAACGGATGAACGGTCCTGTATATAGGACTTCGACGCAATGTTCACCATGACACTCACTCAGCGCAAAAAAACAAAAGGGCGCCCTGGTTTCCCAGAGCGCCCTTCTTAGAACAAGATTGTTGCGTTGCAGCAAATGCTACTCGGCAGCAGCCTCAGTCTCGACCTCGGCGGTCTCGGCCTCGGCGACCTCAGCGGCCTCCTCGACCTCAGCCTCGGCAGCGAGCTCCTCGGCGGTAACGCCGACGAGAACGACAACCTCGGCCTTGATCTCGCGGTACAGCGAGATGGCAACGGTGTGGGCACCGGCAACCTTGATGGGCTTACCGAGCTCGACGCGCTTGCGGTCGATGTCCATACCGAGCTGAGCCTTGATGGCGTCAGCGATCATAGCGGCGGTAACAGAGCCAAAGAGGATGCCCTCGTCGCCGACCTTGACGTCAACGGTGACCTGCTTGCCCTCGAGGGCAGCCTTGGTCTCGTTGGCGGTAGCCAAACGGACGGCCTCGCGCTTGGCGATGTTGTTGCGACGCTCGTCAAGCTGCTTGAGGTTGCCCTTGGTGGCGGCAACAGCGAGCTTCTTGGGGAACAGGAAGTTCTCAGCGTAACCCTGAGCGACCTCTACGACGTCACCCTCGCCGCCCTTGCCCTTGATCTCATCGAGAAGAATAACCTTCATGATGCGTCTCCCTTCTTAGCCGCGGTCGCGGTTGCCACGAGAGGAAACCACGGGGACGGTGTACGGCAGGAGAGCCATCTCGCGGGCGCGCTTGATGGCGTTGGCGATGTCATGCTGATGCTGCGTGCAAGCGCCAGTGACGCGACGGGGCTTGATTTTGCCGCGGTCGGTCATGTACTTACGGAGAAGCTGAGTGTCCTTATAGTCGATGAACTCAGTGTTCTCCTTGCAGAACTGGCAGTACTTACGACGCGGCTGACGTGCAGAAAAATCATTAGCCATGTCAAAATACCTTTCATTTGGCAACTTCGGCGAACCGAAGCCGCCTCTCACTCAAAAATAGGTGAACAACCCTTAGAACGGGATGTCCTCATCGTAGACGTCGACCGCGGGCGGCGTAGCCACGGGTGCGGCAGGACGTGCTGCGGGCGCGGGAGCTGCGGGGGCGTAACCGCCCTGATCGTAGCCACCCTGGCCACCGCGGGAGCTCATAAACTCGATCTCATCGACGATGACCTCAAGCTTGCTCCGGCGCTGACCGTCGCGCTCCCAAGAGCTGTAGCGCAGCTTGCCCTCGATCGCGACCTTGTTTCCCTTTGCCAGGAAACGGCTCACGGCCTCGGCGCGGGTGCCGAACATGGTGCAGTCGACAAAGTTGGGATAGTCCTCCCACTCGCCAGTCTGCGCGTTGCGGCGACGATCGTTCACGGCGACGCCAAAGGACAGAACCTGGGTTCCGCCGGCGGTGGCGCGCAGCTCGGGATCGCGGGTGAGGTTACCGGTGATGTTCACTCGATTGATGCTCATAACTCACTACTTCCTCTTGGGGCACAAGCCCAGTCCAAAACGACAGTCTTACTCCTGGTCGTCACGACGGACGATCATGTGGCGGACCACAGCGTCGGTGATGCGCAGGACGCGATCAAGCTCGGCGATCTGGGTAGGATCTGCGTGGAAGTTGATGAGGGTGTAGTCACCATCGGTGAGGTCGTTGATCTCGTAGGCGAGCTTGCGCTTGCCCCACTCGTCAACGGAGTCGACCTTGCCAGCGCCCTCAGCGATCGTGGTATCGATACGCTTCATAACAGCGAGACGAGTCTCGGGGTCGAGCGACGGGTCAACAAAGAACAGCAGTTCATAAGCCTTCATATTGTCACCTCCTCTGGGCAAATGTGGCTTCAGGTCGTGAAGGTGCGCCTGAAGCAGGAAAAGACTTGGTAATAATATCTTTCAACCTCCCAGGCCGCAAGAATATGCAGCTACAACCTCATGACCTCCACATATGTCCATGCTCACACGGCACTTCATGCGCATTCCAACCAAATGCTGACCAAATGCTTGACGGATCTGTGTTCAAGATACGGTGCCGTGGGGACAAGCTGAGCCAAGCCGCAGGTCAGCGGGCACAAGGCTGTGGTCGCAAAATGCATACCAGTGGCCCACAGCACCACCCAAAGATTTTTAAATTCATTGCCAAGTCGCTTATGAATACCCTTTTTTGAACAATTGAGTTGATCAACCACGCTGGTCGGAAGCCGTTTTTTGGGACCTCAAGCCCCACTGCAGCGCCAAGCACGGCCAAGCGTTTTAAAAAATGCCAACTTTTCTGTTTGCACTTTGCGATTCCTCGTGTATACTGACTTTCGCATTTAACGGAGAGTTGTCCGAGTGGCCGAAGGAGCACGATTGGAAATCGTGTAGGCGTCAAAAGCGTCTCCAGGGTTCAAATCCCTGACTCTCCGCCAGTTAATTCCAAAGCAGGCCTTTGAGCCTGCTTTGTTTTTACCCCACGCGGAGGGGTGGCAGAGTGGTTGAATGCGGCGGTCTCGAAAACCGTTTGGCCTGTATAAGGTCACGAGGGTTCGAATCCCTCCTCCTCCGCCATTTTGGTTGAGAAAGCTCCCGAAAACGGGGGCTTTTTTGTTTAGAGTCCCTTACAAGCAAATACGGCGGAGGAGGAGGGATTCGAACCCGCCCCTCCCTCAAAAACATGTACATCACCCTCCAAAAACGACATTTCTCGACATCTTTGGAGGCTGGTGTACACCTTTGCATATTATGCTCGGCGGACGATCGACCGTTTTGCCTGCATCCGGTATATTTCCCCACCTCAACGGACATAAGAGTTGGGTATCGACTCAGAGCGAGAGGTCCCCAATGGATACCCCTGTTCTCATTTCGCATAAAACTGCATGGCTCGTCCATCACGCGCCACAAGGCCTGGTTCAAGCGGTCGCGCAACACGACTACCAGATAGGCGCAAGAGGTCTCTCCACCCAGCAACGCATCGCGCGCATACGACAGGCCCTCACCGACTGCGGCATTCCGCCCGATATGTTCAAGACTATCGATATCTCCGTAGTGTTTGCTTTCGAGCGAATTCGCACCAACGGTGTCACTTGCCATGTTCTCGGCCAAAGCCTACCCTACGGCCATATTGACGAGCTTACGCCCGGCATCTTTATCACCGACGAAGCCTTCACCTTCGTGCTCGCCGCCGAGTGGATGGATAGAATCGAATACCTCGAGTATGGCTACGAAGTTTGCGGCGACTATCGCATGGGCCTTAATCCCTCTGACCCTTATACCGAGCAACCAGCAACCACCTCCAAGGATGAAATTGTCGAGCTGCTCGATCAATACCCCGGCAAACCCGGTGCCACACGCGCGCGACTCGCGCTCAGACATGTCTACGACCACTCGGCCTCGCCTATGGAGACTGCATCGGCAATCGCCCTTTCACTTCCGACAAGCGAAGGCGGCGTTGGCATTCGAGGCATCGAGCTCAACCGACCGCTCGAGATCCCTCAACGTCTTTGGCATTGCACCAAAGCCCAAACACTCAAAATCGATGCCCTCATTACCTATAAGCGCAGAGAGCTCGGCATCGAATATAAGGGTGGCTTTCACGACGAGACTGGCCGTAAGGGAGCAGATGCGGAACGCGAAGCTGTGCTCGCCCAAATGGGTTATCGCATTGTCACACTCACCTCAGCGCAATTTGCCAGTCAACTCGCTTTTCACCGTGCCATGAACAATATCCGCGAAGCACTCGGTATGCCCCGCTGCACGGATGCCGAGTATCAGCGAAAGCAAAACGAACTGCGAAAGGCACTTATCCGCAACTGGAAGGGCACGAAGGACATAGAGACGCCCTCCGAGTAACGTCGCCCGCTCGGCGCGCGCCAAAACATGTACATCATCCGCCAAAAACGACATTTTTCGACATCTTTGGAGGCTGATGTACATGTTTGGTACCCATGACCGTTCCCAGTCCCGACCGTTTACCGAGCAATAGGGTCGCCACGCCCGCCAACCATGTACTATGTACGGGCATTGTCTAAACCCGCAACCAAAAGGACCCCATCTTGCCCGTCGTCGCCGCTATGACCGTTACCTCACACGCCACGGATGCCATGGTCGCTATTCCGTTTTGGCTCGAGATGTTCGCTGTTGTCGCTGCATCGATCTCGGGCGTGCTGGTCGCGCGCGAGCACAAACTCGACCTGGTAGGCGCCGTCGCGCTCGCTGTGGTCTGCGGACTGGGCGGCGGTCTTTTGCGCGATATGACGCTGCAGGTGGGCAACGTCTACATCCTCAACCAGCCGATGGCGCTCCCGCTTTCCATTGCCACGGCGGCCATCATCTATATTTTCCCGGCAATCGTCGACAAACCCGAAAAACTCATTCCCCTGCTCGACATCATCTCAGTCGGCATCTACGCCGCCACTGGAGCAGACAAGGCGCTGGTCTACGGCTTTGCGCCGGCGGTGTGCATCATGATGGGCTTTTTCACCGCGGTGGGCGGCGGCATGCTGCGCGACAGTTTTATGGGCGTGGTACCGGGCATTTTCCAGCGCACCAACTTCTATGCCATCGCAGCCATCGCCGGCTCGGCGAGCTATGTATGCCTTGTCATGAGCGGCATCGTCAGCAACATCACCGCGTTGATCGTATGCGTTGCGGTAACCATGGGGCTGCGCTGGCTGTCGCTGCGTTTTGACATCAAAAGCCCCACCGAAGAGGACATCGCGCGCTTTTTGCACCACAAAAAGTAGATTGCGCGGGCTCATCCTTCGAAATGCAACCGAGAGGTTCTTTTAGAGCGCCCACGCGTTGGGTACCCTGTTAGGTGCATATCGAGCATCTGACGAAGGATTCACTATGCCCCACAATCAATTCCCGTCGACCCAGCGCCGTAAAGCGTGGGGCCGCATCACCATCCTATTCGCGCTCATCGCTCTGGCGCTCACCGCGCTTCCCACGGCGTCGTTCGCCGGCACAGACACCGCAGGCAACGTGCTTGCGACCGACAATGACGCCAATTCGTCCGGCGTCGAAGGTGACCTGTACTGGGCAGGTCAGGCCCTCAACTTGGACGATGCGTCCATCGGCCGCGACATAATTGCAGCAGGCGAGAGCCTCTCCATCCGCGACTGCACGGTGGGCGGCGCCGTCCGCTTGGCGGCGCGCACCATCGACATTGCCAAGACTACGGTTGATGGCAGCGTGACCGTTGCCGGCCAGCATGTCGTGCTCAATTCCGACAGCACCGCCAACTGTTTCTATGCGATAGGCGAGACGGTCGCCCTGCGCGGCTCCGCTAAATCGGCGGCGCTCGCCGGCGACACCGTTACCATCGATGGCACCGTCGATGGCGATGTTGAGGTCTGGGCCGACAAGCTCATCCTGGGCAAAAACGCCTGCATCACCGGCACGGTGAGCGCCCACGTCTCACAGGATCCCGAGCGGGCAGAGGGTGCCCAGGTCGGAGCCCTCAAGATCGACCGCACCGAGAACGAGAACACCTCTACGGTTAACGACACCATCGGCGGCATCGTCGCCGCAGCGCTCTCGACCTGCTTTATCGCCCTGTTGCTCGAGCTCGTCTTTCCGCGTGCGACCGCCAGCGCCGCCGGAATGCTCCACCAACGTCCCACGCCCCTGTGGGTGAGCGGTCTTTTGGGCACGATTGCTATCGTCCCCACCGTCCTACTGCTGATTATCTCTATCGCCGGCCTGTCGCTTGCCGGAACCCTCATGTGCGCCGTGATCGGCATCGCGCTGGTCTCCACCGCTTTTGCTGGCTGCGCGATCGCCCGCATGGTCGGACACAACCAGAACCGCTATGCCATGGCAGCCGTCGGCGGTGTGGCCGCAGGCGCCCTCACAGGACTCCCCCTCATCGGCGACTTCATCAGCGGCGTGGCCTTTGTCTTTATGCTCGGCTACGTCATCCAGATCATCTGGCGCAACGCCCACCTCAAGCCGCAGCAGCCGGCTAACACGCCAGGACTCCCCACCGCCTAACCACCAATCACCGCAAAGGGGACAGGCACCTTTGTGGTTGTGAAGGCCTTCTCAATCCCCGTGCACCAAAAAGGGCGCCGACCATTGCGGTCGACGCCCTTTCTTATTGGCAGTTATAAGCCCCAGCGCTTATTTGTTGACCTGACCGGCACGGACGGCGGCCTTCTTGCGGTCGGTGGCATTGAGCAGACGCTTGCGCAGGCGAATATTCTTGGGAGTGATCTCCACCAGCTCGTCATCGGCGATGTACTCCAGCGCCTCCTCCAGCGAGAAGGTGCGGGGCGGCACCAGCTGCACGGAAATATCGGAGGTCGAGGAACGCTGGTTGCCCAGGTTCTTGGTACGGGCGATGTTGACGACCATGTCGCCGGCCTTGCTGCGCTCGCCCACGATCATGCCCTCGTAGCACTCGGTGCCCGGCTCAACAAACAGCTGGCCGCGCTCCTGCAGCGTGCCCAGGGCATAGGCAACGGCCTTCTCGGTGGTCATGGAGATCATGGCACCGTTCTGACGGTTGCCGATCTCGCCGGCGTAGGGACCGTACTCCAGGAAGGTGTGGTAGAACACGCCCTCGCCGTGGGTGACGTTCATGATGCGGTTCTTAAGGCCCATGATGCCACGCGTCGGGATCTTAAACTCAAGGTGCGTCACGATGCCCGAGGTATCCATGCTCGTCATGATGCCGCCGGAGGTGCCGAAGACCTCAACGACCTTGCCCGAGTACTCGTCCGGGCACTCGACGACGGCCTGCTCGACAGGCTCCATCTTGTTGCCGTTCTCGTCCTTCTTAAACAGAACGCGGGGACGGCCGACCTGGAACTCAAAGCCCTCGCGGCGCATGGACTCCATCAGGACGGACAGGTGCAGGATGCCGCGGCCCGAGACCTCGACGCCGCTCTTGTCCTCGAGCTCCTCGATCTTCATGGTCACGTTATTCTCGGCCTCGTTGAACAGGCGCTCCTTGAGCTGGCGGGCGCCCACGATGTCGCCGTCGCGGCCGACGAGCGGGGAGGTCGAAGCCTCAAAGACGATGGACAGGGTCGGCGGGTCGATCTCGATGGGCTCGAGCTCGACGGGGTTCTCGGGGTCGGTGTAAACATCGCCGATATCGGTGCGGTCGATGCCCACAACGGCGGCGATGTCGCCGGCGCCGACTTCCTGGCACTCGGTGCGGCCCAGGTAGTCGAAGGTGAAGAGCTGCTTGACGGTAGCGCTGGCGCTGGAGCCGTCGTTCTTCACAACCAGAATCTGGTCGCCCTGGTGAATGGCACCGGAATACACGCGACCGATGCCGATGCGGCCAACGAAGTTGGAGTGGTCGATGGTCACGCACTGCATGGCCAGCGGGGCGTTCTCGTCAACCTCGGGCGCGGGCATGTCGTCGATGATCATGTCGAGCAGCGGATACATGTCCATGTTGCCGTCGTTGGGGTCAAGGCGGGCAAAGCCGTTCATGGCGCTGGCGTAGACGACGTGCTCCATGGCGAACTCGAGCTGGTCGTCGGTGGCGCCTAAGTCGGCCATGAGGTCCAGGCAGTCGTTGTAGGCCTTCTCGGGGTTGGCGCCCGGACGATCGATCTTGTTGATAACGATCATGATCTTAAGGCCGGTGTCGATAGCGTGACGCAGCACGAAGCGGGTCTGGGGCATGGGGCCCTCAAAGGCGTCGACCAGCAGCAGGGCGCCGTCGGCCATACGCAGCACGCGCTCGACCTCGCCGCCAAAGTCGGCGTGGCCCGGGGTGTCGATGACGTTGATCTTGACATCCTTGTACTCGATAGAGATGTTCTTGGCGAGAATCGTGATGCCGCGCTCGCGCTCCTGGTCGTTGGAATCCAGGACACGGTCCTCGACCTGCTGGTTGGCACGGAAGGCGTCCGTGGCACGCAGGAGCTTGTCGACCATCGTCGTCTTGCCGTGGTCGACGTGGGCGATGATGGCGATGTTCCTCAGATTGTCTACGCGCATGTAGTTCCCCTATCTTCTATCCATATACAAACGGCACGCGTATGCGGCCCGCCCAGCGATACAACGCTCAGCGGGAATATTGAGCCTTTTACCGAAAACTCGTTTATTTTAGCGATTTTAGATGAGAGGGGTTTCCTCACCTGCAGGTTCAGGGTCGCTCCACATAAAACCATCGCCGGCACCCATGCCCTCATACAGCACATATGCCGAAAAACCGCTCTCGAGCGTCGTCTCAAAGAAACTCACGAGCAGAGCGTCGTGGTAGCCGCCGTCAATCTCGACACAGCCGGTATAGCCGATGGCATAGCGGGCGATACGGCCCAGGCCCTCGTCCTTAAGACCCATCTTGTGCTCGGAGATAAAGTTGGTGGCGGCCTCGAGGCATGCCTCCTCGCCATCCTCGTCAAGCGCGGCCAGATAGCGGTTGGAAGCAGCGTCCTCGATCGCCACAACTACGCCCGGATTCTCACCGGCGGCAAGGTCGTCCAAGAACGCACCAATCAGGTCACACACCATGGCGTCGAGCTCGGCGGAGACGTTGCCGGCGTCCTGCATATCCTGTGCCATCTCTAGACCTTCCCATCGAATCCGGCGTCGTTACAGTTCTTGTGCCTCGGCAGCGATCTTGGCGGCAGCGTCGCGGGCGCGCACCATATCCATTGCGCGCTTGTCGAGTACCTTGATCTGGTTGGTCAGCATTACCGCATCGACCACACCCCAGATTACCAAGCCTGTTGAAATCGAAAACCCAAGCGCACCAACTGTACCACGAAGACGAGAACAGATTACCGCGACAAGGGCGGAGATGATAACCATCTTGATATAGGAGCCGCGGCGCTCGCGAAGCGTGCGGGCCTGCGTCACATAGGCGATGCGAGCCGCCTCGGATGCCTCCGAGCGCATCTGGGCTTCACGCGCGATGGCGGCCGCTTCAGCCGATACGCGGGTACCCATCAGCAACCTCTCCGCTCGCGTGCCAGACATTTAGAAATCATCGGGGGAGAGCGTATGGACGAACTCGTCGAACTTCTCGAACTCCTGCTCGTCGTCAACTTCCTCGGCATGGGCAGAAACGGTACCCAGGCGATTCATGATGTCGTCCTCCACAAACATGGGGGCATTACTGCGCACGGCAAGGGCGATGGCGTCGCTGGGGCGGGCGTCAATCTTGCGCTCGTCACCATCGACCAGCACGACAATCGTCGCATAGAACACCGGCGGCTCGGCACGAACGATCTCGATGCGCTCGAGCTTGGCGCCCAGGGCATCGACGGTGTCAAGCAGCAGGTCATGCGTTATCGGGCGCTCGGCGCGACCGCTATCGATGCCACGGCTAATTGCCGCGGCCTCAAACGAGCCGGTCTGAATGGAAAGCGAACGCAGCGGTGCCGTCGAATCCGACTTGCCGCAGCGCTCGCGAAGCACGATAAGCGATGGCACGGGACCGGCGGCCATGACGATGGTCTCTATGTCGACGCGAACCATGGAACACCTCCGGTACGTAGCGGTTAACACGCGGCAGGGTCGCCGCATTGAATAGCTATACTACCCAATCTTTCGCCCAGCACACAAAATCAAAGTAGTTAATTTGGGACGGGGCTATTTTGACTACTTTTGTTGGATAAGAAAAAAGCCCCGAGGCAATGCCCCAGGGCTCTTAACGTTTTGATGGTGGACCTGACAAGATTCGAACTTGTGACCTCCCGGTTATCAGCCGGACGCTCTAACCAACTGAGCTACAGGTCCATCATGGTGGAGGTTAGGGGGATCGAACCCCTGACCTCAGGCTTGCAAAGCCCGCGCTCTCCCAGCTGAGCTAAACCCCCACGGAGAAAGTAATAAACACCCCAGCGGCGACTCGGCTCTCGCTGGGGTGTTTATTGCGAAAGAAAGTGGTGGACCTGACAAGATTCGAACTTGTGACCTCCCGGTTATCAGCCGGACGCTCTAACCAACTGAGCTACAGGTCCATCGCGCAAGGGATATATTAGACGAGTCGTTACGCGCGCGTCAACAACTTTTTTGAAAATCTTTGAGGGGTGTGTCAGACGGCTGGGCGAGATAGGTTAGGTTTGCTGCTCGGGCAGTCCTGCGCAAGACGAAGGCCACATTAAGTGGCCTTCTTTGCGTGCGGAACTCGCGACAAACCTAACCCATCTCGCCCAGCCGTCTGACACGGGGCTCCAAGCTTGTCAAAAAAGCGGTCGGCGCGCAGGTGCGCCGACCGCCGATATATGGGGTCTGATATTTTCTACCAGCTAGGGCCTCTTACTCGTCTAGGAGATCCTCTGGCATGTCGTTGCCGTCGCCTAGGTCGACTGGGGCCTCTTCGGTGTCGGCTGCGGCCTCGGCGCCTTCGCCTTCGGGTTTTTCCTTGGCTGCCGTCATGCGGGCTACGGCGCAGATGCGGTCGTTGTCGTCGACGGTCATCATCTTGACGCCCTGGGTAGCGCGGCCAGTCTGGCTGATCTCGTCGGTCTTGACGCGAATGACCGTCGCGCCCTCCGTCACGATGAACAGCTCGTGCTGCGGGCCCACCGTCTTCATGGCCGCGAGGTTGCCCTTACGCTCGGTCATTTGGATGGTGTAGACGCCCTGGCCGCCGCGATTCTGCTCCGGGTAGTCCGCGACCGGCGTGCGCTTGCCGTAGCCGCGCTCGGTGATGACGAACAGATCGCCGTTGCCGTTAGTGACTTCCATGCCCAGAACGCTCACGCCGTCCTTCATACCGATACCGCGAACGCCGCTGGTATCGCGACCGGTGGCGCGCACCTGGTCCTCGGGGAACATAATCGCCTTGCCCGCGGTGGTTGCCATGATGATCTTGTCACCCTCACGCACGCGGCGTACAGCGAGCAGCGCGTCGTCGTCCCTCAGGTTGATGGCGATCAGGCCATCACGGCGGCTACGGTCGTAGGCGCTCATCACGGTCTTCTTGACCATGCCGCTCTTGGTGGCAAACATCAGATACTCGTCGGCGGGGAACTCGCGGCAGCTGATGACACTCGCAATCTTCTCGCCCTCCTCGAAAGGCAACAGGTTGACGATCGCGGTGCCGCGCGCCTGGCGCGTACCCACCGGCAGCTCGTGCACCTTCAGGCGATAGACCTTGCCCTTGCTCGAGAAGAACAGCACGTACTCGTGCGTGGACGCGATAAACATCTCGTCGATAACATCGTCCTCTTTGAGGTTGACGCCCGACACACCCTTGCCGCCGCGCTTCTGGGCGCGGTAGGCGGCCACCGGGATGCGCTTGACATAGCCGGTGTGGGTGATGGTCACGACCATGTCCTCGTCGGCAATCAGGTCTTCGACGTCCAGGTCCTTCTCCACATGGCTGATCTCGGTGCGGCGCTTGTCGCCGAACTTCTTGGAGATCTCGCGCATCTCTTCCTTGATGACGCCCAAGATTTTCTCCTCGTGCGCCAACAGGTCCTCATAGTAGGCGATGGCGCGGCGCAAACCGTCCAGCTCTTCCTGAATCTTGTCGCGCTCCAGGCCGGTCAGGCGGCGCAGCTTCATCTCGAGGATGGCCGTGGTCTGCTCGGGCGTAAAACCGAAGCGCTCGATTAGGCGACTGCTGGCCTCAGAATCGGTCTGCGAGGAGCGGATGATGCTGATGACCTCGTCGATATGGTCGAGAGCCATCAGGTAGCCCTCGAGGATATGGGCACGCGCCTGGGCCTTCTTGAGATCAAAGCGGGTGCGGCGGGTGACTACGTCGACCTGGTGGTCGATGTAGTGCTGCAGCATCTCGCGCAGGCTCAGGCATTTGGGAACGCCGTTGACAAGTGCCAGGTTGTTGGCGCCAAAGGTCGTCTGCAGCGAGGTGTACTTATACAGATTGTTGAGCACGACCTGCGGAATGACGCCCTTCTTGAGTTCGATGACCAGACGGATACCCTTCTGGTTGGACTCATCGCGCATATCCGAGATGCCCTCGATGCGCTTGTCGTTGACGAGCTGGGCGATCTTCTCCTGCAGAGTGCCTTTGTTGACCATGTAGGGAATCTCGGTAAAGACCAGGCGGCTACGGCCGGTCTTGGTGGACTCCACATGAGCCTTGGCGCGCACGGTGATGGAGCCGCGGCCGGTCTCGTAGCTCTGCCTAATGCCGGCACTGCCCATGATGATGGCACCGGTGGGGAAGTCCGGACCGGGCATGATCTGCATGAGCTCGTCGACGGTGGCGTCGGGGTTGTCGATCAGGTAGCACGTGGCTTCGATCGCCTCGGTAAGGTTGTGCGGGGCGATGTTGGTGGCCATGCCGACGGCGATGCCCTGGCTGCCGTTGACCAGCAGGTTGGGGAAACGCGCGGGCAGCGCCTGGGGCTCGGCGAGCGACTCATCGTAGTTGGGCTGCCAGTCGACGGTATCCTTCTGCAGGTCGCGCAGGAGCTCCATGGCGGGCTTTGCCAGGCGGCTCTCGGTGTAACGCATGGCGGCGGCGCCGTCGCCGTCGATGTTGCCAAAGTTGCCGTGACCGTCGATGAGCGGCGTGCGCATGGAGAACCACTGCGCCAGGCGGACCATGGCCTCGTAGACCGCGGAGTCGCCGTGCGGATGGTACTTACCGATAACTTCGCCGACCGTCCAAGCGGACTTCTTGTGCGGACGGTTGGGGTAGATGCCGCTCTCGTTCATGGCGTACAGGATGCGACGGTGCACCGGCTTTAAGCCATCGCGCACGTCCGGCAGGGCGCGCGCCGTGATGACCGACATCGAGTACTCGATGAACGACTGCTTCATCTCGCGGCCGAACTCCGAAATCTGGAGCTGACCGCCGTTGATATCCTCGCCGGCCGAGGCGCCACGGTCGACTTCGCCAAAGCTCTCCTCGAGCTCGGCATCGTCGTCTTCTTCCTCATCATCATCGGCATCGGGGTTATAGGCATCCGGATCGCCGTCCTCGCCCTGCTCAGCGCGGGCAAGCAGGCGCTTCAGATCATCGGGCATACCAGCGTCGCCGGCCTCGTCCATACCCTCGTTGTTGTTGATATCGTCTGCCACGTTACCTCCTCATGGTTTGCGTGGTCCATTAGTTCCCTACCACGGAGACGGATTACCGGGAATGCCGGATAACCCTCCTAGGTTTTCCAGGTGCCCCAGGTTGCCCTGAAGGATGAGGGCGCACGCCTTGCGTGCGGCGCCCGAAATCCTGAAGGGCAAGATGGGGTGCCTGGGAAAGCTAGGCGTCTAAGAATCGTGCGTCGTGGGCGTGCTTCTCGATGTACTCACGGCGATAGCCGACCTCGGAACCCATCAGTTCGCGCACGGCACGGTCCGCCACCACGGCGTCCTCGATCGACACGCGCTGCAGGATACGGGTCTTGGGGTCCATCGTCGTCGAGGCAAGCTGCTTGGGGTCCATCTCGCCCAGGCCCTTGTAGCGCTGGACGGTATAGCCTTTGCGCTTCTTGGTAATTTTGCCGTCCTTGGCCTTGCCGTCCTCGTCGTTGTCGTCGGGGTTCAGGCCCAGGCTCTGAATGGTGTCGCGCAAAATCTCGTCTTCGGGCTGGCGGCCGTTGGGATACACGTAATGGATCTTGTTGCGCACCTTAATACCAAAGATGGGCGGGCAGGCAACATAGACATAGCCGGCATCGATCAGCGGGCGCATGTACTTGTAGAAGAACGTCAGCAGCAGGATGCGGATATGTGCGCCGTCAACGTCTGCATCGGTCATGATGATGATCTTGTGGTAGCGCGCCTTGGTAATATCGAAGTCGCCGCCGTCGCCGGCGCTCGTCGTGACGCCGCAGCCGATCGCGGTGATCAGCGACTGGATGGTGTCGCTCGAGAACGCGCGGTGGTCGCCCACGCGCTCGACATTCAGAATCTTGCCGCGCAGGGGCAGAATCGCCTGGATGTCTCGGCGACGGCCGTCCTTGGCCGAACCGCCTGCCGAGTCGCCCTCTACGATAAAGAGCTCGGTCAGCTCGGCATCGCGCACCGAGCAGTCGGCGAGCTTGCCGGGCAGCGAAGCCGTCTCGAGCAGACTTTTGCGGCGGGTCGCCTCGCGCGCCTTGCGAGCGGCGTTGCGGGCCTTGCAAGCCTGCTGGGCCTTCTTGACGATCTCGCGGGCGGGCTTGGGGTGCTCCTCCAGATAATCGGTCAGCCCATCGGTCACAATCTTGAGCGTGAGCGCGCGCATGTAGGAGCTGCCGAGCTTGGCCTTGGTCTGGCCCTCAAACTGCGGATCGGGCAGTTTGACCGAGATGACGGCCGATAGGCCCTCGCGCACATCGTCGCCGGTCAGGTTGGCGTCTTTTTCCTTGAGCAGATTCTGCTTGCGGGCGTAATCATTAATCACGCGGGTGAGCGCGGTGCGGAAGCCCTCGAGGTGCATGCCGCCCTCGGGGGTGTAGATGTCGTTGGCAAACGACATGACGTTCTCGCCGTAGCCGCTATTCCACTGCAAGGACACCTCGACCTCGCCCATCTTGGTCACGGGCGCATCCGGATCCGATTTGCCCTCGATATAGATGGGCTCCTTAAAGGCCTCGGGGACATCCTTGCCCTCGTTGAGGAACTTGACGAAGTCGATGATGCCGCCGGCATAGCAAAACTCCTCCACATGGGGAGTCGCCTCGCGCTCGTCGGTCAGCACGATCTTGAGGTTCTTGTTGAGGAATGCCGTCTCCTGCAGACGGTTGTGCAGCGTGTCGAAATCGTAGATGCAGGTCTCGAAGATCTCGTCGTCGGGCCAGAAGCTGACAGTGGTACCCGTCGTCTCCGAAGTGCCCACGACCTCCATCTTCTTGACGGTCTTGCCGCGCGAGAACTCCATCTCGTAGATGTTGCCGTCGCGGCATACCTGTACGACCACACGCTTGGACAGGGCGTTGACGACGGAGATGCCCACGCCGTGCAGTCCGCCCGAGACCTTGTAGGCCGAGTTATCGAACTTACCGCCGGCGTGCAGGATCGTCATGACGACCTCGAGCGTCGGGATCTTTTTGATAGGATGCTCGTCGACGGGGATGCCGCGACCGTTGTCGACGACCGTGATGGAGTTGTCGGCGTGGACCCTCACCTGAATCTCGGTGCAGAAACCGGCCATGGCCTCGTCGACGGAGTTGTCAACGATCTCCCACACCAGGTGATGAAGACCGCTGGCGCTCGTCGAGCCAATGTACATGCCCGGGCGCTTACGAACGGCCTCGAGACCTTCGAGAATCTTAATCTCGCCGCCATCGTAATCGTTTTCGTTTGCCACACGTCCTCCTTCAGTTAAGAAAATGTGTATAGCCTTACTAGTTTATCGTAAAAAAATACCCTCGGGGACGATGGTATTTGGCTCTACAAGGCCACCAGATGCGATTTAAGGCTCTTTTTTGCCCTGCACGCCCTTGGCCCACTCGGCACTGGCTCTCATGGCGTTCTCGAGGGCCTCGCGCAGTTTTTGGTCTTCGATGGGCGCCACTTGGCGCTCAATCTCGGTGCGCTCGGCCTCACTTAGGTCGGCGTGCGGGGCCGGCGGGCGCTCGGTCGTCGCCGGGCGCAGGCGCTCCTTGGCGGCGGGCGGTGTGTGACCGGGTGCGGTGGTTTTGAACACCAGGCCGTCTACATGCGCACCGGCGCGCTCCATGCGCGCGCGGATGATCTCGCGCAACAACGTCATTTCCTGCGTCCACGAGGGCGAGTCGAGATACACCAGCAGCTCATTGGACTCGGGCAGGTAACGCAGCCCCGTCACATGCCGCCCCTCGCGCGTGCCCGAGCACACCGCATTCCAGGCGCGATAGACCGCACGAGACTCCTCTGCAGCCTCCATCTGCGCACGGCGCTCGGGTGTCGCGGCCGTCAGGATGCGCTGACGCTCGGCATCCAAAAAGCCGCCAAAGGCAACCGTTCCGTTCTCGCGCTCGTAATTAGCACGTCTCACCCATGTTCACCACCTTGGCTCGATCAAGCAGGTCATCGGTAAAGTACCCCAGGTTGGTCGTGGTTATGACCGTCTGGATATCATCGCCGATCAGCTGCAGAAAAGCGCCTCGACGCCCGGCGTCAAGCTCGCTCATCACGTCGTCCAAAAGCAGCAGCGGTGCGGTGCCCAGGATATCGCGCGCCACGGCCACTTCTGCCACCTTCCAGGCAAGCACCAACGTTCGCTGCTGGCCCTGGCTGGCAAACGAACGGGCCGATCGACCCGCGACGGAAAACTCAATCTCGTCGCGATGCGGACCGACGAGCGTCACGCCGCGGCGGATCTCCTCGTCGGCGCGCTCATCGAGCGCCGAGAGCATGTGCTCATACGCCCAGCCCCTGAGCTCGTCGCGATCCTCGGTGCCAGGCAGGTCGCCAAGCGTGGACACATAGGACACGCCGGCGGGCTCGCCGGATGCCACGCGGCCATAGGCATCGCGCACATGACCCGACAGCCGGTCGAGCAGGGACAGACGATGCACGAGCAGGGCCGAACCGGCGCGGGCGATAGATTCGTTCCAGGCGCCGAGCATCTCGCGGCAGCACCAGGTCTCCTTGAGCAAGGCATTGCGCTGGGTCACGCAGCGCCCGTAGGCACTGGCCAGATCGGCATAGCGCGCACTCAGCTGAACGCCAAAGTCATCAAGTGCGGTGCGGCGCACGCTGGCGCCCCGCTTGACCATATCCAGGTGGTCCGGGCAAAACAGCACGCTCGGCAGCACCCCGCGCACGCCGGACGCAGCGCAGCGCTTGCCGTTGCGGCTAAACGAACGCTTGCCGTCTTCCACGCTCAGTCCCATGTCCAGCACACGCCCATCACCTTCGAGCCTCAGCTCGACCTTGCATGAGCCCGTGCCGTCGTGCACGAGCTCTGCTGCGGTCGGATGCCTAAACGAGGCGCCGCTCGTCAGCAGCTGCAGCGCCTCTATGAGGTTGGTCTTTCCCGCCGCGTTGGGACCCGCGAGCACTGTCACACCGTCGCTCAGGGCAAGGCGATAGCTGTCGAAGCTGCGGTAGCGCGCAACGGAAAGATCGCGTGCGAACATAGTCATGGGCAGTGCTAGATGCGTACCGGCATGACCAGGTACAGGTAGTTGATCTTGTCGTAGGACTTGAAGATGCCAGCCTGCGAATAGCTCTTGAGCTCCAGCGTGATCTCCTTCTCCTTGGACAGGGCATTGAGGCAGCCAAAGATGTAGTGGTAGTTGAAGGCGATGGTGCCCGACTCGCCCTCGGCCTCGACATCGATCGTCTCCTGTGCCAGATCCTGGTCGTTGGAAATGGAGGACAGGCCCATCTGGCCGTTCTCGACGTCAATCTCAAACTTGACAGCGGGGTTGGCGCTCGCGATAACGGCCACACGCTTAAGGGCGGCGTTAAAGGCGGCTACGTCGATCTTGACGCTCGTCACGCACGAATCGGGGATGAGCTGCTTGTAGTTGGGATATACGCCCTCGATGCGGCGCGACACGTAGGTGGTGTTGCCGGCCTCAAAGACAACTTGGGTGTCGGTGGCGCCGATCATGATGGTAGCCTGACTCGCCATGATGCTCAGCGCGTCGTTGAAGGCGTCGGCAGGCACGTTGAGCTCAAAGGAACCTTCGAGGGTCGAGGTCTCGACCTGCGTATCGCACACGGCCAGACGGAAGGAGTCGGTCGCCACCAGGCGCACAGTGTTGTTCTCGACCTTCATGTGCACGCCACCCAGGATGGGGCGGGCCTTGTCAGTCGAGGTGACACGCCATACGCGACTTACCATTTCGGACAGGATATCGGTCGGCAGCTCGACGGCGCTCTCGATGGCGTATGCCGGGAACTCGGGAAAGTCGTTGGCATCGAGCGTGTTGAGGCGGAAAGAGCTCTTCTCGCAGCCAATCAAAACCTGACGCTCGGACAGCTCAAAGGTGACCGGGGCATCGGGAAGGGTCTTGGTGATGTTGGAGAGCATCTTGCAGGGAATCACCATCTCGCCCTCCTCTTCGACATGGGCCGCAATGCGATGACGAATCGAGATGGTGTAGTTGGAGGTCTGGAATTCCAAGATGCCGTCTTGTGCCTTAACGAGCACGCCCGACAGAATGGGAAGGGTGGATGCCGAAGCGACGCCTTTCATAACGACGCCGATGGCTTGCGTAAGCGAGCTCTGGCTGACGGTGAACTTCATCTTTTAATACCTTTCTATAGATATAAATATCTTAATAATAGTAATAGTACTGACGAAACTGTTGATTACTCCTAAAAGTGCAGGTCAGCCCTAAAAAGAGAATCGACAGGAACCTGTGTGCAACCGGGCATGTTTTCCACGTTCAAAACCTGCGCAAAACTTTTCATCACCGCGGCTCGAGTTTTCGACATCTTATAACCGCCGTTTCGACAAGTTTTCAACAGCTGTGTCCATTTACCTACGAGCGCAGTGTAATTTTATCGCGCAACGACTTGAGATCTTCGGTGACAGTCCGGTCTTCCTGAATCATCTTCTGAACCTTTTTATAGCTCGTGCTGACGGTCGAGTGGTTGCGGTTGCCAAACTCGGCGCCCACGGCCGTCGTCGTCATCTCGCACATTTCGATCGCCAGGTAGATAGCGATATGGCGCGCCTTGGCGATATTGGCGTTGCGGCGAGGCCCGATGAGTTCCTCGTGTGTCACACCGTATTGCTCCTCGATGACGGACTGGACCGTCTGCACGTTGATCTTCTTGGCCGATGTGTCGAAGTACTGGTTGGCGATGGCGTCGATGTCGTCAAAGGTGAGCTCCCCGCCCTCGCGCTCGCGATCGCCCGCTTCGCCGGCACAACGCTCGCAAAAGCTCTCGAGCTCGCGAATGTTGGTGCCCGAGACCTCGGCCATGTGTTTGAAGTGCGCGTCGGTCAGATGTCCGCCGTCGCCCCCGTAGGCCGCCAGCAGCGAGTCGTTGCCCGCCTCGGGTGCGGCGGCGATCGTGTTCTCGTAATAACGCTGCAAAATCTTGTACTTCATTTCGTAGCTGGGCTCCGCCACCAGGCACAGCAGACCGGCATTAAAGCGACTGGTCAGGCGCTCATCCATATTAAGGTCCTTGGGGGCGCGGTCGGCGGCGATCACGACTTTCTTGTTGTTACGGATAAATTCGTCCATCAACTGGAAGAAGTAATCCACACTCGCGCGCTTGCCAATGATGTTCTGGATGTCATCGATGATAAGCACGTCGACGCCGTGGTACGCCTGCATAATGGGGGCGTTGCTCTTCTTTTGGCGGTCGAATTCCGTCATCAAGTCGTCCAGATACGCCTGCGAGTTGGCGTACTTCACCTTGATCTCGGGCGATTTCTCTGCCAGCTCATTTTTGATGGCGAGCAGCAGGTGCGTCTTGCCCAGGCCCGATTTGCCGTAGATGAACAGCGACGTGCAGGTACCGGGCGTGTCTGCAAGCATGGCGAATTTGAGTGCCGATCGGTAGGCAAGGCTGTTCTCCGGTCCGAAGACGAAGTTTTCAAACGTGAATTTCGAATTCGCTGCGAGGGGCGCCCCGTCCGCGTTTTTCTCGACTGCCGCCGGGGCCGCCGCCGAAGGTGCTGCCGGCGCTGCGGACGAACTCGCGCTTTTCGCCGGTGGCCTGCCGTTCATTTGGGTCATCATGCGGCGGAAATCGTCAGCGGACAACGTGTTTTTGATTGCAATGCCCGATTCCTCGCCGGGTGTCGCCTCGTGTGCGACGGGCATATGCGTTGCGGTCGGGATGGGCGAGGGGGCTGACTCTACCGCCGGTGCGAACGAAGCGGTCGGCTGCGGCGCCATGGTTTCACGGGAAACATCGTCGCGTCGAGCCTCGGGCACCGGCGTCGCCGCTGCGGTGGCGGTCGCTACCGGGTGAGTGTCCGGGGCCGTATTTGCCGAGGCACCTTGCGGTGCCACGATATTGAGCGCAATCGGTGCAAAGGCGATTTCTTCTAGGTACGCCTCGATGGTCGGCTGATGCTTTTTGAGCTGAGCGATGGCAAAGCGTGAAGGGGCCTCAATCGTCAGAGTGTCCTCGGTCAGGCTCACGGCGCGCGATTGTCCCAGCATATTGATGAGGCGTGCATCTTGGCCGTCGCGCTGACAAAAGGCGATGGCATCTCCCAGGATGATGCTTGCTTCCTCGTCCACTGTCTCTCCCGTTCCTTAGCTTTGGGCTCGCACGCGAGCGCTGCCTATTTCGGTCAGATGATATTTCTGGCCATGTTTGATTACCAAGCCGGCCTGTGCCAAGTCGTTGAGCGTTCGCGACCACGTGGGCGCTGAGTTTCCAAACGCTCGTGCCAGGTCGGTTGCGCCACACTCTTGGTTTTGAGCCAGATAGCCCAGTGCCGCTTCGCCGCGCTCGCTCACAAATACGTCTTGCTGCGGCTGTGCATATTGATTCGCCGCATTAGGATACATCATTTGAGCTGCTGGTTGTTGAGAACTCTGCATGGGCAGCAGCTGCTGTTGAAAACTTTGCGGCCACTGTTGATAAGGCTGCGGAGGCATCTGCTGGGCCCATGGGTTGTACTGCGCCTGGGGCATTTGTTGGTATGGCTGCTGGTATCCCTGAGGATACTGTTGGGGATACGGCTGGGCGTATCCCTGCTGCGGCATATATTGGGGAGGATACCCTTGCGGGTACGGTTGATAGCCCATTTGCGGGGCGTTTGACATGGCCGCCGCCTGCTGCACGGTGCCTGTGTCCAGATCTGCCGAGCCTATGCCCTCCGGCATGTTTTGCATTGCGTTGCCCAGCGGTGCCTGGGGGTCTTGCATGGGAAAACTTCCAGGCTGCTGCATCTGCTGCGCCGCGGGCTGCTGTGCAAACGTGTTGGTTAGGGGATATGCCTGCTGCTCTGCTTCGGGTCGCACGGCTGCCCCGCGCCCGCCGGCACGCTCGATTTCCTGCACGCGCTTGGGGTTCAGACTTACCGTCACGACGGTGCCGTTGCCCATGTTGTCCTCGATGGAGACGGCGCCGCCGGCGTTTTCCAAGTACTCCTGTACCATGGGAAACCCGGCTCCGGTACCGCGGATATACCGTTTCATCTTGCTGTTTGCGCTGGTTACGCCAAAATCGAAGGCACGCTCTTTGTCGTCGATGCCCGGACCCTGATCGGCAAAGCGGATGGTATCGCCACCGTCGAGAATCGAGATGATGGGCTCTGCAAAATGCGCGTGGATAAAGTTTTCGACAATCTCGCGGATAACCATCAGCGAGATGCGTCCTCCCTGCTCTTTCATGCACTGGTAGACGGTGTTGGTTGTCTCTTCCAAGTAGGTGCGCACGTCTTGCGGTTCGATGACGATGACGCGCGGTGTCGACAACATGTCGTCGTAGACCGCGATGCGCGCTGCATACATGGCCTTTGGTGCTTGTGCGGTGACCTGCTCACCCTCGTTGCGTTTTTCGCGCACGCCGGTGATGTGCTCGTTGTCGGGTGCCGGATCACCGGAATCGACCATGGTGTAGAAGTCGTCAGACATGCCGCTCGCAATCTTTCAAAAGGTTTTGAACAAATAGTAGCTCACCGCGCAATGTTTCTCATCTTTCGACAAGTTTTCAAAACCTGTTGAAAACTTTGGAAAACGGACGAAAAGTTCTCAACATTTCCAACACGACCTGTTGAAAACTCGATGAAATTTCGTGAAAAGTTGCCTGCAGCCTCAAATGCCGGTTCTGCTTATGGGGGAACCGTGTACTCTTTGCAACCTTTTACCTTTGATTTCTTGACATTTGAACATTGATTTCCCTACAATCTTCAAGCTCACGTGTCTATATCTGCGTCCGCGTCCCCGCGGACACTCGAAATGCAGCAGGAGGAACTTAAGATGAAGCGTACGTATCAGCCTAATAAGCGTAAGCGTGCCAAGACCCATGGCTTCCGTGCCCGTATGGCCACTAAGGGTGGTCGTGCCGTGCTCGCCCGTCGTCGCGCCAAGGGCCGCAAGCGTCTCACTGTCTAGCAGCGATACACACATCTCGCATGAAGACTATTAAGTCTCGGCAAGATTTCGAGCATGTGTTCAGTCAGGGGCGTCGTTTCAATCACCCTCTGATTCGAATGACCATATGTGAATCGGTTGGCGAAGGCGACTCCGGAAGGGTCGCCTTCGTTGGTGCTAAACGACTCGGTTGTGCTGTGGTGCGCAACCGATCTAAGCGTGTGATGCGCGAGGCCGCTCGCAGCTGTGGATTTCCCGTTGCGGGTTATGACATCATCTTGTTCGCGACTCCCAAAACGAGGGTTTCCTCGCCGCAGGAGATGGACAAGGCGTTGCGTTCGCTTATGAAACGCGCCGGCGTTGCCGGGGAGGAGCGATGAGCAATCACGTTTTGCGACGTGTTGCCATCGCTCCTATTCGCATATATCAACAGGTTATTTCGCCCTTATTGCCTGACGCCTGCATTTATTACCCAACGTGCTCGCAATACGCTATCCAGGCGATTGAGAAGTACGGTGTTTTGAGAGGCTGCTGGCTTGCCGTGAGGCGCATCGCTCGCTGCAATCCCCTGCACGTCGGCGGTTATGACCCTGTGCCTTAGCGGGCACTCGCTATCGGAGGAAAACTTACATGTGGGATTGGATCGTTAACATCCTTTTTGAGCTGCTCAAGCTCATCCAGACCTTTGCGGTCGACTGGGGCCTGTCCATCATCATCCTGGTGGTCATCATCCGTCTGCTGCTGACGCCGCTTATGCTCAAGTCGACCAAGTCGACGGCTCGCATGCAGGTGCTGCAGCCTAAGATGCTCGAGATCCAGGAGCGCTATGCCGACGATCCCCAGCGTCAGGCCGAGGAGATGCAGAAGTTCTACAGCGAGAACAAGTTCAATCCGCTGGCCGGCTGCCTGCCGCTTCTGATTCAGATGCCCATCCTTATCGCCCTGTTCACGCTTCTGCGCAACCTGCCGCAGTACTTTAACGAGGGCACGTTCTCGTTCTTTAACATCCTGCCCGATCTGACCACCACGCCGAGCGCCTCTTTTGCCGATGGCTTTATGGTTGCGCTGCCTGCGCTGATCTGCCTGATCCTGTTTGCTGTCTTGACCCTGATTCCGCAGCTGTATATGTCCCGCAATCAGACTGGTCAGCAGGCCCAGAGCATGCGCATGATGGCTGTCGTCATGACCGTCATGATGCTTTGGATGGGCTGGAGCCTGCCCGTCGGCGTTCTGCTGTACTACGATGTGTCTTCTGCCTGGCAGGTTATCCAGCAGATCTTCGTGACGCAGAAGGTTATCGACAAGGCCAAGGCCGATGAGGAGGAGCGCCTCAAGAACGCTCCGCTGCAGGTCGAGGTTACCCGTCGCGAGAAGAAGCCGCGTCCGCACAAGAAGAAGTAGTCGGGATATCAATCTTATTTAGGTACCTAACTTTTGGAGTACGTTATGTCTGAAGAGATCATCGAGGATATGCTTGAGGAGGTTGCCCCGCAGATTGCGGGCGATTATCCCGAGATTGCACAGCGCTACAAGGCCGGTGAAGAGCTGACCGATGAGGAGCTCGACACCATTGCCGATGTTGCGATTTCCATTCTGCGTTCCATCCTTTCGCACTTCGATGCCGCCAACTCTCCTATTGATGAGTACGAGGGCGACGAGGGCGAGCTGATTTTGGATGTTACCGCTCCTGATCTTGCTGTTCTCATTGGCCGTCATGGTCGTACCCTTGATGCTCTTCAGGTCATGTTCTCTTTGCTGGTGAGCCGCAAGCTCGGCTTTAGGTATCCGGTTGTGGTTGACGTTGAGGGCTACAAGAGCCGTCGTCAGGACAAGGTTGCCTCAATGGCTCAGTCGGCCGCCGAGCGTGCCATCCGTACCCATAAGAGTGTTTCGCTTCCGCCCATGAATGCCTATGAGCGCCGACTGGTTCATATTGCACTTCGTGGCAATGATGCCGTCGATACCCATTCTGAGGGTTCTGACCCTGATCGCCATGTGGTGATTGTTGCTCGATAATCTACTCGAGCTTATGCTAAGGGGGCGTGGTTTCCACGTCCCCTTTTTTTGTCAAAAGTTCTCGATACACTGATTTTTGTCAGAAAGGAGCTTCTGTTGTTTGTACTTACTGATCAGCAGGCTGACGAGATGCTCAGCCGTCTAACTTCCTATTGCAAAGAGTATTCCTTGAGCGTAACTGATATTGAGCTAAGGAAATGTATTCAGCATTTGGATTTGGTTCTGGAAACAAATAAGACAACCAATCTCACTCGTATTCTTAACGTTGAAGATGCTGCGGTACTTCATATCCTCGACTCACTTGTTTTGCTTCCTTATGTCAATAAGGCTCCTGATGGAGCTTTGCTCGATATGGGAACAGGCGCAGGCTTCCCTGGTATTCCATTAACGCTAACCACGCATCGTAAAGCTACTTATATTGACTCTGTTGGCAAAAAGGTTGATGCTGTCAATTCTTTTGCTCATGCTCTCGGATTGAAATATGGTCATGCAGTCCATGATCGCCTTGAAGAATATGCTCGAAGCCATAAGAAGCAGTTCTCTGTCGTAGCCGCCCGCGCACTGGCTCCTCTACCGATTCTTGTTGAGTATGCGGCTCCGTACCTCAAGGATGGAGGGCTATTTGTTATCACGAAGGGCAATCCATCGGATGAGGAGCTTGCTTCCGGCATGTCAGCAGCTAAGATCTGCGGCTTCACTTTGCTTCTGAATGACGCAATCGATTTGCCTGAGGGCTTGGGCCACAGGGAGTTCATTGTTCTTAAGAAGAGTCATCCGGCATCCGTTTCATTGCCTCGTGCAAATGGCATGGCAAAGAAGAATCCGCTTGCCTAGATGTTTCACGTGAAACATAATGGATATTAACAGCTTGTGGTGTTTCACGTGAAACATGGCGGTTGATATCGAATCGGAATGTTTCACGTGAAACATCCTCCGTTTGACAGCTTTAATACACACCAGGAGGGACCGTGGGATTTCGCGACGTTAAGCGTTCGAAGAGCGCAAAAGACACGCGTGTTATTGCAATCATCAATCAAAAAGGCGGCGTCGGTAAGTCAACGACGGCTGTAAACCTTGCAGCAGCGCTGGGTGAGCAGGGTCGCAAGACACTGATTGTCGATTTTGATCCGCAGGGTAACAGCACCAGTGGATTTGGAATTGAAAAAGAAGACCTCGATCAGTGCATCTATGATGCATTGCTGAATGACGTGCCGGCAGAATCGCTTGTTCTTGATACAAATTGCAAAAAGGTATTCGTTATTCCGGCGACAATTCAACTTGCAGGCGCCGAAATTGAGCTCGTAAGCGCAATTGCTCGTGAAACCCGCCTCAAAGATTTGCTTGAGCCGATTCAGGACGAGTTCGATTTTATATTCATTGATTGCCCTCCTTCGCTCGGCTTGCTTACTATCAATGCTCTGACCGCAGCAGACAGCGTTTTGATTCCGATTCAGTGCGAGTATTACGCACTCGAGGGAGTTACAAAGCTGCTTGAGTCAATGAAGATGGTCAAATCGCGCCTGAACAAGGGCTTAGACACTTACGGCGTGCTTATGACGATGTTTGACTCGCGTACTTCTCTGTCTAATCAGGTTGTTGAGGAGGTTCAATCGTACTTTGGTGATAAGGCATTTAAGACGCTGATTCCTCGTACGGTTAAAATCTCCGAAGCTCCGTCTTTTGGAGAACCGGTAATTACCTATGCACCTCAAAATAAGGGTGCAAAAGCGTATATGAACCTTGCAAAAGAGGTGATCAAGCGTGCCTAATGCAAAGAAACGTGGAGGATTGGGACGTGGACTCAATGCTTTGGTCTCAGAGGCAGAGTATGAGACCGGTAGTTCGGCTGCATCGGCTTCAAATGCCGCATCTGAAACTAAACTGCCTATTGAGGATATCGTTCCCAACCCTAATCAGCCGCGAATTCATTTTAACGAAACTGAACTTCGAGAGTTGAGCGAGTCGATTCGGGAACATGGGGTTTTGCAGCCTCTGTTGGTTCGCAAGCATGGAAACGGCTATGAGATCATTGCTGGTGAGCGCCGTTACCAGGCGTCAAAGCTTGCTGGTCTTGAGGAACTGCCTGTCATCATTAAGGAAGTTAATGATGAGGAGATGCTCGCTCTTGCTCTTATCGAGAATCTTCAGCGTTCTGATTTGAATCCCGTCGAAGAGGCGAAGGGTTATCGTCAGCTCATTGATGCCAGCGGTATGACACAAGAGGCGTTATCAAAGGCTGTCAGTAAGTCTCGTTCTGCAATTACAAATTCACTTCGTTTGCTAGATCTTCCCGAAGTCGTACAACAGATGATTTTCGAGGGCAAGCTTACTGCGGGCCATGCGAGAGCGATTCTTGCAGTTCCATATGAAGATGCCAGGATTCGACTTGCTGAGAAGGTTGTTGCAGAAGGTCTTTCCGTTAGAGCGACAGAAAATCTTGCTCCGTTGTTTTCTGCCGGAGAGACGCCAAGGACTCCGAGGCCAGCAACACCTCAGTCATTCAAAAAGGCCGCTCGAGTCCTTCGTCAAGTTTTCAACACGAATGTTCGTGTGAAGAGCTCGCGTGGCAAGAACAAAATTGAAATCGAGTTCAAAGACGAAGAAGAGCTCTCCCGTATCCTTGGCGAGATGATTCAATTTGGGCAGGAGGATCAGGATGAAGAGTAAGGTTCTCGCGGTCATTGCGTTTGCAACCACCGTCGCCGCCGGTGCTTTTGCTGGTTATAAGATTGCGACAGATGATGAACTGCGCGGTCGACTGCTGCGCGGAGCTCAGGATATCGTCGATACATCTAAGAAGAAAATGGATGTGATGACCGAAGATGTCGCTATGCGCACTGCTCAGGTGACTAAGAATCCCAAGATTAACCAAGACTGGGTTAACCATCAGTGGGAAAATGTTGGTTATTAGGTACCTAACAATTATTTGCCTGTTTTAAAGGGGTCCTTGTCTGATTTGGGAGACAAGGACCCCTTATTTTGGCCATAAAACTAACCTTATGTAAATCAAATTCAATAGTATAGATATAAATGAAACAGTCCTGGTTGCATTATTTGCAACCAGGACTGTCGGATGTTTCACATGAAACGTTATGGGGTACAGACTCCCCTATGCGTTCTTCTGGACCTTGAAACGTTGCTTCAGCTGACCGCAGGCGGCATCAATATCATTGCCGCGAGAATTACGGATCGTGGTCTCGATACCACGAGACTCAAGGCGGCGCTGAAGATCCTCGACCTTATGAATCGGCGACGGCTTGAGCGGGCTGCCCTCGATGTCGTTAAGCTGAATCAGGTTAACGTGGCACAGCGTTCCCTCGCAGAAGTCGCAGAGTGCCTGCATCTCGGGATTCGTATCGTTGACGCCTTCGATCATGGCATATTCATAGGTCGGGCGGCGGCCAGTCTTTTCGGTGTAGAGCTGAAGCGCCTCGTGAAGGCGGAGCAGCGTGTACTTCTTAATACCGGGCATGAGCTTGTTGCGCGTCGACTGGATGGCGGAGTGCAGGGAAACGGCAAGCGTGAACTGCTCGGGGATGTCGGCAAATTTGCGAATACCGGGAATAACGCCGCTGGTAGAGACGGTGAGGTGACGGGCGCCGATACCGATGCCATCGGGGTCGTTGAGGATACGCAGTGCCTTGAGAACCTCGTCGTAGTTGGCAAACGGCTCGCCCTGGCCCATGAAGACAACGCTCGTGGCACGCTCGCCAAAATCGTTGGATACATGAAGTACCTGGTCGACGATCTCTTGAGCGGTCAGAGAGCGCTTGAGGCCGTTGAGACCGGTAGCGCAAAAGGCGCAGCCCATGCCACAGCCTGCCTGGGTGGAAACGCAGACGGAAAGCTTGTTACGACGGGGCATACCGACGGTCTCGACGGAAATGTCGTCGTGGTACTCGAGCAGATACTTGCGAGAACCATCTTTAGAAATCTGCTTGGTGAGTTCAGTCGGCGTGTCAAAGGCAAAAGCCTCTTTAAGCTGCTCGCGGAAAGCCTTGGGAAGGTTGGTCATATCGTCAAACGAACAAACGTTCTTCTCAAAGACCCATTCGATGAGCTGCTTTGCGCGGAAGGCGGGCTGGCCAAGTTCGGCCACAAGCTCGCGAATATCGTTTTGGCTCAAGTCGCGAATGTCCTGAGATTTAGTCCTGGGATTCATGGAAGCCTTTCGATTTTGGGGAAACGTAGAGGGTATCGCTACAATATGGTATCAGCTGCAGAAATTATAGAGGAGGAGTCTGCCCATGCCGGGTAAAAGCCTAGAGAACATGCACGTAGCGGTCTTGGCGGGCGGTCATTCCGCTGAGCGCGAGATTTCGCTCAATTCGGGAAAGAACGTCGTGGCGGCCTTGAAGGAGGCCGGCTACACTTCGGTGGAGCTGCTCGACACGGCTGCCGATGACTTTATGGTAACCATGGCGACCGGTGGTTTCGACGTGGCGTTTATTGCCATGCACGGTGCCGGCGGTGAGGATGGTGCCATGCAGGGTGCCATGGAGACCCTGGGTATCCCCTACACGGCCTCGGGCGTGCTTGCCAGCGCTTGCGGTGCCGACAAGGAGGTCTCGAAGCTCCTGTACGCCAAGGCGGGCATTCCCATTGCCCCCGGCCTCGCGCTCGAGGCGGGCGATGAAGTCGATATCGATCATATCGTCGAGGTTTGTGGCGAGCGCTGCTTTGTGAAGCCGGCCGTCAACGGTTCCAGCTACGGTATTTCCCTGGTCCATGAGCCCTCCGAGCTGCCCGCGGCAATCGCCAAGGCGTTTGAGTACGGCGACAAAGTGCTGGTCGAGAAGTGCATCGAGGGTACCGAGATCACCGTCGGCGTATACGGCGAGGATGACGTGCGCGCCCTGCCGATTGTTGAAATCCGTAAGCCCGAGGACTGCGAGTTCTACGATCTGGACGTGAAGTATGTCGACCCTACGGACATCCATCGCATTCCGGCGCAGATTTCACCCGAGAACTACGCTCGTGCTCAGGAGCTCGCCTGTGCTGCCCATAAGGCACTCGGCTGCCTGGGTATCTCGCGCAGCGACTTTATCGTGAGCGAGGATGGCCCCGTCATCCTCGAGACCAACACGATTCCCGGCATGACCGATACATCGCTGTATCCGGATGAGATTCGCCACACCGATGACATGACGTTCCCGCAGGTGTGTGACAGTCTGATTCGTATGGGACTTCGTCGAGCGGGCGTTGCATGCTAATCGAGGACGCTGTTTCGTCGGGAACGCCGCAGTTTGTCATCGACTCCTATGCCACGCTTGCCGAGCGCGCCAAAACCCAATCGTTTGGTCTCATCGAGGAAGATGTTATCGTCCTTGATACCGAGACCACGGGTCTTTCGGTGCAGGACAACGAGCTTATCGAGATATCAGCGGCCCGCCTTTCGGGCCGCGAGGTTGTCGATCGGTTCGATACCTTCGTGCATCCCAAGCAGCTGATTCCCGCCGAGATTACCGAACTCACGAGCATTACAAACGCCGATGTGGTGGATGCCCCATCGGCCGTCGAGGCCGTGGCCGCTCTCGCCGATTTTGTCGGCGGCTGCCCGGTGATTGCGCATAACGCCACCTTCGACCGTTCGTTTATCGAGTCGGTCAAGGGCGGTGTCAACGTCAGCGACATCTGGATCGATTCGCTGGCGCTGTCGCGCATCGCGCTTCCGCGCCTGGCTTCGCATAAGCTGTCTTTCATGGCCGACCTGTTTGGCTGCGACTCGGTATCGCACCGCGCCAACGCCGATGTCGACGCCCTGTGTGGTGTGTGGCGCGTGTTACTCGTGGCGCTCACCGACTTGCCTCAGGGCTTAATGGCGCGCCTGGCCGACATGCACCCCGACGTACCCTGGTCCTATCGTCCCATCTTCTCCTTCTTGGCGGGACAGAACCCCGGTTCTATCTTCTCTCTCAGCGCCGCTCGTGCTGACGTTCTCAAGGCCGATCGGGCCGATGATCGCGTTGATGCGGACGAGCTACCGGTCCTTAAGATGCCGAGCCGCGAGGAAATCGAGGCGGACTATGCGCCGGGCGGCCTGGTTAATCGCATGTATCCCACGTACGAGCCGCGCGATGAGCAAATCGCGATGGCGCTCGAGGTCCGTGACGCGCTCGTTACGGGAACGCATCGCGTGATTGAGGCGGGGACGGGCGTCGGCAAGTCGATGGCTTACCTGGTGCCTTTTGCCGAGGCCGCGCGCCGCAACAATATCACGGTTGGTATCGCGACTAAATCGAATAATCTTGCCGACCAGCTCATGTATCATGAGCTGCCCAAACTTGCCGAGCAGCTGGACGGCGGCCTATCGTTTTGCGCCCTTAAGGGCTATGACCACTATCCATGCTTGCGTAAGCTTGAGCGCATGAGCCGTGGCCAAGTCGAAATTACGACTAAGCGTGATCCTTCCGACACGCTTACGGCAGTCGCGGTCATCATGGCGTACGTGTGTCAGTCGGCCGATGGCGACCTCGATTCGCTCGGCATTCGCTGGCGCAGCGTCAACCGTCCCGACTTTACGACGGCCTCGCGCGAGTGCGCCCGTCGCCTCTGCCCGTTTTTCCCCGATAAATGCCTGGTCCACGGCGCCCGCCGTCGCGCGGCGCATGCCGATGTGGTGGTCACCAACCATTCCCTGCTGTTTCGCAATGTTGCGGCCGAGGGCAGAATCTTGCCTCCGATCCGTCACTGGGTGATCGATGAGGCCCACTCCATCGAGCGCGAGGCACGCCGTCAATGGGCGCGCGTGGTGTCGGCGGATGAATCGCGCGTTCTGTTTGAGCGCCTGGGTGGCTCGAGCACCGGTGCGCTGAGCCAGGTTTCCCACGATTTGGCAACCTCGGAGGGCTCTACGCTCTACCTGGGTCTTACCGCCAAGGCGACGTCGACAGTTGTGCGTGCGAGCATGGCAATCGCCGACGTGTTCGATGGCGTTCGCGAGCTCGGCCGCCGTGCCCGTGGGGGTTATGACAATGCCAATCTATGGATTGGCCCCGAGTTGCGCGAATCTGACGACTGGCATGATTTCTTACAGTCGGCCTACACAGCCATCGACGCATTGGAACAAGCTGACAAAAGCGTCGAGGCGCTGGTGCAAGCCGTCGCCGCCGACAAGCCCGAGGTTGTTGTCGACCTGGGTGATATCTCGCGCCGCCTGCACGAGCTGGTCGAGAACCTCAAACTCATCATTGATGGCACCGATGAACACTACGTATATTCGCTGCAGGTCAATCGCAGGTTGCGTGCCGGCGGAGAGTCAGTGACCGCAGAGCGCATCGACATTGGCGAGGCCTTGGCAACCGAGTGGCTGCCCGAGGTTCACACGGCTATCTTTGCCTCGGCAACCATGACGGTGTCCAAAAGCTTTGAGCACTTCAACCATGCTGTCGGCCTCGATCGTATCGGTGCCTCGACATCATCGTCGCTGCACTTGGATTCGAGCTACGACTTCGATTCGAATATGGCCGTGGTCGTGGCTGGGGATATTCCTGATCCGCGCGACCGCGAAGGCTATCTTACGGCGCTCGAGCGCGTGCTGGTCGACGCTCATCTTGCCATGGGCGGATCGGTGCTCACGTTGTTCACCAATCGGCGCGACATGGAAGACCTGTACGCCCGCGTTGAGCCCAAGATGGCCCGTGCGGGTCTGGAGCTCAACTGCCAGCAGCGCAACTCATCTCCTCGTCGCCTGCGCGACCGGTTTATCAACGAGCCGACCTCGTCGCTTTTTGCGCTTAAGGCCTTCTGGGAGGGGTTTGACGCCAGCGGCGAGACGCTGCGTTGCGTCATCATTCCCAAGCTGCCGTTCTCGAGCCCCACGGACCCGCTCTCGTGCGAGCGCAACCTGCGCGAAGACCGCGCTTGGGCGCGCTATTCGCTGCCCGAGGCGGTGCTCGAGGTTAAGCAGGCGGCCGGCCGCCTTATCCGCTCGTCGACCGATTGCGGCGTGCTGATTCTGGCCGACCCGCGCCTGGTGACGAAGGGCTACGGGAAGAAGTTCTTAACGTCGCTGCCCACGAGCTCCTACCAGCGCATCGAATCGGCGCAGATCGGGCACTATCTGCAACTGTGGCGCGCACGTCACGAGCGGCGGCGCTAAAGCGGACAGACGAGGGTTTTTGCCATATCGCACAGACGCTTTGACAGGGCGGGGTCATCCAAGATGCGGATGGCTCCGCCCGCTGCGATTATCTGGCTCAGTAGCCAACGCTCGGAGCCGTAATGCACGGTTACCGTTGCCGTGTCTGCCCCGCCGCGCTCGATGAGGGTGATGCCGGCCCAGTCCAGATGCTCCGCCATATCGAATGGCATCAGGAGCTTTGCGCTACGCTGCGTCCGGGCAAGGGAATCGTGGAGGGATGCGACGTCCGGTGCGTGAGGCACGACGGAGTCTTCCGTCAAGGTGAGTCCCTCGATTTTATCCATGCGATAGGTGCGCTGCTCATCGACCGCGATGTCCCAGGCAATTAGGTATGTTTGGTCGCCGTTTACCGTAATGCGCAAGGGGTCGACCAGACGCTCGCGTGGCCGCGCATCGTCCATCGAGCGATACGAGATGCGGCAGCGAACGCCGTCCTGAATGGCGCAGCTCAGCTGCTGCCAGTGCGACCCGTGGTTGACGGTGTCAAAGACGCGCTGGTTATAGCCGAGCTCTTCGGGCAGAAGAGCATGTCGAATCCGAGCCGCCGCCTGGGGCTCGATCCCCAACGATTCAAGTTCATGGTTGAGCACAGCGCCTTCGGCGGCACTCAGGCGCAGCGGTAGCACACGCCCGGCGTCACCGGTGAGGACCACACGCTCGCCGCGGCATTCGCAGATGATGCGCGCGCCCGATTCTCGGTCCGCGAGCGTCGAGACGATCTCGAGAATCTCGTCGAGCGACACCCCCGTGATGTCAAAGCGGCTGCAAATCTCGGTTCGTGTCATGCCGTTCTCGCCGGCGGCGTAGAGGGCCTCCATGATGTCGATGGCGCGCGAGAGTCTCTGCTCGCTGGTGAGTTTACGCACGGGCATGCTCATGCACCGTCCTTTCAATGAGGTGGTTCCACGCCTGCTTGAGCGATTTGGGGGCCATGGGCCTCATGCCGTCCGTGGCGTGGGCCATGCAAAATGAGGCGGCGGCTTCAAGGTCACGCACGTCAACGGTCCAGGTCCATCCCGCATCGGTGTGTGCGAGCTCACCTCGCCCGCGCGTGAGGCCGTTGATCATATCGATCTGCGTCTGAGGGGCGAACGAGAACGTGGCTGCAACGGGCGGTCGGTCGGCAAAATCGAATTCAAAGAACAGATAGTCGTTGAGATTGAAGTCCGCGGGGATGGCGTAGGCCTTCGAAGGACGCCAGGCGCGAACGATACGGTCGCAGCGGAATGTCCTGATGTCGTCGGTGACATTGTCGAGGCCGCAGAAGTACGCCACGCCCTCGCGCTCGAACATGCCGTAGACGCAGACGGTACGTTCTTTCTGCTCGCCGCGTCCGTTCTGATATAAAAATCGCAGCGCGCACCGCTCGGCAAAGGCGCTCCATACCGCATCGACGGTGGGAGAGCGGCGGATCGGTGCATCGTCCACCGCCGACATGCCGGTGAGGTAGGCAATCTTGGAGCGAATATCGGCAAGCGGCGCGGCAAAGGTGGATGAGCCGGCCGCTAACGTCTGGTCGATGGCGTTGAGCAGGATATCGGCGTCGTCTGCGGTGATGAGGCCGCCTGCAGCAAACGTGTGCTCGCGGTCGATTGTCCACGAGCTTTCCTCGGTCTCCTGCGCACTGGCGGGGCGAACCTCCTTGATTAAGATGCCACGCTCGAGCAGTTTGTCACGATCGCGCCGAAACTTGCGCTTATCCGAGTCGATATTGCCCGAGCCATATCCCAGGTCAGAATCCAAGACGATCTGCTCGGTCGTCAGCGGTTCGGGGGAGCTGTTGAGCACAAAGAAAAGATTGAGGATGCGCTGAGCCGTTTTATCGAAACTTGGCTCCGAATTCCCCTTTTTAATTGTCGCGGTCGCGTCGCTTGCCGTCATAGAGTCCTCGCATGAGAAGGTGGTTTGCTGCCATGATTTTAGTCCGATATGGAGATTAGGCTATATCCTTGTCCGCTCGGGGCGTTAAGATGGCCCGAATTCGGTCGTTTGCGCTCGCTCGGGGTATACTTTCGACTATATACGGTTCTAATGTGCAAGCATTGGGCCTATTTGTCGGATTATGGATGTGGAGCGCACATGGCGAACACCCAGAACTATATTAACCACCTGCTGCAGAACACCGGCATTACGCCGGCATGCAGCGAAGAAGAGCGCTTGGCTGCCGAGGATATCGCTCAGATCTTCCGCAACCACGGCTTTGATCCCGAGGTTCAGGAGTTCAATGCCCCGGCGCCCAGCAGGTTGGCATTTGCCGTTACCGGTATTCTTGCGTTTGCCGGCGCCCTGCTGATGGGCATCGGCGGCGGCATCGGCTTGGTCGGCACCTTGCTGGCCATTGTCGGCGCCGTTCTTTACGTGCTCGAGCGCACGGGCCACCCCGTGGTTTCGCGCCTGGGCAAGACGGGCGTGAGCCAAAATGTCATCGCCTACCACAAGGCCTCGGGCCCGCTCGCGTCTCCGCGCAACCGCCCGGTGGTCGTTGTCGCACACTACGACTCTCCCCGTGCCGAGCTGCTCGCCCGCGAGCCCTATGCTTCGTATCGTGCGCTCATCGCCAAGCTGTTGCCCGTTGCCACGGTTGCCCCTGCTGCCGTTGCCATCTTGCGTATCCTGCCGCTCCCCGGCGCGCTCAAGGTTCTGCTGTGGATTGTCGCGATCCTCGCTTCCCTCGTTGCGCTCGCCAACGCGGCAAACATCATTTCTAACCGTTTTGTGCTTCCCTATACGTCCGGCGCAGTGTGCAACAAGTCTTCTGTCGCCGCTATGCTCGGCGTTATGGACAACGTTGCTCCCTTCCAGGGCGAAAACGAGTTTCCCGACGATGTTCCGTTCGATACCTATTTTGGGGAGCAGAAGCGTCGTGCCGAGGAGATGGCGCGCGCAGCAGCGGAGTATGCCGCGGCCCAACAGCAAAACGACTACGGCAACACCATCGAGTATGAAGAGCCTACCTACGCCGAGGACGAGTTCGGTCAGCCGATTGCTCCCGACGCTCAGACCGAGCCCGAACAGGGCGAGGCTTTCGACGAGCAGATCGAGGGCTTTGAGGGTGCGTCTGCCGACGAGACGCTGATTGGCGCCATCGTGCCCGAGGATCAGAATCAGGCTGTCCAGGCCGAAGAGTTCAATGACGAGGTTCCCACTGCCGAGCCGGCGGAGGAGCCTGTCGCGGCCGAGCCCGAGCCCAAGCTCTATCGCAATGCCGCCGGCAATGTCCGCTTTGGTTCGGATGCCATCCGTGCGCTCGGCATGCTTCCCGAGTCCTGCACGCTTGATTACGAAGAGGGCGAGGAGCCGACGTTTGAGCCGGAGCCTGCTCCCGTTGCACAGGAGCCTGCGCCCGCGGCCAATACGGCTGTTGCTCCCGCCGAGCCGGTCGCTGCCCCTGTTGCTGCCGCGGAGTCTGACGCAAAGCCCGCGCTCGATTCTGCAGCCGGTCTGGATATTCTGGCGCCTGCCGCTCCGGCACAGGTTGAAGACGAGACTGCCGACGAAGACTATGACGAGTATCCGCAGCGCGTGTCCTATGAGAGTGACACCGATTTCTCGGCCGAGCTTCCCTCGACAACGCCCCATGCCGATATCGCTTCCGCGTTCTCCTCGATTGGTGCCAGCGCTTCTAGCTTCTTTAAGGGTGCCTTTGCGAAGGGCAAGAAGTTCGTCGATGACTTTGAGGAAAAGCGCGCCGCTGCCCGCGAGGCCGCCGAGCGGGAGGCCATCGTCCAGCAGCAGGCCGCCGAGGCCGAACGTGAGCGTGCGGCACAGGAGTTCGAGCAGAGCGAGGCCGAACAGCCGGAGCCTGTCGATGTCGCCGACGCCACGACGTCCTTTGATGCGCAGCAGCCGGTCGATAACACCATGTCATTTGATGCCACGATGACATTTGAGAAGCAGGGCACCGCAATTGCCGAGCCCCTTCCCATCTCCGATGATGCCCAGGGCGCCGCCGATGATTCGGTTATCGACGAGGCCGACTCCGTTGAGGCTAGCGCGCCCGAGCAGGTCGAGGCTCCTGCGATGGAGCAGGAGTCCCCTGCGGTTGACGAGGCTCCCAAGACGGATGTGTCCAGGCCTTATTCTACGCAGATCTTTACCATGCCCGCGCCGAGCGACCCCGGCGCCACGGTGGCCAATGTCGCCCCCACGCAGGACGAGACGGTTGACTCCCTCATGGCGCAGATTTCGTCTCAGGTGCCTCCGCGCCAGCAGATGAATATTCCCGATCCGGCCTCCGCGCCTGCACCCTCTTCGTCGCCGCTGGCCTCGGTCCCCGATCCGTCGCTGCCTTCGATGCAACAGGCCAACGTCGCGTCCCGCACGTCGCTGTTCGATTTTCCCGATCCTTCGGCACAGACAAATGATCCCTTTGCGACGGCGCAGGGCCCCGAGCCCACATCGGCACCGGTCGCGACCCCCATGCCCATTTCCTCGGGCGCACAACCGCTCGAGACCATCTCGGCTCCTGTTTCGACGGGCGCCAAGCCGCAGAAGCGTGGCCTGGGTGGCTTGTTCGGTCGCAAAAAGAAGAACGAGCAGGACAGCATGAGCGACTGGCTGGGCGTCGAGGACGATTACGATGCCAAGAAGTCTGGCCGCGGCATTGGCTCGTGGGATAACTTCGAGGATGACGACGACGGTTGGAAGGGTGGCGCCACCTCCTCCGATGGTGCTTCTGCCGAGGATATGCTCTCGGCCGTTGCCTCCATGGGTGACGATGAGCTACTCGGCCACGATATCTGGTTCGTCGCAACGGGCGCGTCAGATTGCGACGGCGCCGGCATGAGGGCCTTTTTGGCCTCGCATCGTGACAAGCTCCGCGGTGTGTTCTTCATCAACCTCGAGTCTATCGGTGCCGGCAGGCTTTCGGTGGTAACGGTCGAGGGCGAGCAGCAGCTCTTTAAGGGCGATCGCCGCATCATGAATCTTGTCAGCAAGGTGTGCAAGTCGTTCCACGTCGATTGCGGTACGTTCGAGATGCCCTATGCAAAAACCGATGCATCCGCAGCGCTCGAGGCGAGCCGTCGCGCCCTTACGATCGCCGGTGTGGACGGCCCGCGCCTTGCCTGCGCTCGCACCGAGGATGACCTGCCGTACAACGTCAATCCGACCAATATCGCTACGGTGTCCGAGGTCGTGACCGAGGTCATTCGTCGTTCGTAGACAGATCCGCTAAGGAGTCAGCGTGTTTTCGTACATCAAGCGCCATTGGCCCATCTATCTGATCTTGACCCTGATCGCAATCGCATTGGGCTTTGGGGCCGCGTATGTCGTTGGCGTTAAGGGCTCGACGCCCGAGACAACAATGAACGAAGAGGTGGAGCAAGAGCAAAGTTTGGGTGCCGACGGTATTTCCGAGTCCGATCAGGCAGCCATCGATGGCGGTTCGTCATCTGCTGAATAGCCGATTCATCGTTTATGCCCAAGGCGGGCGAGCCGGGAGACTGGCTCGCCCGCCTTTTTATCGTGCTAGCGCTTCCTTGTGACTGACCTAAGGCGAGCGAACCATATGGCTGCAGTGCCCGAGGTCAGGAGTGCGGTGATGCATGCGGCGATGGTAGCAGATCCCGTTGCCGGCAGGTTCTGAGGCAGGGCGCATCGTTGGATGACGCGGTCCTCGTCATGCGCCTCGAGTTTATCGCCACCGCCGTTGCGGCAAAGATCGACGCGCGCACTGTTGGCAAGTGCGGTTTGGGGCGTATAGGACGACCTTGCCTGCATATGCACGACTGCGCCTCGGGCATCCGAGTTAAGGGCCGCCTTGGCATCGTCAAGATCGTCGTGTTCGTCTTTAAGGTCATCCCGGGTCCAAGAGCCCGCCTCGCTTCTGGTTGTAAAGTCGGCGGCTGCCGCACCGTATTCAAAACGGATGCCCGTGATGACGGCGTTGTCTGCAAGATCAATCTCTTTCGTATCGAGCGTGACGGACTTGTCCGTCGGGATATCTGCTTTCCATAGGTGCCACCCGTCGTAATCGACGAGACGCACATCGTTGCCCAGCAGCTTTGTAACCTCTTCCGTTTCGAGCCAAGGATTGCTGTGCCCGTCGTCAAGCGTTGCATTGACCTGCTTGCCCGTATCGCTTGTTCCTGCCGGAGACGTTCGATACCACACGTTGCACAGCCCGTTTAGATCGCCGACCGCAATAGGGGTTTCAACGGCAACAAGTTTCGCTGCGCCATCTTTGGCGCACTCGAGGTCGTCGGTGATGGTCAACTCGTCGACCCAGGTGCTCGACTCATTTTTGGCGTCGATGGTATAGCAGAAGGTGCCTTGCGTATTGGCCCGTGCTTTGGCTCGGTTTTTACCGTCGCCGTTTGCAACGAGTTTGCTTACGACTGGCTGTGCGATCTCTTGGCGCTTATCGACGCTTCCCCTGATCTCGATGGGGGTATCCTTCATTGCCATGGTTTGAACTTCTCCCGTGGCCTTCACTTCAAACGTTATCTCTTTGGCGAGGTCGTAGGTACGCGGAGACATCGTTTCGCGCAAGGTGTAGGTGCCGGGTGAAAGGTGCTCAATGCGGTGCGGTTTGCCGAATGAAGTCCAAGAATCGATTTCGTTGCCATTGGAGTCGCAGAGGACAAGCTCGGCGCCTGTCACTTCCTGATCTCCGCACGCGTCGACTTTGGAGACATCGAGCTTGGTGTAGTCGTTGGAAATGTCAAGGTGCACTTCAATCACGGGTGTTTGCTGATCAGCGTACGACAACTTCACGGTATGTGGGGTCGGGTCGAGCAGATAACCTTTGGGCGCTTGTGTCTCGACGACCTCGTAGGTGGCGGTACCGCATCCCAGCGAAAGGTGGTTGACTCGTGCATGCCCCTGTTCGTCGGTTGTAACGGTGGCGACGGTTTCGCCATCCAGGGCGACGATGCTGTCGTCGGCTCGTACGATGTCGCCGCCAGCGCGGATGTCAAACGTGGCTCCAGCGAGGGCGTGCCCATCTACGGCACCCGTCTTAATGATTTCGATGCTTCCGGTTGCGGCGTCATCATAGAACGAGGCGACGGCGACCGGTGTCAGATTCCTGTCGGCGGGAATCGTTATCTCTAGGTCTTCTCCGCGCAGATACGGTTCCTTGGCCGATGCCTCGTGCACGTAGTATGTTCCGGGATTAAGTGATTCGGGCAGCGTGACGGCGCCGGCCGTATCGGTTGTGAAGGTATTCATTACATTGTGGGCCGGATACCAACATGTTTGCGAGACGGGCTCGTGGTGGCTATCGAGCAGCTGGAACGTAAAGCCGGCAAGTGGTACGGTGCCGCCGGTCTGAGCATCGCGCTTTACGATTTGAAGGTGTGTCGATAGGGCGTGGTTGTCAATGATGTACTGAAGCTCGGCGCCGTCTGCGGTCTGCTCTGCTGTGATGGCCCATTCCCCTGCTTGCTTAAATCCTTCAGGGACCGTTCCTGCGACCTCGCGAATGGTGTAGCCCGCGCGGTCGTAGGGAATGGCACCGTGAGCGCCGGCGGGTCGCTTGCCTGCTCCAAACCACGCTTCGGGCTGGTCTTTGGTGGAGGCAAAGCCGTAAACGTTTGTGGTCAACGTGCCGACGACTTGTTGGGAGCTATTGCTGACAACCTCAAAAACGACGCCTCCCGCCGGCTGCTCAAGGCCGGACTCATCGTTATCGCCATGGTCCTTAAACTTCGAGATTTCAAGGTCAAAAGCGATGGGGGTGTTGGGAATACGGCTTTCGAGCTCAACGATGCCCGTATCTCCGAGCTGTTCGGCACCGACGGTGTAGCTCCAACAGTCGTTTGAAATCAGGTAGCCCTCGGGTGCTTTCGATTCATAGATGGTAAAGGTGCCCAGAGGAACGTCATTGAGGATCGCCCGTCCGTTTTCGTCGGTCGTAAGGGTGCGAGTCCAGCCGGGAGTGGATTGCGAGACGCAGGTGAATTCAGCGCTCGCAAGCGACGCCCCAACCTGGGCGCCGGCATTCGTGGCGGCATCGATTTTTGCAATACGCAAGGTGATGGTGCCGGGCTGCTCGTTGATAGTGACATGTTCGCCGCTGTTTTGTGTGGTGAAGGCTATTCGGTCGCCTCGAGGGATATAGCCTGCCGGGGCTTTGGTTTCGACCAGGTAATATACCGTATTGGGCAAAAGTGTTGCTTGTGCACGCCCGTTTTCGTCCATCTGGATAGTGCCGACCCGCGCATCGCCCGCACTTTCAAAGATATCGAAGGTTGCACCACCGAGTCTGTAGGTGTCGTTACCGGCGGTGATGTCAGCCTGGGACGATTGTTTTTGGAAAGATACGGAGACGGCGGGCAGAACATAGAGCATGTCCTGGTGTCGACCCTCGCCCGAGACCGGGCCGTGATAACGCCTGGCTCGATGTGGGGCCGCCTTAATGGATCCGGACTTAGCGCTGTCGTAGAGCCAACGTGCAGCCGCTACGGCTTCGGCGTTTTCGTAAAACCTACCGCTCCTGGCAACTCCCTTGCTATTTGTATACGAATAGGTGCCGTCGGGGTGCGTGGTTCCGTTGAGCATCCACACGGCAATCTGGGTGGCGGCACGGGCGAGATCGGGCGACAGATTGTGGCCGCCAAAGGATGTACTGGAGGGGTATCCGTGACAGACGATGGCGGCGAATTCGTCATCGAGCCATGTCCAGCCCTGGTCATATGTGCGCCATGGTCCTCCCGGCTTGCTGGGACCGGGGCAGTCTTGATTCATGCAGTACGAAATCGAAGTGTCCTGTGCCTCGTATTTACCGACACCGAAGGGGCCGCAACCGTCGCTTATGGTGCGGAAATTAAGGGCGTCACTCCCGTCGACGGCGAGTGCGGCCTCTGGGGCCAAGCAGCCGATCAGAAAAAAGAGGAGCAGGAGCAGCGGACCTGTTGCGATTGCGCTGTGGACAGAGTGCGTGGGTGCGTTGGACATGGCTGCTCCTTATCCCTCGTGCGCCGCACGGGGAGGCCGCGGCGCTTGGGGTGAGGCTACCGCCATGGTTCATGCGGGTAAGTACCAGAAGCTGACCAAAAGCTTGCCCGATTTCTGACAAACCGGGCTCAAATACAACAATCAGATAAAGGCGCAGGTAAAAGATAGTAAGGAAAGAAAGACAAAGGTCCTCATCTCCACAATTGGCGTAGTTTTCAAACGATTCTCCACAGCTAAAACAAGCATCGACACCCTTGTATCGAACAAGACAACCGCGTTATACTAGCCAACACACAAGCGGGCATCGCCAAGTGGTAAGGCATCAGCTTCCCAAGCTGACACTCGCGGGTTCGAGTCCCGTTGCCCGCTCCAGTAAAAAGCACAAGCACGGCGCCATCACGGTGCCGTGCTTTTTTCAATAAAGTGCCGGGACTCGAACCCGCCAGGGTGCGAGCGTTAAATAAACGCGAAGCGTTTATAGCGAGCAGGCAAGGTCGCCGATAGGCGACCGCAGCCGGTGCGGATTTGCGAAGCAAATACGCGGATGTCCCGTTGCCCGCTCCATCGACCAGGGCGGATTTTGGGAAAAGCGGATTCAACCGACGTTAACGCCGCTTCCCCGGACCGGGACATGCCGCCTGAAGCCGGTGCGGATTTGCGAAGCAAATACGCGGATGTCCCGTTGCCCGCTCCACCGAGCACGGGAGACCTCGGGAGCGTCGGATTCAACCCATTTTGCCCGCGCATGGGCGTAGGTCCGGGTGTGTCGCCGCAGCCGGTGCGGATTTGCGAAGCAAATACGCGGACGTCCTCATGGCCGCTCTTGCGGCAAAATGTTAGGTTAATGCCTGCAGCCCATACTCGCACCCGCGCACGGTACAATGGTTGGGTTACGACCAACGTGCCAATAACCAAAAAGGAGCCGCTATGATCGATCGCTATACCCGCCCGGAGATGGGACACATCTTCTCCCTCGAGAACAAGTACGCCATTTGGCAGGAGATTGAGGTCCTGGCCTGCGAGGCCCAGGCGGAGCTCGGCAAGATCGGCATTTCTAAAGAAGAAGCCCAGTGGATCCGCGACCATGCCAACTTTGAGAAGGCAAAGGTCGACGAGATCGAGGAAGTCACGCGCCACGATGTCATCGCCTTCCTGACCAACATGAAGGAATATATCGACGCCGATGTTCCCGAGGGCGAGCCCAAGCCTAGCCGCTGGGTTCACTACGGTATGACCAGCTCCGACCTGGGTGATACGGCTCTGTGCTATCAGCTTACTCAAGCGTGTGACCTGATTATCGAGGACGTCAAGAAGCTCGGCGTGATCTGCAAGCGCCGCGCCTTCGAGGAGCGCAATACGCTCTGCGCCGGCCGCACCCACGGCATTCATGCCGAGCCGATGACCTTCGGTATGAAGTTTGGCTCTTGGGCGTGGGAGCTCAAGCGCGATCTCGATCGTCTTGAGGACGCTCGCAAGAATGTTGCCTTCGGTGCCATCTCCGGTGCCGTCGGCACCTACAGCTCCATCGAGCCGTTCGTCGAGGAGTACGTCTGCGAGCACCTGGGCCTGGTCCACGATCCGCTGTCCACGCAGGTCATCAGCCGCGATCACCATGCCTACCTTGCCGGCGTGCTTGCCACTACGGCGGCCACCTGCGAGCGCATCGCGACCGAGGTCCGCAACCTGCAGAAGACCGATACGCTCGAGGCCGAGGAGCCCTTCCGCAAGGGCCAAAAGGGCAGCTCCGCCATGCCGCACAAGCGCAACCCCATCACCATGGAGAAGGTCTGCGGCCTGTCGCGCGTCGTGAAGTCCAACGCCCAGGTCGCCTTTGACAACGTCGCCCTGTGGCACGAGCGCGACATTTCGCACTCCTCTGCCGAGCGCGTCGCCCAGGCAGATAGCTTCATCGCGCTTGACCATATGTTCCAGTGCCTCATTCGTGTTATCGACGGCCTGCAGCTGTATCCGGCTCGCATGATGGCCAACCTCAACAAGACTCGCGGCCTCATCTTCTCCTCCAAGGTCCTGCTTGCCCTCGTCGATACGGGCATCACCCGCGAGGACGCTTACGCTATCGTGCAGGAAAATGCCATGGCCACCTGGCACGAGGTGCAGGATTGTGTCTCTGGCCCCACCTTTAAGGAGCGCCTCGAGGCCGATCCGCGCTGCACCGTCAGCCAGGAGAAGCTCGACGAGATCTTCGATCCGTGGGACTTCCTCACCCGTATCGACACGGTCTTCGATCGCCTGGAGCAGCTGAGCTTCGAGTAGGGTTGACCTAATTCGACCGCTTACGGATACATTTCAACCATTGGCGCCTTGCCCGTCTTGGGCAAGGCGCTTTTTTCGCTGTTGCACTGGCCCCCTGGTAATAAAATGAACCTTATCTGCTGTTTCGATGAAAAGAGCCGTGTGCCCAGACGTGTCAAACGAGGCGCCATCGTCTCGTCCGTGCTCATACTCCTTGTTGCCGTTTGTGCGGTCGCCCTGACGTATACCGTTCGGAGCAGCTCTACCTCATCGAGCGAAGCCGATAAAGATCTCCCGGTACTTAAAATCGGCGTTACGGATAACGATCCCTATGTGTATATCGATACCACGGGCGATTACGCCGGTATCGATATCGATATCGCCCGCGAGGCTTGCAAGCGTGCGGGAATCAAGCCGCAATTCATTGACATATCTTGGAATGATCGTGACCGCCTGCTCAAAAACGGCGAGATCGATTGCCTGTGGTGCGACTATTCACCCTGTTATCGCGAAGACGAGTATTGCTGGACTGAGCCGTATCTAACCTTGACGGTTTCGGTTGCCACCAAGAAAACGAGTGGTATCAAGTCCTTGGCGTATCTCGATGGCAGCAAGACTGTTGCGGTGATTGCCGGTTCGGTGAGTGAACGCCGATTGCTTGCAGGCGATCTGGAAATCTCGTCGGACGTGCATATCAAATCATATGGCTCTGCCGAGCTCTGCAAAGCCGCCCTCGTCAAGGGGCATGTTGACTGTTGGATGGCGGACGTCCAATCGCTCGACCGGCTCGTCGCGCAGTATCCCGGTGTTTATCGCGTGTTTGCCGACAACGTTATGACGGTTGACCTTGGCGTCGCGTTTAAGGACGGCTATGAGGGGGAGTACGTCAAAAACCTCAATACCGTGCTGTTCGAGATGGATCGAGATGGCACGATTGAGCGCATTGTGGGCAAGTACAAGGCAGGGGCGACGACGGACGGGCAAGGAGCGGAATCATGACAAATGATGAGCGCCGCTTGCGCCGAAAGGCATTAGTCACCGCGGCTATCTGCGTTGTGGCCAGCGTTGTCTTGTTGGGTCTGCTATACGTGGTCGGCACGCACCGCTGCCTCGATAAAACGCTTGGATTTGGTCAGGAAACCATGGTGTTTTTAAAAAACGCCTGCGAAAAATATGACCGATATGAACAGGGAAGAAAAACCGAGGCGACGCACAATTTGGATGCCGCGCTCGAGTCGTTTTCGACGTTCTTGCCGCCTGATCGCGTTGAAGTCAACGATGATCGTGTCGAGGAGTACGTCCATTCCGAGCACCTTTCGGGAATGTTGGTCATGGACGCCGACGGCCATATGACCGCTCATTACGATATCGACGGTCGCGATCCGCTGATGCTGTGGCGAGAGGAGCTTGCCTGTTCGTCGGTCGCATCGATGTATCGAGGTTCCAAGGTGTCCTACTCGACGGTCGTTGAGCGTCGAGATGTCGACTTTGCCGTGAGTGTTGTTCCGTACGGTGATGGCGTAGCGCTGGGGTATCGATCGCTTGCGCCCGAGCCCGCCGATGATTATTCGTATACGATCGCCGACGTGCTCGTGAACAACACATTCCATCAGAGCCCAACGGTGTTCGTGATGCGCGATGCGCAAATCGTTTCTTCAAACGATTCGACCGTCGATATAGCTCTCGCCCGGCTTCTTGCCGATAGCGGAATTGATTGGAAAGACGAAGGTCTAACACGTGTCGAATATCGGGGAAGTACCTGGTATGCCGTGCGTGCGGCGTATGAGGACTATCGCCTGTTTGCGCTCTATCCCAAATCTGAGGTCATGTCGGGCAGGATTTCATTTATCGCTGTCGGCGTGCTGGCGTTCCTGGTGTTTTTGGTTGTAGTGCTGTTGGTGCGTATCGTCGCCGATCGTCGCAATTTGGCCGAAAAGGACAAGCAGCTCGGCATCATCAATGCCATCAGTACCACGTATGAGTCGACCCTCCTGTTGCATCTCGACACGCTTGAGATCGAGGGGATTAACATGTCGCCATCGGTGGCGAAGATATTTGCCGAGCACGCCGAGGCATATGACTTTTTTGCAACGGTTTGCCGAGACATTGTGAGTCCCGAAAGTCGCGAGGCGGTCATGGAGCTCTTAGATATAAAGACGCTTCGGGATCGTATGGAGGGCGTGCCGTACTTGGATGCCGAGGTACGAGACTGCCGAGGTACGTGGTATTCGCTGCAGGTTGTTCCACAGCGCCGCGATGAGCAGGGTCGACTGGAGTCGGTCGTCGTGGCGACGCATAACATCTCGATGACAAAGCGCGCCGAGGAGCTTTCTTTCCAGGATAAGCTGACGAGACTTCGCAATAGAAATTACCTTGAGTCCCTTGGCGACGACCTGGTGAACGAGTCCCTGCCCGTGAGTGTGATCATGATGGACTGCAATTTCCTCAAGCGTACCAACGATCTCTACGGTCACGAAATGGGCGATGAGCTGCTACGGCGTACGGCGTCTGTATTGAGGCAAACGGCAGGAGAGAAGTTTGTGCCTATGCGCATTGGTGGCGACGAGTTCTTGCTGATTTGCCCTCACACCGATCGCGAATCCGCATGTGAAATAGTGCAAGATCTTCGCCTCAGCCTTGCTGCTGCGAGCGATGAGGTGCTGACAGTCAGTGCGTCGTTTGGCGTCGCGACGGCAGAGGCACCCGGTTATACGCTGACCGAGATTTACCACATCGCTGACCACAACATGTATCAAGAGAAACGAAAAGTCCACGCTCGGGAAGCAGATTGCTAATATTGCTGCCGCTGGTTTGCGCATTGGGGAATGTTGAATCGGTGCCCGCGATACTTTATCGGTTCGGACGGGGATAATAGACGTCTGAAATTGCTTTACGAGAGGGGAATGCAATGATTAGTTTTGATTACAAGCCTCAGGGCGTATGCACTCGCAATATCCACCTTGATCTTTCTGATGACGGCAACAAGGTGGTGGGCGTCGAGTTTACCGGTGGCTGCAACGGCAATCTCAAGGCTATCTCTAAGCTGGTCGAGGGCGCTCCTGCCGATCGCGTCATCGAGGTTCTCGCTGGTAACACCTGCGGTATGAAGAATACTTCTTGCGCCGATCAGCTCACGCGCGCTATCGAGGCCGCTCGCGCCGAGATCGCCTAATGAGTATCGCCGACCAGATCAAGAACGGAATATCGCGCCGCGGCTTTGTGCTCGGAGGGGCTGCCGCGGGCGCTGCCACGGTGCTTGCCGGATGCTCAAAGAAAACGGGTACCAGCGACGACGCCGCTGGCGAGCCACAGGTTATCAAGGACGATTCGAAGATTGTCTCGATCACTGATGAGTACGAAGCTGTCGATATCGATCTTGAGCCCGCGGCCTCGTGGACGCTGCCGCTGGGCACGCTGCTGTACTACTGCGATGGCGACTATGCTGCCGCGATGATGGCGCCTGCTTCTGCCCTGCATGCCAATACGCTTGGTGTGCTCAACCTGGGCGATGGCTCGCTTACCACACTTATCGAGGATCCCGTTGAGGGAACCGGTTATGCGTTTTACGACGTTCGCGCGGGTGATGGCGTGTTCGCGTGGGTCGAGATGAACTTTGCCAATGCGTCTTGGAAACTCTATGCGCAAAACCTTGCAGGCTCCTCCCTTACCGGCAACGCTGTCGAGCTCGACCGCGGTGGCGAAAACTACGATCCGCCGCTCTTCACAGCGTATGGGTCGTCGGTCATCTGGTATAAGATGCCCTCGTCCGGCGGCAGCAAGACGAGTAACGATTCGTACTGCTACCGTCAGTCGCCCAGCGAGTCCAAGCCTGAGACTATTTGGAAGTCAACGGGGCGCTTCGCATCCGCCCCGCGTGTGAGCGACGGCATCCTGACCATCTCGCCCCGCGTGCACAATGATGAGGGCGTCTATTACGGTATGACGGCGATCGACCTGACTGACGGCAACAACACGAAGCGAGCTCAGCTGGTGCTTCCTTCGTCGGTTTCGCCTTTCGAGGCCGTGTATATGGGCGACACCTTCGTGTTCTCCATTGAGGCGACGTATAGCGGTGTGGGTAGCCTGGGCAATATGGGCACCTATATCGGTAACGAGGGTGGGCCGTACCTCTTCCTTTCGCGTGAGCCGCTCGCGTGCGCTGCGGGAAGGAAAAATAAATACCTGGTTAAAGTTCAGGCGTCGCATTTTTTGATTGACACTTCGGCCAAGACCTACGGCTCGCTTCTGTCGCCCGACCGAGCCTTGGAGTATGGCGATTATCCTGCTACGGCGGGTAAATCGAACTCGTTCTTAACGTACGCAACGGTGCGTAACAGCCAGGGAATTCCCGAGACGGTTACCGCTCGCCTGTTCTCTCTTTAGTCTCCGAGGGGTTAAAAAGGCGTCGACAGGGGAATAAACGCGTTGTGACTATGAGTACCGCCCGCCGAGCTGTCGCGTCCATGCGATACCCGGTGGGCTCAGGTGCGTTAAAATGAGCTTGTTCTTAGCTAATTGAGACAGGGGGGCCGTGTTATGGCTTCAGATGCAAAAAAGATTCTGCTGGTCGAGGACGAGAAGGCAATCCGTGACGCCGTCGCTGCCTATCTCGAGCGCGAGGGCTACTGGGTTGTTGGCGTCGGCGACGGCCAGTCTGCAATCGAGGAGTTCGAGAAGCACCAGTTCGACCTGGTTGTGCTCGACCTCATGCTCCCCAAGATTCCCGGCGAGCGCGTTTGCCGCACCATTCGCGACACCTCGGATGTCCCCATCATTATGCTGACGGCCAAGGGCGAGATCGAGGACCGTATTATCGGCCTCGAGCTCGGAGCCGACGACTACCTGATCAAGCCGTTCTCGCCGCGCGAGCTTGTCGCGCGCGTACGCGCCTTGTTCCGCCGTGCCCACCAGGCCGATGAGCCGGCCGTCGAGGTGCTCGACTTTGGCGATCTGGTCATTGACATCTCGGGCCACAAGATTTTGGTCGAGGGCAAGGAAGTCGACCTGACGGCTTCCGAGTTCAAGCTGCTCACCACGCTTGCCCGTCACCCCGGCCGCGTCTACAACCGCATGGAGTTGGTCGAGAAAGTGCTCGGCTACGACTTTGAGGGTTACGAGCGCACCATCGACAGCCATGTGAAGAACCTTCGCGCCAAGCTGGGCGACGACCCCAAGAAGCCCAAGTGGCTCTACACCGTCCACGGTGTCGGCTACCGCTTCGAGGCTCCGACCAAGACCGATAAGTCGGACGAGAAATAAAGGAAATCACATATGACACCTGCGCGCTTTGAAATCGGGCAAAAGCATAAGCAGGAGAACGAGGCGGGTTCCAAGGCTAGTTGGAACACGCCTCGTTCCGATTCACGGCCAACGATGAGCTATCCCTCGCGCATGGCCCTGGCTTTTGCCCTGACATCGCTCATGACGGTACTGGTGCTGGTGGGCGTTGTCTCCGTTGTATGGGGCACGGTTTTTACGGATTACACGCGCTCCAATATTGTCGAAATCGCCAATTCCGCAGCCGAAAAGTTGGCAACGTCATATAAGGAAAACGGTTCTTGGACCGCGGGGGAGTTGCGTGCGGTCGCGACATCGAGCTTGGTGTCCGACGATCTTGGCATGCAGGTTGTCAATAAAAAGGGCGTCATCGTCTACGACGACTCGTGGCCCTCGGCAAGCGCTACTGCCGATGTGCGCGAAAATCAGGCGACGACCGACGGTACGAGCGGAAAGAAGGCATCGCACAGCCCAGTCTCGTCTGCTCCCACCGATTCCAATAGTGTTGCCAACGTTGAGATCGTGACGTCCTCCGGCGAGCACGTGGGTCAGGTCAAATTGTGGGCGATTGGCTCCGATGCCCTGCTCACCAAGGCAGACTCAGCATTCAGAGAGAAGACCTTTAACGCCATGGCCCTTGCCGCGGTTGTGGCCGTCTGCATCTCGGTCGTTATCGGAGCGCTCATGTCGCGCATGCTCACCAAGCCGATTCATCGTATTACCAGCACCGCCAAGCAGATTCGCGATGGAGACCTGTCCGCTCGTACGGGCTTGCGCGGCGATGATGAGATCGATCAGCTGGGAGAGACCTTCGACGAGATGGCCACCTCACTCGAAAAGGATATGAAGCACGAGAAGCGCCTGACCTCTGATGTTGCTCACGAGCTGCGCACGCCGCTCATGGCCATGCTTGCAACGGTCGAGGCCATGCAAGACGGTGTGTATCCCACCGACGACGAACACCTGGAGACAGTCGCATCCGAGACGCGTCGTCTGGCCCGTCTGGTGCAGCAGATGCTCGACCTGTCGCGCATGGAAAACAGTACCGCGCCGCTCAACCTGGAGCCGGTGGATATGGTGCCGTTTGTGCGTTCGATTGTGAATGGCCAGGAGCGCCTGTTTGCCGACCGTGACCTGCGTTTGCGCTTTGCGGATGAGACGCAGGGCCACGATGACGTTGTCGAGGCAGATCCCGACATGATCACGCAATGCGTTATTAACCTCATGAGCAACGCCATGCGTTACACCCCCGAGGGGGGTTGGGTCGTGGTGTCGGTGCTCAGCGACCGCAAGCACGTCGATATCGCGGTTTCGGATACGGGCATCGGTATCGCCAAGGACGATCTGTCGCGCATCTTCGGTCGTTTTTGGCGCGCCGATGCCAGCCGCGCCCGCGAAGCTGGCGGCCTGGGCGTTGGCCTCGCCGTGACCAAGCAGATCGTCGAGCGTCACCATGGCTACATATCCGTGGAGTCGGAGCTTGGAAAGGGTACGACTTTTACAATTCATCTGCCCCGCGAGCACACGGCAGACGCGGCATCTACTACAATGGAGCACTAGCTTTTCGCTATTCGGTGAAGGAGGGGCCGCGTCCCTGCCGCTCCGAGTTTGCGAAAACATGCGGGAAAGAGCCCGCATTTCTGTCGTATTTAGGTAAGGAGTGACTCACGTGACAACGATGGAGCGTCGTCCGGATTCCCGTGGCAAGGTTCGTGATATTTACGATGCCGGTGAAAACCTGCTGATGGTCGCCACCGACCGCATTTCTGCGTTCGACTTCATTCTTCCCGACGAGATTCCGTTTAAGGGAGAGGTGCTCAATCGCATCTCGGCATTCTGGTTCGATAAGTTTGCCGACATCGTCCCCAACCATCTCGTTTCCATCGACCCGGCGGATTTCCCCGAGGAGTTTGCTGAGTACCGTGACTATCTCGCAGGCCGCGCCATGCTGGTCAAGAAGGCCCAGACGATTCCTATCGAGTGCATCGTCCGCGGCTATCTGACCGGTTCGGGCAAGAAGACCTATGACGAGAACGGTACCGTCTGCGGCATTCAGCTGCCCGAGGGTCTGACCGAGGCCTCCAAGCTTCCCGAGCCGCTGTTCACGCCGTCCACGAAGGCCGAGATCGGCGACCACGACGAGAACATTTCGTTCGAGCGTTGCTGCGAGATCGTGGGCGAGGACATCGCCACGCAGATTCGCGACCTATCTCTCAAGATCTACAAGGCCGCTGCCGAGTATGCCGCGACTCGAGGCATCATCATCGCCGACACCAAGTTCGAGTTTGGTGTCATCGATGGTAAGGTTACGCTGATCGACGAGTGCCTCACGCCCGACTCCAGCCGTTTCTGGCCTGCCGCCAGCTACGAGGAGGGCAAGATTCAGCCCAGCTACGACAAACAATTCGTCCGCAATTGGCTCAAGGCCAACTGGGATATGACGGGGGAGACCCCGCACCTGCCCGCCGAGGTCATCGATGGCACGTCCGAGCGCTATCGCGAGGCCTTCCAAATCATCACGGGCTCCCAGTTCACAAGCATGAAGGAGAACGCATAAGTGAGTACCCGCAGCGCCACGAACAAGCGCACGCAATCCCGCGAGGTTACCGGGGTTGCGCGCAAGTCCGCCGCATCCGCTAAGCCCGCCCGTCAGGCAGCGAGCTCTGTTCACGTCGTGCCGGCATCATCCAAGGCACGCCGTAAAGAGCTCGAGAAGGGCGAAAACCTGGAAGGCCTTTCCAAGGAGGAAAAGCGCGCCCGCAAGGCCAAGCAGCGCGCCAAGGAGGATCGTATCTACACGGTGTCGAATATCCTTCTCAAGCAGGATGAGGACTACACCAAGCGCCGCCGTATTTGGTGGGCCGTGCTCGCTATCGGCATGGTGTTCATCGTGGCAATTTGGGTTTCGTTCTACTTCGTTCCCGGCGGCACGGTGTCCAGTCCCGTCCAGATGGTCGGCATCGTTTTGTCCTATGTCATCATTCTGGGTGACTTTATCTACGACTTCGTTCGTATTCGTCCCCTGCGCAACATGTACCGCACGCAGGCCGAGGGCATGTCCGAGAACAAGCTCAACGCTCTTATTGAGCGCGCGGCTGCCGAGGAGGACACGAAGGCCTCCAAGAAGAAGTAGCGCTTGTATCCATACTTATCGCTAAGATATAAGGCGCGTCGTTTTTGCGGCGCGCCTTTTTACTGTTCTATAGATAGATGGAGTGGCACATGATTCGAGCTGCCCTGACGGTCGAAGAAGCTCTGGAGGGTATGAAGGCCCTGGAGCCCAAGATTAAAAACTACGCGCGCCTGATTGTTCGCAAGGGCGTAAACGTCAAGCCCGGCCAGGAGGTTGTCGTTCAGTCTCCGGTTGAGTGCGCGCCGTTTGCGCGCGTGGTGGTCGCGGAGGCTTATGCCGCCGGTGCCGGTCACGTGACGGTTATTTGGGCTGACGATGCCGCGACAAGGCTTACGTACGAGCATGTCGATAAAAGCTATTTTGAGCAGACGCCCGAGTGGAAGCGCATGCAGCTGGATTCGTTGGCCCAGGACGGCGCCTGCTTTATCTTTATCGAGGGTGCGGACCCAGCGGCTCTGAAGGGCATTGACCCCGCCAAGCCCGCCGCGGCTTCCAAGGCAAGGAATACGCAGTGCAAGGTCTTCCGCCGTGGGCTGGACTACAACATCAACCCGTGGTGCATCGCCGGCGCGCCGGTCGTTGCCTGGGCTCGCGAGGTGTTCTCGGGCGATGCGGATGAGGTTGCGATCTATAAACTATGGAATGCGATTCTGCACACCGCTCGTGCCGATGGCCAGGACCCGGAGAGCGACTGGGAACTCCATGACGCCGCATTCGAAAAGAATCTGCGTTTCCTGAACGACAATCGTTTCGACTATCTGCATTACACCTCGGCAAATGGAACCGATCTGACGATTGGCATGACGAAAGGTCACGAGTGGGCCGGCGGCAAGGGCGAGACGCCCGATGGGCACCCATTCTTCCCCAACATTCCCACCGAGGAAGTCTTCACCTCGCCTGATCGTATGCGTGCCGACGGTATCGTGTATTCGGCTACGCCGCTCATTCATCACGGTAACAAGGTTGACGATTTTTGGATTAAGTTCGAGGCGGGCCGCGTAGTGGACTACGATGCCCGCGTGGGCAAGGCGACGCTTGCGAGCATTATTGACACCGATGAAGGTGCCGCTCGTCTGGGCGAGGTCGCGCTCATCTCCAAGAACACGCCGATTCGCGAAAGTGGCGTTCTGTTCTACGATACGCTCTATGACGAGAACGCTAGTTGTCATCTCGCGCTAGGTGTTGGTTTCCCCGAATGTATCGAGGATGGGTACGACATGTCCAAGGAGGAGCTCCTGAAGCATGGCGTTAACGTCTCGAGCACGCACGTCGATTTTATGATCGGCACGGACGACATCGATATTACGGGCATTACGCCTGATGGACGTGAAGTTGTGATTTTCCAGAACGGCCAATGGAGTTGGGAATAGTCCCAGACCGTGGTACAATGCCACCCGCGGGCCGTTAGCTCAGCTGGCAGAGCAGGGGACTTTTAATCCCAAGGTCCAGGGTTCGAACCCCTGACGGCCCACCATAGAATAGAAAAGCGACTGGCGAACGCCGGCCGCTTTTTTGTTGCCGCGCCACGGGTTCGAACCCGTCGGGGCGCGGAGCTGAGTAAACGCGTGAGCGTTTGCCAGCGCAGCGCGCAAGGCGCGAAAGCGCCGCAGCGGCCGCCTGCGGAGCAGGCTGAACCCCTGACGGCCCACCCAAAGTAAGGAATACGAAATGAAAACAAATAGATACGGAATTAGCGGCAGCACATTAAAGATAATAGCAGCCATTTCGATGGTTCTCGATCATGTAAGCAGGATCGTCCTGACCAATGGAATCATGACTCACGCATCGTACAGTCAGATATCAGACGAACAGTGGGCGATTCTAAGCGAGGCTTCGGATGTGCTTCATGTTCTTGGCAGAATTGCATTTCCCTTATTTTGCTTTTTGATAGTTGAGGGATTTTTGCATACTCATGACATAAAGAAGTACCTGCGAAATATGCTTGTCTTCGCAATCATTGCGGAGCCCATATACGATTTCGTTCAAACCGGGCAACTATTCGACCTTCGGCAACAAAATGTTATGTGTGAGCTCCTGCTTTCCTTGGTCTTTTTGATTATTCTGGAAAAGATACGAAGCCTTTCAAAATGGAAGAGATGCATCGCAGAAATTGCTCTGATTGTTTTGACAGCACTGGCAGCTGAATACACTAAACTAGATGGCGGTGTGTATGGCATTCTGCTTGTGGCTGCATTCTATTTATTCCACGACAGCAAGGGCAAGATGTTCTTTGCTGCAGTATGCGCAGTGCTCCTTTCGTCATGCCATATAGTTGGCGGCGGATTTGAGCTTGCTGCAGCTAATGTACTTAATCCTGATGTTGCTGCCGCGGTTGTTTCGTTGCTGCTTATCAATTTTTATAATGGCAAGCGAGGGCTGAGGCTGAAATACTTCTTCTACATTTTCTATCCGGCACATCTTGCTCTGCTTTATGGTGTCTCACTTATTGTTTTGAACTGTCTTTAAAAACTCTCAAACAAGTCTCTGAAAGCAGAAACAAATTGACCCTAAGACTGCTTGTGAATTTCAGGAAGACCTGAGAGATGCGAGGATAGACAACGAGGGCTGCAGAAAGATGCTTCTCAGTTTTCTGGCGGATTGCATGTATCTGTATGAGGATCACTTCCACACACTCATGGATAACAGTGATAAACACGGCAGATCCTCAAAACATGAGGCTGCGGAGGTCAAACGATGCTTCGAAAGCATGAATGGCAGCGAGAAAATGAGTTCGGAAGCACCCTCTGGATGCTCCAGCATAGAATAGAAAGCGATCGGCTCCGGCTGGTCGCTTTTTAGTTGACGGTGCACGGGTTCGAACCCGAACTTCTCTATATATAAGATATATAAGAACGCTTGGCGAACAAAACCCGCCTTTTACCGACGGGAAACAAATAGCTCATGCTTTTGGAGTAAAGTGGCGCTCCAGAGATGACCGATGCCTTAACACCTATAAACCAGCTGGTCATCGCCAATATCAGAAGCTGCTGCTTCGAATGCGGCCTCAGTGAAGCAACTGAGGGTTCTATTCATTTGTGAACAAAATATGGAGTGCGCGATTCCCGCCCACGGCGCCCCTCCGGTCTGGCAATATATCT
>CABOHA010000001.1:1228947-1237187 GCA_902399975.1 Coriobacteriaceae bacterium | reverse complement strand
CATGAGCATGCCCTTCTGGCGCGAGGACCTCTAAGGTTTTCCGTTTCCGGTGCGGTCCCCCTACAACCGCACCGGTTTCGCCCGTCAAACGGGCAACACTAATACTTACGTAATTCATTTCTTCGAAAGGAAACGAACCATGGGTGTTAACCTCTCCGGCCGTAGCTTCCTCAAGCTCCTCGACCTCACCACCGAGGAGATTGAGTACCTGCTCAAGCTCTCCAAGAACTTCAAGGACATGAAGCGTGCTGGCGTTCCGCACCGCTATCTCGAGGGCAAGAACATCGTCCTGCTCTTCCAGAAGACCTCCACTCGTACCCGCTGCGCCTTCGAGGTCGGCGGCATGGACCTGGGCATGGGCGTTACCTACCTCGATCCCGGTTCGTCCCAGATGGGCAAGAAGGAGTCCATCGAGGACACCGCTCGCGTTCTCGGCCGCATGTATGACGGCATCGAGTTCCGCGGCTTTGCCCAGGACGACGTCGAGGAGCTCGCCGCTAAGTCCGGCGTGCCCGTGTGGAACGGCCTGACCACTGAGTGGCACCCCACCCAGATGCTCGCCGACATCCTGACCGTCCAGGAGAACTTCAACTACGACATCAAGGGCAAGACCCTCGTCTTCATGGGCGACTGCAAGAACAACGTCGCTCGCTCCCTCATGGTTGTCTGCTCCAAGCTCGGCATGAACTTCGTGGCCTGCGGCCCCGAGGAGTGCATGCCCGCTGACGACGTCATCGAGGCCTGCAAGCCCATCGCCGAGGCCAACGGCTGCACCATCAAGCTGACCACCGACGTCAAGGACGGCGTCACCGGTGCCGACGTTCTCTACACCGACGTTTGGGTCTCCATGGGCGAGCCCGACGAGGTCTGGGCCGAGCGCATCGCTCAGCTCACCCCGTATCGCGTTACCTCCGAGGTCATGGCTATGGCCAACCCGGGTGCCATCTTCCTGCACTGCCTGCCCAGCTTCCACGACACCAACACCACGATTGGCGCCGAGAAGTGCGAGCAGTTCGGCATCACCGAGCAGGAGGTCACCGACGAGGTCTTCGAGAGCCCCGCTTCCAAGGTCTTCGACGAGGCCGAGAACCGCATGCACACCATCAAGGCTGTCATGTACGCTACGCTCAAGTAAGAGCATCTAGCATCTCGCTCGGGGTGCATTGCTGCGCACCCCGAGCGCTTTTGTCTGGTAAAAATCTCGCACCGAGCGACATGCACGGCACGGAAGAGCCGCTTCGGGCGAGATCAGTAAATGATTTATGAAGGGGGGATGAGAACTATGACTGAGACCGCTAAGAAAAAGCGCGGTATGCCTTCATCGTTCACCATTCTTCTTGCTCTGCTGGCAATCGTCGCGGTTGTTACCGTTATCGTCTCCGGTACGTCCGGTGGCGAGGTTACCGCTGCCCGCCTGAGCGATTTCTGCACCGCCCCGGTCAAGGGCTTCGCTGACGCTCTGCCCGTCTGCCTCTTCGTTATGATCCTCGGCGGCTTCCTCGGCATGATGACCGAGACCGGCGCCCTGGACAACGGCATTGCTGTTCTGGTGCAGAAGCTTAAGGGCAATGAGATCATGCTCATTCCCGTGCTGATGTTCATCTTCTCCCTCGGTGGTACCACCTATGGTATGTGCGAGGAGACCGTTCCCTTCTACGCCCTGCTTGCCGCTACCATGATGGCCGCTGGCTTCGACCCTATGGTCGGTGCTGCCACCGTCCTGCTCGGCGCTGGCTGCGGCTGCCTGGGCTCCACGGTTAACCCGTTCGCCGTCGGCGCTGCCGTCGACGCTCTGACCGGCGTTGGCATTGAGGTCAACCAGTCCATCATCATCGGCCTCGGTGCCGTCCTGTGGATTGTTACCACTGTTATGTCCATCCTCTTCGTCATGAGCTATGCCAAGAAGGTCAAGGCTGACAAGGGTTCCACCATCCTTTCGATGCAGGAGCTCAAGGACGCCGAAGAGGCTCACGGCAAGGCTGCTTCCGAGGTTCACAAGGAGGTCAAGCTCACCGGTCGTCAGAAGGGTGTTCTGATCGCCTTTGCCTTCACCTTCGTCGTCATGATCGTCGGCTTCATCCCGCTGGCCGACCTCAACGAGGGCGTCGCCAACTTCTTCGATGCTGGCGCTGTCTATGACGCCGACGGTAACGCCATCGTTCAGGGCTGGTCTGCCCTGATCACCGGCCTGCCCATTGGCCAGTGGTACTTCGACGAGGCTTCCACCTGGTTCTTCCTCATGGCTGTCCTGATCGGTATCATCGGTGGCCTGTCCGAGAAGCAGATCGTCAACACCTTCATCACCGGCGCTGCCGACATGATGTCCGTTGTCCTCGTCATCGCTCTCGCCCGTGGTATCTCCGTCCTCATGGCTAGCACCGGCCTCGACGTCTACGTCCTCGACGCTGCCGCCAATGCTCTGGCTGGCCTGTCCGGCGTGATCTTCGCTCCCATGAGCTTCCTGGTCTACTTTGGCCTGTCCTTCCTGATCCCCTCGACCTCCGGTATGGCTACTGTCTCCATGCCCATCATGGGACCGCTGGCTGTTAAGCTCGGCTTCTCGCCCGAGGTCATGGTCATGATCTTCTCCGCCGCCATCGGCGTCGTGAATCTGTTCACCCCGACCTCTGGTGCCATCATGGGCGGTCTCGCTCTGGCTAAGATCGAGTGGACGACCTGGCTCAAGTTTGCTCTTAAGCTCATCGTCGCTCTCTCCGTCGTCTGCGCCATCATCCTGACCATCGCTTGCGTGATGATCTAAGTACCCCCTGGGTACCCCACGGAAACCATGACGATCCTATAACGGATCACCTGGTCATCGTCTGTCCGGTGGGGTAACCCCACCGGTAGACTCCTACCTTTGGCCCCCTCCCGTTCCGTGCGCGGGAGGGGGCGCACTTATGTTCCGCGGTTTTACCAAACCGCGGAACCACTCGACGCTGCGCGCCGCCCAGAACTACAATTTGTCATTCAAAAGGCAAGGCATGACCAAAAGGTCTATGCCTTGCCTTTTTCATGCCAACTTGTACGTTCTGGACGGCGCTCGCTGACTTATGCTCAACCTGCGACGCTGTTATTGTTGGTGCAGGGGAACAGCTTGCCCGCTCTGGTGCCCGTTCGTTGACTTTGGCTCTGCCTGTGACGTTTCCATTGTTGGTGCGGAGTGACTTGGTTCCTGCTTCAAATTAGCTACCCCGGTTCCCCGTGGGTTGCGGTGGGCGTGTTTGGTTGGTGCCTGTTGGTGGCCAGGCCCTTGCGAGGGGCAGGCTCCGTTATAATCGCGTAGGAACTTAATTTACGAAACGGGACGGGAGCCATACATGCGCCAGGGTTTCGACAACGCGAAGTATATCGAGCTGCAGGCTGCTCACATTAAGGAGCGCATCTCGCAGTTTGGCGGCAAGCTGTATTTGGAGTTTGGCGGCAAGCTGTTCGATGACTATCATGCCAGCCGCGTGCTACCGGGTTTTGAGCCGGACAGCAAGTTCCGCATGCTCAAAAGCATCGCCGACGATGTCGAGGTTATCATCGCGATCAACGCGAACCACATCGAGAAAAACAAGGCTCGTGGTGACCTTGGCATTACCTATGACGAGGATGTGCTGCGCCTGGTTGACCTGTTCCGCGGCAACGGCTTTGCTGTCGCGGCCGTGGTCATCACCCAGTACGCTGGACAGCCCGCTGCCGATGTGTTCCGCAACCGCCTGAACGCGCTCGGTATTCCCGCCAAGCTGCACTATCCCATCGAGGGGTATCCGCACGATGTCGATCTGATCGTGTCCGACGACGGCTATGGCAAGAACGAGTTTGTCGAGACCACCCGACCGCTCGTTGTCGTGACGGCGCCCGGCCCTGGCTCGGGCAAGCTCGCCACTTGCCTGTCTCAGCTCTATCACGAGCACAAGCATGGCACGGCCGCCGGCTATGCCAAATTCGAGACCTTCCCGGTTTGGAATCTGCCCCTTACGCATCCGGTCAATATTGCCTACGAGGCCGCCACGGCAGACCTCGATGACGCCAACATCATCGACTCCTTCCACCTGGAGGCCTACAACAAGACCACGGTCAACTACAACCGCGACGTCGAGGCCTTCCCGGTAGTCCGTGCCCTGATGGAAAAGATCCTGGGCAAGAGCCCCTACCAGAGCCCTACGGACATGGGCGTCAATATGGTCGGTTTTGCCATCACCGATGACGATGCCTGCCGCGACGCTTCCAAGATGGAGATCGTCCGCCGCTACTTTACCGCGGTCGAAAATGTGCGCCGTACCGGCGTGGGCGATGAGCAAGTCGACCGTCTCAAGATTATTATGAAGAAAGCCGGCATCGATAAGAACTACTCACCGGCGCGCTCGGCGGCCCTCACCAGGGAGCAGCTGACGGGTGGTCCCGTGGGTGCCATGGTCATGCCCGATGGCTCCGTGGTGACCGGTAAGACCTCCACGCGCCTGGGCGCCGCAAGTTCGCTCATTATGAACGCCCTCAAGCATGTCTCGGGCGTCGACCTTGAGCTCGAGGTCATTAGCGATGAGGCGATCGAGCCCATCAGCAAGCTCAAGACGCATTTCCTGGGCAGCAAAAACCCGCGCCTCCACACCGACGAGACGCTTATGGCGCTGTCGATCACCTCGGCCACGAGTGAGACGGCCGCTCGCGTCCTTTCGGGCCTGGAGCAGCTGCGCGGTTGCGATGCCTTCTTTAGCGTGATTATCTCGCCGACGGACGAGACGGTACTGCGCAAGTTGGGCATCAACGTGTGCTGCGAGCCCAAGTTTGAGCGCCGCGGTTTCTTCCATCGCTAAGTTTGAAGCACCGCGGTAATTGCATTGCATTTTGGCCGTATCGTGTTAGCGCCCGGTACGGCTTTTTGATCAATAAAGCGTCTATTTCGGCGAAAAATAGCTGTTTACCTGCCTAGAAACAATTTGAGCGGTATACAATAACTGTAACTGTTTCATCCTTAGCGGGATGCCGCATGATGGATATTACCTGCCATCGTGAGGTGTGTCGGTCGCGCACGGCGCGTTAGATGCTCGTGCTCGGTTTGAGGAGGCTGCTATGGCGGGCAAGGGTCGTGCGAGTGTCAACGATATGAAGCGTGTCGAGGTGCTGGTGTTGATGGAGATCGACCAGCAAACCGAAGACAATGGCGGGCCGTATGGTTTCTCGCGCAAAACGCTTGCCGAGCGCGTGGGGGTTTCGCCGTATCGTGCCCGCGCCGCAATCGATCGCTTGGATTCCGAAGGTATGATTGATGTCGTCTCGCGTTATAGCGACGACGGCGGTCAGCTTGCAAATGGCATTTGCCTCACCGAACGTGGTGAGTGGTATCTTGAGGGCGTCCGTACCGGCATGCTCGTTCAAGAAATGCTTGAGGACGAGGTTGCTGATCGATAGCAGCATGTAACCCTTGCCATAGTGACGCCGCCTGGGAAACCGGGCGGCGTTTTGTTTCAAGATTGAGAAATGCAATCGCACGCGAGAAAAATTGCGAACGGTCCGCGGCGCGAGTATTACAATGAAGACCCGTAAGATGTGGATAAACAACTTCTACGGGAAGCGCAGGTAACTCAATATGACCAAGCATGTGTTCGTAACCGGTGGCGTGGTTTCGTCCCTGGGCAAGGGTATCACCGCGGCCTCGCTGGGCCGTCTGCTCAAGTCGCGTGGCTACAAAGTAACGATGCAGAAGGCCGACCCGTATCTGAACGTCGACCCCGGTACCATGAGCCCGTTCCAGCATGGTGAGGTCTTCGTTACCGAGGATGGTTACGAGTCCGACCTGGACCTGGGTCATTACGAGCGCTTTATTGATGAGAACCTGACCCGCGATTCCAACTTTACGACCGGTGCCATCTACAAAAGCCTAATCGCCCGCGAGCGTCGCGGCGACTTTTTGGGCGGTACCGTGCAGGTGATTCCTCACGTCACCAATGCCATTAAGGATAAGTTCCGCCGCATCGAAGAGCAGACCGGCTCCGATGTAGTCATCACCGAGCTGGGCGGCACGATCGGCGACATCGAGTCCCAACCGTTTGTCGAGGCCATTCGTCAGTACCGCAAGGAGGCCGGCCCCGAGAACGTCTGCTACATCCACGTGTCGCTCGTTCCCTATATCGCCGCCGCCCACGAGGTCAAGACCAAGCCCACGCAGCATTCCGTCAAGGAGCTCCGCAGCTTTGGCATCCAGCCCGATATTATCGTGTTGCGCTCCGACCACCATATCGATGACGCTATCCGCGGAAAGATCGCAAGCTTCTGCGACGTCGACACCGATTGCGTCTTTACCAACGAGGACTGCGCGAGTATTTACGATGTTCCGCAGCTGCTTGCCGAGCAGGACTTTGACCTGCGCATTTGCGAGCGCCTGGGTCTGGACCCGCGTGAGCGCGACATGAGCGAGTGGAACGAGTTCCTGCGCAAACAGAATCACGCCAACCATCACGCCGACAAGGTGAAGATCGCCGTCGTTGGCAAGTACACGCAGCTGCCCGATGCGTACCTGTCGGTTATCGAGGCCCTGCACCATGCGGGCGTCTTCTACGATCGCCATGTGGACGTCCAGCTGGTCGACGGCGAGAGCCTCGACGAGCAGAATGTCTCCGAAGTTCTGGGCGACGCCTCGGGCATCCTGGTCCCCGGCGGCTTTGGCAAGCGCGCCCTGGAGGGCAAGATCCTCGCGGCCGAGTTTGCCCGCGAGCACAAGATTCCGTATCTGGGCATTTGCCTGGGTATGCAGGTGGCCGTGTGCGAATTTGCCCGCAACGTCGTCGGCCTTGCCGGCGCCAGCTCTTCCGAGTTCGATCCGGATGGCCCGTATAGCGTCATCGACCTGATGAGCTCGCAGGAGGACGTGACCGAGAAGGGCGGCACCATGCGTCTGGGTGCCTATCCGTGCAAGCTTGCTGCCGATTCCCTCGCGCGCGAGGCCTATGGCGAGGAGCTCGTCTACGAGCGTCACCGTCACCGTTTTGAGTTCAACAACGCCTTCCGTGACCAGCTCGAGGACGCCGGTCTGGTAATCTCGGGCCTTTCGCCCGACGAGCGTCTGGTCGAGATGGTCGAGCTGCCGCGCGATGTACATCCGTGGTATGTGGCCACCCAAGCTCATCCCGAGTTCAAGAGCCGTCCGACCAACCCGCAGCCGCTGTTCCGCGAGTTCGTGCGCGCCTCGATTGGCCAGCATGAGGGCGTCGATCGCGTGCAGGTGACGCCCAAGAACCTCGCTACGGACTAAGGGTGTCGGCGAACCAAGAACATACCGAAGCTGCTCCCTCGTCGCTCACTGTGGTGGCGGGGGAGTATCTCGATTACCTTGCGGTCGAACGGGGTTTGGCGCGCAATACGATTGCGGCCTACCGTCGTGACCTGACGACGTATTGCGCCTATCTGGAGCGGGCTGACATTGCGTCTTTTGAAGATGTGAGCCGTCAGGTCGTGGAGGGCTTTGTTGCCGATCGCCGCGACGGAGGCTATTCCGACGCCTCGGTGGAGCGCGCGCTTGCTGCCGTGAAGGGCCTGCATGCCTTTTTGGTGCGCGATGGGGCCGTGGCCCAAAACCCGACGGCGGCGTTGCGCCTGCCCAAAAAGGCAGATCGCCTGCCGGAATACCTTTCGGTGGAGGATGTCTCGGCACTGCTCGATCAAGACTTTCCCGAGGGCGAGATGGGGCTGCGCGATCATGCCATCTTGGAAGTGCTTTACGGTTGCGGCTTGCGCGTGAGTGAACTGGTTGGGCTCGATGTGGGCGATATCCATATCGATGACGGGTTTGTCCTGGTGCGCGGTAAGGGCTCCAAGGAGCGTCTGGCCCCGTTGGTGGGAAGCGCGGCTCGCGCCTTGACACACTATATAGGTGACGGGCGCACGCTCCTGGCCGCTCATGCTCACGGGACGGAGACCTCGGCGGTCTTTTTAAATAAGAACGGACGTCGCCTGTCGCGCCAGGCCGTGCATGCGATATGCGAGCGGTATGGGCGCCAGGTGGGGCTGGTGGGGCTCCATCCCCATACCTTGCGCCACTCCTTTGCCACCCACACGCTCGCGGGCGGTGCCGACCTGCGTGTGCTGCAGGAGATTTTGGGCCATGCCGATATTTCGACCACGCAGGTCTACACGCATGTCGACCGCACGCAACTGACCGAGGTCTATCTGGCGGCGCATCCGCTGGCACATCGCTAGCAACCTCGCTGACCTGCATATTTATACATATTAAGGGGGACGGGCCCCAGATTGTCGCG